>USFB01000069.1 GCA_900553895.1 uncultured bacterium | reverse complement strand
ATTTTGGGCAGTTTTATAATCTGCATAATATGTTTCTTTTCCGGATTTTGTATAATACAAATACACGTAAGTATTCGCCTCAATATCCAGTCCCGGTCCATCTGATTGGGTAGACCATAGCGTACCTTTTGAGGTAGCTGTATTTTTTACTCCCTTAGATGTGTAAGCTTCAATTGAGGTCGTCAAATTGTTTGATGCCGAAAAACTACAAAGTAAAGCTGAAGAAATAGAAAACATCAAAATCGCTAACGTAAAAACGTAAAAAAATTTTTTCATATTAAAGTACTCCTTTCAAACTATTATTGCCCTTCGCAATATATAACAGTCCGAAAGGATGTTTATGTTACAAGAATTTTCAATTTTTTTCGACAATATTTTTTGCAAGCTCTGTAATGTCAATATTAAGGCTGTTAGGTATATTCAAAGTAAACAAATAATTGCCGTCAGTCCATGTTAAGCAAGTGTTAAATTCATATTGATTTAAGTAAGCGTTATAACCGTTTACTGTTATCTCCCGATAATTATGCTCATTATCGATAGACATATTTACAAGCAAAATATCTTGTGAAAATACTATTTCCGACTCATCAACCGAGCTTTTCCACCTTGAAAACACCCCTATCTCATCCTTTTCATAGGTTGTAAGCTCGTATTCTTCGGGCAATTCGGACAAGGTATATTCCGTTTCAATTCTGTTTACTGGCAGAGTGGATTCATTTGATATCGAAATATCATTATACTGAGAAAACACTTTCTTTATAAATTCAATAAACGGTTTTCTCGTTGCCGAAACACTCATAAGACCTGTAAATGCAACAATCAAGGCTATAATTGCCGCAAGCAAACCTCTTCTGACAGTTCTCCGAGTTGACAGCTGAATGTGATTGTTTTTCTTTATCAGCTTATTCATTGAGTTTTCAAATTTTTCTGAAAACTCCCATTCGATTTCATCTTCACTTTTTAATTTCGCATTATCCAATGCTTCTGCTTCCAAAAAAGCCCTAATAAACATTGATTTGCTATTTTCCAAACTACTCACTCCATTCTTTTTCAAGAATTTCTATCAACATCTTTTTACCACGGACAAGTTGCTGCCTTACTGCCGAGTTCTTTTTACCAAGCAAATCGGCAATATCTTTTATTTTCATTTCACATACATAATGATAAAACATTACATCCCTGTATGTATCGTTTAAGTTTCTTATGGCTGAAACGATTTTTTCGTAATCTTTACTAACACTGAGTTTTTCAAAAAAGTGTTCGTCTGTCATATTTTCAACATCTTCAAGATGAATATGCTTATTTCTTGTTGTATTCTTTTTGGAAAGATTGATTGCGGTATTTTTTGTCGCTTTTAGAACATAGGATAATGCTTCGTTTGATTTAGGATCGCCTATAGAATTCATATTGCGTGCAATTTTTATAAAAGTATCATGGACAGCGTCTTCGGCGTCCTCGTGATTATGAAGAATCGAATAAGCAGTTGAAACCATTCTTTTCCTATATTCATTATATATGATTTCAAATTTTTCTCTGTCGTCTTCGTCGTCGATAAACGCCATATAAAAAGCCAACATCCCTATAATATCCCTCACTTAATATAACAGTTCAAAATCAATTTCTGCTACAAACTATTTTACTCCTTATTTTTTAATTTAGCAATAATTCGTGTCAAAACATGTCAAATCAAGCTACTTTTTATGATAAATCTAAAAAGATCGCTTATACGTTTTAATATTTTCTGAAATTCAAATCATCATATTTTTGCTTCCGTAGAAACTGTTGCAATGATTCTGTACAACATAAAAATTGCTATATCTTTGTTTAAAGCAACGCAAATTTTGACCGCCGAGGTTTAACTTCGGCGGTCTGTTTGTTGTGTTTAATTTGGAGATATGCAATCGGGTTACATCTCAAATCCTTCGGTGATACCGTTGAGCCTAGATGTGTCTTTTCTGACATAATAGAGTTCAGTAATTTGCGAGGTGCCGTGTCCGAGCAGATCGGCAACTTGGCGAGGAGTTAAGGATTTTATTGAACCGTTCGGTTGCTTAATACCGTTGACGAGATTTGTCGCAAATGTATGGCGCAGTGAACATTTCCGTACGCCGCTTTTTCATTTTCATACCGTTTTTTGTTCACTTTGTGCCACACAATCCACGCAATCCGTTTGGTACATCATCAAAAAAGCATCAATCACAAATCAAATTCGTTTGCATTTTATATTGTATAGTTTAAAAT
>USFB01000068.1 GCA_900553895.1 uncultured bacterium | reverse complement strand
AGTACATTGCTTGCCATGGCAAGAAACATAAACAAACTACATAATAAGATTCAAACTGGAAGAACCGGAACACATTTATTTCTGATAAAAAGTGCCTAAATTTTGACTTATCAAAACAATTTTTCAAGTCATCAAAAATAGCTTGTTAAAGTGCGTCTTTAATAATAACCTGTAACAATGAAAAGCGTTTTTTGATAGATTTTATCCTTAAAACAGCAAAAAGGAAGCTGCCGCTTCACGAAAATTCATTCGTTAAAGCGACAGCCCCTAACTTTTACCAAGTAACTATTTTATCAACAAGTTCTTGTTGTTCGCTTGCGGTACGACGAAGATATATTCGGGTTGTTTCAATGCTTTCGTGCCCCATAAGGTCAGCAAGTAAAGCAATATCATTATATTTTTCAAGAAAATTCTTTGCGTAGCGATGGCGGAAAGAATGCGGATAAACAACCTTTTTATCAAGACCGTATTTATCGGCATAATTTTTAAGCTGTTGAGAAATGCCGCGAGTGGTGATTCTTTCTCCGTATCTGTTCAAAAATAAATAGCCGGTGGAACGGTTTGTTTCACCCAGCCATTCAAGAGTTTCTGTTCTTAACTTTTTCGGTATGTATAATCTGCGGAGCTTGCCGCCTTTTGTATATAAATCAAAATATCCGATTTCAACGTGTTCAACTTTGATTTGAATCAATTCGCTCACTCTTGCGCCGGTAGCCGCTAAATACCATACAACAAAATACCATTCCATATTGCCGTCTTTTTTCAACTGTTTTTTTAGAAAATTGTAATCGGCATTGCTGATGACATTCTCTAAAAAATTCTTTTGCTGAACCCTAACCGCTTTAAGTTGTAGCCTTTCTTTTCCCAAATATTCTAGATATTTGTTAATTGCCTGTATTCGCAAATTAACGGTTTTAGGCTTAAAAAACTCCATAAGATAGCCCTTATAAGCCAACAGATTTTCTTTGTTCACTTCGTCGTAATTGGACTTGTAATAGTTTACCGTCCATAAATATGAAGTGATTGTGTTTTCCGAAAGATTGCTCTTTCTCAAATGTTCTTCAAATGTTTGTTTTGTCTTCATAAAAAGACACCTCCGTAAAATATTTCTGCGGTTTTCCGCACAAATATTATAACGAAGATGTTTACAAGTCTCTTATTATGAGAAGATAGGGGAATCTATCGCTTGTATTGATGATGAAATTCCATTTGTGATACCGGATAATTGGTGCTGGGCACGATTAAATACCGTCGCAATAAACCACGATAATTTGCGAAAGCCAGTTAATTCCGAAGAAAGGAAAAAGAGAAAATCTGGAAAAATATCAAGTGAATTATTTCCGTATTATGGAGCCGCAGGGCAAGTTGATATTATTGATGAATATCTTTTAGATGGAGTATTTGTATTATTAGGGGAAGATGCAGCTCCGTTCTTAGATAAAAAAGCTCCAAAAGCATATATTGTCAATGGTAAAGTATGGGTAAACAACCATGCTCATATTTTACAATCTATGATTATATCCGAGTATCTCTTACACTGTCTTAATGCTACGGATTATCTAAATTATGTTTATGGAACTACAAGATTGAAACTTACCCAGGAGAATATGAATAGAATTCTAATTCCGGTTGCACCATTAAATGAGCAAAATAAAATTGTTGATATGATTCAATCAATTTCAAATTCGATATCACACATAACGGAACTTGTAAGGTAAATGCCACACAAATTTAAATATCGTCTAAGAGTGTATAGCAATACTCTAATTTAGTTAAGATTCTTTCCTGTTCTTTTAGCGGTGGTAAAGCAATCTCTTCCTGGCTATATGTTGAAATCCAATATCGTTGATGATTTTCGTGGTCAATTCCTGTCACTTGCATTAGATAAAAAGCGTATTTCGGAAGCACCAAATCTTGATTTATGTGTAAGATTTTCATGGCAGACGATTTTACCTTAAATGGAAAGTCAACAAACTTGCTTTCTGTGGTGAAGTCATCAAATATGATTACTGGCAACTCATCAAATATATTGTTAATTTCATCTGTGTAGCCGAGTATAAATGATTTTCCGGCTGTTAAAACCGGTGTTTTGTATGTCGGCTTGTAATCCGTGTCATTTACAATATATTTTGTCGGCTGTTCATATTCCAACAGAGTTTCAAAGTTCGTTACAACCCAACCGATAGGAAGTTTTTCGCCATACTTCTCATAATAAGAGTTATCATCACCTTTGAAGATAATAGATTCTTTTTTATCACGCT
>USFB01000067.1 GCA_900553895.1 uncultured bacterium | reverse complement strand
ACAATTAGATTTTTATTTTTCTTTACCCAAAGAATCGCAAACAGACGACCAAATTAACAGTTGGGGGAATTATCCTGTTGAAAACAACGGCCCTGCATTAAATTCAAAATATGCCCCCGATAGCACGCTTTATCCGCTTAGAAGTAAGGCAGGACAAGCGAGGGCGGATTATTATTTTCAAAAAGGTTTAGAAATGCCCAGGCCACAATCTAAATAAGAGTAAATTCGGTTAACCTTATTGAATATTGAATATCGTTAACCGCATCTTCTCTGAAAGAGTAGTTATCAACAGATGCAAGCATATTCAGGACGGGTCTTCTGATGTCATTTGTTACAACGATTCTAACAGGCAGGTTGTTATCCATAAATCTAAAAATAAAGTTGTGAATATCCCAACCGTCAGGCACGGAGTTCGGCTCAACAAAATCATAATTTTTATTGACGGGAAAAAACGAACTCCACTCAATAGACCTATTTTTCTGTGTTCCGAAAATTCTCAAATATCTTCTTGTGGTGCGAAAGTCCGTATTTTCTCGCTCTGTTTTAATTTCAACATCCGCAGTTCGGAATGACAATTTATACTTATACCACCTGTCACCCTGAATTTATTTCAGGGTCTTTTCTCTTAGTGCCTAAAATAACAGGTATTTTTCCATCAACAACATATTATTCTTATTCTTTTATGCAAATTGTTTTTTTATCCTCTCCCTCAAATCTCCCTGCCCCCAAAAACCATGTATCTACATGTTTTTATCATGTTAACTTTTGTAAAATTGAGTATATACAAAAAGGCAATTTTTTAAAAGTGGAATACTTTATATAAGAGTAGAGAGATTAAAGACCCTGAGAAAGTCTTTGTAAAGGAGAGAAAAATGGGATACGCATTATTTACAGCTAGAAAATTATCAGTTACTACAAGATTAAACTCTTGCAACGCTCAATTGATGTCTTTGACTGAAAAAGAATATTCTTTGTCTTCATCAATCTTTGCTAAACAAAACGCTTCTGCTTTGAATTCTACAAAAGCAAGCCAAGAAGCTTACACAAAATATGCTAACACTGTTAACGGCTTAGATTCAACTTCTGAAAACTACAACGCTAAGAAAACAGATGCCGAAAACGAATTGAACAAGGCTTTGGCTGAAATCGACACTCAAACTGCTATGTCAGATGCTGAAATCCAAGAATTAAACCAACTTCAAACAAACTATGATCTTCAAAAGAAAAGATGCGAAACTCAATTGAACGCTTACCAAAACGAATTAGAATCAGTTGAAAAAGCAGAACAAAACGCAATCAAAAAATCAGCACCTAACTTTTCATAGTTAAATAATCTCTCTCTCAACAATCTCTCTAAACTCTCTCTCAACTCTCTAAAAACTTTTTAAAACTCTCTCTCTCTAATTAAAGTACAGGCTCCACTCGGAGCCTTTTCCTTTTTCTATAAATAGAATTGAAGACCCTGAAAGAAGTTCAAGGTGACAAAAAGATCCTGAAATAAATTCAGGATGACATAAAAGGGTTCGCTATCGCTCACACGGCGTCCTACACAAAATTTGCAGTTTAGGGTGCCAAATATAAAAAATAAAATCCGTCAACATAAAAAATCTTTTATACCCGTTTGTCCAATAGATTATTTCCTCCTTTTAAAGAATATTTCTATTGTACTCATTAAAAGAAAGGATTTATTAATGCCTGAATTTTCAACTCCCTTTTCGGTTAAAAGATGCGACCGAAAACTCTATAAAGAAGAAATTATTAGAGCAATCAGATTTAATATAGCAGCAGAATATGAGGCAATTCAAATGTATGAACAATTAGCAGAATCTATTGAGGACAAAGATGTTAAAAAAGTCCTTTATGAAGTCGCAGGCGACGAAAAAGTCCACGTCGGCTGTTTTAGAAGAATTTTGGATATTCTTTATCCCGAAGAAAATGTCTTTGAAAAACAAGGTGAAAACGAAATCGACGAACTTTTGAAATCCGAATAGTTAAAAAGGCTTCATCAAACGATGAAGCCTAAATTTTATTCTTTTGTTTTTTCTTTTGCTTTTGATGCGGTTGATTTTTTAGCAGAAGTTTTTTTAGTTGTTGTTTTAGCCTGTTTTTTAACTCTCTTTAAATTTCTTTTTTTATTTTCCTTTTCTCTTAAAAGCTATAATTATCATCGCTTTTATTATTCTCGTAATATTAAATATTTTCTCCTGTTATTTAAAAGGAGCCGAACATACTATTAATACCTTTAAAAACAAGACCTTTCTTTTAGAGAGTATGTTACCTCTTTCTCCCTTAAAATTAACAATCGCGAAATACATTATCTCCATGATAATAAATCTATCTTTTATTCCTATTTTAGCTCTTGGCATCTACTATGTTGTCGGTAGTCAAACCGTTTATGATATATTCCGAATCATTAAACAACTTTGGGCAATCAAATTTCCGCAATATAGTTTTAATGACCTCCTCATTTTTCTTAGTAGCTCATCCTTACTCTTCACATCTTTAATTACCTTAAGCTATGTTAGTTTAAAAAGTTTATATCCGAAAAAAGATAACCATCGCATCGCTTCATACATTATAACCTATCTTCTTTTTAGCCTTTGTACTAATTTTATCAAAAATATCATAGGCAAT
>USFB01000066.1 GCA_900553895.1 uncultured bacterium | reverse complement strand
TCATTGCGAAGGCGATTAGCCTGAAGCAATCCAGCTTATTATTAACTATTATTTTTTAAATTTTACATGGGGAGGGTGTCCGAAGGACGGGAGAGGGTGTTATTAACTTAAAAAAGAGGGAATAGCTTACGCTTTTCCCTCTTAAAATATCTAAAAATAATTGTTTTTATAAATTAAGCTAATTTTTCAGAATCTTCTATTACCATTTTTTCAATTAATTTCGTATATTTTTTAGGCTCTTTGAAAAATTCCAAAACTTCATCTGTCGTACCTGAAAAAATAGCACCACCTCTTACTTTATCTAAATGAGGATGTTCTGTTTTTACGTTGACAAAGCGGATATCTTTTAGCTTTTCTCCAATTCCTGCAACGATTTCTATACTGAAATCTTTTGCATAAGTTGTTTTTTCAGGGTTATTAAATCGTTCGATAATTGTACCAAAAGAACCATTTTGAGGCATTTCTCTTTGTATTCGTTTTGATATATTTTCCAGTGCTTGTTCTATACTATTTCCAAAAGTTTTCATTTTATTACCTGCTTTAGCATTTTTTATACCATTAAAATTCGTATTTATTTTTTCACTAACATTATAAATGTTTTTCATCTGATTTTACCTCGTTTTAAGTATAATATACAATATTATTTAGCATCATGTAAAGTTTTAAGTCCTTCAACAGAAATCAAATTAATTTCTTCTTGAGTCAGATTTTTAAAATTAGCTTTATTCAGCGCGGGTTTTTCTCCCACCGGCATGCCTAATTCTATTCTGCGATTATAATTATACACTTGTGTTAAATACGGATTGTAATATTTTTTATAATTATCATCACTCATTTTATCTTTGTCTTTTAAAATATTTCTTATTTTATCATATTTTGGAGCATTTACAGTTTCTTTATTTTCTCGTATATCATACGGAACATGTTCATATTCGGCAAAATCGTTAATTTTACTACTTCTATACTGAAATTCTATTTTCAAGCCATTTTTACCGATAATATTAAATTGTGAGCTTGTATATCCTGATTCTTTTATTGCATCAGAATTTGTTTGACTGTCTTCAATTCTTAAGGCTCTATCGAATTTGTTTCCAAACTTGTCTTTTATAGCCATGGTAAAACCATTTTTGTCTTTAATTGCTGAATAATCGGCACTTTTACCAGCCTTTTCAAACCATTTATTATAAGACAAAGTGATATTTTGCAAATGTTCTTGTGAAAAATAAGGTATTCCATCGCGTCCGCAATAATTATTAATTTCTTGAAGATGAATTTCTCCGCTTTCTATTCCATCGCACAATTTTGCAACAAATTTATCTGATTGTGCGTGTATAGCGCGTTCAGTAATTGTCTTTTCATATTTCAAGAAGTTTTTGTTTACTTTTGCTTTTTCTGCAGGAGTTAATTTATAACTGTTTTCAAAATACTTATTAAATTCTACTCTTTCATTTTTAGGAACGGTTTCCAATATAATTTTGTTTATAGTGCCCTTCTCAACTGAACTTATAGTAAACCTAAACCCACCTGCATCACCTATTAACATATCAGCTTGTTGTTTGTTTTTCGGAACCTCAGTTTTTAGTTCTATAACTTTTTTCTTAATTTTGGAATATACTGAATTTGCCCCTTTAGAACGCGCGCTAAAAGTGCCATTTTCGTTTTTAGCCTTATAAAATTTTCCATCAAACTCAACTTTAATATCTTTACCCATTAAATAGCTGACCATATTTTGAACTTCAGGTTCAATCATATTGCTATAATCTTTAGCCAGTGCATCACCGAATTCTTTCATCCTCTGAATAGAAGGATTGTTTTCTTGTAATATTATATTCAAACTTTCTCTAATTCTGGCATAATTAGTAACACTCATATTTCCATTCGTGCATTTTTTGTCGATAGCTGTTTTTAGTTGATTTAATTCCCCTGTTGAGCCTTTATGATTTGCTAACATCTTAAGTTCTTCTGCGAACATGCAGCTACCATCTTTATTTTTAAATGAACTTAACACATCTGTTAGAGTTTGTGTATTATTTTGTGATAAATTATTCTTAAAGCCTTGTTTAGCAGACTTTACAGCCCCACCAAGCATAATTGTTCCCATGCCGAGTTCGCTACCAGCTAAACGAGCCTCTTCTTCCGTTTCAGCAGTTTGTGCGTGAGCCAAACCTGCACCAATCAATTGGCTACCTTCTACACCAAAATAGCCTTGTGTTGCAACTGCGAAATACTTACCAACATTTGCAATAGTTGCAACTTTGCTTGCAACTCCTAATGCGCCAACCATTTCGATACCTTCTGCGCCTATAAAACCATCAACGGCATCGCCTAAACCTTTAGTAATGTTCCACGCCGTTTCTAACTTACTCAAGTTAGTTTCATCACCGTCATCAACTAAGTTATCTACATAATCAACAAGAGCATTTAAACCGCTATATTTTTTGATAGCATCTTTTACATCTGTAACACCAACATTGTCATCAATGTATTTACACATATATGAATTAAATTCAGCCAACGCATTTTTCATTCCGGAAATATCTTTCTTAGCAGCTGCGTCTTGAAATTTGTCCATAATGAATTTTTTCCTATCATCATGTGACATCATTTCCACATCTTGTTGTTCAATTTCTCTTGTTAATTGGCTTGCAGTTTTGTTGGCATCAACTTCTGAAAGTTTAACAGAATCAATATGTGCTTTAAACCTTTGTTCATCTGCTGTTTTTTTATAGTTCATCAATCTTTGGTTTTTAATATGATTATTAATTTCAGCTGCTTTTTTCTTGCGTTCTGCAACTGTTTCATTTAATTTCATTTGATGACCTGATATTGCATTTTGTTTTTTAACAGGGTTCTTTTGTGCAAAGCTGGTCATGCTATCCAAATAAGATTCTTGTCCTCCACCATAACCGGCAAAACCCCAAACGCTAC
>USFB01000065.1 GCA_900553895.1 uncultured bacterium | reverse complement strand
TGCGCATTAAGTCACCTGCGAAAATGTTAGCCTCGTCGCCTCCTGCAGAGCCTCTGATTTCAAGCATAATATCTTTATCATCCATCGGGTCGCGTGGAAGAAGAAGAACCTTCATTCTTTCTTCATATTCAGGAATTTTGGCTTCGTTTTCTTCCATTTCAGCTTTCAAGAACTGTTTCATTTCTTCGTCTTTTTCATCGTGAATAAGTTGTTTTGCTTCATCAATAGCATCAACTGCTTTTTTCCACGCATAATAAAGTTCAACAGTTTCTTCCATAGATTTTCTTTGTTTTGATAAATCACGGAATTTATTGTAATCAGCGATTACATTCGGATCAGACAGAGTTTCACCTAATTCAACATATCTTTTTTCTATCTGAACGATTTTATCTAACATGTCTTTCATAACTTTACCTCTTTACATCAAGTATAAAACAAACATGAAAATTTATAAAATAAACAAGTTTAGAGCCGATAAGAATATTTAAAATTTACAAAGTGTCACACTTTATTGAATATAAAAAATATTTAAGCTATCCTAAAAGCTGTGGTAGATTATTTGGGAAAATCAAATGGAAAAAGGTTTTGTAGAGAATGGCTTTATTATTGATTTAAGCAACGCTAAAAATACAACTCAGCTTGTATTTGAGCTTAGTTCAATTATGGAGCATCCTGATGTAAAAGGAAAAAATATTTGTTTAAAATTAGGAAGTTTAGATTTAAAACAATCTCAACTTTTGAGCATTAAAGCTTTAATAGAATCAATGGACGCTTCAATCGCGTTTATTGACACAAATTCCGAGCAGACAGAAGCTTCTGCCGTTAGTTTGGGAATCATCGTTTCAGAAGTTTCGGATAATGTAGAACCTGCAGTAACTTGTGAACCTGATGAAAATCTTAAGGAAGAAGAAGTTGTTGTAAAAACAGAAACTGATGAACAACAAGAAGCTGTAACGGTTGAAGAAAACAAGACCGTTGAAGTTCATGCAGATATTCCGACATCTTCAAGCCCGATTGAAACCACGGAAGGTATTGAAGATATTTGCGAAGAAGAAACTACCCAAGAGTTGTCTGAAGTAATTCATGCGGATACTTTCGGTGCTGATTTTGAAACTCTTGCAGCCAATGAAGGTTTAATCAAAAACGAAGATGCAAGCAAATACATTCTTCTTGATACAGGTGATGTTTTACCTCAAGGCGCAGAAGAAAACAGTGTAAACACAGAAAGCTTGCCAACTTTGTACATAAATCAAACATTGCGTTCAGGTCAAACCGTTAGTTATGAAGGCAATATTTTGATTATTGGCGATGCTCACCCTGGTAGTGAAATCGTTGCAACAGGTGACATTACTGTTTGGGGCATCTTGGGCGGTATCGCTCATGCAGGCTCTTTGGGTAATGTTACAGCAAAAGTAAGAGCATTAAAATTAAACGCAATTCAACTAAGAATTGCAGGTTTATACGCTAGAAGAAATGACACATTGAACGTACCTTACGTTCAAAAAACAAATGAGTTTACACCGGAAGAAGCTCAGATTGAAGAAGGAAAAATAGTAATTTATAAAAAATTAAGGAGAGATTAATGACTGGTCGAGTTATAGTAATTACATCAGGAAAAGGCGGAGTAGGGAAAACTACAACAAGCGCAAACATTGGCACAGCACTTGCTAAAGCCGGTTATAAGACTGTTCTTATTGATACAGACTTGGGACTTAGAAATTTAGACCTGTTACTTGGTCTTGAAAATAGAATTGTTTACACAATTGTTGACGTTATTGAAGAACGTTGCAAACTTAAACAAGCACTTGTAAAGGATAAAAAGAATCCTAATCTTTCATTGCTTGCAGCAGCTCAAACAAGAGATAAAACAGCGGTTAATGCTGAACAATTAAAAGGCATCTGTGACACCTTAAAAGAAGAAAACGATTTCGTTCTTGTTGATTGCCCTGCGGGTATTGAACAAGGTTTCCAAAATGCAGTAGCAGGCGCAAGTGAAGCAATAGTTGTTACAACTCCTGAAATGTCTGCGATTCGTGACGCTGATAGAATTATCGGACTTTTGGAATCAAAAGAAGAAATCACAAGTTACAAACTTCTTTTAAACAGAGTTCGTCCAAACTTAATCAAAAACAACGAAATGATGAGTGTTGATGATGTAGTAGAAATTTTATCTTGCCAACTTATCGGCATAATTCCTGAAGATACAGGTATTATTACATCTACAAACAAAGGTGAACCAATTGTTAATGATGAAAACGCGCTTGCAGGTAAAGCTTACAGAAACGTAGCACAAAGAATTTTAGGTGAGGAAGTTCCTTTCTTGGATTTGGATGAGCCAAAAGGTTTTGTTGCTAAATTAAAAAATGTTTTTGCAAAATTGAAAGCGAAGGTGTAGAATGGGGCTTTTCACAGATATTTATAATACCGTGGCTAAGTTCTTCCGCCCGCAAGAAGAACAGGGCGATGCTTCTAAATCAGTAGCGACCAACCGTTTGAAACTTGTTTTGATGCAAGATAGAACTAATTTAACGCCAAAAATTTTGGAACAAATGCGCGGAGAATTAATTGACTTGCTTTCTCGCTATGTTGAATTGGATAAAGAACTTCTTGAACTTAACTTTGAACACGAAGGCGACCAGGTTGCGTTGATGCTTTCAATTCCTGTAATTAGAGCAAAAGACGAAGAAGAAATTGAAGCAACTTTAAAAGCTGAAGCTGAAAAATTGGAAGCTAAAGCAGAAGAAATTAAAGAAAATGCCGAAGCTGATGAAGAAAATTCAGAAGAATATGAGAATACGGAAACTGCAGATGATATAGAAGATAGTACAGATGAAGCAGTTGAAGAAACGGAAGAAAATTCTGATGCTACAGAAGAAACTAATGTTTAATCAGGCGGAAATGTAGAAATGTAGGTTGGACTTTCAGCCCAACAAAAACAATAATTTATAAGAAAATAGTGGATTTATATCCGCTATTTTTTTTATGCAGCCTCTGTTTGAACATACTTGGCTGATTTAGCTACAACACCGTAACAA
>USFB01000064.1 GCA_900553895.1 uncultured bacterium | reverse complement strand
CAATACCCAAAGTCAATGGAGTTACATCAAGAAGAACGATGTCTTTAACTTCACCTGCAAGAACGCCGGCTTGAATAGCAGCACCAACTGCAACAACTTCATCAGGGTTTACTGATTGGTTAGGTTCTTTACCTGTATATTCTTTTACTAATTGTTGAACAGCAGGAATACGAGTTGAACCACCAACTAGAACTACTTCATCAACTTCATTCTTGCTCAAGCCAGCATCTTTAAGAGCTTGTTCAACCGGTTTTTTACATCTTTCTAACAAATCGTGAGAAAGGTCTTCAAATTTAGCTCTTGTAAGAGTCAATTCTAAGTGTTTAGGACCGTTAGCGTCAGCTGTAATGTAAGGTAAGTTGATAGTAGTTTCAACAACTGAAGACAATTCACATTTAGCTTTTTCTGCTGCTTCTTTAATACGTTGCATAGCTTGTTTATCGTTAGTTAAATCCATGCCTTCTTGTTTTTTGAATTCTTCACAAATCCAATCAATGATTTTTTTATCGAAGTCATCACCACCTAAGTGAGTATCACCTGATGTTGAAAGAACTTCGTGAACACCGTCACCGATTTCTAGGATTGATACATCAAATGTACCACCACCTAAGTCGAATACTAGAACTTTTTCAGATTTATCTTTTTCAAGACCGTAAGCCAAAGCTGCTGCTGTTGGTTCGTTTACGATACGTAAAACATCTAAGCCAGCGATTTTACCTGCGTCTTTTGTTGCTTGTCTTTGAGCATCGTTAAAATAAGCTGGAACTGTAATTACAGCTGAAGTTACTTTTTCTCCCAAGTATGCACTGGCATCATCTGCCAATTTTCTCAAAATCATTGCAGAAATTTCTTGTGGAGTATAGTCTTTGCCATCAATATTCTTTTTATAATCTTCGCCCATGTGACGTTTAATAGATGCAATAGTTTTATCAGGGTTTAAGATTGCTTGACGTTTTGCAAGTTGACCAACTAATCTTTCACCTGTTTTAGAAAAACCAACGATAGAAGGAGTTGTTCTCATACCTTCTGCGTTTGCTATAACGGTAGGTTTACCACCTTCCATAACTGCTACAACTGAGTTTGTTGTACCTAAGTCAATACCAATTGTTTTTGCCATAATTTATATCTCCTTTTTTTTGATTATTTTATTTTGAAGGGAATATGGGAATAAGGTAATAAGAGAATGAGTGATTTTAATTTTTCATATTGTCTACTTGTTCACCTGGTAATTAATGAGCAGAAGCGAATTAAATATCTTATTCCCTTATTGCCCTATTACCTTATTTCCTTACTTATATTAAATCATTATTTTCAAGAAAACCTTAAAAAATAAACAAAAAATTAATTATTTGATTTTATAAATTTTGTCGTGCAAAAAGTCAAATTGTATTTCTGATTACACACATGTTACAAAAAGTTTACATTCGACGAAAACATGTCAATTTTTTAATTCGAAAATACTTTATTAATGTATAGGGAATAATTAAGGAATTAGGAGTTTTAATTATGGCAGTTGGCGCAAGAGATTACATTGATAAGTTACTTGTAAAAAAATACGCGGATGAAAAAGTTGATAACCATGAAGCTATGGAATCAATGGTGAATCCTGAAAAAATGCTTGAAGCTATGAATGACGTTGCAAATATTCAGCGCAACATGTTTATGCTATCGCAAAAACTTTGTTCGACTTGCTATGCAATAAATGCGAAAGCAGCAAGATATCAGAAAAAAGAAGTTGGCGAAGCTTAAAATTTGGGGTGCGTTATTTGACGCACCTTGATTTACTGTTTCTTAGGCACAAGCACTGAAATTACTGCGTGATTTAAGTCTAAGTATTTTTTTGCAGCTTCTTCTAAATCTTTGCAGGTAATTTCTTCGCAAATTGGAAGATAGTTTTCAGCAATAGACAAATCATCGCATACAGTCATATAATATCCAATTGTTTCGCCAATATCAGAAACGGTTTCAACTTCGCAAGCAAAGCGTGATTTTAATTTCTTTTTAGCTTTATTAAGTTCTTTTTCTGTTATACCTGTTTGCAATTTTTCGAGTTCAGTTTTAACTAACTCAATAGCTTTTTCTTTATATTGAGGATTAAAATTAGCTTGTACGAAGAAATTGCAACCATCTCTGAAGGTATAACATTCTGCATCAATCATGTTGAAAATTTGTTCATCCATATTTTCAACCAAATCTACGTAAAGTCTTGAACTTGTACCTTCGCCTAAAATAATGGCAAGCATTTCAAGCATAATTACGTTTTTCAAATCTTTAGCTAAAGCACCCAAGAAACCAAACATCAAGAATGATGAATTGATGTGTGCTTCGTTTTCTATATAAACTTGTTGTGGAACAGGTTCATCAGGTTGAATATTGCGTTCAGGAGGTTCTGGTCTTTCGCCCCAATCAAATGCTTCTACAAGTCTCGGTAAAATTTCTTCTGAATTAAAATCTCCGACAACAATTGTAGTAACGTTTTTAGGTGAATAGAAAGTTCTATAATAATCCATTATTTCTTCTTGTTTAACTTGAGAAATAATTTCAGGAGTCCCGATTACATCGCGCTTGTACGGGTGATTTGTATACATCGCGTTGTTTGTTGCGTTATAAACCTTTGTCCAAGGTTGGTCTTTGCGCATTCTGATTTCCTCAATTACAACGTGGCGTTCACGCTTGTCGGTAACGGTTTTATCGTTTACATCAAATGGTGCGCCCATTTCGTAATCAGGAACAACAGGATCTGTCATCATATCAGCGTGTAAATCAATTGCTGTATAGAAGTTTTCGTTATCTTCGCCTTTTGGTAAAGTTACGTAATAAAAAGTGTAATCCTTCCAAGTTGCAGCGTTCACTATCGCGCCTTTTGCCTCAAGAATTCTGTCAAATTCGCCGGCTTTGTGTTTGTGCGTTCCTTTAAACATAAGGTGTTCCAAAAAGTGTGAAATACCGTTATTCTTGTCATTTTCATTAATTGAACCTGTTTTAACCCAAGAACTAATGTTAATCATAGGGCTATCTTTATAAGCAAAAACAACCTTAAATCCATTTTCAAAAGTAAAAAGTTTTAAAGGTTTTTCTAAAAAAGGATAAGGTATTTCTTCTTTTTTGATTATTTTTGTCATTTTTTCTTCCTAAGTTAATTGTTTTTAAAATCTTTTCTTAAACTTGCCGCACCTTTTAAATAGATGTGTTTAATTTCTTTTTGAGTTTTTGTTGTGTTAACGTTTAAAAGAATTCTAAGACATTTTTCTAAAGAATTTTCAACATCAAGCTCAAAATAGCACATCATAGGAACAAATTGAAACCCACATTTTAAGCGAGCATATTTAGCAGGAAAATCAGCATTTAAGTCTTTTGTTAAGGTAAAAATTGCAAAAGAAATATCTTCAATTTCAATTTCATTTTCTTTCAACATTTTATCTAAAAGCTCAACTGTTGCATTTTCAATTTCTTCCCTAGAATTATTTTCAAGAGTGATTGCACCTCTAATCCCTCTTGAATAGATTATTTTATCCATTTGTAAAACAATCTCCCTTTTTAATTCTTGCGCCACATGCCCAAGCACTTGCTTGCATTTCGCCTTTTCCTTCGGGTTTTACCACTAAAAGTTTAATTGCTCCATTTTTACAGCCAACAATAACACCATCTTTTGCAACTTCTTCAACTGTTCCACAAGGGCAATTTGAAGTTTCAAGAGGAATTGTTTTTAAAACTTTAACAATTTTTCCATTGAAAAATGTGTGATTAGTGTTAATTTTATACATGCTT
>USFB01000063.1 GCA_900553895.1 uncultured bacterium | reverse complement strand
TTTTTCAAAAATATATTATACCTTTATTTTAATAGTATTTTATTAGGTGGCTTTCTGTATTTTCTTAATATCGAGTTTTCCTATAAAAATACAGGTTTAATTTTCTTTCATAACGGTTTTAGTATTAATTTTATTCTAATACTTATTTTAAGTCCCATCATTTTTTATTTTTATATCAAACAGGAAAAAGAGTTGAAAATAAAAAATACTTATCATTATCAAGTAGAAGTTTATTATAATCACAAGGTAAAAAAATATAGTGCCTATTTAGATACAGGAAATAAATTATATGACCCTTATTTTCATAAACCTATTATACTTTTATATGATCCTGATTTCGATAAAATTGAAAAACCTATCTATATTCCTTATCACACATTAGACCATACTGGTATCTTAGAAGCTTTTAAAGCAGATAAAAGGACAATAAACAAAGAAACAGGCGAATATAAAGACCCATTGATGCAGTGGCCACTTCGTGGCGCAGCGTTCACAAATGAAGTTGGTGAAGCTTTAAGACCTGTAATTGGCGGTTACGCTACATTAAGTTGGGCACCGGCCTTGTTATATATCGGCGCAGACGTTTATGATAAGTATAAAAATGACCAAACTGAATACAGCCCTGATTCAAGACGTTGTCTTAAACAGGCAATTTTCCAAGGTATGGCAAGTGTATTTCTGCCTTTAATTGCCGTAAAAGCAGGACAAAACGCGTTTGCTCAGGCGGGAAAGTTTTCTCAAGATAAAATAAGTATTAATTCAAAAGAACATGTTGCAAATGTAGCAGAACAATTTATTGCAAACGGGAAAATGCACGCGTTCGACGGCAAAGATGAAGAATGTATCAAAGAATTTACTAATAACGTTTTAAGTTCTATGGATTACAACAACAAAAAATCATCTTTGAAAAATTTGTTTAAAATTTTTAGACTTGACAGTCAAGAAAAAATTGAAAAATATTCAGAAAAAACGATTAAAGATTTAATTCAATTGAGAAAAGATTTATTAAAACCATCAGAAGAATTTAAAAATAACAAATGGTTTAAAGCTTATGAATCAGATTTAAAAAAAGGTCAAACACCTAGTGTTGCAGTAAAAAGTGTTTTAACAAATTTTCAGCAGGCTAAAATGCTTAAAGGTAAGGCAATTAAGACTCTTGGCGGATTCGTAGCTTTAGGTATGGCGATAAAACCTATTGACCATTTTGTAGAAGAAATTCTTATTGGAAAATATGTTGGTCCTGAAATTGATAAAATAAAAAATAAATAATCCTTATGGGCTACTTCTCAAGAAGATTAATAAGCAACGAAAGAAATGCTAAAATATAAATGTAAGTCGAAGGCAACTAGTGAATTGTCGGATTTCGACGTTATGTTATGATTAGGCATTGTGTGTGTATTCGGCTTACTTCTTTAAAAACCAAATCTTTTCTTCATAATATTAGCCTTGCTCCTTTTGTCTCTCTTCCGAAAGGAGCTTTCTGTTACCCCCTCTTTACATTTCGCCATGTTTAAGCTTAAATAAAGTTACTGAGGTTAATCCTCTAGTTCTTTAGAAAGTGAATTACAAATATTTGAGTAATCCAAATATCAAACTGGCCAAATTTGCAGGTTTCTGCTACGGAGTAAAAAGAGCGGTAGAAACAGCAAAAAAATTAAAACAAGAAAACCCTGATAAGAATATTTATATCTTGGGTGAACTTATTCATAATACAGACGTAATCAATGAACTTGAGTCATTAGGGATAAAAACTATTTATGACATTCCTGCTCAAGGTGATGGAATTTGCATAATTAGAAGTCATGGTGCGACTCCCGAGGTTTTTGAACAAATCAAAAATGCAGGTTTTGAAGTTGTAGATTTAACTTGTCCTGACGTTAAAAAAGTTCAACAAAGAGCCGTTGAACTTGCAAAAAACGATTATTTTGTAGTAATTGTAGGCAAACCTAATCATCCTGAAGTTATGGCAATTAAGGCAAATGCTAATTTATATTCTGATAAAGTTGTTGTGGCAACTTCTATTGAAGAACTTGCGCCTTATGCTGTTCAAATAAAATCACACAGAAAAGTCGGAGTTGTTGTTCAGACTACACAAATGGTTTCTTCCCTAAACCTTGTTGTTAATTATTTGAACACGCTCGCAAAAGAAGTTTTAATTTATAATACAATTTGCCAATCAACCGCTATGCGTCAAAAAGAAGCAAAAGAGCTTGCAAAAGAAAGCGATTTGATGATAGTTGTTGGTTCAAGGAAAAGTGCTAATACAAGTCATTTGGCAGAAATTTTAAAAAATTGTACAAAAACAATTCATATCGAAAACGATACAGAATTAGATAAAAACGATTTAGAAGGAGTTAAATCAATCGGAATTACAGCCGGCGCATCTACTCCACAAAAAATTATTGATAAAGTAATTGATAGGATAAAAAAATAAAACATATAAAGAAAGGAAAATAAAAAATGACAACAGAAGTTAAAGACGAATTTGAAATGCTGTTAGAAGAAAGCTTTGCAAAATCTAACACAGTTGCTGATATCGTTGAAGGTACAGTAATTAAAAAAGAACAAGACGGTTATCTTGTAAGCGTTAAGGGTGCTAAAATGGAAGCATTCTTATCAAACAGAGAATTATCAAGCGACGTTGAAGAATTAGAAATCGGCGACGTTAGAGAATTCTACGTATTAAAAGAAGAAAACAATGAAGATGCTATGCAATTATCTCTTAAGAGAATCGCATTTGCTCAAGCTTGGGCTCAACTTAATGATGCTAAAATCCAAGGCGACACAATCCTTGCTAAAGTTGTTTCAACTGTTAAAGGCGGCGTTTTGGTTGACGTTGCAGACCTTAAAGGCTTCATCCCATCTTCTCAATTGAGAACTGGTACTCCATTTGATGGTTTAATTGACCAAAAAATCGAAGTTAAAGTTCTTGAAGCTGATCCTAAGAAAAACAAACTTATCTTATCTCAAAGACAAGCTGTTGCTGAACAAAGAGATCAAGTTGTTGATAACGTTCTTTCTTCTTTGGAAGAAGGTCAAGTTGTTAAAGGTAACGTAGTAAGAATCACTGACTTCGGTGCTTTCGTTGACATCAACGGTATCGATGGTTTACTACCTATCTCTGAAATTTCTTGGCAAAGAATTAAACACCCTTCAGATGTTATCACTTTAGGTGACACAATCGAAGTTAAAATCATTAAGATTGATACTGAATTGAAGAGAATTTCTCTATCTCTTAAGAGAATGGGTGAAAATCCTTGGCAACAAATCGAAGGACAATTTGAAGAAGGTCAAGTAATCAAAGGAACTGTTAATAAAGTTACTGGATTTGGCGCATTCATCAATATTTTCCCTGGAGTAGAAGCATTACTTCCTGTATCAGAAATGTCTGACGAAAACATCAATCCGTTCAACGAATTCAAAGTAGGCGACAGTGTAGAAGTTTTGATTAAAAAATTCACACCGCAAGAACACAGAATTGCATTGAGCGTAAAAGATATCAAAAAAGCATAGTTCTTGATTGGTATTGATATTTGTTTAAACGGGCGGCAACTTCGTTGTCGCCCGTTTTGTTTTGCAAAAGCCATTGACAATATGGCAAGAATGTGGCAAAATAGTGGCAAAAATAAGGAACTAATATGGCAAAATTTGAACCTAAATACGAGATTACAAATTCTATCGCTAATAATCTTATTCAAATTGAAAGGGTTAAAGAAGGTATTAAAAATTTACCAATAAATCCAAAACTTCTTACTTCCCTTAGAGAAACTGCTAAAATGACAACTATTCACTATTCTACTCAAATAGAGGGAAACAGGCTTTCTCAAGAAGAAGTTTATAATGTTTTAAAAAATCCAAACAAAATAATTTCGAGTACTGGACGAATTAGAGATGAAAAAGAAATCAAAGGATATTATATT
>USFB01000062.1 GCA_900553895.1 uncultured bacterium | reverse complement strand
CGTCATCATTGTGATTATCCACTTTTTCTTGTGCATACTTTTCTACTAATAATTTATCAATAAAATCTTTTGCGCCAATTGCCATAATGTTTCTCTCCTATATCCTCTTGCTTATATCTTATATATATATAAAGTATTTATTTTCTAAAAATTGCCTTTTTTTGTAGAAATATTAAGAATTGTAAATACCAGTTCTAATTTTAATACCATTATTTATATTCTGCTAAACTTAGATGTTTATTGCATTTTATTTTCACGTTTTTTCTGCTTAGATTTTATTGTCCTTGTAGACTTTATATTGCGATTACTTATTGAACTCATTATTGGAGACTCAATTGAAAAATTTTGACTTTTAAATAAACCAAAGTATATAATATTATAAAGTTGCGAGGATGGTTGTATGAAAAAATTATTTACATTTATAATATTAGCCGGGCTATCGATGGCACCAACATTGGCAAAAAATTATGAACCAGTGCCTTCTAATGTAAAATTGCCTGCCAAATATACTCAAGAATACATCAACAGTATTTCTGACGAATACAAAAATATTTCTAATGAACAAATATTCCACGTAGCTTTAGACATGCTGAAAGACACCTCTGGAGAGTTTTCGAGAAAAGCATTGCTGGGCTACAACGTAACACAAATGCCGGTTAAAGTAATGTTTAAAGACCTTTCGGAAATCAATGAAGCGTATGCATCATTCGACGCTGTCGGTTGGAAGAAAAAGGGGCGTTTATATGTTTACATAAACCCTAAACACGAATATGCACCTCCTGGAGCATTAGCTGCACTTTTGGCACACGAAGCACTACATCAGGATGAATATAATTCATTAAGTGAGGAAACTTACGCATGGACGATGGAAGCGATAGTTTGGACAGAAATTTTAAAGCGTTATCCTGAATCTAATAATCTTGAATCAGCCTTAGTTACAAGAGAGAATGTGCTTAAACAACTATTAGAAAAAGGGAATCACACAAACAAATACATTAAGAAAACTGTATTTGCTAACGAAGGTTACAAAAATTTACCGCTGACCTCTCCTGGATTTAGCAATTAATTTACTTAGCATCAAATAACGCACATTTTTTAAATTATTATTTAAAAAATTTTAATATCAGCATGCCAAAACGTTAATCAGCATATTGATTACACAATGTTCTTGATGTTAAATTGTGGTATGAAGAAAAAACAGTTACTTATATTTGTATTGTCCGTTTTAATTTTAGTAATTTTTAACAAAGTCTTTATGTCTGTGTTTACTAAAACTAATGCATTTTATACACGTCAAGCTTTAATCAATAATGAAGAAATTGCACCTCAAAAGCTTTTTGATAAAACTTGGAAAGTAATCAGCCGTGAATACTACGAACCAAGTCTTAATAATCAAAACTGGTACAGATGGAAAGATCATTATAGAAACAAGATTAAGACAGATGAAGATGCTAGAGTTGCGATTGATACAATGATTGCAAGCTTAAATGAGCCATATACACGCTTCATGCCTAAAAAAGATTTTGAGGACTTAACAACTTCAATTACGTCAAAAATCTATGGTATCGGTGTGAATATTTATTCAAATGCAGGTAAAATCGAGGTTTTCAACGTTATGCCGGCTACACCTGCTGATTTTGCACAGCTTAAACAGGGTGATATTATTACAGCCGTAAATGGTAAAGATATTAGCGGTATGAATGTTTCTGATGTTGCGGCTATTGTTCGAGGACCTGAAAATAGTGTTGTAGAACTGACAATTTTGAGAAACAATAAAAAACTTACTAAGAAAATTAAGCGTAAAGAAATAAAAATTAAGAGTGTAAAAAGCTCTGTATTAGATAACCACATTGGCTACATCCAAATCTTGAGTTTTATGAGTGGAACAACTCCTAACGAGTTTTTGGAAGCTTTAGAAAACACTAAAAATACAGACTCTTTAATCCTTGATTTACGTGGTAATACCGGCGGTTTACTTGATAATGCGGTATTTATCGCAGACATGTTTATAAATAACGGCACAATTGTTGATATTATTTACCGAAATGGTTACAAAAAATCTATCAAAGCTCAAGATGAACATTTAGGCATGCAAAAGCCTGTTGTAGTTCTTGTAAACGGTGCAAGTGCCAGCGCAAGTGAAATTCTTTCAGGAGCTTTAAAAGACACTCATAAAGCTACATTAGTCGGTAGAAAAACATTTGGCAAAGGATTGGTGCAAAAAGTTGTACCACTTCCTAATCAAACAGGCGTAAATGTTACAATTGCTCGTTATTTGACACCAAATGGCACTGATATTAATAAATTAGGAATTAAACCTGACATAGAAGTCGGAAATGAATTTGACTTTTTTGTCGGTAATCAAAAAGACGAACAATTAGAAAAAGCTAAGGAAGTATTGAATAATGATAAACGAATTGGAAATTCTAAAAAATAAGGGACAGTTGAGAACAATTTCAAATATTGAATCAAAATCAGATGGCAAAATTGTTATAGATGGTAAAGAATATATTAATTTTGCTTCTAACGACTATTTGGGAATCAGTACAAAAACAGAGCTTGAAAAAGAGTTTCTAAACAATCATTTTTATCAGCTTTCAACTGCTTCTGCAAGGCTTTTGACGGGTTCATCACCTGAATATAAAGCTTTAGAGAAAACGGTTGCTCAAATTTTTAATAAAGAAGCAGCGTTGATTTTTAATACAGGTTATCAATGTAATTTGGGTGTAATTTCTGCGCTGGCAGGTCGTGGCGATGTTGTTTTTTCTGACAAATTAAACCACGCAAGTATTATTGACGGTATGCAGCTTGCTCAGGGTGATTTTTTTAGATATAAACATTTTGATTATGACAATTTAGAAAGACTTTTAAAAGCGAAACGAAAAGATTATAAAAAAGCTATAATTGTTTCAGAATCAGTGTTCAGTATGGATGGCGATGTTGCTGATATTGAAAAACTTATTGAACTTAAAAACAAATACGATTGTTTGCTTATGATTGATGAAGCACACGCATTTTGCGCTTACGGAAACACGCTTGCAGGAGCTTCATATTTAAAAGATGTTGATATAATTACAGCAACTTTTGGCAAGGCTGTCGGCTCATTTGGCGCATTCTGTGTATCTTCTGAAACAGTTATATCATATTTAATAAACAAAGCGCGTTCGTTTATTTTTTCAACCTCTATTCCTCCATTAAATATTGCTTGGTCAAACTGGCTTTTAACAGAAAAAAGAGAATATTTGGTTGAACAGAAAAATAAGTTAAACAAATTAACCGCAGATGTTCACAAATTAATGCAGGATAGAGGAATTGAAACAGTTTCTACTACACACATTATACCAATAGTTATCGGTAGCAACGATGACACGGTTAAAATTTCAGAAAAATTGCGTGCGGAAGGGTATTACATTCCTGCAATTCGTCCGCCTACTGTACCCGAAGGGACCTCAAGATTAAGAATATCTTTAACGGCAGATTGCAAATTGGAAGATTTTGCAAAAGTTTTGGATATCGTCAGATAATTAAAAAGGTGGGAAAAGCGTAAGCGGTTCCTACCCTACGTATTTGAAGTATAATGAAGAGAATGTTAATGATGCAAAAAATTGCACCCTACAATTGATAAAGAAATATATGTTCAATTTTGAACGCAATTTATTCAAGAAACGTAGGGTGCAATTTTTTGCACCATTAATATTTATTCATTTGTCATATTGGATAAAAATTGTCCAACACGACCTCGTACTAACTACAGTACTAAAGAGATTCAATTAGCGCATGTTACCTCTCTTTTTTGTTTATTTTACATTTGGCGGGTCTCCGTAGAATGAGAGAGGAGATTATTAAAAATAGAAAATGAATGAGTAAAAAAATATCCTTTTTTCATAATTATTACAAAATCTTAATAATATTTTTCAATATATATCCAATTGTTAAGAAAATCTAAAAATCTTTACAATTGGCGCAAACGTAGTAGTAGTAGTAGTAGTAGTAGTAGTA
>USFB01000061.1 GCA_900553895.1 uncultured bacterium | reverse complement strand
GGTCGCCAGTGTATGAGTGAACAGTTGTCATCAAACCTTTAACGATACCGAATTTTTCATCGATAACTTTAGCTACTGGAGCTAAGCAGTTAGTTGTGCAAGATGCCATTGAAATAACGTTGTGTTTAGCAGGATCATATTCGTGATCGTTAACACCTAAAACGATAGTTTTATCTTCGTTAGTTGCAGGAGCAGAAATGATAACTTTCTTAGCACCAGCTGCGATGTGAGCTTTAGCTTTTTCTGCATCTGTGAAGAAACCAGTTGATTCAACAACAACTTCTACACCAAGATCTTTCCAAGGTAATTGTGCAGGATCTTTTTCTGCGAAGAATTTAATTTTCTTACCGTTTACGATGATACCTTCTTCGTAAGCTTCTACTGTACCATCAAATTTACCCATTACAGAGTCATATTTAAAAATACGTGCAGCATCTTCAGGTTTTAGACCTGGGTCATTGATTGCAACGTAATCGATTTCATTGAAGATTCCTTCTCTGATAGCTGCTCTTAATGTGTTACGTCCGATTCTACCGAATCCGTTAATTGCTACTTTTACCATAAGTTTTACTCCTTCTTACTTTGTAGTAACTTTCTCTTAACATGATAATGTTAATTCAAACAAAAATCTTAATCAATATTTGAATTATTAATTTTTCATTAATCTTTTTATTTATTTTTGTACTTTTCAGCCGTTTCTTTTATAAAATAGAACAAATTCATCAAAGTGTTAAATATTTCATCAAAGCTCAAGTTTCGAATGTTTACAAGCAGAATAGATTTGCCGTCTTCGCAAGTTTTTGGTGCAACTGTGAACTTAATTTTTCTTGCAATATCTTTATCCAAACCTTGTTTGATTATGTTCCACTCATAAGGCGTAAACGGTGAGTATACGCGGATATCATCGCCCGCTTCCCTAATGATTGTAATTCCACATTCTGTCGCTATTAATCTCAATTTGATTAATTTAATCAAATTTTCTACTTCATCAGGAATTCTTGAGAAACGGTCTTTCCATTCTGATACGATATAATCAAGCTCAACTTCATTTTTTACATCCGAAAGTCGCTTGTATTCAATCATTTTTTGTTCACCAGAACCCACCCATTCATCAGGAATATAAGCCGTAATATTAATATCAACGATAGTTGGTTTGTTAGCTTTTATAGCTTCACCTTTAAGTTCGTTCACTGTTTCTTCAAGTAGTTGACAATACGTATCAAAACCGACATTTACCATGTGACCGTGCTGTTTTGTACCCAAAATATTACCGACACCGCGAATTTCAACGTCACGCATTGCTATTCTATAACCGCTGCCGAGCGTTGTAAATTCTTTTATTGCTTTTAATCGCTCTGAAGCTTCGTGCGAAAGTTCTTTGCTTTTCTTGTAGAAACAGTAGCAATACGCCTGTTTATCGCTTCTTCCTACACGTCCTCTAAGCTGATAAAGCTGTGCTAATCCAAGTTTATCGGCTTCATGAATAATCATTGTATTAGCGTTCGGAATATCTATACCGTTTTCGATAATTGTTGTACAGAGTAAAATGTCGTAATCATGGTTATCAAAACCGATAATCACATCTTCAAGTTGTTTTTCGCTCAATTGTCCATGTCCGATAGCTATACGAGCATTTGGCACAAGTTTTTGAAGTTCAAGCTTAAATTCTTCAATTGTTTCAACTCTATTATAGAGATAAAATACTTGTCCATCTCTATCAAGTTCATTTACAATCGCATTTTTAACCGTTTGTTCGTTGTATTCGCCCACAAAAGTTTTGATTGGCAAACGGTTTTGAGGCGGTGTGTTGATTACAGAAATATCTTTAATGCCTGATAACGACATATAAAGCGTCCTCGGAATCGGAGTTGCTGACATTGAAATAATATCAATATTTTCCCTGAATTCTTTTAATTTTTCTTTGTGTCTTACGCCAAAACGATGTTCTTCATCAATTACAAGCAAGCCCAAATCTTTAAATATAACCTTATCTTGTAATAAACTGTGAGTTGCAATAACCACATCACATTTTCCTGTCGCCAAATTTTTTAGCGTTTCGTGACGTTCTTTCGGGCTTCTGAAACGACAAAGAAGTTCTACATCAATCCCAAAAGGCTTAAAACGTTCTGAAATAGTTTGAAAATGTTGTAGAGCAAGAACGGTTGTCGGAACAATTACCGCAACTTGCTTCAAGGAGGTAACAGCTTTGAACATCGCACGCATAGCAACTTCTGTTTTACCAAAACCAACATCTCCACAAACAAGTCTGTCCATTGGATTAGGGCTTTCCATGTCAGCTTTAATTTGATTAATAGATTTCAATTGATCAGGAGTTTCGATGTATTCAAACGTGTCCTCCATCTCCAATTGTAAAGGTGAATCAGGCGCAAATTCAATACCTGTTTTCATTTTACGTCTTGCATATAACCTTAATAAATCGTAAGCTATTGCTTCAACTTCCTTTTTAACCTTGGTTTTTGTATTTTCCCAATCACTTCCGCCCATACGTGAAAGTTTTGGTTTTATTTGACCTGAACCACGATAACGACAAAGCATATTGATTTGTTCTGCCGGAATATGCAATTTATCTTTATTAGCGTATTCTATTGTCAAATAATCTTTTAATTGACCGTCAAATTCCTGTTTTGTCAGTCCTTTATAAACTCCTACACCGTGAATAGAGTGAACAACATATTCACCTTCTTTGATATCATTAATATTTTCAATGTATTCTGCTTTTTCTTTATAATGGCGTTTACGATTTGACGGAATATCCTTTTGACGTTTGTTAAAAAGCTCTCTATCAGTAAGTAAAAGGATTTTACCGTCCCTTAGTTCTGTACCTTGAGAAGTAATATTTCTAATATAATTAATATCAAAAATATCATATTCTGCTAAAACTTCTTTTACACGCTCTTGAAAATCAGTTGCAATAGTAATTTGATAACCTTTGTGTTCTTGAAGAAATTTTGCAACAGCTTGTATATCAGCGTCAAAAATTTGAACATTTCTCGCGTCGATATCAATAACTTCGTTATTTTCATCAGACAAAAAATTGTTTAAATAAATTTTTTGCATGCCGGCAGTTTTCTTAATAATTTCTTCCCACGTGAAATGATTTATTTCCTTTAATGCGTAGATTTGATTAGTTTTTAAAGCTTCATTATAAGAATTTATAAAATTATCATCTATTTGTTGATACTTTGCTGAAACTTCCGCATATTCATCAAATACAATAATATAATCTTTGAAATAGTCCAAAATATTAACTAAATCAGAATTAAAATATGATTGATAAACATTTATACCTTCAAAATAACCTTCATTTTCAAATTGTTCTTTAAGCTCTTTTGGAAATTCATTTGGCGGATTATCAGGTAAAACAAATTTATAAAGCGGTCTAATATAAACGGGTTCGGTTATTTTTTTGATTGATTTTTGTGTTTCATTATTAAAAAATCTTATGTCGACAATTTCATCACCCCAAAACTCAAGCCTGATTGGATTTTCTTCTAATGAATAAATATCTGCAATATCACCTCTAATGCTGAATTCGCCAATGTCAGAAACCATTGTTGAACGTTTGTAACCCAATTTAATCAAGCGATTAAGTAAATCCGTTTGTGAAATACTGTCACCGATTTTCAAACTAAACGAATTTTCTTCAAAAAACTGTTCTGACGGAAATTTCTCAAGAAGAGTTTTGACTGGAGTAAAAACAAGATTAGGCTTAGCTTCCATAGTGTCAATTTGTTTTGCGTAATCATAGAGATTGCCGACTACAACTTCATAAGGCGAAATATTTTGGTAGGGCAATGTTTCTGCGCTTCGCTCAAATAATCGTTCTAAATCGGCAGAATATTTTAGTGCTGATTGTTCGGTTGAAGTTACAAAAAGAACTTTTTTGTCCGATAACTTGCAGATATAATCAAGCAAAAGCAGACGGCTAAAAGTTGTTAAGCCTGTCAAAGTAAAGCTTTTTTCTTTTCTTATATTCCTTATCAGATGTTCAAAAAATGATGCGTTCTCTAGTTTCATAATCTTATTTTGTCGTTTTAAATTTCAATCGTTTGATTTGAGTTTCGACAAACAAGATTTTAGCGTAAATATGGGAGTTTTTCAATTTGGTAATACTTTATTTTGACTTAATGGTGCAAAAAATTGCACCATTAAATTTTTTGTTCATTCTTGATTTTGAATAATTAAATCTGTAATTCTTTCATAACAAGCTATTGCTTTGTCAATTTTTTCTAAAAGAATTTCTAAATAGTTGTCAATATCTGTTTTTAAAATTTCATCGTTTTCATTTTCAAGTGCTTTTTGCAAAATCAGCATACAGCTTTTGATTTCTTTAAGTTCTAAACAAATATCTTTCAATTTATTTTCAATATAAGACACTCCTTGGTGCTAGATTGGATACCAATATAAAAAATCTATGAGTTCGATAACTCTGTGATGTATTACTTCATAGTGTTTATTCATATAGTACACGAAAATTTTATATATGCAAGGAGAATTTCCTAATTATTACAATATAATATCAAACAATATAAAATATTTGCGAATCTCAAACGGGCTTTCGCAAGAAAGTTTTGCTGAAAAATTGGGTTGTTCAAGAGAATATATAAGCAGGCTTGAAAATTATCATGAACAAATCAGTTTACAAATGATATTAAATGTAAGCAAGGTTTTTAATATTAAACCTCAGACTTTTTTTGATGAAATGTAAAACTGTTAATGGAGCAAAAAATTGCACCCTATTTCTTAATAATTCTACCAAAATTGGAAATTGTTCTAATAAAGTAAAAAAGTTTGAATTTTATGCTACCCTCATCAGGCTCCGCCAGTTTGTCTTGGATTATTCGGGCGAGCATAACATTCCAATAACAACAAATCCTTACGG
>USFB01000060.1 GCA_900553895.1 uncultured bacterium | reverse complement strand
CACCGACATAACTATTGCTATCACAAAGCGAATCAAAGGAAAAGACGGTAAAACAATACAGAGCCTTCTTTTTGAAATCAAAAGTAAAGAAATCAAAAAAGCTTGGTTGCCTGAATACCCCACTGTTTTATTGACCGAAAAAGAATATGATAAGCTGTTTCATCACGAGCTTAATGTGCCATTAGTAAAACAATGTATATATCGTCTGCATACCTTATTAACTAGCAACCCAACAACACCGATTAAAAACCACTACCGACAAATAATAAAATTCTACAATGCTTGGAAAGATGAACCTGAATGGGAGCAGACAACTTTTTCATCAAACCGGGACAACCGATCTAAATCATCTGTACGCAAATCGAATGTAAATAATATTGACAATACTTACAACTTGAAAGAACTACAAGAAAAAGCAATGCTTAATGATGATTTTGATATTTAAAAATTGAATAATATACTCTTTTTAGTGGCAAAATGCTTGAAAGAATAAATCTTTTTTGTTACAATAGATTTACTAACGAAAGGTAACATATTACCTAAAAGATGAGAGAGTTCCTACTTTAGTGGAAGATTAAAGATGAGAGAGTTCCTGCTCTAGTGGAAGACCAAAGATGAGAGAGTTCCTGCTTTAGTGGAAGATTAAAGATACAAAAGCCACATTGTAAACAATGTGGCTTTTGTATATATTATGGGGAGTTGATAAAATTGAATAGTACAAGTGAAATTCTAAGAATGAAATTTGTTTTTGATACCGATAAGTTAAAAGCAAATAAAATAACTGAAAAGCAATGTTTAGATATTATAAGAAACTACACTTCTAAGCATAATATTACAGAAATTGAAAAAGGCATATTTGATAGTTCTGATTTAGACAATACTGATCCATTTTTTTATTTAGGAATGAATCTGCCATATACAAAATGGTTTATGAAAGTAATTAAAGAATGGTATTTCTATATTGAGAATGATATTGAGGATTGCATAAAAGCATATTATGATGTTTCAAAACGCAACTCATAATTCATTTTTTGTCTATTATTATTGAGATAGTGAAAATCACCTTTTCATAAACTGCACAAACAAGGTGCATTTTTCGGCTTATCATTTGTTTATTATTGACAAGGTGGTTTTCTATATTTCAATTCAAAGGTACTTGCAAATAAAAAATGAATCTGATATAATTTCAATTACAAAAAGCGGTCTTAATGCCATAATAGACCATTATAAAACGGCTACTTTCTATGCAACTAAACGAAATATAAATAGTTGTTGGTGTTCCCAACCAACTTAATAGGGAGTGAAAAAAGTAAAAACGCAGGTACGACTGCCATAATAACTTAAAACTCAGGGTAAGAGTTAGTCTTACAGGTTGGTTAAGCAACATAAAAATCGTACATTGAGGAAAGGAATTATAACGCTGCAGCGTAAAAATACTTTTCTCTAAATTTTTTCAGGACTTTTATAGTCCTTTTTTTATTTTTTTGAATAAAAACCCTTGACTTGCATATAATAATAATGGTACAATAAATTGAACAATATATTGAACAAGTAAAAAGGAGGGTGATTCTAATGTTAGCAGTAAATTATTCAACTATTAGAAATAAATTAAAAGATTATTGTGACCAAGCAACAGATAATCACGAAACTGTAATTGTAACAAGAAAAGGTGAAAAGAATGTTGTTCTTATGAGCCTTGAACAATATAACGCAATAATGAAAGCAACTCGAAACGCAGAATATTTGGCAAAAATAGATATGTCTATTGAACAATTAGAAAACGGTAAAGGTCAAGTACACGAGTTGATCGAGGTTGATGATGAATAAAGTATGGTCTGATAGAGCTTGGGAAGACTATCTTTATTGGCAACTACAAGATAAAAAGACAGTAAAGAAAATAAATGAACTTGTGAAAGATATTGAAAGAAACGGTCTAAATAATGGTATTGGTAAACCCGAGCCACTAAAACATAGAAAGGCTTGGAGTAGAAGAATAGACCACGAAAATAGGCTTGTTTATAATTTGAGTAGTAATGGCGACCTTTGGATAATCGCTTGTAAAGGACATTATGAAGATTAGCAAAACAGAACGGCGTTGACCGTTCTGTTTTTATTTTTGCTTCGGCAAAAATATGCCGTCTGCAAGACCGAAAAAAGTAATAGTGCAATTCGTCAGAATTGTTCTATTACACTTTTTTCGCTCTCAAACGCCGAGGGCTTGATTATTATACTAAAATATGCTATACTGCTTTTACAAAATAGTAAGAAAAAGGTGGTGTGAGTATGTCCTATGTTAGCAATAGACACTTAACGAATGTTAAGGGAAGAATTGACTATATCAGTAACCCAAAAAGGCAAGAAAATATAGTTGATTTTTACAATTCAAAAGATATGAATTTTTGGAATCAATTAGCCAAGGAAAACCAAGAACAATTTAAAATCACATCACACGCAAAGAAAAATGAAAAACCTGTCGAAGCAAGGGAATTTATAATTGCACTCCCACAAAATGTTGACACCACCAACCTTTGCAAAATACTTTGCGACGATTTCAAAAATCGCTATGGTGTAGAGTGCGCTTGTGCTATACACTACAAAGCAAAGGAAAACAATTTACACGCTCATCTGATTTATGCAGAAAGAGAATTACTGCCTGAGCCTATAACAATAGAGCAAAGAGTAGCACCTCGAACATACTATTATGACGCCAAGGGAAAAAAATGCAAAAAAGCTGATGCAGTAAAAGTTGTTCCAAAAGGCACTATACTTGAAAAAGGTCGAACAAAATACTTTGCAAATAAAAAAGATTTCTTCAATATGGGTTTCGTAAAGGATTACAAAGAACATTTTGAGAACGGTTTTAATTTGCCGTCATTTGATAAAACAAGACACTTTGCAACTAAACATATCGGCAAAAATAACCCTAAGGCAGAATATATTGCAGAATACAACACTTTGGTAACTGAAATAAACAAGTATTTTGATATGACCGAAAAGGAATACAACCTAAAAGGTCAAACACCCAAGCAAGTTTTTTGTGACATTATCGGTAGTAATACGGTCTATGTACCACAGAATGAGGAAATAAAAGAAGTTTTTGGAAAATTCAAGGAATTATATCCTTTATATGAAAAAACGGCTCAAAATCGATTTGAGAGCCTTTCAGACTGTAAATTTGACGCTTTATCTGCAATCGAAGAATATAATCAGGCTTTAAATACTGAAAAAATAATAAAAAAAGACATTGTAAGAGTATTCAACTCGTGGGATTGTCCTTATCAAATGTTATCACGCAACGCTAGTTGGGAGCAAAATATATCATTACAAAGCCATTTGAGGTATAGTGATGTAGATTATGCAAGTAAAAAAGTGAATGAACTTATAAAAAAATACAATTTTGAGGTTGATCCGATTCCAAATAAACCAAAAGCTGTGCAGGCAAAATCTGTTGCTGATATTGTATATGAGGCTATGAAAGTACTATTAGAGAATATAAAGGAGTTTATACTAGATTTAGCCGAAAAATTACTCGAAAACGGTATAGATACAAATAAAATCAATGATTTTAAGGAAAAAGATTATCATAGTATCGGTATCGAAGACGATTTTGAAGATATGGGCTTTTAATAAAGACTTGGAGTGTAGAAAGAACAAAAACCACCATTATAATTTTGGTGGTTTTTCCTTTGTATAGAAATAGTAAAAATTTTGTAAAACCGTTATTGCTGTAAGGGGTGGACAAGTTTTAATAAGGATTTATATATGTTTTTAAAAGGATTTAAAAAGTCTTGAAAGTGGCTTGAATACTATGCTTCAAGAGATATACCACCCCAAATATGACGAACATACCACCCCATTTTTTTACTACCTATGAAAAAGTTTTTTAGGGGTATTGACAAAATTTGATCTTGTGCGTTATACTAAAAAAAATTGAGTAATTTGTCGCACGGTATTTCTATACCAGAATGGAGAAAAGAATGGAAAATAAAGAATATAGTATCAAAGACCTTGCAGAGCAAGTAGGCGTAAGCAAGCAAGCCATTTCTGATAAAATCAAAAAGCTAGGTTTGCAAAGTAACTTAGCAAAGAAAAACAATAGGTTTGTGTTAAATGAAAGCCAAGCAAGCCTTGTAAAATCAGCATTTCAAAACAACAATCAAGTACAATCGCAAAGTAAGTTTGTAAATCAAGATAGTGATTTACTTTATGATATTGTAAAGACTTTGCAGTTACAGTTGGAAGAAAAAGACAAGCAAATTGCCTATTATCAAGAAGAAAACCGTAGACTTTCAGATATGGCAACTCAAAGTCAGGCATTACACGCAGGAACAATACAAACACAGCTACTAGCAGAAAAAGCTGAAACAGAAACAACAAAACAAGGCTTTTGGTCTAAATTATTTAGAAAGGGGCAACAAGCTGATGAACAATGACCTTATTACAAAAAGTAATGAAATAATACAAAACAAAACAAGTAATGGTACTTATCTTCAAAATCAAGTTGTTGCCGCACTAATTGCAAATAGAATGAGCAACTTTGTAGAAGATGAAATTGATATGAAATTCACACTTACACGAAATGAGTTGCTTGATATGTTAAAGCGCAAAGGGCGTGGTGGTAGTGCATACAAAACCATCGGTGATGAATTATCAAAATTTAATCAAACTTGTGTGCTTACTTGGGATGAAAAATATGAGCGTGAGAACGGCGAATTTACACAAAGAACAATGTCTATGCCCTTTTTCAAGAACCTTGCTTATTATGCAGATACTCAAGAAATAGAAGCTGAATGGAATACAGAAATTATCCCTTATTTAAGGGCTTTATCAAGTCGCTACACCTCTTATTATTTAACCGATTATTTAAATTTAAATTCCAGTCACTCACAAGTACTTTATGAATTGATGAAATCATACCTAGGTCAAGGTTATATAACTTATGATGTAGATGTATTGCGTAATAAATTAGGGTGCACCAAAGATTATTATAAAACCTTTAATCGTTTTAATGATAAGATTTTGAGCAAAGACATCAAGGAAATAAATGAAAACACCGACATAACTATTGCTATCACAAAGCGAATCAAAGGAAAAGACGGTAAAACA
>USFB01000059.1 GCA_900553895.1 uncultured bacterium | reverse complement strand
TGGAAAGGCAAAGATAGTTACAGACAATTACAAAATGCTTTTCATAAATATATAACTTCAAAAGGATTTGATTTAGAACGAGAATTGCCAGCAGAAGAAACTGGAGCTAAACACGAAAAAATAGAAGATTTAAAGAAATTAACTAATTTTGAAAACACTAAAAAAGTATTAGATAATATGAAATTAGAATTGCCAGAAACTCCAAATATAAATAATATTAAACTAATAAAATTATATTGACACTAATTTATCAACGTGATATATTTTTGTCAAGATTTCTAAAAGGGAACGGAAATCAATAAAAAAGGGGGAAAACTTATGAAAAAACTTGAAATCATTATCAGACCAGAAAAGTTAGAAGATTTAAAAGATATTTTAACAGTTTCTGGTGTAACAGGTATGATGATTTCCAATATTATGGGGTTTGGAAATCAAATGGGTTATACACATCAATATCGAGGTGTCACATATTCTGTTAATCTTGTTTCAAAATTAAGAGTTGAAACAGTTGTTAAAGATGAAATCGTTCAAGAAATTGTTGATAAAATAGCAAAATTTGCCAAAGCTAAAAAAATTACAAAACCTGTTCTTGTTGTTCCAATGGATATCAGACACATGGTATTTGTAATTTTGGCTGAATTTGTTAGAAATATAACCGTTTTGGCGCACGAAGAACTCGTGAGCGATTATAATATTAAGTTTATTGGAAAAGTGTAATAAATTAAATAGAATTATTTTCTGAGATAAAAAAAGGTGAGAACCGCTTCCGCTTTTTCTAATCTACATTCTTATAATTCGATTTGAACTACATTTTTAAAAGACATAAGAAATAGTTTTCAATTAACAAAAATTAACAAAAACTATTTATTTCTTTTAATTTCAAAATTTTCTTTGTATAATTAAGTGTAAAATTTACAATAGAAGGAATTAAAAATGGCGCTAAATTTTCAAGATTTGATTCTAAACTTATCACGTTACTGGTCTGAATACGGATGTATTATTCAGCAACCTTATGATATTGAGAAAGGTGCTTCTACAATGAACCCTGCAACTTTCTTAAGAGCATTGGGTCCTGAACCTTGGTCAACAGCTATGGTTGAACCTTGCAGACGTCCGACTGACGCAAGATACGGTGAAAACCCAAACAGATTGGGACATTATTTCCAATACCAAGTTATACTTAAACCATCTCCAGATAACGCTCAAGAGCTTTATCTAAAGAGTTTGGAAGCTATGGGTATTGATTTAACAAAGCATGACGTAAGATTTGTAGAAGACAACTGGGAATCACCAACTCTTGGTGCTGCCGGTGTAGGTTGGGAAGTTTGGTTAGACGGTATGGAAATCACTCAGTTTACATATTTCCAACAAGTCGGCGGTTTAGAAGTTAAGCCTGTTGCTTTAGAAATCACTTACGGTTTAGAAAGAATTGCCATGTATATCCAAAACAAAGAGTCTGTTTTTGATATTATGTGGAACAACAATTTGAAATACGGCGATATTTACTTACAAAACGAAATTGAGCAATCCAAATACAACTTTGAATATTCAGACGCAGACAGACTGTTTAAACTATTTGACGCTTACCAAAAAGAAGTTGATAATTGTATAAACGCGGAACTTGTGTTACCTGCTTATGACTATGTTCTAAAATGTTCACACACGTTCAACTTATTGGACGCAAGAGGCGTAATCAGTAAAGACGAACGTATTAACTTTATTAATAGAGTAAGAACAATGGCATCAGCGGTTGCTAAGTTGTACGTTGAACAAAGGGAAAAATTAGGTTTTCCACTTTTAAAGAAATAAGTGCGATAAATGTGCGCCTGTGTTGCTTCGCCCCTTGCGGGAGAAGCTGGACGGAGTCCTGATGAGGGGTATTTAGCTCCCCTCACCCGTATCTGTAATGCTCGGCGCAGCCTCGCAAACAGCTACTCCCTCGCCCTAAAAGGGCGAGGGGAAAATCGATGAAAGGACATAAATGGCACTAAAAAAATTACTAACCAAAATGATTACACGCAAAAATCTTGATGACGCAATTGCAAACGCTGCAAAAGGTGGTTTGGAAAAAACTTTAGGCGTTTGGGATTTAATCATTTTAGGTGTCGGAGCGATTATCGGTTCAGGTATTTTCGCTGTAGTTGGTATTGCAGCAGCAGGAAGTCCAGACGGAACAAGCCCCGGAGCAGGACCTGCGTTAATCATCTCTATGGTTATAGCAGCAATTGCTTGTGTTTTTTCAGCATTATGTTATACAGAATTTGCGACAATGATTCCTGTTGCAGGTGGTGCTTATACCTATACTTTCGCAACATTAGGCGAATTCGCAGCTTGGATTGTCGGTTGGATTTTGATGTTAGAATATGCAATTGGATTTATAGCGGTTGCTTGCGCTTGGACAAACCACTTTTTGCAATTTATAAAAGGATTTTCATTCTTGCCGGCTTGGTTCATTAATCCGCCTGTTTGGCTTGTAAATGATTTCCGCTCTGCAGTTAACGTTTGCAACCAACAAGGTTTGGACGCAAATACCGTTATTCCTCATATAGCAGGAATTCCTTTCTGCATAAACCTTCCGGCTATAATCATGATTGCTATTACAACTGCAATTTTGGTTAAAGGTACTAAAGATTCTGCTAAAATGGCAGGAATTATGGTTGCAGTTAAACTTGGTGTTATCGCTTTATTTGTTTTAACAGGTATATTTTTTATTCGTCCTGAAAACTGGATACCTTTTGCACCTTGCGGTTTAGAAGGCGTGTTTATGGGCGCGTTTATAATATTCTTTGCATACATCGGTTTTGATGCTTTAGCAACAGCAGCAGAAGAATGTAAAAACCCTCAAAAAGATTTACCAATAGGTATTTTAGGTTCACTAATAGTAACAACTGTTGTATATGTTTTAGTTGCACTTGTTTTAACAGGTATGCAACCAACTAGCGGTGTTGTTATTCCTGAAGGCTTATTTAAAGCACCTATGGCTTATGCAATGACAGCAGTTCATCAAAATTGGGCTGCAGGTTTGATTTCAGTAGGTTCATTAGCAGGTTTAACATCAGTGCTTTTAGTTATGCACATGGCTGCAACAAGAGTTTTGTTTGCTATGAGCCGTGACCATTTCTTGCCAAGAGTATTCCAAAAAATTCATCCTAAATTAGGAACACCGCATGTATTGACAATAACAGTAGGTGTTGTTGGGATTTTAGGTACGTTATTATTAGATTTAAATGTAGCAGCTTCACTTTGTAATTTTGGTACTTTTACATCATTTATTATCGTTTGCGTTGCTATTTTGATTTTAAGAAAAGTTGACCCTGATAGAGAAAGACCATTTAAAGTTCCATTCTGTCCTTGGTTCCCACTTGCCGGAATTATTTGCTGCGGTGGTTTAATGGTTTATTCTATGATTGTTGCAAAAGGCGAATCTGCAAAATTGTCAACAGAATTATTTATAGTTTGGGTAATTATGGGTGCTCTGATATACGCATCTTATGGTTATAAAAAGAATAGATTGGCTGAACAGTCAGCGAATGTGGAAGAAAATAAAGAAATAGAAAAAGATGTCATTATTAAGTAATTTATTAAAATGTAAAAGCCCTCAAGAACTTATTGATGAGGGTGCAAACTCGGGTCTGAAAAAGACCCTTAACGTATTTGATTTAATAGTAATTGGTATTGGTGCCGTAGTCGGAACAGGTATTTTTACGATTATCGGAAGTGCCATTGTTGGCTCTACGGATGGAGCAGGGGCTGGAACAGCGGTTATTGTTTCTATGACACTGGCTGCCATTGCAAGCGTATTTTCAGCACTTTCATATTCTGAAATTGCGGCTATGATTCCCGTTGCAGGTAGTGCATACACTTATACCTACGCAACAATGGGCGAATTTATGGCTTGGATGGTTGGTTGGATTTTGATGCTTGAATATGCAATCGGAAATATTACCGTTGCGAGTGCTTGGACAGGATATTTTGTTCAATTCTTAAAAGGCTTCAAACACATTTTACCTGCTTTCGTGATAAATTGTCCGCTTTGGCTGAGAAATGATTATAGAACAATGTACGAACTTTGCAACAGATACGGTTGGGACGTACATGATAAAATGCCATTTATGCATTTGCCTTTGGGAATTGAAATTCCATTTGCAATAAATATTCCTGCAATAGCAATTGTTTTAATATTAACAGTTTTATTAATAAAAGGCGTTAAAGAATCTACAAAAGTTGCAACAATTATGGTAGGAGTTAATATGTTCATAATTCTTTCATTTATTGTTGTAGGTGCTTTTTATGTTAAACCTGAACATTGGGTTCCATTTGCACCAAACGGTATGGAAGGTATTTTTACCGGCGCATTTGTAATTTTCTTTGCCTATGTTGGTTTTGATGCAATATCAACCGCCGCAGAAGAAACAAATAATCCTCAAAGAGACTTACCTGTTGCAATTATGGGAACGCTTGTATTATGTACGGTTCTATATATTTTAGTTGCACTGGTTTTGACAGGTGTTGTTCCGCTTAATGCTATTGATACACAAGCACCACTCGCTCATGCAATGAGATTTATTGGTAATAACTGGTATGCAGGTTTGATTTCGGTTGGAGCTTTGTGTGCGCTTACTACGGTATTGCTGATTTATCAATTAGGTACAACAAGAATTTTGTTTGCAATGAGCCGTGACAACTTTTTGCCAAAATCATTGAATAAAGTTCATGATAAATTCCAAACACCGCATATTTTAACTTGGATTTCAGGTTTAATTGTTATTGTTTGCGCGTTATTTATGGATTTAAATATTTCGGCAGAACTTTGTAACTTCGGAACATTTACGTCATTTATTATAATTTGTATTGCTGTTTTGATTTTAAGAAAAACCGAACCAAACAGAGAAAGACCGTTCAAAGTTCCATGCTGTCCTTGGTTCCCGATTTTCGGCGTAGTAACATGTTTGGCTTTGATGTATTGTAAATTTAGTGCAAAAGCAACTTCTGCCTTGTACTTCGTAATTTGGCTTTTAATTGGCGTTGCGATTTACGCGTTGTATAGTTATAAAGCAAAACGCAGAGAAGAAGGTTAAGGCAATGGAAAATTGAAAGTGGAAAATGGAAAATTGTTAATGGTGCAAAAAATTGCAC
>USFB01000058.1 GCA_900553895.1 uncultured bacterium | reverse complement strand
AACGGTGGTTCGAATCCATCTCCGGGAGTTTTACCGAAGAATATTAAAAAAACAAGAGTAGTTTTGACTACTCTTGTTTTTTAGTTTAGTTTTCCATTCCAAGTATTTTTAAGCATTTTTTCCAGGTTATCTTTTCTTTCTAAAAGTTTCTTAAAAAGATTTTGTTTTTTATAAGGACTCTTTATCGTAAAATCACAAATTGGTTGTAAAGTTTCTTTTGAAGTGCAATTTATAATTCGTTTGCTTAAATCACAAGCTATCATTTCTAATTGATTTGTTGTCGCATATTCTGAAAAATTTTCCGTAATTTCAGGTTTCAGTTTTTGAAAGGTCGGTTCCTGTCCTTTCATCATTAAAATAATAATTTTAACCAACTCTGAACTACTATGATTTTTTTGCATATTACCTTCGTGCATTACATGCGCAAATTCATGTAAAAACGTTTCAAGAAAAAAATCCGTTGTTGTTGTCTTATTTTCAAAATTCATATCAGCAAGCTCGTCCACCTGATCCCAAATAGTATTTCCACCATTATAATTCATTTCTTTAAATTCATTAATAAAAATTGTTTTTTCAGGTACAAGCACTTTTTTATCAGAATATAAAAATGCCGGTGTCATATTCATAAAGCCATATGCATCTTTTGTATTTACTTTAAGACGACTAAAATCTTCAACAAAGATTCCTTTTGGTAGTGCAAGATTTAAACCATATCTGTTATTAATTTCTGTAATTAGTTTTATGCATTGAAGCGCACACCAAGCGAGAAGTTTATTTCCTTTAAAATCTGTTTTAATATTAAGAGTTTTAAGTTCTTTCGAAATTTTTTGTACACTACAGTAGTTTATTTCATTTTTGAACTTTTTTGTTAATCCGGCTCTAAAGCTTGGTTTATTATAACTAAAATCATTAATTATTTGCATGATATCCTTATTAAAAACTGAAAAGAAAAAAATTTGCTATATTGTATATTAGTATATAGTTAAAAATACGTAGGGCTATTCTTTAAAAGAATAGCCCTACGTTACTAATTATTTTCAAATATATCTTACAACATATTTTTTCTAATTTTTTCTTTTGCTCTATCTATTTCTTTAATTCTCTTTTCTACAGTTTTTACTTGTTTTTTCAAAGCTTGTCTTTCTGTTTTAATCAACTTATATTGAGCATCAACATCTGCATATTTTGTTTTGCAGTTTAACAAGTCATTTCTGATATCAACTTGCGCATTGTCTAATTGCAAAATCGCATTTTGAATATTACCATTACCTACTGCGTCACCTTCTACTGAAGATGCGGCTTGAGTTGCAGCTTTTTTAGCTGTTGAAGTTGCAGCCGTAGTTGATGTTGGTGCAGGATTTCCATATTGCGTATCGTTAAAATTTAATGGTGTAAAAGCATTACCATCAGCCATTACAATTCCTGTCATAGTTGCAAACATAGCCATTGTTAAAACTATTTTCTTCATTTTCAAATCTCTCCTATAAACTATAATAGCATGATATTACATTTTTTTTCTTTTGACTATCCTATATTAAATGTATAATGTTTATTATGGAAAAAGATTATTGTAACAAATGTGGTAAATGCTGCAAAAATATAGCAGTAGATTTTGAGAAAAAAATTTTGTTTAGAGATGGCGTACAAACTCTCACAAAAGAGTTTGCAGACATGATGATAAAGGAAGAAAATAAAGGTTCAACAACACTTTGTTCTTGCCGATATCTAAAAGATACTCTTTGCACTAATCCAAATAAACTTGTAGAATGTCAAAATTTTCCATCTTCTCCATTCGCATTTTTACCCGAAAATTGCGGTTTTGAAGGTGATATTTTTATTAAATTAGAAAAGCTTAAACAAAAAGTTCGCAAGCTAAAAGAAGAAATTATTTATTACAATACAATTTTGCCCGAAGATAAATCTGTTCAACGAATTATTGACAGACATCAATCCTTTATTGATAAATACAAAATGTATGGTTCTGAAGATTGGTAATAAACAAAAAATGTAGAAGAAAAATCTTCTACATTTTTTAATTTTATTTCTTAATCGTTCTGCGATACCAATAATAAACCGCTCTTGCGACTCTATGCGAACTATGTCTTACAAGTCCTTGTTTGTTTTCTTGAAGCAATTTTTGTGAAACAACTTCAATTCCTATTGGTGCAATATTTTCCATATCCAATCTAACAGGAATTGAACCACTCTTTGCGTAACCTTCTGAAATATTGTCAGGTAAGCTATCATTTACAAGTACCGCATCAATAATCTTTTTGCCGTTAGCGTGACTGATTAAGGCATTTACGTGGCTTGCAACCGAATAGTTATCAGTTTCTCCCGGTTGAGTCATAATATTACAAACATAAATCTTTTTAGCAGTTGATTTTGTAATCGCTTCAACTATACCATCAACCAAAAGGTTTGGAATAACACTCGTATACAAACTTCCAGGTCCAAGAATAATTAAATCAGCTTCTTTAATTGCAGCTATTGCTTCAGGTAAAGCTTTACAGTGTTCAGGCTCCGTAAACAAGCGTTTGATTTTGCCGTGAACTTCAGGAATATTTGATTCTCCATGAACGATTTTTCCATCTTCAAAAACAGCTGCAAGTTTCATATCATCTAATGTTGCAGGTAGAACCACACCTCTAATATTTAATACATTTGAAGATTCTTTTACCGCTCTAACCATATCGCCCGTAATCGCGCAAAGTGCAGTTAAGAACAAGTTTCCAAAACTGTGACCTTCTAAGCCTTCGCCGTTTTTGAAACGATATTGGAAAAGTTCCGTAATCATATCTTCATCATCAGCTAAAGCTGCTATACAATTTCTAATATCTCCAGGTGGCAAAATGCCCATTTCTTCTCTTAACCTGCCTGAACTTCCGCCGTCATCACCAACAGTAACAATTGCAGTTACGTTGTTTGTATATTTTTTTATTCCGCGAAGAAGCATTGAAAGACCTGTTCCGCCACCTATAGCAACGATTTTTGCGCCTTTATTTAATTTTCTTCTTCTGTATAATTTTTCCAAGATAGAACTGTTACCTTTAGAGGAATCCATATCCATAATAGAAAGCGTTGTTTTTTGCCAACCCTTAAAGAATATTGCACCACCAATTAAAATAAAAATTGCTGCCAATACGTTTGAAGGCAGTACTAATGCTGCTTTTCTGATTAATTCCAAGGTTAAGTAAATTGGTCTAACGTTTGCTAAAACCATAAAACCAAGCACAATCATGATTGAGCCTAAAAAGATTAAAAGAAACCATCTTTTAACTTCCAGCCCCGGTAAAAGCCAGCCTGCATCTTTTTTTAAATCAACATTTTCTTTAAAATTAAAAGCCATAATTAATCCACCCATCCTGAAGCTTTAGCGTTAATATAATTAACAGGAGCAGGAGTGATAAGATTTCTTGCCTGTTGGATTAACTCTAAAGAATTTTTGTATTTGTTTGAAAAATGTATTGTATCAACTTCCGCAAAGCTCAAACCGCCTAAATTATTGCGAATTTGAGAAGTGTGAAGAAGATGTTGAAAACGTTTGATTAATTCATAGTTGTTTGTATTATCAGGAACTGAATAATCAATTGTTAAATCTGCGTTATAAGTTTTTTCAAGACTTAATTCTTGAGCAACTTGAATATTTACATAATCACCGACTTTTGTTGTAATATCACCAACAGGCGCAACATAAACAAGCCAATCTGAACATTTCTTAATAGCTTTTGCAATATTAGCTGAGAAAGTAAAATCTTCACCAGCCATTTTGTACATAGCACCGTGAGGGCGAACATGTTCTATGCTTAAGCCGTAAGCTTTTGCAAAAGACATAATCGCACCAACTTGGTAAACTACAAGAGCTTCAAGTTCGTCTTCTTTAAGCTCTACAGGTCTGTATCCAAAACCTTGAATATCATTAAAACCAATATGCGCGCCTATTGCAACATTTTTTTCTTTAGCTTTAAGCATAGCTTCTTTGATAGTTACAGGGTCGCCGGCATGGAAACCGCAAGAAATGTTCACAGAGCTTACATAATCCAAAAGCTCGTATTCTTGAATGTTTTTATAAATCCCGTAAGCCTGCGCCAAATCGCAGTTAAAATCTATGTTCTTGATTGGTTTTCTTTCAATAACGTCCTGCATTCTTATCTCCCCTAAAACTACGTTATTATTATACAACAAAATAAAAAAGAATTAACTTTAGCTTTTAATTTTAAGCCTAAGTCAATTCTTCTTTTAAATTTTCTTGCTTGTAAGCTGTAACAGCCAATTGGTCACATCGCTCATTATACGGATGACCGGCATGTCCCTTTACCCATACAAAATCTATATCATGAGGTTTTAATGCACTCAAAAGTCTTTGCCACAATTCCACATTCTTAACAGGCTTCTTGTCTGCAGTTTTCCACCCTCGTTTAATCCATCCATCAATCCATTTTTTCGTAAAAGCTTCTACAACATATTTACTGTCAGAGGTCAAAATTATATCACAAGGCTTTTTCAAGGCTTCAACCGCAACAATTACAGCCATCAATTCCATCTGATTATTCGTAACGTGCTTATAGCCTGCAGAAAATTCCTTTTCATGTTTAACCCCATTCGCATCAACATGAATCAGGACCGCGCCATACCCACCTGGTCCGGGATTACCACTACACGCACCATCTGTATATATATTTACTTTAACTTTCTCTTCCACTGCGAAATCTCAATAAAGCTAGTTATGCAGCAACACCTTTGATTTCAGAAATAAGGTATTTAGCAACCCATTCAAAGTCTTTATTATTAAGAGCTGCTTTTTTAAGATATTCAACAGAAGCTTCGCCGATTCTGATTAATGACATAGCAGCAACACCACGCTTAACACCTCTTACAATTTGTAATTGGTTTACAAGTTCAGGAACTACAGCTGTACCTTTATCAACTAAAATATTTTCAATTTTATTTTTAGTTGTATTATCTGCTGTTTCTAATTTGCCAAGCATTTCTTCTACTGTTTGCATATCTTTCTCCTTCATATTTTTCTTTTAGCATTTTTATTATAGACGAAATTTTTTGAAAAACAGGATTTCCTTACATAATCTTAATATCGATGTAAAGATTTTTAATTTTATATAAAAACTTTATTCTATATAAAAAACGAACGACATTCGCACCGCGAGCGTGCAGCGTTTAGCTGCGATAGCGAGCG
>USFB01000057.1 GCA_900553895.1 uncultured bacterium | reverse complement strand
AAATCAAACCTGTTTTATTATGTTTAACTAAAAATTTTTCAGCAGGATTATTCATAACGAGAGGAACAATACCTGCTGCCATAGCTTCTTGTAATACTTGTTCCGCGGTTCCATAATGGTTTGGGTTTAGAGGATATGCAAAAACATCTGTATCAAGTGATTGTAAATTCTTTTGAGGAGTCAAAGCCTTAATCTTCGCAATCAGTTCATCAATCTCGTTCTTTTTATTTTCATCATTTGATAAGCCTTTAAGATATTCCAAGTTAGCAAAATCATTTGCAGAAAATTTTATAAGAGCATTCATTGTGCCTTTGACAAATCGCCATCTCTTTTTCTTATCAGAAGTTGGAACTTCCTCTATCTTTTCAGGGAATAAGTCAAACAAAAGTGCTTTCATTCTTTCAGCCGTACGTCTTGAACATTCAAAATGTGCCTGTATATCATCAATACAAAGCCCACAAAAGCTGTTCTGAAACATCATTGCAAGTTCAATTATTTCTTCGGTTTTGTTTAATCTTGACATAATTTTTAATTATTTTTACTTTCTTAAATATATTATAATACAGTACTCCGTCAAAATATGACATACTACATCAACTATTCTATATTAATAACAAATAAGTGAATATTCACACTTGCAATCCATTTTTTTTACTGGCTCATCCTCCAGTTCAATATTTTTTACAGCATCTAAAAGTTTTTTTTGATATTCCACTTCCAATTCTTGCGAGTATTCAATCTTAACTTCATCTCGATTTTTCAAATCTATATAAACAAAAGTAACTTTATCAGTTTTAAAAAATTCTTTTACCGACATAATATAAATTATCGTCTGAAAATCATATTTTGCATTTTTAGGTGCAGAACCTGTTTTATAATCCAAAATATAATATCTATCATCATGTTTAACCAAAGCGTCTAAGCGTCCACCAAAAAAATGGTTACCGACTTTTACCGCCAAATTATATTCTGTATTAATGACTTGATAGCCAAAATACTTGATTGCTCTTAAATACTCCCAGACCAGTTTCTGTCGGGGGGTAAGTGCAGCTTCCATATTTTCTAAATTTTCTCCACGCAAATAATAAGATGCAAGTGCGTGAATATTTTTACCAAACTCAAACATATCATCGTTTACGGGCATATTAATCCCTTTTATATATTTTAAGTAGAACTTTTTGGGACAAAGTTCATATGTTTTTAACATGTTTGGTGAAAATTGCTGATACAAAATTACTCCTTATAAATTGAACAATTTCTGAGCATTTGAAAAAAGAAGGTCATTAAGCAATTTTTCATCATTAAAATGCTCTAAAATTCTTGCTTTGAAAGCTTCTAAATTAGCATCGTATAATTCTTTTTTTATATTATGATCACCAACTGGAGCATCGGAAGCCCACATTATACGATGCGTATAATCACCTTTTGAAGTATTCTTTAATGCCTCTATAAGCATAATAATATCTTCCACACCAACCCAAGACACATCCACATAAAGTGTTGCCGTATCTTTTTCAATTGATTCTATAACAATTTTAATAGCTTCTTCATGCGAACTTTTAGGTCCTGTTGATAAGTGCCCTAAAGTAATTGGCACATCAGGAAACTGTTTAGCTTTTTCATAAATCAAAGCTGGTGATGAAAAACGAGATTTAATATGTCCTGAATGATAAAGACAAGGCTTTTTAAATTGTCTTGCAACCTCTAAATACTTATCATACTTTTCAGAAGTTGCAACAAGCTTTGTAAATTCAGGGTGAAATTTCAAGCCGACAAACTGCGGGTAATCTTTTAACATTTGTCTGAGAACATTTGTATCATGCGTTCTATCAACCTCACAGACAAAAAGCGGTTTTATTTGCGGATATTTTGCTGAAGCATCAAGCATTTCCTTATTAGCAACATATTCATCTTTGCCGGTATAAGCATCAATTGCTGCTAAATTTGAGCATATACAAGTTTTATCACCTATAATGTTTAACAAAAATTCGGGTGAAAAATTTCCCCAAAAAGAATTTCCTATGTGAACATGTGCATCTATAATCATGATTTTCCTTATTAATTTAAATTATTGTTGGGCTGAAAGCCCAATCTACAGTTAGTATAAAAACAAAGCCAATTTCAAAAAAATTAAAACAATTTTCCACTTTCCATTATATAAAGCCAATGGAATAAGCAAACAATTTAATGTTTAATCCCTCTCGTAATCGCTTCCAAAATCCTCTTAACCTTAACGATTTGAATCCCCTTAAACTCTTCTTGTACATCATTTGATTCAGGAATAATAATTCTCTTGAACCCTAATTTCTGTGCTTCATTAATCCTTTTTTCTATATGATTAACTGCTCTTATTTCGCCGGATAAACCAATTTCACCAATAATTGCAGTTTCAGGGTCAAACACAACATCTCTAACGCAAGTAACTATTGCTAAAGCAATACCCAAATCAGCAGCAGGCTCATTTACATCAATACCGCCGATAACATTCACATAAACATCTTGCTTTGATAAATTTAAACCTATTCTTTTTTCTAATACCGCCAATATCTGCAACACACGCCCCGTGTCAACACCATTTGCAATTCTTCTAGGAGCGGGATACGGAGTCGTTCCAACCAACGCTTGTATTTCAACTAAAAGCGGACGAGTGCCCTCACTTGTTACAATAATCGTACTTCCGGGGGTTTGTGTTTGATTGTATTCTTTTAAAAACAACTCGCTCGGATTTACAACTTCTGTCAAACCCGTTGCGCTCATTTCAAAAATGCCTACTTCTGAAGTATTCCCAAAACGATTTTTAATAGAGCGTAAAATTCTGTAAGTTTTTGTTTTATCACCTTCAAATTGTATAACCGTATCAACCATGTGTTCCAAAACTTTAGGCCCAGCAATATTGCCTTCTTTTGTAACATGCCCGATTACAATAATAGAAATATTCTGAGATTTAGCAATATGCATAAGCATGTTACAACATTCTCTAATTTGCGAAACACTACCTGCCGAACTCTGAATCATTGATGTATAAATCGCCTGAATACTGTCTACAATAACTAAATCAGGCTTCATGCTCTCGATATGTTTTTTTATAAGTTCTAAATTTGTTTGAGGGTAAATAAAAAGAGTATTTGATTTAACTCCGAGTCTTTCTGCCCTCAACTTAATTTGACTTGCAGATTCTTCCGCTGAAATATATAAAACTTTTTTACCGGCATTGCAAAGTTCACCTGATGTCTGTAATAAAATTGTAGACTTCCCGATTCCGGGATCACCTGCAATCAATACCAAAGAACCTTGAACAATACCTCCACCAAGCACTCTATCAAATTCAGAAATATTAGTACTCATTCTGATTTCTGAATTCATTTCAATCTCATCCAACGTCATTGGCGGAGTTGTATCAAAAACTTCTACTTCCGTTTTCTTCTCAACAGGAGTAGAAAGTTCTTCTACAAACGAGCCCCAACTGCCACATTCAGGACATTTTCCCAAATAGCCGGCGGTTTCATATCCGCAATTTTGGCATACATATTTTGATTTAACTTTTGCCATAAATTATTGATTCATCGGAATAACAAGCTTTTGACCAATTGATAAAGCGTTAGGATTAGCCATTTTGTTAGCTTCTTGAATTCTAGCAACTTTATCCATGTCAAATGAGCCGTAAAATCTAATAACAATACTTTCTAATGTGTCACCTTCTTTAACAGTGTATTCTTCATTCAAAGATACCTCAGGAGTAGCTTTTTTTGCTGAAGCATCAGAAGGAATGAAAGAAAATCTTCCGTTAGATTCTTTTTCTACCTTTTTAGAAACAGGTGCAACAGGAGCAACCACATCATCCTTAGGAGTTGATACATTAATTAAAAGACTTATGAATGTTGTAATCAATAATGTTACAATTACACCAACAATAAGACCTGTTACAAAATAAACTTGCGGAGCTTTTTCGCTCTTTTGAGTCTTTACGCCAAAAGATTGCCAAAGAGCATCCAATTCTCTGTTTTTGCTTTGCTTTCTGTAAAAATCCTCATCCTGATGTTCACGATTGTATCTGCTAAGAGCTTCAAGCATAGCAACTTTTTCTCTGGTAATGTTTGATCTTCTAAGTGTTGTGCTTTTCATAAATCCTCACCAATTTGGGGATACATTCCCCCTCTAATGTTGAATTTACCATAAAATTAAGCATGGTGCAAATTTGTAAAGCCGTTTGTTAAATTTTGTTAAGCAAGTTAAATAGAAAGGGTTGTCAAAGCTTTTCTTAAAACCTCTTCTGAATTAGTTTCGTCCTCTACCGTTGAAAGAATTTTCTTCAGCGCATCTTCAATTTCTTTTTCTTCGTAACCCAAGGATAACAGAACCGATTTTGTATCGGTAACTGCTTGTGATTGTGGTAAACTTGATGTGCTTTTCGGTAATTCAGTTTTCATTAACTTGTCTTTTAATTCCAATATTATTTTTTGCGCAAGTTTTGGTCCAACTCCCTTTGCCTTTGTTAATTCTTTAAAATCCCCGTCAATTACAAGTGAAATCAAATCACAAGCGTCAAATTCGTTTAGAAGTGCAATTGCCATTTTTGCCCCTACGCCTGAAACGGATAAAAGAATTTGAAAAATATCACGCGTTTCTTTATTTTGAAAACCATATAAGGACATGGCATCTTCTCTATGCGTTAATAATACATAGATTTTTTGTTGATTCTTTTCGTCAATATCAAATTGCAAAAAGTCATGCTCGGTAATTTCTAACAAATAACCAATACTGTTAGTTTCTATAGTTAAAAAAGCCCCTTTTGATGTACGCTTTTTATCCGTAACATAACCTTTAAAATAATCAAACATGCCTGCTCGCCCCTTATTCTTACTAGTTTTATATAACGATTATATCTCAAAAATAAAGCTTTTTAAGAAAAAATAAAAAACCTCTTTACAATAAATTTTGTTTTGTGTAGAATAGAAAAGTAACCAATTGAATACCTTTGGAGGAGTGCCAGAGCGGTTGATTGGAGCGGTCTTGAAAACCGTCGTACGTGCGAGCGTACCGTGGGTTCGAATCCCACCTCCTCCTCCATTTAGAAAGAGCCTGAAAAGGCTCTTTTTTAGTGCGTTTTTAGAATTTTAAAGTTTTCAAAAATAGCTCAATTTAGTCCTAAAAGGGACTAGTGAAAAATTTTTGTTCTGAACTTTTAAAAAAGACTGAAATTAAATGTGCTGATTTTTCTGAAGTTTTAAACAAAGTACAAAAAGGTGATTTTGTGTATTTTGATCCGCCTTATGTTCCATTGAATGAAACATCTAGTTTTACATCATATACAAAAGATGGATTTGATATTAATATGCAGTTCAAATTGCGTGATGTGTGCGATGAACTGGATTCGATGGGGGTAAAATTTATGTTATCAAATTCATATACTAAATTAATTGATGAATTATATACGAATTATGAAATTAAAAAGGTTTTTGCTTCTCGTCAAATTAATGCAAATGCTGATGGTAGAGGGAAAATCACAGAAGTTTTAGTGAGGAACTATTAATAATTAAAGATGGAATAGGTGGTGGAAATACCACAACGGGGCTTGTTTTTGAAGTAAAAACAGATTTAAAAACTTTACTTAATGGAATAAAAAATTACAGAGTAGATAAAGATAACAATGTTTTTTACAAAGAAAAACTTGTTGGAATGATTTTGTAAAAAATGGATTATATAAATTTTTAGAAAGAAATAATGTAAATTGGCATAATTTTTTATCTAAAAAATTGTTGCCTAATGATTCAATATACGTTATTTTAAATAATACTTTTTATGTTATAGAGTGCAAATATCAACAAGTTCCAGGTTTTGTTGATGAAAAGTTACAAACTTGTGATTTCAAAAAAACAATATAAGAGGTTGCTTGCTTCACTCAATTTTGAAGTTGAATATATTTATATATTAAATAATTGGTTTAAAAAGCCATAATATAGGGATGTTTTAGCATATATTCATAGTGTTGGTTGTGATTACTATTTTAATTATATTCCTTTACAAAGATTAGGGTTACCTATTGAAAATTAATAAAAACAGAGTATTTATACAATCTATAAAATCATCGTAAAATTCAATATTATTCTTCCGGAAGCTCATCTAGTATATATAAGCCTAAACGTCCTTCTCTAAAATCTTT
>USFB01000056.1 GCA_900553895.1 uncultured bacterium | reverse complement strand
ACGACAATAACACCGTAAAATTTGTCGTGTTCAATGAAAACGTTGAACACGACCTTGCTTAGCAAATTAAATAATATCATAAAAAGCGTAGTGTGGGAAAAGCGGAGCGGTTCCCACCTTCATAATAACCCTCATACACAAAACACGGTCGAAATTCTGTTGAATTTCGACCGTGTTCATAATATCCTTCGTATTTATTAATGTTAAAAAATTATCTCTTAGAGAATTGGAATCTCTTACGAGCTCTTTTTCTACCATATTTTTTACGTTCTTTAACACGAGCATCTCTTGTCAACAAGCCTTCTGAACGCAACACGTTTTTGTATTCTTCATTAACTTTAAGTAATGCTCTTGAAATACCATGTCTAATTGCAGCTGATTGAGCAACGATACCGCCACCAACAGCTTTAACTCTTACATCGTATTTATCTTGGTTTTCTGTTAAAACTAATGGTCTGTAAATCATCATTTCAACAGCAGGCATATTACCGATATAAGCGCCTAATGTTTTACCATTAACGAAAATTCTGCCTTTACCTTTTACAAGCTTAACAACAGCAATCGCACATTTTCTGCGGCCTGTAGCCATAATTTCTTTAGATTCAGCCATTATTTAGCCTCCTTTTCTAACACGATTGGTTTTTGAGCAGCATGTGGGTGTTCAGGACCACAATAAACTTTCAACTTAGTGAATTGTTGATCGCCCAATGTGTTGTGTTGTAACATACCTTTAACAGCTTTTTCAATTAATTTAGTTGCGTCTTTTTCACGAACTTCTTTAACTGATGCAGCTTTTAATCCACCAGGGAAACCTGTGTGGTGGTAGTAAATCTTATCTGTTTCTTTGTTACCTGTAACTACAACCTTTTCAGCATTGATAACTACAACGAAATCGCCTGTATCAACGTTTGGTGTATATTCAGGTTTATTTTTGCCTCTTAAAATGTTTGCAACACGAACAGCTAAACGACCAAGAACTTCGCCTTCAGCGTCGATTACATACCATTTTCTTTCAACTTCAAGAGGTTTTGCTGAATATGTTTTCATGCTTTATTCCTTCTATCATTAATTTTTAGTAACTTACTTTCATTAATGTTAATCCAAATGGACTAACAGTTTGCCCCGCCTTTCGACGGTCACACGCTTCAAGAACTTTTTTCATATGTTCTATCGGCAACTTATGCCCTTCTATTTCAAGAAGAGTACCGACTATTGTTCTTACCATATTATAAAGAAAACGATTTCCTTCTAAATGAATAAAAACTCTATCACCCAGTTTTTCAACTTCGGCTCTAGTTATAAAACAAACTTTGCTTGGGTTAAGCGTTCCGGAACTTTTAAAACTTGAAAAATCGTGTTCGCCCAAAAGGAAGTTCAAAGCGGTTTGCATTCGCTCTACATCCAACTCGTATTTCACTCTTAAGATATCACCGTCAAACGCTTGTTTATAGCGTCTGTTGATAAGTTCGTATCTGTAATATCTCGCCTTTGCAGACTTTTGAGCATGAAACGAATCGGGAACAATTCTCAAGTTATCAACTGATATATCATCAGGGAGGATTTCGTTCATCTGATAGATAAACTTTGAAGCAACAATCGTTCTATCAGTATCAAAATGAACGACCTGTCCTAATGAATTAACACCTTTATCAGTTCTTCCGGAGAAGATTGTTTTAATCGGTCTATTTTTCTGACTTTCGCCAGTTTTTATCAATGTTCTTAATGCTCTTTCCAATTCACCTTGTATTGTAGGAGTTTCTATTTCTTTGCCATTTTCAAATTGAATTTGGCTTCCGGCATAGTTTTTGCCTACATACTGAATCTCAAGAGCGTATCGCATTAACTATACCAATTGGATTAATGCCATTTCAGAAGCGTCGCCTCTACGAGGTGGCAATCTGAAAATTCTTGTATATCCACCTTGTCTTGAAGAATATTTAACGCCAATAACGCTAAATAATTTTCTAAGTACAGTTTGTTTTGCTAATTTCTTACCTTCTTGAGGTGCATCAAAGATTTCGCCTGTTGTTGTATCAATTAATTGACCGATTTCTTTATCAAAGATATATCTTCCTGCCAATCTTCTTGAGTTCAAGTCACCTTTTTTTGCCATAGTGATAACGTTTTCAGCGTATGGTTGTAAAGCTTTAGCTCTAGCCATAGTTGTTTTAATTTCACCGTGAACAAAAAGTTCGGTAGCTAATGAACGCAACAAAGCCTTTCTTTGGTCTTGTGCTTTACCAAGCGTATGTTTTTTTGTTTGGTGTCTCATTTTGCTTTTCCTTTATTATAATTTACTGTTTCTTTATTTTATTTTTTACTTGAATTATTGCTTCACGCTCCGCTGTCGCTCATTACATTTTGCTTACGCAAAATTTTCATTCACTCAGCTCCGCACTACTTCGGCGTTCCGTTCACTTGCGTTCACTTCAGCCTACGCAAAATTCAATTATTCAGCAGACTCGATAACCATACCTTCTTCATCCATTTCAGGGTTTGGAGCTAGGTCTAAACCGAAGTGGTGTAATCTTTCGATTACTTCATCAGAAGATTTTTTACCGAAGTTTTTAATATTTAACAAATCATGTTCTGATTTCTTTAACAATTCAGACATTGAATTGATGCTTGCTCTTTTTAAGCAGTTGTAAGCACGAACTGACAATTCCAATTCATCAATTGTAATTGATGGTTCTTCAGCTGCTTCTTCTTGAGCTTCTTCTTCTGCAACAACTTTTTCTTCAATATCTTTATGAGTTGATTTACCTGTAATAGCAGCGATTTGTACGAAATGATCAATTAACAAATCAGCAGCTTGAGTCAACGCAGTTGTTACATCCAAAGTACCGTTTGACCAAATTTCCAAAGTCAACTTGTCAAAGTCGATGCTGTCACCTACACGAGTGTTTTCTACTTCGTAGCTAACTCTCTTGATTGGCATGAATGTTGCATCAATAGGTAACATATCAATTGACGCACCAGCTTTTGGGCTTCTAGGAACATCGTTTGCTACATAACCTTTACCAGATTCTACAACTACATCAGCGTGGAATGAACCACCTTCTGCGATTGTACAAATTAACCAGTCAGGGTTTACAACCTTAACTCCGGCAGGTAATTGGATATCACTTGCCAAAACTGGTCCTGGTTTGTCAATATCAATTCTCAACTGTTGAGGTTCTTTTGAATCTGTTTTAATAGCCAAACCTTTTAGGTTTAACATAACATCAATAACATCTTCTAATACACCAGGAATTGCAGTGTATTCGTGAGTGATACCTTCTATTCTGCAAGAAGTTACTGCTGTACCTTCAAGGCTAGAAATCAATACACGTCTTAAAGCGTTACCGATTGTTGTTCCAAAGCCTCTTTCTAACGGTTCAATAGTAAATTTACCATATTGTGAACCATCAGAGCTGGTCATTGTATTAACAGTTTTAATTTTTAATTCCATATTTTTTTCTCCTATCAGCCTATTTTGAATAGTACTCAATTACAAGTTGTTCTTTGAAATCAGGATCTAATTCTTCTCTTTGAGGAATTCTTTCAAATGTAACCTTCAAAGCTTCAGCGTCTACTGTAATCCAAGCTGGGGCACAAGATAAATCAATAGTGCTCATAACTGTTTTCAAGTATTCATTGCTTCTAGACTTGATAGTAATTACATCACCTGCTTTTACTAAATATGATGGAATATCTACTTTTTTACCGTTTACAAGAACGTGACCGTGGTTAACGATTTGTCTTGTTTGTTTACGAGTAATACCGAAACCTGCTCTGAACAAAATGTTGTCCAATCTTGATTCAAGGATTTGTAAAAGGATTGTACCTGTTACGCCTTTTCTTCTAGCAGCTTCGTTATAGTATTTAGCGAATTGTTTTTCGCTTACTAAATATGTATATCTGATTTTTTGTTTTTCAGCTAAGTGAAGTGCATATTCAGAAAGTTTCTTTCTTACAGCGCCGTGTTGACCTGATGCTGTTTGTCTCATTGAAGAAGTTAATTTTCTATTTGATAAGTCTTTAACTTTCTTATTTCTGAATAATTTATTCGTTGGTCCTGTGTATCTTGCCATTATTTTTCTCCTTTTCTTGTGTCGGGCATCTATGGTTTGTGCTTTTGGCGAAGCTCAAGCCCCGACGGCTATAACTAAGTTGAAGAGTTAAATGGTTGAGAAGCGATAAAGTAAATTATAAAACTTTTTCTCACCATTTCATCTTCTAAGAGAACGAATTATACACGTCTCTTTTTAGGTGGACGACATCCGTTGTGAGGGATTGGTGTTACGTCCTTAATCAAAGTGATTTCCAAACCAGCTGCTTGGATAGCTCTGATTGCTGTTTCACGACCTGAACCAGGTCCTTTGATATGAACTTCAACTTTCTTCATACCTTGGTCAATTGACTTTTTAGCAACCAATTCTGCTGCTGATTGAGCTGCAAACGGAGTACCTTTTCTAGCACCCTTGAAACCTGTAGCACCAGCTGTTGCCCAAGCAATAGCATTACCTTGAGTATCAGTAGAAGTTACAATTGTATTGTTGAAAGTAGATTGAATATGCACAACCCCTTGCAATACATTTTTCTTTTCTTTTTTCTTTGTAGTTTTTGGTCTTGCCATTTTTGTATTCCTTTATGTTTCTATTATTTTTTTAAATATTATTCTAAAATTATTGCTTCACGCTCCGTTGTCGTTCATTACATTTTGCTGACGCAAAATCTTCATTCACTTAACTCCGCGCAACTTCGGCGTTCCACTCGCTCACGCTCGCTTCAGCCTACGCAAAATTTTATTTCTTCTTACCTGCGATAGGTCCAGTCTTTTTACCACGTCTAGTTCTAGCGTTAGTTTTTGTTCTTTGACCTCTGCAAGGAAGACCTCTTTTGTGTCTCATTCCTCTGAAAGAGTTGATTTCTTGAAGACGTTTGATGTTCATTGTAACTTCACGTCTCAAGTCACCTTCAATATTGAATTCAGATAAAGCGTTACGCAATTCTCTGATATCATCTTCTGTTAAATCATCTGTTCTTAAATCAGGTGAAATACCAGTTTTTTCAAGAATTTTTTTGCTTCTTGCAGGTCCTATACCATAAATATAGGTTAAAGCGATTTCTAGTCTTTTGTTACGAGGTAAGTCTACCCCAACTAATCTTGCCATGTTTTGTTTCCTTTATGTTTTTGTACTTAACTTTTTGTTTTAGTTCATAATTAGGTTATTGCTTTATGCTCCGCCATCGTTCATTATATTTTGCTTACACAAAATTTTCATTCACTCAGCTCCGCAATTCTTCGAGTTAGACTCACTCACGCTCGCCGTCACTCTACGCAAAACCTAACCTTGTCTTTGTTTGTGCTTAGGGTTTTCGCAAATTACGGCAACTCTGCCTTTTCTTTTAATAACCTTGCATTTATCGCACATAGGTTTTACTGATGATCTTGTTTTCATTGTTCTTTCCTTTATATTTTGTATTACAGTTTTAATTCTATTTTAAGCGGAATGTAATTCTGCCTTTACTCAAGTCATAAGGCGTCATCTCAACCTTTACTCTATCACCCGGTAAAATTCTGATAAAGTTTTTTCTGATTTTACCTGAGATGTGTGCCAAAATTTCATGGTCGTTTTCGAGTTTAACCCTAAACATTGCATTTGGCATGGATTCAAGAATCGTACCTTCTATTTCTATAACGTCTTTTGCCATTATTTTCCTCTATTTTCGGCTGTCAATATAATGCCACAATATGACATCTTATTTAATAATATTTGCTAAAAATCTCAATGCAAGCAATTTTATTATATTTTAGCGACTTTGTAACAAAATATTACTGAATGTTTTTATATAATTTGGTTATTATAGCTAAAATTCAAAATCATGAAAAACACGCCAATATTAAAGCTTTTTCATGATTTGTAAAAGATTTAATTGTAGCCTTACAAAATAAAAACAAACGAGTACGGAATAGATAAAGGTTTTGTTGGGCAGGTATGCCCAACCGACTATCCAACTTAGAAAATTCTCCATGGATTTGCAAAACAGCTTAAAAAATCCCTCTCCGAGGGAGAGGGTAGAATTTCAAGTTGAGAGTTTTTTAACTCAAAACTTAGAAATTCGGGTGAAGGTTCAAGCCGTAAGGCGATTCTTATGAATTTATGCTAATAAAAAGCTGGATTGCTTCAGGCTAATCGCCTTCGCAATGACGGCACGCTTGAA
>USFB01000055.1 GCA_900553895.1 uncultured bacterium | reverse complement strand
ATTCGTTTAATGTTACAGCAGAAAAAAGATGTTGAAAATAAAATTGCAAATATTATGACCGCTATTGAAAATGGTATTTTTACAGAAACTACAAAAGACCGCCTAGAAAACCTAGAAGAGGCAAAACGTAACTTGGAATATAATATCCAAGTTGAAAAATTCAAAAATAATGCTCCTACTGAATCAAAAGATAGCATAATTTATTATCTTGAACAATTTAGAAAAGACGATATAAAAGATATCGATTGTCAGAGACTTATTATAAACACTTTAATCGATACAATAATAATCGATGAAGAAAATGACAGGGGAATTGTCGCATATCGTTATAATGATGACAATAACGGCACCCGAGAATTCTCAATAAAAAACACATTCGATGTGTTCGAATGTGTTTCTTATGGTGGAGGTTAGGAGATTCGAACTCCTGACCCCCTGCGTGCAAAGCAGGTGCTCTACCAGCTGAGCTAAACCCCCATTTTGGTTGTTTTGGTCGCGTAACCTCTATTTGATATCGGCTACATTTATTATTGTACATGGTGATTTTTTTTTGTAAAGGGGGTGTTTAAAATTTTATCAAATTTTTTCAATATAGCAATTTTACTAAATTTGTTAAATGAAGTTCAAAGTTTGTAGCTGGTATATTTTAACTTTTATTTCCCCAATGCATGCGCTTTATCAGTCGTACTCTTGATTACGTCGTAGAAAAGTTTTTCTGTATTATTTTCGTCCATACAATCGACACCAACTCTTGTACAGCCACCCTTTGTAGCAACATTAGCAATCAATTCTTCCATAGGGATTTCTCTATGCAAAGCCATTTTTGCAGAGCCGATTGCCGTTTGAATACTTAAAAGCAAAGACTTTTCATAATCCAAGCCTAATTTTTCACCTGCTCTGGCGATTTCGTTAATAACTTTGTAGAAAAATGCAGGGCCTGAACCTGAAATTGCAGTAACAATATCAATTTGAGCCTCGTTATCTACAACAATACATTTGCCTATTGTAGAAAGAAGTTCTTTAATAAATTCTAAATCTTCTTTCTTAGCTTTTTTCCCGCCAACCATGCCACTCATACCTTCTCCAACAAGGGCTGGCGTGTTTGGCATAACTCTAATAACTCTTGTGCCACCAGGAAGCCCTGCTTCCAATTTTTCTGTAGTAACTCCCGCTGCAATTGATACAACAAGTTTTTCTGAATTAATATAAGGAGAAATTTCAGCTAAAACGTCTGCAACTTGATTTGGCTTTGTTGCTATAAAAACAGTTTCTGCGCATTGTGCCAACTCTTTATTGTCAGAAATAACTTTTATGCCTAAAATTTTTGATTTTTCTTCCAACAAATCTTTTTTAGCCTGAGTTGCAATCAATTCTTCAGGTTTAGCAAAACCTGTTTTGATTAACCCCTTAATAATTGCGCTCGCCATTTTGCCTGCGCCTACAAAACCGATTTTATAACTAGCCATTTTTATTCACCTCTCTTAAGATTATTTATTCTTCTTATCAGCCAATTCGCTATCCATTCTCAAGAAAACAGGTTTGATGTTTTCTTTATCAATCAAATGTCCTGCTTTTAAGCTGTCACAAGTAATGTCATCCAATTTAACACTTAGATCATAAGACAATTGTTCAGACATAGCTTTTGCAATATTTGGGCAGTACGGATAAATTAATGATGCAATAACAGTCATAACTTGCAATACATTAGTTAAAACAACACCGCATCTTTCCATATTACCTTCTTTTGCCAAAGTCCAAGGCGCATTGTCTGTAACGTATTTATTCGTAACATCAACTAATTCAATAATTTTTTGAGCAGCTTCTTGAACTTCAAAATAATCAAAATGATGTTTTACTTCCTTAACAGTTTCTAAAGCTTTTTCAGCCAATTCATTTTTGCCTAAAAATTCAGGCTTAATATCACCTTCAAAATACTTAACAAGCATTGAAAGAGTTCTGTTTAACAAGTTGCCCATTGAATTTGCCAAATGTGCATTTACTTTTTCTTTGAAGTCTTCATCCGAATAATTTCCATCTTTTCCGCAAGGTGCAGCTGATGCCATATAGTATCTGAATGGGTCAGGAATCTCAAGGTTGAAAGCTTCCAGTACGCTTGTTGGAGAAATTACATTACCTAATGATTTTGACATTTTAGTTTGGTCAATAGTAATCCAGCCGTGTGCCAAAATATGTTTAGGAAGCGGTAAGTCCAAAGCCATTAGAATTGCTAACCAATAAATACTATGGAATTTCAAAATATCTTTTCCGATAACCTGAACATCAGCAGGCCAAAGTCTTTCAAATTTTTCATCGCTTCCATCAGGGTCATAACCAATTGCAGTAATATAATTTGAAAGCGCATCAATCCAAACATAAATAACTTGTGAAGGGTCGTCTAATACAGGAATACCCCAGCTTACGTTTGTATTAACACGAGAAACAGAAATATCTTCAATGTTTTCTAACTGGTTCAAAACTTCATTTGCACGGAATGAAGGAATAATAAAATCAGGGTTTGTCTTGATATGTTTAATAATTGCATCTTTGTATTTTGTTAATTTAAAGAAGTAATTTTCTTCTTCAACAACTTCAGGTTTCTTTTGGTGATCAGGACAAAGTCCGTCTTCCGTTAAATCTTTTTCGCTCAAAAATGCTTCACAGCCTGAACAATAAAGTCCTGTATAAGAGTGTTTATAAATATCACCTTTATCTACAAGCTTTTTGAAAATCTTTTGAACGATTTTCTCGTGCTGTTCATCTGTTGTTCTTATAAATTGAGAATAATCAACATCTAAAGCCTTCCAAGCTTCCTGAAATTTTTTGGCGTTCATATCGCAAAATTCTTTTGGTGAAACACCTTTTTCTGCAGATGTTTTTTGAATTTTAATACCGTGTTCATCAGTACCTGTTAGAAAATATGTATCTTCACATCTTTGAGTATAGTGTCTGTAAATAACATCGGTTAGAATTTTTTCATAAGCGTGTCCAATGTGTGGCGCGCCGTTTACGTAATCAATTGCTGTTGTTGTATAAAATTTTGCCATATCTTAAATCCCCTTATTTTATTGATTTTGTTAAAACGATTATAGCATTAAGAATTGTCAGGCGCAAATCTTTGCACCATGAACTTTATATGTTATGATAAATCTATGAAGAGAAAGTTATTTATTTGTTTATTAATTTTATTAAGTTCGACTTGCGCGTTTGCAACAGAAGCCACTGATTTTTTGGTTGATTTATACGCAAAAGAATACAACATGAACGTTAAAATTCGTTCAAAGAAGGAATTTTGCAATTCTTGTTCTCAACAAATCGGCGACAATTATATTTCAGAAATCATTTACGGTCAAGCAGATTTTAAAGTAAAAAAAGTTCGCAAACAAAAAGTTTCTTATATTTGCATTATAGACAACGCCGGCAAACCGTTTTGGGGTTTTGTAATTCCTCGTTAAAGAAGTTCCAAGTTTCGCGAGAGACAATTATTATTGCACTGCTGTCCGAGATTTGTATTAACTACTTTCATTTATACAATGTAAGGAAAAATTTTATTCAAAATAAAAACGGGAGGTTATATATTTAACCTCCCGCTTTATATACTTAAAACTTAGTCTTTTTTAACTGTACTTTTGATGTGCAATTCTCTCAACTGTTGCAAAGAAGCTTCACCCGGAGCATCACTCATCAAGCACTTAGCACTTGCATTTTTAGGGAATGCGATAACGTCACGGATTGAATCAGTTCTGCAAAGTAATGCAACTAATCTATCCAAACCAATTGCTAAGCCGGCATGTGGTGGAGTACCGTATTGAAGAGCATTAACCATAAATCCGAATTTTTCGGTTGCTTCTTCTTCTGTTAATCCCAATGCCTTGAAGATTTTCTTTTGAACTTCAGATGAGTGAATTCTTACAGAACCACCACCTAATTCAGTTCCGTTATAAACGATATCGTAAGCAATTGATTTTACGTTACCTAAATCACCACTGTCTAATTTATCTAAATCAGCCAAGTTTGGAGAAGTGAATGGATGGTGCATTGCCATGAATCTGCCTTCTTCATCTGACCATTCGAACATTGGGAAGTCTACAACCCACAATAAGTTGTGTTTGTTTTCGTCAATTAAGTTCAAAGATTTTCCGAAGTGCAATCTCAATCTGCCCATAATATCGTAAACTAATTTTGGTTTATCAGCCACGAAGAAAATAATATCTCCTGCTTCTGCACCGGCTCTTTCTTGAATTTGTTTTGCTTGTTCTTCTGTAACGAATTTCAATACAGGTGATTTTGCAGAACCGTCTTCCAAGTAAATAATATTAGCTAATGCTTTAGCACCAAATGATACTGCAAGTTTTGTAATATCATCAATATCTTTTCTTGAATATTTAGCACCACCAGGGATTCTGATACCACGAACAATACCGCCGTTTTCAAGAGTCTTTTTAACGATATCAAAGTTAGATTGCAAAATAATATCGCCAATATCAAATAACTCTAAACCAAATCTTGTATCAGGTTTATCAGAACCAAATCTGTCCATTGCTTCTTGCCAAGTGATTTGAGCAAATGGAGGGTGAATATCTACACCCGCTGCTTTGAACGCATCAACTAACAAGCCTTCAACAACCTTGATAACGTCAGGTTGTTCGACAAATGACATTTCCATGTCAATTTGAGTGAATTCAGGTTGTCTGTCAGCTCTCAAGTCTTCATCACGGAAGCATTTTGCAACTTGATAATATTTTTCAATACCGCCAACCATCAACAATTGTTTGAAGATTTGTGGTGATTGAGGAAGTGCGAAGAATTTACCTTCTTGAACACGAGATGGAACTAAGTAATCTCTTGCACCTTCAGGAGTTGTTTTAATCAAGATAGGTGTTTCAACTTCCATAAAGTCTTGATTGTTTAAATAATTTCTAACAGCTTGAACAATGTTGTGTCTTGTTTTCAAGTTGTGTAACATTTTTTCGTTTCTGATATCTAAATATCTGTATTTAAGTCTGATATCTTCTGAAACGCTTTCATCGCCAAGAACGAAAGGTAAAACTTTTGATTCAGCCAAAATTTCAACTGATTCAGGGTACATTTCAACTTGACCCGTAGGATATTTTTCGTTATAAGTTTCTTCAGGTCTTTTTGTAATTTTACCTTTAACCATAATTACATATTCGCTTCTAACTTTTTCGAAGATTTTATGTACGTCAGGGTTTACTTGTGGATTTGCAACCAATTGGAAAAATCCGCTTCTATCTCTTAATTCAATAAACAAAATGCCGCCTAAATCTCTAACAGTAGAAACCCAGCCGGATAATGTAACTTCTTCATTCAAATTGCTTAGGTTTAATTCACCGCAATTGTTTGTTTTCATTCTGGTTTTCAATTTATTCATCTCCCTATAATTTTTCTATTATATTCCTAAATCCTAACAAAAAGGGGGTGGATTGTAAAGCTTTCTACTTTTTCTTTGCTGAAAGAAAAGCGGATTGCGAGCAGAGTGCGTAGCCATTAACAATGAAAAACCTTGTTTTGAAATTGTTAAGGCGGAGACACGTTTATTGCGAGCAACCAAGCAAGTAAGCAAAAAGAAAAGAACATGTTGTCGAAAGACATAAGAAGGATTACTAATGGGGATTGAAACGCAAGGTCTTTCTCAAAGTATGACTACCAGTTTGAAGTAGAAAGCAGAGTGCGTAGCATAAACTTGCTGATTAGCACAAAAATCCAGCTTTTTAATAACTATTTAATCACTAAAAAAGTGGTGCGTCATTAGACGCACCACTTTTAAAATACTTATTTTAATCTACTTATTCAAATCTTCTGCCATATTTAAAAGCGTTTGTTCTCGTTTCTGTAATTCCGTAAATTCACTCGGATTTTTTCTAACTTTCAAATACTCTTCCGCAGAATTTACATGCGCTCTTGAGATAAGTTCCTCCGTATAAGGTTTAACCCTAAAACCTTCTAAACCAACTTGATGCAATTTGTTTGTATAAGCCAAATCAAGTGTATTTCTATCAATCATGTAAGCGTTATTTGCGTCACTCAATTTTTTAACGTCATTAAGATGTTCGCTTACTTTCTTAGAATCAGCACCCTTGAAAAGGTAATCACTCACATTTTTAACGTTTTCTTTATAGTTATCTAATAAAGATTTCAAACTTTCTGTGCTTTGAAATTTTCTTTCTTTATGCAATTCGTTTGGAAGAATATCTGCTACTTTGCTTAACCAACCAAACAACAAACGATAAGGCTTTTCAAGTTTGTCAGAAGAGCCAGCAACATAGCTAGCAAGTTCTTGACTTTCAGCTTTGCCGTTAATTATGTAATCTGCGCTTATTTCACGACTTGAACCGTATAAAGTTGCAAACCCAACATTATCATTAAATTCTTGTTGATTTTTTATTGCATCTCTGTGATCAAACTTCTCAAATTTTCCAATATTAAGAGTAATTGTGTCTTTGTTGTGTCCAATTTCTCTCGCTTTTTCAGTTAGTGATTTAATTTCTGTATCACTTAAATTCCAATGTTTTTTACCTACACCAGCAAGGTTTAATTTTGCGCTAAAATTTGGTGTAGAGTCGATTTTGTTGATTTGCATTACTGATACCTCTTGTCATTTGGGATACACATATTATGTACGAATTCTACTACAATAAAAAGTTTTAAACCACTAACAATAAATATTCGTTACAAAAGTATAAACTTAACACGCAAATTTTTCGTGTTATAATTACACTTGCCAGATTAAATGTAAAAAAATGTAAACAAATGCGCAAATAAAATTTTTTACGAGTTATTAAATAGCGTATGAAGGAGAATCAGCCGAATGATAAGACCGCTTGGTGTAAATACACAACAAGATTTCAAAGCAGATAAAAGAACAATTAACAAAGTGTATAGTTAATAAAACTTTACCACCTTTTTTGCCTTCAACGGTATCCATTTCTACAATAGGAGTATCAGAATTTTCTTGTATATATTTTTCAAAATCTTCATGGCTCATATACACTTCGCCTCGAAGTTCTAGTGAATCATAAGGAAGGTCAATAACCTGTAACACATCCCCCACTACCCTTGCATTAGCTGTTACATCCTCACCAATAAGACCGTCTCCTCTTGTCTCTGCCAACTGCAAATGCAGCTTCCCATCTGCTTCTTTTACATATCTTAAGCTCATGCTTAAACCGTCAATCTTAGTCTCTACTGAAAATGTGCAATCAGGATGCATGGCATGAACCTTATCAATCCATGCAC
>USFB01000054.1 GCA_900553895.1 uncultured bacterium | reverse complement strand
TTGTTTTTTTAATATTCTTCGGTAAAACTCCCGGAGATGGATTCGAACCACCGTTAAAAGAGCCAGAATCTTTCGTCCTGCCACTAGACGATCCGGGAATAATTTCTACCAATTATCCCAAAAATGTTTTTTCTTAGTTTTAGTTGAGTCTGAACTTTGTTCAGTTGATTCTGTTTTATTGTTTATATTTTTGATGTTTGTTTCTCCGTATGTATAAGGATTTGAAGCATCCATCGCGCCCTTATCATAAGTAAATGAACCTTTTGCCTTATTCATTCTCTCTTGAACTTCGCTGGCACTTAGATTTCTGTATTTATATCTTTGTTCGTAACCTGCATTTGGAGGTGTGTTGATTACATCTTGTGATGCACCTTTTATGATTTCACCATTGTTGATAAACATTTCAGACGGATTTTTGAAGTCAGAAACTTGTTGAAGTGTTTTTTCTCCCTGGTCTTTGCCTAAGAAGTGTATTCTTCCCAAATCGTCTGTGTAAACTGTTGAATGAGCCATTGCACATGTAACGGAAGCACACATAGCTAAAAACAAACTTAATGAAATAATACTTTTTCTTGCCATATCTGTTTCTCCTTTGTTATTTGTACCAACATTATATTACAAAATAGCAAAAAGAAACATTTGCCCAGTTAAATTATTGTTACATTATTTAACGTTAATTTCGCTCGTAATGTCTTTTCCGCCATAAAGTACAACGCTTTTTGCAAATACATAATTGTATTTATCCTTCTGCGCCTTCTTTTCAATTTCTGATTGAATTGATTTTTCGATGTTACTTAATCGTGTGTTGTAGTCTTTTTCTAACGCTTGTTTTTTTGTGTTAAATTCTCTTGTGTATTTTTCTTCTAATTGAACTATTTTGGCACTGTCGGTTTCGTTTGCAATAGCACCTCTTGCGTTAATGATAATTTTATTTAATTCTTCCATTTTTTTAGAGTGCTCTTGCTTAAGTTGTTTAACTTGTGAAGAATTGCTAACCAGTTTTTGCAAATCAACAACTGCAATAGAATCCCCTTCTGCGTAAGCGTAATTTCCTGCAAAACCTAATAATAAAAACAATACTAAAAAACTTTTTTTCATAATGAACTCCTTTTTTAGTATTTTTAAATAAAAGATTAATTTTTATATTAGCAAATCGGGTAAATTTACAGAATATCCAGCGGATCAACATCAATTGCCATTTTGATATCTTTTGGCAAACTAATTTTATTCAAGAATTTTGACACAAAATCATGCCCTTTTTGAGAAAGCTTATTTTTAATCAAAATCTGAAAACGATAGTAGCCGTTTAATTTTTCGATTACGCAAGGTGTTGGTCCCAGTGTTTCTAAATATTCCGTAAAACCAAATTTTTCTGTCATTGTAACCAATCGCATTGCAATTTCCATTGCTGATTTTTCAGCCCTGAAATTGTTTTGAGAGGACAAAATTAAACGAATAATTTGGCTAAAAGGCGGATAATCAAACTCTTGACGTGCCTTAATTTCTGTTTCAAAGAATTTCTCATAATCTTGAGCTTTTGCAGTTTGAAATGCGTAATAATCAGGGTTATAAGTCTGGAATAAAACTTTTCCTTTGAATTCACCTCTGCCGGCACGTCCTGCAACCTGAGTCAAAAGTTGGAAGCCTCTTTCTGATGCTCTAAAATCAGGAATGTTAAACCCTGAATCCGCGCTCAAGACGCCAACAAGCGTAACGTTCGGGTTGTCTAAACCTTTTGCAATCATTTGTGTTCCTACAAGAATATCTATTTCTTGATTTTGGAATTTATTTAAAAGCTCAATATGCGCATTTTTTCTTGTTAAAATATCGCTATCAATTCTTTCAATTCGAGCATCAGGATAAAGCTCTTTTATAAGCGTTTCGATTTTTTGCGTACCGACTCCTGATGTTGAAAGCGCATCGCTTCCGCATTGTGGACAATAGTTTGGGAAACTCATTTCACGATTGCAATAGTGACATTTGAGCTTTTTAACGCTTGTATGCCAAATCATTGGTATAGAACAATCGGGACATTCAATTACGGTTCCGCAGGCTTTACATTGCGTATAAGTAGAGTATCCGCGCCTATTCATAAGCAAAATTATCTGCTGTTTTCTCTCTAAAGTTTCACTTATTTCTGTTTGTAATGGTTTAGAAATTATTCCGCGATAAGAAGCTTTGCCGTATTCTTGCATATTTATTACTTGAGGTTTTGCAAGTGGAGAATTGTTAAAACGTTTGCGCATTTCAAACAAATTGTTATTGTTTGTTGCATAATAATATGTTGAAATGTCAGGTGTTGCAGAGCCTAACAGCAAAGGTGCTTGATGGAATTGTGCCAAACGTCTTGCAACTACTCTGGCATCATATCTTGGCGCAGGATTTGTTTGCTTATAAGCACTTTCATGCTCTTCATCAATAATAATTAAACCGATGTTTTGTAATGGTGCAAAAACAGCTGAACGCGCGCCTGCAAGAATTTTGATATCATTTTTATAAAGCCTTTGCCAAACATCGTATTTTTCGCCTTCCGAAATACTGCTGTGCCAAATCGCAACATCTCTTATACCGAATTTGCGCGCTAAACGTTTTGTAAGTTGCGATGCTAAAGCTATTTCAGGTGCTAAGAATAAAACATTTCTGCCCGAATCAATAACGTCCTTTATTAATTTAAAATAAACTTCAGTTTTGCCTGAGGCTGTTACGCCGTGCAATAAAATCGGATTTGGCGATTTTAATTTTGATTTAATGCCTTCATAAGCTGTAATCTGCTCACCTGATAATTCAAACAGTGGCTCGGTTTCAACATTTTTAAATATTGCAAGCGGATTTCTGTAAATATATTCTTGTTCTATTTTTACGCAATTTAATTCTGCGAGTTTTTTCATTGTAGCGCGCGTGGTTTTTGCTATTTCTTCAAATTCAATAAGCGAACATTTACCACGTTCTTTTAATAGTGATAATATTTCTTTTTGTCTTTTAGTTAGTCCCTCTGCATTGTTGTTTAAAAATTCAACAGAAAGTTCTACTTTTGCATTTTTTTCTATTAATTTCATCGGAAGAGCTGCGTTTAAAACAGTTACAAAATCGGTGCAATAATAATTTGCAACCCATTCTAAAAGTTTCAGATATTTTAGGGAAAATAAAGGTGTAGGGTCTAAAATTTTGTTAATTTTTTTTACTCTAAAATCTCCGGGAAGATAATCAGAAAATCCGACAACAAAAGCGTTAATCAAGCCTTGACGTCCAAACGGTACAAGAACAGCCTGTCCTATTTGAATGACAGACTTTATCTCGTCCGGAATAGAGTAGCTAAATGTCTTAACTCCCAGTCCTTTTATATTTACTAAAACTAACGCATATTTCATAAATTGGAATCTATTTCTGATTTTATAATTTTTTTAGCCTTGCATAAGTAGCATCCATCGCTTTTTTACCCATCTTGCCAAAATCTATAGTGTACATTGTGCTTTCGCCGATTTGGATAACGTCTGCAATTTCACCAACACCTAACTTTTCGTGGAAAACTCTTTCTCCAACATTAAAGAAATACTGAGTTGCTGTATTCTTTAAAGCTTCTTCTTTTTGTTTTTCTTCTAAACGAATTGCTTCTTGACGTCTTTCTTCTTCCATTTTACGCTTCATAACGTTATCTTCAAAGAAAGCCTTGATTTTAGCCTCTTCTTTTTCTTTATTTATCGGATTCTTTTTCAAAATCATTCTGCTTGGTGTTCTTTGTACGACATTTGTAGTCTTTTTAGCAGTTGGTGCTACAAAGTTTTTGCCAAAGCCTGATGAATTATTATTTTTAGAAGATGGAGCAACAAAGTTTGCACCAAAACCTGTTGATGGTTTTACAAAACCATCAGAGCTAAACGAAGTGCTTGAAGATTTTTTAGCAGTACCAAAAGAAGAACCGCTACTATTTCTATCACTAAATTTACCTTTATTATAGCCACCTTGAACTTTTTTAACCGCGCTATTAAATGTGCTTCTGTGGTCAGAAAATTCTGAGAATGAGGATTCTTCTCTATCTAATAGAGTTGAAGGAATTTCTTCTAAAAATCTGCTTGGTGTGTAGTATTTGTATTCACCCCACATTTGACGACGTTTAGCAGTGGTTAAGTATAATTTATTTTCTGCTCTTGTAACACCAACGTACATCAAGCGACGTTCTTCTTCCAATTCAGACAAGCTGTTTGAACATCTCGCAGAAGGGAAAATACCTTCATCACAACCTGCTAAGAATACGATAGGAAATTCCAAACCTTTTGATGCGTGAAGTGTCATAAGTGTAACATTGTTTGCAATTTCTTCCATTCCATCAATATCGGAAACCAAAGATACTTGAGAAAGGAATTCGCCCAATTCATTCCCAACTTCTTCCGGTTCAAATTCATTTGCTACGTTTACCAATTCTTGCAAGTTTTCAATTCTTGTTTGATCTTCGTCTGCCCCAGTTGCTTGAAGCTCTCTTAAATAACCACTTTTTTCTAAAATCAAACTTAAAAATTCCGGCAAGCTGTATCTTGATTGTGCTTCTTTAAGTTTTTCTACAAGTGTTGCAAAATCTTTTAATTTTGTAGCTGTTCCGGATTTGATTGTAGAAATATTATCAACGTCCATAATAGCTGAATATAAGCTGATATCATTTTCATCCGCATATTCTTGCAAGTGTTTAAGTGTTGTTTCGCCTATTGCACGTTTCGGCACATTGATAATTCGTCTTAAAGATTGCGAATCATCAGGGTTGTAGATTAATTTTAAATAAGCAATCGCATCTTTAATTTCCTTACGGTCATAGAACTTAAGACCGCCGTATATTCTATATGGAATACCTGCAGCGATTAAAGCTTCTTCTAATGCACGTGATTGAGCGTTTGTTCTGTATAAAATCGAAAATTGATTATAATTGTCTGATGTATCTCGAATTGATTTAACGATGTAATTTGCCTCATCCGCTTCATCTTGTGCTTCGTAAAGCGAAATCTTTTCACCGTCGCCTTTTTGCGAATAAAGAACTTTATCTACACGTTCTTCATTGTTTTCAATAATAGCATTCGCTGCATTCAAAATATTTGCAGTAGAACGGTAATTTTGTTCCAATTTTACTAATTTTGCTTTAGGAAAATCGTTTTGGAAATTCATAATAATTCTAAAATCAGCACCACGCCAGCTGTAAATTGATTGGTCGACATCACCTACAACGCAAAGCGAGCGAGAATCAGGAATATCGGCTTGTAAATTTGTGTAAAGTGCTTTTACAAGTTGATACTGCGCTTGGTTTGTATCTTGATATTCATCGACCATAATATGTTGGAACTTATCGTAATATTTTTTTCTGACTTCAGGGTTTTGTTCAAGAAGTTTTACGCAAAGCATTAACATATCGTCAAAGTCGATTGCATTGTTGTTATTTAGCGCATTTTCATAGAATTCGAAAACTTGGGCAATTTTTTGTGATTTAAAATCGCGCGCAAAAGTTGCAAATGTATACGCATCCTGCATTTTGTTCTTAGCGTTAGAAATAACTGCCTTAATTAGTTTCGGCTGATAAATTTTATCATCCAAATTTAATTTCTTAATTGCTTGCTTAATAACTGCAACGGAGTCGGTTTCATCATAAATTGTAAAATTTTTATCAAGCTTTTTACCTGACTGAAACGAATAGTTTTCTATATCTTGTCTTAATATACGTCCGCAAATACTGTGAAATGTACCAACCCACATGTATTTTACGATATTTTCACCTAACATTTTAGAAAGACGTTCTTTCATTTCTTTTGCAGCTTTATTTGTAAATGTTACAGCAAGAATTTTGCCTGCAATTGCACCGTTTTGAATCATATATGCGATTCTTGATGTTAAAACTTTTGTTTTGCCGCTACCGGCACCTGCTAAAATTAGCAAAGCTCCTTGTGTTGTTTTCGCTGCTTCTAATTGCTCTTTATTAAGCCCTTCTAAAATATTTTCCATTCCCCTATTCCCAAATTGCCTGTTTTGTGATATTATTATAAGCATACAAAAAAAATAATTATTTTTCAATTTAAAAAGGTGGTACAATGAGCGAAATTTTTAATTCAATTGACGACGAACAAAAACAGCCATCCATTATGGTTCCAATGGGCGATTTAGACACAGCAGAGCATGCTCCTGATACAGTAGATGAACTTGCGATGGAATTGGCTACTATAAAGCAACCCGCCAAGAGAATTGCAATTATCGGCTCAAGAAACCTTGCTATTACACACCAACAAATGATTGAGACTTTGGCAACAGCCTTAGTTCGCCAAGGTAACACTATTATTACATCGGGTGGTTCATGCGGTACAAACGCAGCTGCGATTAGAGGCGCAATGAAGTCTAATCCTGATAAATTGAAAGTTATTTTACCTCAAACTATTGGTCAACAACCTTCTGACGTTCAAGACCAATTAATCGGAGTTCCAAATATAGTTGAACATTCTGACCGAGCTATGATGACTTTGGCTGACGCTTCAAGAGTTTGTAACAGAGAAATTATTGATGATTGTAACCAATTAATTTGTTTCTTATCTCATACAAGTAAAACTCTTCATAAAGCAGTTGATTATGCTGAAGAAAATCATAAAGTAGTTACAGTATTCTATTTGGATTAGTGAATTATGGATTTAATTAAGAAGCTCACAGGAAAAAATCCTGCTGAGTATGAGGCTGTCGCAAAATCACTTGTTGACAATTCTGATGTGGCACTTTTTGCAAAATTAGTAAAACAAGATGATTTTTTGTTTGACTTTGTAAAAAACAATGTTGCAAAACGTATTCAGTTGGCTTGCACGAAAGACAACTATTTGAACTTGTTAAACTTTTTTGAATATTATTCATCATCTTATGATAATGTATTTGCTGAAGTTTTATATAAGTTTGGCGGAATCGAGATTTTGCCTGTTATAAAAGAGATTTACGTAAATGGTGATGACAACAAAAAAGCTTATGCAACAAAATTCTTTTCACTTGTGCCGAACGAGTATTTAGAAGAATTGTTACCACTTTTAAGAACATCCGCTAAATCTTCATTTGAACCTTTGAGTATTAATTCTATTGAAGTTTTAGCAAAAATGAATGACGATGTTTCTAAATCTGAAGCGTTAAACCAATTGAATTCTGAGGATGAATTTGAAAAATATAATGCAATCAAATTTTTGGTTTCTTATCAGGCTAAAGATGCATTAAAATCGATACTTGATGTTATGAAAAAGTCTACGCTTTCTGAAAATATAGCATCAGAAATTCCGTATTTGATATCATTGGAAGAACTTTTGAATGATAATCTTGATGATGGTGTTTTGGTTTTGAGTCATATTGTAAATGCAATTCCTGAAATTATTCCGCCATCAGCTGTTTTGGATTATAATTTATATAATATTTTTGAAAACTTGTATCATGAAAATTTAACAAGTACTTCTGCAATATTGCTAAGACTTGCAAAGGATAAGTTTGCTGAATTACTTTCTAATGAAGAATATTTGTTTGATTGTGATAAAAACACAAAAGATGAAGTTCAAGCAATTGGTAAATTTTTGAACAAAATAAATGAACAGAAATTGAACAGCTTACTTTATGAAGAATTGTACGATGAAAGCGATTTCGTATTTTTTGCTGTTGATTTTGTTGATGATGTAGAAGAATTGGAAACTCTTTTGGATAGCAAAAATCAAACATTACTTTTAAAAGTATTGACTTTATTAAAAGAAAAACAAGCATTAAAATATGAACATAAAAATTTGGCTTTAAATAACATAACTTGTGAAGACATAAGACAAATCATTAATGTTCTATAGTAGTTTTATAATGCTACACAAAAAGAAAAACCCTTCGAAATGAAGGGTTTGGAATCTTGTTTAATAATTCCTCATGTGTAGAAGGTTAGTGT
>USFB01000053.1 GCA_900553895.1 uncultured bacterium | reverse complement strand
ACTCGGCGGGAAAAGACAGGTGCCGTTTTTGGTCGATAATGATAGAAATATTCAGATGTATGAATCAAATGATATTGTAGAATACTTGCAGACTATTATTTAGTAAAAGAACAAAAATTTTACGTAACGTAATTCATAATTTATTTGTAGTTTATTAATAAAACTTTATTGCGATGTCAAATTGTAAACAAATTTAAACTCGCGCTCTTGACAGTAAAAGTCTTATCATGGTTAAATTAAACTATAAATAGTATTAGATAGGTTAATCGTGTCTAAACGGATGTAGAAAAAGTTAGTAATAGCGTAGTTTTTCGGTAATACTGGACTTTTGACAACATTCTACGATTCCTCAAAAAGAAAGGAAATACAATGTACGCAATAGTCGAAACAGGTGGTAAACAATACCAAGTTGAAGAAGGACGTTATGTAGACGTTGAATTATTAGGCGAAGAAAAAGATGCTAAAGTTGTTTTTGATAAAGTTGTTATGATTGTTAACGGCAAAAAATCAAAAGTTGGTCAACCTTATGTAGCTAATGCTAAGGTTGAAGGCACAATTGTGAAAAACGACAAAGCTAAAAAAGTAATCGTATACAAACAAAGACCTAAAAAAGGTTATAGAAAAAAACAAGGTCATAGACAAGGCTTTGCAAGAGTTATGATTAGCAAAATCAGAACAACAGCTTCTAAAGCTAAAGCAGAAGCTACTTCTGAAGAATAGTTAAGGTGGGCAGACTCCTAGTTGAGAATGTCACCAAAGAGGTTGACCGATAGCTTGCATATAAGCTGGTAGATTAACGAATGTCAACCGACCAAAAGTTATAATAAAAGGAGAATAAAAATGGCACATAAGAAAGGTATGGGTTCCACCCGTAACGGTCGTGATTCCGAAGCGAAGCGATTAGGCGTTAAAAAATTCGGTGGAGAAATTGTTAAAGCCGGTAATATCCTTGTTCGCCAAAGAGGAACAAAAGTTCACCCTGGTAACAACGTAGGTATCGGTTCAGATGATACTTTGTTCGCATTGATTGACGGACAAGTGAAATTCGAAGCTCACAGACGTGACAGAAAACAAGTTAGTGTTTACGCTGTATAGTTTCTAAACAAATTATAAAAAACCGGTTTCTTTCGAAACCGGTTTTTTGTTGTATTATATTTGTTATTTAAATTGAACAAATAATATTCAATTTATGCTTTTTGTTTTACAACAGCATCAATCAAACCTTTAAACAATGGATGTGGTCTTTCAGGACGAGATTTAAATTCAGGATGGAACTGGCATGCTACAAACCAATCAAGATTTGGAAGTTCAACGATTTCTGATAACATTCCATCAGGTGACATGCCGGAGAATACCAAACCTGCTTTTTTCAAATCTTCAATATATTCGGTATTAACTTCATATCTGTGTCTATGACGTTCAGAAATCTTATTTGCGCCATAAACTTCGTGTGCTTTTGTACCTTTTTTAAGGTGACAATCATAAGCACCCAATCTCATTGTACCGCCATAACCTTTAACGTTCTTTTGTTCCAACATCAAATCAATTACAGGTATTGGCGCATTTTCATCAAACTCGGTAGAGTTTGCGCCCTTCATGCCGGCAACATTTCTTGCATATTCAATTACAGCACATTGCATACCAAGACAAATTCCCAAGAACGGAACATTGTTTTCTCGAGCGTATTTAATTACGTTCAATTTACCTTCAATTCCTCTAATACCAAAGCCACCAGGAACAATCACGCCATCAACATCTTTCATTAGTTCTTGACAAGTTTTTGCGTCTACGCAGTCTTCTGAATTAATCCATTTGATTTCGGTTTTAACATCATCAGCGTAACCTGCGTGCTTGATTGATTCAACAACAGAAATATACGCATCAGAAAGCTTAGTGTATTTTCCTGCAATCGCGATTTTAATAATGCCTTGCGGATGATTAATTTTATTAACTAATTCTCTCCATCTTGTTAAATCCGCTGCTTTTGTAGGAACTTGAAGAAGTTTAAGCACAACATCTGCAAAGTTTTGATCTTCTAAAGCAAGAGGAACTTCATAAATACTTTTCATATCGCGACATTCAATAACCGCTTCTTTTGCAACAGAACAGAATAAAGCCAATTTATCTTTTTCTGTTTTAGGAATTGGTTTAGAAGTTCTGCAGACAAGAATTTCAGGCTGTAAACCATAGCTTCTCAAAAGATTAACACTGTGTTGAGAAGGTTTTGTTTTTAATTCCCCCGAAGTTGGAAGATATGGAAGCAATGTACAATGAATATTAATTGCATTTCCAATACCTGCTTCAGATTTAAATTGTCTTATAGATTCAATAAACGGTAAACTTTCGATATCACCGATTGTACCGCCGATTTCTATAATCTGAAAATCAGGCTTAAAGAATTTTTGCGCTTTTACTAATCTTGATTTAATTTCATTTGTAATATGAGGAATTACTTGAACGGTAGCACCTAAATAATCTCCGCGACGTTCTTTTTGGATAACCGTTTGATAAACGCTACCTGAAGTTACGTTGCTTAATTGTGAAAAATTAGTATCGATAAATCTTTCATAGTGACCTAAATCCAAATCTGTTTCTGCGCCGTCATCGGTTACAAAAACTTCACCATGTTGAAACGGGCTCATTGTTCCCGGGTCTACGTTTATATAAGGGTCAAACTTTTGAATAGCAACAGAAAAACCTCTTGCACGCAAAAGCTTACCTAAAGACGCGCCAATAATTCCTTTTCCTAGAGAACTAACAACACCGCCTGTGATAAAAATATATTTTGTCATAGTTAAAACTCCTTAATATTTTAACTCCCTCTCCTTGAAGAGAGTGTTGGGGTGAGGTGTCCACCCGCTAATAATAAATATAAAAAAGAGGGGCAGTTACCCCTCTTTTTTTTAACTAATTAATTTTTGGAACTCTAAAGAACCCGTTCTCTTCGTCCGGTGCGTTCTTCATCAGTTCTTCTTTTGTTTGTTCGTAATAAACTTTGTCTTCTCTCATAACGTTCACAAAGTCGATTGCGTGTGCCATCGGTTCTACGTCAGAAGTATCAACTTCGTTCATAGCGTCAACGTGTTTCAAAACATCGCCCAATTGTTTAGTGAATTTTTCTTTTTCTTCTTCTGTTAGCTCTAAACGTGCTAATTTTGCTACGTGTTCTACATCTTTTATTGTAATCATAATTCCTTACTCCAATATTTATATATATTATCATGAAAATCGTATTTTTGTAAAACATATTTTTTCGGTTTTAAGAAAACAGTTTTTTATTTTTCAAATCCCGAATAAGTCGTAAACGTTTGATTATCGTACAATTTGGTTCTTGAAAAATTAATTGTTAATAGTACAATTTAAATAAGGGTGTTAAGTTATAGAAAGGATTTTGAATGCTTAAATTAAATTGCAGAAACGTTGATTCCGCAGTTATTGGCGAAGAAAACGGCTTAAATTTGTATGAGAAATTTGAAAATTATAAACAACAAATCTCTGATATTATTAAGAGTTTAAATCAGCGCAAGGACAAACCGGGACAATGGTTGCAATGGATGAATTTGGGCTACAATGAAGAAACTGTTTGGTATGTAAAAGAATTTGCTTCAATGGTAGAAGGCAGATTCGAGAATATTCTTGTACTTGGTATCGGCGGTTCTGCATTGGGTGGTTTAGCTGTAACAGAAGCTCTTTTAAAACCTTATTGGAACCTTTTAACTCCTGAACAAAGAAACGGACTACCAAGAATATTCTTTTTAGATAATATTGACCCAGATTCAATGAATGGTCTTTTAGACATTCTTGATTTGAAAAAAACTTTAGTTAATGTGATTACAAAATCAGGTTCAACGGCGGAAACGATGTCGCAGTATATGATAATAAAAGACCGCTTAGAAAAAGAACTTGGTGATAATTACAGAAGAAATATTGTTGCAACAACAGACAAAAAAATGGGCGTTTTGAGACAACTTGCCGATCAAGAAGGTTACAAGACGTTTGTAGTTCCTGATGATGTAGGCGGACGATTCTCTGTGTTCTCTGCAGTAGGGCTTGTACCTTTTGCTTTGGTAGGGCTTGATATTGATCAAATAATGAACGGTATTAAGGATATGGATTTGGCTCTTAAAAACACTGATATTCATCAGAATATTGCAGCTCAAGGAGCTTTGGTTCAGTATCTTTTGGATGTGGAAAAAGGTAAAAATATTTCAGTTATGATGCCATACTCAAGCAGATTGAAATATGTTTCTGATTGGTACGTTCAACTTTGGGCAGAATCTTTGGGTAAAGAATATAATAATGCGGGTGAAAAAGTTAATGTTGGTCCGACTCCGGTTAAAGCAGTTGGTGCAACTGATCAACACTCGCAAATACAATTGTATAACGAAGGTCCTAACAACAAAGTTATTACGTTTATTCGTGTAAATAATTTTGATACAACATTAGAAATTCCTAAAATTTTTGAATATACAGGAATTGGTTATTTAGGTGGAAAAACTATTAATGATTTGATTAACGCTGAAGCGGATTCTACAAGAGTTGCTCTAGCAGACTATTCACGACCTACAATGACAATTTCATTAGAAAAACTTGATGAATATAACGTTGCACAACTTCTTTATATGTTAGAAGTTCAGACTGCAATTGCAGGTGAATTGTACAACATAAATACGTTTAATCAACCCGGTGTTGAGCAGGCAAAAAATTATACTTACGCTTTAATGGGTAGAGCAGGTTATGAAGAATCTGCGCATACGCTTCAAGAAAAAATGGCGTCAGTTTAGAAATATGATGTTGGGCTGAAAATCCGACCTGCTTGTGATTGTGTAATGTAGGTCGGGCTTTCAGCCCAACATCAATATAAAGAGGATTTTATTATGAAAAAGATTTTATCACTGATTATTTTACTTGGTTTATCTTGCGGTATGAGTTTTGCAGCAGATAAATATTCAGAAGATTACCTAAAAAACCATAAGCACATCGCAATTATGAATCCGATTGCTGAAGGGATTGTTGAACATTCAATAAAAAGTGCTTTAAAAAAAGAAACAAAATCGAATTTCAAGGTTAAATTTTCAGGCTACACGCTTTCTAGTATGAAAAAAGGTATTTTTAAAGAACTTGAACTTACAGGTAAAGACGTTCAAGTTGACGAGATTACAATACCTTATGTTCACTTGAAATCTTTAAGCGACTATAATTATGTAGATTATACAAAAGATCCGATTGTGTTTAAGTCTGATATGACTTATGCTTATGATATGTTGCTTTCGGATACAAGTCTTAACAAGGCATTAGAGCATAGTAATTATAAAGCTGTAATCAATAATATTAACAATCTTGCGTATCCTATGTTTCAGGTTAAGAGTGTAAAAACAAAGATTTTGGATAACAAATTTTATATTTTGACTTCATACAATTTTCCGATAGCACCATCTCCAAAGGATAAGGTTTTTGTTACATCCTCTGATTTTGAAGTCAAAAATGGCAAAATCAAAGCGGTAAATGTTAAATTGGATAGCGCGTATGGCAAAGTTTCTTTGAATAAAGTTGCTAATATGCTGAATCTTTTGAATCCGCTTGAATTTACTATGATGTTACTTGAATCAAAAGAATGCAAAGCGAATATTGAGAATGTAAAAATTGTTGACAACAATGTCCGAGTTGATGGTAAAATATTTGTAAAAGGAGAGTAATTTTATGAATTTTTCTCAAAAGCTTGGTCTGTTTATTTTGATAGCAATTTCGGCTGCTTATGTTTATTTTTCATTCTTTTCTGCAGAAGGAATACATATTCCGACTTTGCCGTCTTTTAATCATCAAGAAGACAACAATTCTGAATTGCCGCCTGCAATGTTAGAGGAAATAACAACTACGACTCCAAGTGATGTTCCTACGGAAACTCCGCAAAAACATACAGTTAAGTCTGTTAAAATTTTTGTAACAGATTCTAACGGAAAAATTCGTCCACTTAACCGAAAATGTGATACGGCTCAAGAAAAATCCTGTTTTGCGTTTGCTATAAAAGAACTTGTTTCTGCACCTTCTAATTGGGAAAAATCAAAAGGATTTGCTTCTGAAATACCTTCTGGAACAAAAATTTTATCAATTAGAGAAGGCGAAGGAAGTGTTATGGTGGATTTGTCATCAGCGTTTGAAAGTGGCGGTGGCGCAGAAAGTACTTGTACAAGAGTTATGCAAGTTATAAAAACTGCAAAAGCCAATACAAATTTGCCTGTATATTTATACATTAATGGTAAACAAGCGGACGTAATCGGTGGCGAAGGAATAATGATTAAACAACCATTAAGCGAGAGGTCTTTAGATGACTAATAAAGATTTAGATTATTATTTAAACCTTGATTGGACGCTTATTGAGGGAACAGATTTGGATTTTAACGGAAATCCGTATCATTATATTGAAATTAAAGAAATTCCCAGCTTTGCTTTTTGTGCAAAAACAAGAGAAAAAGCGTTGGAAAACTATAAAAAACAACTTCGACTTTCACTTATGCTCATGCTTGAAGACGGAGAGCATATAGTTGAACCCGGGGAAGAAACAGAAGATGACATTGATTGGGAAAGTATATGTCCATAACTAAATTATCTGAAATAATTATTACAAAAATGGAAAAAGAAGATGTTGATGCTGTTATCGCGATTGAAGAAGAAGCTTACGGCAAACATCATTGGGCTAAATCATCGTTTTATGACGAGATGGCAAATAACCTTGCGAAATATTATGCCGCTAAAACTTCTGATGGTGAAATTGTGGGCTATGCAGGAACTTGGCATATTATTGACGAAGGGCATATTACAACTATTGCTGTTAAAAAAGATTTTTTGAGAAATCATATTGCCGAAGCTATGATGTATCAAATTATTGAAGATTGTTACAAAGACAAGGTTAAATATTTGACTTTAGAGGTTCGAGTTTCTAATGAACCTGCGATAAGATTATATGAAAAATACGGTTTTCAGTCTTTAGGGACAAGAAAAGGGTATTATCAAGATAATAATGAAGATGCATTAATTATGTGGACTGAAAATATTTTTTACGATAAATTTAAAATAAAATACCAAGAAAATATTAACAAATTAAAAACGTTGATTGAAATAAAATGAGCAAAAGAGTTGCAAAACAAATAAATAGTTTTAAATATAAAGGCGAACCTATAAGAATAACGATGGGTACGCTTGTTTTGACTGCTCTGTGTGTTTTGCTGATTATTGTCGCAACTTTCACGCAGCTTACTTTAAAACACCCTTACATCCCGTTTGATTCGTTGAGCTTTTTAGCTATGGAAACGGATGAACACGCGATTTTGCATCACTTTATAAAAAGCTATAAATACATCCCGCAAATTCCTGTTGTATTTTTTATTGTTGCGTTAATGGGAAGAAAATTTGGGATTTTGGCAATTTTGATGTACATATTTTTAGGTTTAATTTTCCCTATTTTTGCGCTTGGCGGAGGTGTAAGCTACTTTTTTGAATACGGCTTTGGTTATATTTTAGCTTTTATACCTGCAATATTTTTTGCAGGAACTTTGCTCAAAGGCAAGACCGATTTTTTGAGGGTTTTCCTGATTTCATTAATCGGAGTTTTAATTATTCACGTTTTGGGAATTTTATATATGTTTTTTATTGCAACGCTTCGCCACGCACCAATGGATTTGGTTACAAGCTGGATTATGTCACAAAGTGGTGTACAAATCTTTTATGACATATTTTTTGCTATGATTGCGATTTTTGCAGGCAGACAAATGCGAAAATTGTTGTGGATTGTGATGTGCTAAGAATGGTGAAAATTTTTTAATTAGAATCTTAGGGCATAGGTTGGCTTTTTGAACTTGCCATTGGCTTTTGTAAATTTTTGTAAATAATTGTAAATTTTTCTTGACATCATGTTTCATGATTGAAAAATTTATATTAACATGCAGGTATCAACTATCCCCAAATCTCCTCCCAAAATTAATAGAGAATAGTGATACTGGCTCAAAATTACGAGTCAGTTTTTCTTTTTTATTTAAATTCAGTGATAAAATTAGCCCAATAATTCAGTTAAAATTGTAGCATTTTCTTCTGCTTTAAGATTGTTAGAGATTCTATTGCGTTTAATGTATACTCTCAATGCTTCTCTAATTAGTTCACTTCTTGTTCTTTGTTCAGAAGAAGCGATATTATCCACTTTATTAAGAAAATCATTAGACATTGAAATCAATACTCTTGCCATATATCCCTCCAATACACTGATACTTTATTATATCATACAAATGATTTATTTCAAGAGTATATCAAGTTTATTACTAAGGGCGAGTTAATAATACCCTCTCCCCTACCCCTCCCCCAGGGGAGGGGGTTAGATACGTAAATTGAACGTCTTTAGTTCCCTCCCCATTTGGCACAACTGTCAGAGATAAATTTAATAAAATAAAAAAAGTTATTAAAAGGCTGGATTGTTTCGTTTTACAACACACTTCCAAGTTGGTAGTTAAGACTACAAGTATGGAAGATAAGCGTAAAAATCGCACCTC
>USFB01000052.1 GCA_900553895.1 uncultured bacterium | reverse complement strand
CTTTGCGAATTAACAAGTTTATTTCGTCTTTCGCTATTCTGTTTTCAAGGTTCAATAAAAATTGAAATGCCTTGCTTTCTTATTATTTATATTTTGCTATTTATAATAAAAATTTAGGCTTTAAATCTTTTTCACGAAGATGACCAGACTACTTAATTCCTCCGGCTGCCTTTCAGCTTCACCAACGTTTCATCGGGTTGTTTCTCTTTGACTTCGTTTCCTCCGTCTCGGTTCCGTTTCCTTCACCCGACGTTTATTATCATACGATATCAATTTTAAAAGTCAACACCTTTTTTTAAATTTCTTTTACAAAAGTTAAAATTTTATAAAAATTTTGGATTTATAAATAGGTAGATTAGGCTAATTTTATTGAGATAGAAACGTTAAAAAAATAATTAAAAATTTTTTTTAAATTTTTATATTTTTATTGTTTTTTGAGTTAAATTTTTCAAAATTTTGCATGTACATGACAAAAAAACATGCTATTTACATGTAAAAACTTTTTACCCCTCACCCGAATTTCTAAGTTTCGAGTCTAAAAAATTGACTCTCAACTTGAAATTCTACCCTCTCCCGCAAGGGGCGAGGGTAAAAAAAAGAGCCTGAACGGCTCTGGAATTAAGAATAGCTGGAAGTATGAAAAAGATTTAATAATTATATTTAACTCCGATTGAGGTTGTGACGCTATTCGACAAGTCGGCAATTCGGTATTACCCGATGGGGGAATATTGATAAAAAAAGTCATGATTTAAATAAATCATGACTTTTTATTCTTAAGTTATTGTTGGGCAGGTATGCCCAACCGACAAACCCGACATTACTAATTTTTATCTTGCAATTTTTATAAATCTTTTTACTAATGGATCAAGTTTTAAAAGCATTTCTTTGACTTGCGGTAATTCTGCAAGAGTTTTACCTTTTGTTGATTTCAATGCAACAGCTTCATACTTTCCATTTTTTGCTTGTTTCATTGTTAATTCTACAGTATCTCCATCTGCTAACGTGCGTTTCAATACTGCATAATTAGCTTTCTCTGCACCTTGAACAGGAACTCGTTTTACACCACCATTTTCTGTTCGTTGGAACTCATAAGGAGCAAAACCTTTAATTATTTTTGTATCTTTAAAATTTTTATTGTAACTGTCTATATATCTTATGTATTTATCAGCATTACCATCCATGCCATTACAATCCACAAAAGTATGATTAGAATTAACAAATTTTCGCTTATCAAAATTATGTATATTTCCTTCTCGGTAATTAAAATACCCTAAACTTACAGTTCTATCAATTATACCATTCGTGCATAAACGTGCAGATTCATTTGTATTTTCGAGAACAGATGCTACAAGTGGATAATCACCACCTCTTGGAAACACTCTAACATTTAAACCTGGATTTAACATTTCTACCAACCTTTCTTTAATTAACTATCAATTGCTTCTACATTGATATAAAGGTTTTGAAAAAATGAAAATTGCGCACTCAAGACACAATTAGGTCCGTCCCGTCCCGTAGGGCATTATGACAGTGTTTGAACCAATTGTAAAGAATTTTATTTTTGCTTAACAATTGGTAATTTTTCGTTACAAAATGTATTCGGGGAGTTCAAAAAGCCTTCGAGTGTATTCAAAAAGTATGCCCTCTCCGAGGGTATTACTGTCCAAATAAAATTTATCTGCAATTTGCTAAATGTAGTCGTCATATGGCTTTTTCGTAAAATTTGTATAGTACAGACTTAAAATAATAGTTAATAATAAGCTGGATTGCTTCAGGCTAATCGCCTTCGCAATGACGGCATGTTCGAAAGTCTAATACCCAGTCATTGCAAGAAACGGCTATTATTTAGTTATTGTTGGGCTGAAAGCCCAACCGACAGAACATGGAGTAATTCAAAATAAAAAAGGCTGATTTTATTCAAAATCAGCCTTATAAAGATTAGTGTAGAAAAATAAAGAAAAAGAGAAAAATTTTGCTATTCAGCCATACCCATCAATCTGTCCATTACGATATCCATAACGGCAGGTGCCAATTCTTCACCGAATTCTTCTTGAACAATTCCGTAAATCATTTCAAATTGTTCCATATAACCTGCAACTCTATCTTGTGTTGCAGCATCAACGGCATTTGCACCATCTACATCTGCTGTTTCTTTATTAGTTTGAGGAGCTACAAAGAAATTGTTACTTGCAAGAAAATCCATAACCTTTGAAGGGTCTACTTGAGTTTCTGCATGATTATTTGTCAAAACTTGTTCTTGTGGTTGGCCTTCTTTTTGAATATCTCCGTTTCTTCTTTGAGGAATGTAACCGCCAACACCGTAGTTTCCATATCCTGAAAGTCTTCCGATTCCGTCTGTCATTTTTCTACTCCTTTTAAAACTTTTGCTTTTCTTTACATCATGTATATCGGCACATTTTTAAAAAACTTTAGCGTTTTGAAGGAAATTGTTACAAATCGTTACATAAATGGGCGAGAATGTAGTTATAATTGGATTTTAAAACATAGGAAGGGAATAAGGTAATGAGGGAATAGGGGAATAAGAGGTTAAAATAATAGTTAATAAAAAGCTGGATTGCTTCAGGCTAATCGCCTTCGCAAAGACGGCACGCTCGGAAAGTCTAACGCCCTGTCATTGCTAGGAACAGCGATTTTTATAGTGACGAAGCAATCCAATTTATTAATAGATATTTATGCTATTTCTGGACAGTAGTGGAAGCTCGATTAAAACCGAGGAATCCAGCCTTTTATTAACTTTAACCTCTTAAACGCCAATAGTATTCGACCAAATAACTTATTGCATCAAACGGATGCTCCAAAAACTTGAAATCTCGATTTGATTTAATCTGATTATGTGTCGGAACATCAACAATACTCGTCCCTTCTTTAAATGACAAATTATATATATTATACAAAATCCACTTGCATCGTCTTGGATCGACAAACAAATGTCTTTCGCCCTTTGAGTTTTTAACACGAGCGTTAAATGCAGAAATTCTGTTCATAATTGGCGGATTATAATCTCTTAACCTGAATTTGACATCCTTGTAGCCATATTCAAGCAAACTATTTTTTATAATTGCATAATTTGTATATTCACTCTGTGTACTTCTATTATCTCCGGAAGCGTCACCATTTATAATTATGGATGATTTATGTTTCGGATATCTTCGGATAAATTCGTTGATACATTGTTGAGTTGAAGTATTTTCAATCACAATTTCATCAAAGAAATAAACATTCTCATCATCTTTATGCGCCAATGCCCAACACATCGGGTCAACGTTAAAATCACAAGTTAAATGTAAAGGTAAATCAGGATTATATCGAAGCTTAAGTTTATTTCCTTCATCAAAACCTTTAACAACAAGTCCTGACGAATAATCGCCAAACTCGCCCAAAACATTTATCTTATAATATTCTTCATCAAAACTTTCCTTCATAGATTGGATAAAATGAGGAGGTAAATAAATATTATTTGTAGTTGGCGCAATAATTAGACGATAATTTTCTTTTGAATGTTCGACAAACCTCTGCCAAATCCACCCCTTATCCGCTTGCGGATTTGTATGTCCGAACAATCGATAACGAAAATCAACCCAGTTTTTTCCTCTATAAGTATTTCTTAAACGCCCAATGAGTTGTTTAAATGAAGAATCCGTAATTTGTGACGCCTCCTCAATCTCTGCCCAATGCAAATTCAATGATTTAAATCGTTCAGGGTCTTCTAAAGCAGAAAACAAAATCTCTGAACCGTTTGAAAATTTTATCATTTTTTCAAGTTTATTATATGTATAATCTTTATCCTGTATGTAACCAAAGTTTTCCAAGTGGTCAAGATAAGAAACAAGTGTAGTCTTTCTAACAAGTTCATATTCTTTTGCACCGACTAAACCTCGTGACCCCGGATATTTTTTAGCCAATAGAATTCCTAAAAGTGAACCGCACCAAGTTTTTCCGCTTCCATAACCTCCTTGATAAATCGCAACATCTAATGCTTCAGAATGAGGAATTTCTATAAACTCTTTTTGCTTGTCTAATAATTTATATTTAACCATTCCTAATTCCTCCATCCGCAAAATGCTTGAAAAATGTTTACCGAATGTTTCATCCAAAAACGTTTAAACGCATTAACCCGACTCGCTTCTAATAAAGCATTAAAAACTTCGGTAGAAAAATTTTTATCATTATTTATATAACTATGGTTTTCGCACAACACATCATGAATTAACGCCGCTACTAAAAAGCGGTTATCGGTATTAGAACCGATAACACGCCAAAACAGTTTAGGAATGGAAGCTCCGTCATAACAATAGCCTTTCGGGATTTCAAAATTATATGTCTTATATTTTTTATAATCCGCAAGACGCACCTTCAAGGCTTTTTTATTAACAAAGGGGTATTTTTCAATAGATTTTTTATCCTCTTCGCTCATATTAGGAACAAAATATCTTATTCCCACATTCGGCATATCATCAAAAAACACCCCTACATCTTTGTTTGAATACCATTCTTTCAAATTAAATACCCATAACCTTTCGAGGATAGACTATAATTAAATTTTTATCCCCATAATTTCCGTTTTCTACAATCAAAGTATCTTCTGTTTTTGTTTCTGTATCACAGACTTTTATACCGTAGGTATAAAGAGCATAGTTTTTACCTCTGGAAACTTTTAATAAGTCCGTAAAATCAGCGGTTAAAGAAAATACTACAAAATCATTTTTGTTACTCATAACTTGCAATTCATTGCCAACAAGATTTCCTTTTTCATCAAGAATTGCCAGATGTACTGTATAATTTTTACTTGTATCCAAGCCAGAAACAACTATTTCTCCACTATCGCCCTGATACAAAGTAATATTTCCTTGTTCATTAATATTTAAACTCATAAAAACCTCTTAATTCTAAACATCTGTATACCCTATTGCCATCCAAAAGATTTTAACCTCAGTATCTTCAAAATTTTTGACATATATGCCATTATAATCGAAGTTACCTTTATCGGTTGGGAGCCCCAAATACATTATATTTGGTGATTGAGTTGCTTTTGAACCATTTGCGTATGGAATTACGCAACACACGTGAACTTGTTTAAGTTTCCAATCCCCGTTACTTATCATAAACTTTCGCTCTTCATTCATATATACAAGAAATTGCGTTGCGGTTGTAACTTTCAATGTCGAGCGACCAAAACAAAGCACAAAACCATTTGATAATACTATACGTCCAGTAGCATCATGAATTATTAATCTCTCATCCGACAGCGAATGCCAATACTTTTTATATGCTACTTTTTCTTCGTCTGTCCAAACCTTTATGCCTGCAAATTTGATTGTAATTAAGCTTGATAAATCTACATTTGATAAATCCGTTTTTGCATATTTTGCGAATTCTTCCACCAAATCAGCCTGATCCGCCAATGTTCCGATTATAGACCCCCAGCTTCCTCCACCACCTGATGTTGTTGCACTTGATATAATGCCTTCTTCATTTATAGTAATCGTTTCACCATCAGGTTTAACCAAACCTGCTTGCTCTGTTGTTGCAATTTTGATATCAGAAATATTTTGAACTTCTTTTATAGCCTTTTCTTTTTCTGTTTCTAAATCATTGCTCGCTTGTGTTTTAACAGTTTCCACGGCAGCAACAGCGGTTGTTTTGGATGTTTCAATCGCAGAAACCGCACTATCTTGTTTTTCTTGAATGGCAGTTACAGAATTTTCTTTTAGTTCGTTTATTTCAGTTTTTGTAGTTTTAATTCCGTCAATCAAATCATTTGCCGAATCGATTGTTTCCTGCATACTTTCTGCCTGTTTTTTAGCTTGGTTCGCATAATATTTTGCGGAATATTCTGAACTATCGACTTTGTCATCAGTTTTTGTAGCCCATTTTTTTGCTAAATCTGCATAATAAGAGGGGGCTTCGTGAGAAACCTTCACAACTCCGCTTTTACTATTATTTTTTGTTTTTATTGTATTATTATCCATTTTTAATCTCCGTTAAAATCACACACTGTTCGCATTAAGCACTCCTTTACAAAATCAACTGTTGCAGATTTCTTTTCTTGTAAAGTTTTCACATAAGCTTCATTTATATCTTTCGAAAAATCCGGTTGCTTGTATGTAATAATTTCAACATTTTGTCCCAATTCCAAACCGGCTTTAATTTGAAGCAATAAATCCGACAAAAAATCTTTTTTTGAGCCATCCTTCATATTTACTTGCCTTCTTATCCACCCAAGAGATGTTTCAAAAAACTCTTTTTTGAAAGCATTTTCTCTTTGTTCAGCAAGTTCTTGTTCATACTTTGGATTAATTGAAACTTTTCCGTCGACTAAAATTTCATTCGGTTTTAATGCAAAAATTGTACCATCCTCGAGCATCTCTAATTTTAAACTTTGTTGATGGTTGTATGTGACGATGAAATTCAATTTATCTTCTTCCGAATAAGGTATTTCTAATTTATATGCCATATATCCCCCTATTTAATTTCCGTAAGCTACCCAATGTTGCTGTGCAGCACCAACTGCCGCAACTGTTACGTGAATTTTTGTTTTGTCAACAAAATAAGCTGCCGCAGTACCGTATGTAACACCTCCGCCGGCGTTATAACTAGTCGACGCAGGACTTGCTAATACTACTAGTGGTGTTTCAAACGGTTTTAGAAGCACGACATCGCATGCGGCATTTGTACTACCCAAGTATGTTCTACCTCCTTGCACCAACCAAACTCGTTCTGTTTTTTCAGCATCACTAAAATATTCTCTGTACCAAGATGTTCCGTTAATATAAGTTGTTGTAAAAAGACCGTTCTCTTCTATTTTGCTTGTAATATTTTTACCTAACTCTTCTATAGATTTATGTATGCTGTCGCTCAATGTTGAAATCGACGTATTTGCGGTTGCAATATTTGCGTTTATTGTTGCTACGGTTGAAGCTAAATTTTCTGATACATCAGAAATTTTATTATCTAAATATTCAAAATTTTTGTTCATTACATCCGAGGATGCCAACGAACCATATTCAATTTCAGTTAACGCCATCTTTGCTCCTTTCGTTTATTAAAGTGTCATAAATTTTATCCACTTTTTTGTTAATATCCATAATTTGTTCTTTCATATTCCCAAATTCTGATTTTGTTATATACACCTGCGCCACTTCACTCAGGATTTCTCGATGCGTTTGCTCTAATTTTTCGGGAGTTACGAACAAGTTGTATTGAAACAACAGTGCAACACAGACTATAAAAGCAGGTGCATATTTATAAATATATTCTTTATCCAAATTTCACCTCTTTATAATCCTTTGCTTACAAGCGCAGTAAGGATATTTGATAATTGGTTCATCAAGAATGAATTATCAGAAGTTGTTGATGTGCTTGTATTTGTTGCATTGCCTTTGCTTGTATTTAGTGATGCATTTTGCATGTCGGAAAGAATGTTATAACCTTTTTGATATTGACTCATGAGGTTATTTATTAAATTTCCGGTGTCATTTTGAGAACTTGAAAGTATTGTATTCATATAATCTGCAAGCGCATTAGCATTTGTATTTGACAAATTTTTGTACAAATCGGTTGCTTGAGAAGAACGAATCATGTTTCTGTTTGAAAGCGGATTAATAATGTTGTTTTCTAAATTTGTCCTTGTTTGAGTATTCATATTGTTTACAAACGAATTTAATTTTGCTTGATTTGTCGTTGAACTCAAACTCGGATTAAGATACTCATTCAATAAAGAGTCGATGTTGTTATTTACAAATTTGTAAATAGAATTCAGAGCAGTACCATCATTAAATGATGAAACTGTGCCTGAATTTGTAGTAGTTGCGGTTGCATACGGGTTTGAGGTCGTAGTGTTTCCGTATGTAGTCGAACTTGTTCTTGTAGTTGTGGATTTTTTTCCCATTTTTACTCCTTTCGTTTGATTTTTTTCTTTGTTTTTGTGAGTCTTGGTTATTATCTTGGCAAGGGAGCACTTTAATAAATTGAACGACATTCGCGCCGCGAGCGTGCGTGCGAACATGGAATGTGACTTTGAGGCAAGCTTGTATAGAGAAAATAAAATTTTGTATTTTACTTATGCTTGCCGACAAAATACTTACGTGCGTAGCACCGATAGTGAGCGTAAGAGTGCAAGCTCTGCTTGCTACATCCATTTGAACCACGCTCGTAAGAGCGTAGGGAGCGGTAGCGTGTTTTCTCTTTCTTTTCGTTCTTTCTCTTTTTATTCGCAACAAAAGAGAAAGAAAAGAACATTAAAAAAACTTTTTATTTCAAAATAGTTCTCTTACTTTTTCTTCTCAATTAATATATTGCCTGCTAATAAAATAACTACAACCTTGACTTATTTATGATAAAATATTTACAAACACTAAATTGAAAGGATTATGAAATGTTAAGAGCCGGAATTGTAGGACTTCCAAATGTTGGTAAATCAACATTGTTTAACGCGCTTACTGCCACAAAAAACGCACAGAGCGCAAATTATCCATTCTGCACAATTGAGCCAAACGTTGGTGTTGTTGTTGTGCCGGATGAAAGATTACAAATTTTATCAGATTTATGCAAAGCAAAAGAAATTATTCCAACAGTTATTGAATTCGTTGATATTGCAGGTTTGGTAAAAGGTGCAAGCAAAGGTGAAGGTTTAGGAAACCAATTCTTACACAACATCAGAGAAGTTGATGCAATCATCCAAGTTGTAAGATGCTTTGATGACGAAAACACCATTCACGTAGAAGGCAAGGTTGACCCGATTTCTGATATTGAAACCATCAACACAGAACTTGCTCTTGCCGACTTAGCTTCAGTAGAAAGACGTTTACAAAGAATTTCTAAGCAAGCAAAAGGTGGCGACAAAGAAGCTGTATTAGAAGATGGCGCACTTAAAAAACTTAACGAATTATTACAAGATGGAAAATTTATCAATCTTAAAGATCACTTCACGGAAGAAGAAATTAACGTAATAAAACCGCTTAATTTAATGTCAGTTAAGCCTGTTATCTATTGCGCAAACGTTTCTGAATTTGACTTGAAAGATGGTAACGATTACACAAAACGTGTTGAAGAATACGCAAAAACTCACGGCGCAGAAACAGTTATTATTTGCGCTAGAATAGAAGAAGAACTTGTTGAGCTAGGCGAAGAAGGTGCAAAAGAATACTTGGAAGAACTTGGAATTTCTGATAGCGGTATCAATAAAATGATTAAGTCAGTTTACGCACTTTTAAACTTGATTACATTTATTACGGCAGGTGAAAAAGAAGTTCACGCTTGGACAATTCCTGCCGGAGCAAAAGCTCCTCAGGCTGCCGGTGTAATTCAGTTTGCCCTGCTCAAAGGGCAGCTGGCCGGACACGTAAACGGTGTTTCCACTGATGACGCCCGGCAGATACGCTGCCACCGGAATTGGTGCTGCATGGATCTCGATGCCTTTTTCGGCAAGGCGTTTTTCTACTTCAGACATGATGTTTTGCTCCTTTCGTGTCTGGTTTTTGTTTACGGTACGATTATAAAGGATGCTGGGGTTTGAAAATATCAAGTAGTTTACGTTTTGAAAAATTTCTGCCAGAAAACAAAAACGGCGGAGCCGCAGCCCCGCCGGAAAATGCTTTTTTACAGGAAGTTGATCACAATGCCGGCCAGTGTGACCGAGAGAATGGTGACCACCGTGATGCCG
>USFB01000051.1 GCA_900553895.1 uncultured bacterium | reverse complement strand
TAATGTTTGTCGATTTTCTTTTTTGTTTTCGACTTACATATATATAAAGTATATTCTTATTCAAGAATTTCACTATACGCATTATATTGTTACAAAACTTTACATTTTTAGCTCCATACATTAATTGAACCAACTACAAGGAGTGTCGGAATTGAAATTATATTTTTTCATAAACATTTTTCAATACTTTTTTGAAATTGTTGTTTTCTATAATTTTTCCGATATCAATATATGAGTGGTCATAATCACCAATAACAAACAAACTGCCACGCTTTAAAAACTCAGATGCAAGTTTTATGAATTCTTCTATTTTATCATTCAAAAAATAACCTAAAATGTTTCGGCACATTAATATAGTGTTTGAGTTATCTTTTATTTTTCTGATTTCTTTGAACATGTCACCTTTGTTAAATTTTACTCTATCAGTTAAAGCAGCTTTTGCTTTTAAAACAAGATTTCCTTGTGTTATGTCATTGGCAATATTTAGCTTTTCTTCGCTTTTTTGAAAATAATCAGTATATTTATTTGTTCTGGAGATGATTTCTACTATATCAAAACTTGTGGCTTTAATATACCCACTTTTAGCGGTTTTAACAATTTCATCATCTACGTCAAAAGCATGTATTGGAAAAAACTTCTTTGCTTGGGGCTTTTTTTGTTCTATAGGGTTTTCAAGCAAAGAAATTATTTTGGAATAAGCCTCCGAACCATCAGAAGATGCGAACATTACAACATTAACTTCATCTTTTTTCTTAAAATGTTCTAATTCAAATTCTGAGAGTTTTTCCCAATTGAGATCATCTCGGAAAAACATTGTAAAACATCCGAAGGGGTCACCATTAGAATCAGTGTATCTTCTGCTTGTCGATTGAAAATTCAAGCTATTTGTTACGGGGTTTATTTTCATTGCTAAATTTCTCCTAAGATTTTATCTAAGGCTTCAATTTTTTTACTATCAACTTTATGTCCGCCGAGCGGAAACAATATAAAATCTTTTAGAATTCCTTTCTCTCGAGCTGTTTTAGCTAGTTTTCTTGCCCCGTTCAAAAGTGTTACAGAGTCATTTTTTGATTGCATGATATAAGTAGGAGCCTCTACCTGTTTTATTTTTTTTTGAGAATTAAAGCGTAAATTTAGAAGCCATTTCAACGGCTTAATTATGTTCATAAGTTTGTTAATTAGAGGCGGAATTCCAATTCCCAATGTTTTATTTAAAAAGAATTTTTTTCCTATGCATGTCATGCTTCTTATGGGCGATAATAAAATCAAAGCTTTAATATCTTTATGCTTGCTCGCAAAATTTGTAGCTAACGCTCCGCCCATACTGTGCCCGATAACTGTTATATTTTCAGGATTAATATTTTTTTTATCGGTTAAAAAATTATAAGCTTTTTCAACATCATTTCTTAATTTATCTTCTGATATTCTAGCTGGTTTATTTTCTCCATAGCTTCTGTATTCAACTGCAAAAACGGCTTTTTTATTTTTTAAAGCAGTTTCATAGACCGCTTGATAGTTGCTTACGTTTTGTGACATTCCATGTAAAAAGAAAATATAATCTTTAGAGTTTTCAGGATTTATATCCCAAGCTGAAATTTTGCCCAGTTTTATTTTTTTTATTTTACCTATGAGAGAATCTGATATAGGCATAAGGTTCTTATTCGACATTTTTGCAGAGCGTTTAAAATAACTGTTTGCATAATAAGAAATGGGATTAAGTGCATTTAGAGATTTTAATCCGCCTTTATATGATGTGTTATATTGATTCTGTGTTGTGATTTGCATACTTGCACCTGTTATTATTAAAACTGTAAAAATATTTTTTGCTAGTGGTATACTAAAATTATGAAAAAATTTAATTTAATTTTTTTAATTATTTTAACAACAGTTTTATTTTGTGGGTGTGCAACTTCTAGTATGTGCGGTATGCCAAACCCTTGGATTGAATGTGGGGATAATTTAAAATGTGCTGCTAAAAAAGCAGGATTTCAATTTCCGCTTGTCTTATCTAATTATCAAGTGCGTGCAACGTTTGATATGATTGAGATAACTTACCCACTTGATGAATTTAGAAATGTTATTGTAAGAAAATCTCTTACGGAAACTGATAATTTGGATATAAGTGGAGATTATAACAAATATCCAATTAGCGATGAAGTTGTATTAAAAAGTGGTGTGGTAATAAATGTTCGCCGTGACAATACAAAATATTATGTTGCATATTTTGCTGCTGAAAGTGGAGTTTATTCTATTAATTGTCAAAAAGGTATGAGCTTAAATGAATTACAAGGCGTTTTTGACGTAATTGAAGCTGCCGAGGCTAGTAAATGTCCATAACATATAGAGATTAGGAGCTAATAATGTTAAGAAAAGCTGAAGAAAAAGATATAGCAAGAATCGCAGAAATCATAGTTTTTACAAAAAGACATACTTATCGTGATATTTTCAAAAATGACCACGTATCATTTAATGTAATTCAAGTGCTTTCAGAAGCAGAAGGTTTTAAAAAACCTCATGCTTTGGATAACATGTATGTTTATGATGATGGAATTGTTAAAGCAATGATTAATGCTGAAGTTACGGATGATAAAATTACCATAAGCGATTTTTATGTTGATAAATTTTTCCAAGGAGAAGGCATCGGAACTTACGTCATGAACGAGTTCATCAAAATGAACAAACCTATTTATTTTTGGGTTTTGGATAAAAACATGCCGGCTAGAGAATTCTACGAAAAACTCGGCTTTAAACTGACAGGCGTAAAACAAGAATTTGAAAACTCAGGATTTTATATTTTGCAATACGCAAGATAAAATATTATAATTAATTTATGTATATAAATTACGAAAAAATCGGCAAGATATTAGGTTTTGGTAAAAGATTTTTTTATAACAAAAAAATCAAACAAAACCTTGATTACATAAAAAAAAATCAAAAAAAAGTTAAGGCAAAATTAAAAGGCAAAACTCATTTAAACATTGCTTTTTATGTTTATGATTCTGCAAAATGGAAGTGTCAAAGCATTTATGATTTGATGAGAAAAGATGAGCGATTTACACCTTATATTTTTGTTACAAAATGTAATGCGCCCAAAGACAATTTTAATTATCAAACGATTGATGATATCAAAAAAACTTACGATTTTTTCAAATCAAAGGATATGAATGTCAAATATGCTTATGATTTAGAAAAAGACGAATTTATTCCGTTTGAAAAAATGTCACCAAAACCTGATATAATCATTTATCAGCATCCTTGGTATGTTGAAACGACTCAAGGTCCTGTTGTTTGTTCGAAGTTTGCTTTGACGTATTACGTTCCTTATTATATTTCAGATATTGATAATCCTATTGAATATGATTTAAGGTTTCACCGCTACATTTATCGTTATTATGTTCCTGATGAAATTATCAGAAAGAATTATGCTCCAAACATGTATGACAAAGGGGAAAAGCTCATAGTTGCAGGGCATCCGCAATTGGATTTCTACTTAAACAATAAAAATCAAAATAAGCGTAAATATGTAATATATGCACCCCATTGGACGGTTTGCGGTGATAATTTAAGATACTCAACTTTTGACTGGAACGGATATAAGATATTAGAGTTTGCAGAAAAACATCCTGAATTAAATTGGGTATTTAAACCTCATCCCTGCCTTTATAATTTTCTTTTTATGTCGGGCTATATGACAAAGTATGATGCGGATGAGTATTACAAGCGTTGGCATGATGTAGGAATTGTGTGTGAAGACGGAGATTACATGCAACTGTTCCAAAACTCGATTGCTATGATAACTGATTGCGGGTCTTTTTTGACCGAATATTTTTTCACAAAACAGCCTTGCATACATTTGGTTTCACAATATTTTAAGGGTAACGAAAATGTTAAAAGAATTTGTGAAACTTATTATAATGTGCATAATGCGGATGAGATGAATAAGTTTTTTGAAGAAGTTTTAATCTATAAAAACGACCCTAAAAAACAAGAGCGATTGGCACTTTTAAAAAAGTTAAATTATCCAAATTCTGCTAAATTTATAGTAGAAGATATACTTAAAAATCTACTATAAACGATATATTTAGATGCAAAAAAAAAAGACATCTGCTTCCAGACGTCTTTTTTTGCTTATAAATATTAAAATATTAATATCTGTAATGAGCAAACGCTTTGTTAGCTTCAGCCATTCTGTGGGTGTCTTCACGTTTTTTGCAAGCTGCGCCGTTACCGTTAGATGCGTCAACCAATTCGCTTGTAAGTTTTTCTACGAATGATTTACCACTTCTATTTTTTGCTGCTGCAATAATCCATGAAGAAGCTAGAGCGAAACCTCTATCAGGTTTTACATCGATAGGCACTTGGTAAGTAGAACCACCGATACGTCTTGCTTTAACTTCCAATAATGGAGTAGCGTTTGTAAGAGCTTTTTGGAAAATTTCCAAGCCTTTTTCATTTGTTCTTTCTTCAATCTTTGTGATTGTAGAGTAGAATATTTTTTCAGCAAGTGATTTTTTACCACGTCTCATAACTCTGTTGATGAATTTTGAAACATCTACGCTGTTATAAATAGGGTCAGCTGAAGGAATTCTTCTTTCCGGTTTAGATCTTCTTGACATTATTTCTTACCTCCTTTAGCTCTCTTAGCACCATATTTAGAACGGCTTTGTGTTCTGTTAGCAACACCTGCTGTATCTAAAGTACCACGTACGATGTGATATCTTACACCAGGAAGGTCTTTAACTCTTCCGCCTCTAATAAGAACAACACTGTGTTCTTGTAGGTTGTGTCCGATACCTGGGATATAAGAAGTTACTTCAAATCCGTTAGTAAGTCTTACTCTGGCAACTTTTCTCAAAGCTGAGTTTGGTTTTTTAGGGGTTGTTGTATAAACCCTAGTACAAACACCGCGTCTTTGTGGACATTCCATAAGAGCCGGTGATTTGGTTTTGTCTTTTAGCTTTTTACGTTCTGAACGCACAAGCTGGTTCATAGTAGGCATAACTTTTTCTCCTTTTACCTTTTTAGTAATCTTTTGGTAACAATTTTTGCTGGGTTCAATGCCAATTGCTGAACCTAACCCACTTTTGTCTGTAGGTTCAACTTTGTATCCTGTAACCCTTCAGCTGCTTCCAAACCGATAGACTCACGTCCAACTAATTCTTGGCACCCATTGTTACCCACCCTGAGCCGTCAAATCCGGCAGAAATTTCGACTAGGGTAACTTTATATTAGGATGAACATGAGTAAGTGTCAACATTTGGAATACTTTTGTTAAAAGTTATTAAGGTTTGTTAATGTTGATTTTACTTATTGTTTATTCTAATATCAGAGAGTAATAATACTTATTGTAAGAGAGTAATTGCTCTCAAAAAGAAGGAGAAAATTATGTCAAGAAAACCAATTATTGCAGGAAACTGGAAAATGAACTTACTTCAAGCTGATGCTAAATCATTGTTTGAAGGTATAAAGAATTTTGCAAAAGATTTTTCAGCAGACCAATTGCCTGAAATCATTGTTGCACCTGTATTTACATCTTTAAGTGTTGTAAATTCTCTAAAATGCTCTTGTGGTGCTGGCTGTGATAAAATCGCAGTTGCAGGTCAAAACTGCCACTGGGAAAAATCAGGCGCATTCACAGGTGAAGTTTCTGTTGAAATGTTAGCTGATGCAGGTTGTTCACACGTTATCATCGGTCACTCAGAAAGAAGACAATATTTCTCAGAAACAGATGAAATGATTAATAAAAAAGCTAAAGCTATCTTAGCTGGCGGTTTGATTCCTATTATCTGCTGTGGTGAAACTCTTGAACAAAGAGAAGCCGGTGTAACGGATGAACACATCGCTACTCAAATTAGAGCTGCATTAAACGGCTTGTCTGAAGAAGAAGTTGCTAAATCAGTTATCGCTTATGAACCAATTTGGGCTATCGGCACAGGCAAAACTTGTGACAGCAAAGAAGCTAACAGAGTTATCGCTATGATTAGAAACGTTGTTAAAGAAGTTTCTTCTGCTTCTGCAGGTGATTCAATTAGAATTCTTTACGGTGGTTCTGTAAAACCTAACACAATCGAAGAACAAATGTCACAATCAGACATTGACGGTGCTTTGGTTGGTGGTGCAAGTTTGAAAGCTGACAGCTTCAACGAAATTATTGCTAACACAATGAAAGTTAGTGTATAGTTATAGTAAAAACTAAAAAAAGCGTTTGGAATATTGATTCCAAACGCTTTTTTATTGTTTATAGACCAAATGGTCTATTTTTTATTTTCAATTTTAATCCTTCGATTGATGTTGCTTCCAATTAAATATATTACACTTTTATTGGGAAGTAATATCCCGAAATTGTAGATAAAGACTTGGGTAAGTAAAAAAGAATAAGCGGAGAGAGGTAAGTAAGATGAATCTTACAAGCTTGGACGTAACATTACAACGTATAAACATGATTGAAAATCAATTTCAATCACTTATATCTTATGGCGCAAAACCTGACGAAGATTTTCAAAAAATCCTCGACTCTTCAATTGCTCATAAATCTAACCCAACAGACACATCAAGAAGTGAAATCAATGACTTAATCGAAAAATACGCAGAAAAAAACGGTCTTGATTCAGACTTCGTAAAAGCAGTAGTTAAGCAAGAATCAGGATTTAATCCTCAAGCGACTTCAAGCTGTGGTGCAATGGGTTTAATGCAATTAATGCCCGGGACAGCTCAAGGTTTGGGTGTTACAAATGCTTATGACGCTGAACAAAACATTATGGGTGGAACTAAGTACTTAAAAGGACTTATGGACAGATTTGATAACAACAAATCTTTAGCTTTAGCCGCTTATAACGCCGGCCCTAATGCGGTTAAGAAGTATGGCGGAATTCCACCTTATATGGAAACGCAAAATTATGTTAAGAGCGTTCTTAGCAATTATGACAAAATGAAAGGAGCGAACTAACAAATGCTAGTAAGAAGTTTTGAATCGGCTGCAAATGGTATGCTTGCTCTTATGGATATGAACGACAATACTGCTAATAACCTTGCAAACGTAAATACGGTTGGTTATAAAAAAGGTGCTTTGCGTTTTAAAGATGTTATGCAATCAGCTGTGTATTCTCAAGAAGGTTCAATTTTGAGAAATGATTCAAACAGATATTTAGGAAATATCAGCTGTGGAAGTCAGAGCATGCAATATACACACGATTTTTCACAAGGTGCATTGACAAAAACTTCAAGCCCTTATGATGTAGCGATTGAAGGCGATGGTTTCTTCAAAATTCAAGATGACAACGGTAATGTGTCATACACTCGTAACGGTTCTTTTGTTGTAGACAGAGGTTATTGGTTAAAGACAAAACAAGGCGAATATGTTTTGGATATTAACAACAGAAGAATCAGAATGCTTCCTGAAGATATGGAAGATGAAACAGTTTTCAGAGATAGAAAAGATATCGTTATTGCCGAAAACGGTAACATCGAAATCAATTCTTACAACCAAAAAATCCCGCTTCAAACAATTGGGGTGTGGGATTTTTCAGACAAAGACGATTTGTTTGAAGTTGGTGACGCAAAATTTATTCCGCGTGATACAGTGAACAATCCGGAATTGCGTTCTGAAAAATTCACAGTACAACAAGGGATGTTAGAACTTTCTAACTCAAATGTAATTAAGGAAATGATTAACACGATTAATACGACCAGAAATTACGAAAGTTTAACAAAACTTGTAAGCACAAATAGTGATATGCTGACTACGGCAGTTTCGGTGGGAAGAATACGAACAGCGTAGAAACGAAAAATAGTTTAGTAGTTTAGGAGTTGAGAAGTTTAGAAGAAGTTATAAAATTTTCAACAAATAAACTGGTCATAGAAAAATAATCTAAAATTTCTTCTCAACTACTAAACTACTAAACTTCTAAACTAAAATGAGGAACAAAAATGTTAAGAGCACTAACAACAGCAGCAACAGGTATGATAGCACAACAAAACTATCTTGACGTTATCGCAAACAATGTAGCGAACGTTAATACTACTGCGTTTAAACAATCTCGTATTGAATTTCAAGACTTGTTATCACAAGCCGTTAGAACTCCTGGTGCATTGATGAACCAAGGTACTTATCAACCTGTTGGTATCGAAATCGGATTAGGTGTTAAAACGGCTGCAACAACTCGTGTTTTCACTCAAGGTGTTGCAATTTCTACAGGTCGTCAACTTGATATTGAAATCGAAGGTGAAGGCTTTTTACAAGTTATGAAAGAAGATGGCTCATTAGCATACACTCGTGACGGTTGTTTACAAGTGGATTCTTTAGGTCAATTGTGTACAAACGATGGTTTACTAATTCAGCCTTCCGTTTCAATTCCACGTGACGCAACAGAAATTACAATTACACAAGACGGTAATATTTCTGTAACACTTCCGGGTCAAACACAACAATCAATCGTTGGTTCTTTGCAGTTGGTTAAATTTCAAAACCCATCAGGTTTGTTGTCAATCGGACACAACTTGTACAAAGAAACTCAAGCATCAGGCAACCCTGTTCAAGATACTCCGGGGCAAAACGGTTTAGGTTTAATTCAACAATGTATGTTAGAAGGTTCAAACGTTCAAATCGTAGATGAACTTGTAGGCTTGATTAAGGCAGAAAGAGCATTTGAATCAAATTCAAAAATAATCAACGCATCAAGTAGTATATTACAGTTGACGAATCAGATGAGCTAGGGAAGAGGAGAAGTTTAGAAGTTTAGGAGTTTAGTAGTTGAGAAGAAGTTATATCAAGAAATAAACTGCTTATAAAAAAGAATAATCTAAAATTCCTTCTAAACTACTCAACTCCTAAACTTATAAACTAAAAGGTAAGTATAAGTGAAAAAAATTGTAGTAACAGCATTAATATTAACATTAAGTACTCTAAGCGCAAACGCTCAGATGGTTAGTTCTGCTGACATTAAAGCTTCTGTTGCTAAGGTTTTGGAAACTAATTACAGCAAAATGATTAACGGCGATATTGAAGTTAAGGTTTCAGCAACTCCGTTTGCTCAACTTCAACTTCCAGACGGAAAAGTTTCATATAAAGTTGTTTCTGGCGGTGATAAAATTATGCCACGCGATATCAAAAGAGTTGATGTTTATGTGAACAACGCTTTTATTAAAACTTTAAACTTGCCTGTGCAAACAAGTGTTTATCAAAACGTGCTTGTAGCAAACGACACAATTGACAGAGAACAGGCAATTACAAGAGAATGTACAACTGTTAAAAAAGTTGATGTTTCTATGAAAATGGATTACGTACTTCCTGAAAAAATGTTATCTAAAGAAATGACAACAAAAAAAGCATTTCAAAAGGGAGAAGTGATAGACAAAAGATTTGTAAAAATGCGTCCTGACGTACAAAGAAACGGTGAAGTTAGAATTTTCTTTGTATCAAATGGGGATGTAATGGTTACAATCGACGGAACTGCGATGGCAGACGGTATGACAGGTGATTACATTAACGTTGAAAACAAAAATTACAAGAAGGTTTACAACGGAAAGGTAATTGGGGAGAATAGAGTTTTGGTGGCAATTTAAGAGAGAGGATGAGCTAAAAAAGTTTAGGAGTTGAGAAGTTGAGAAGTTTATAAGAAATTTTAGTTATTTTCTTTTATCAAACTTGTTTATTTATTGAAAATTTATAACTTCTTCTCAACTTCTAAACTCCTAAACTTCTCAACTAAAAAAGGGTCAGTATAATGAAAAAAATTTTAGCAACAATATTAGCAATGTTCATGTTGGCAAGCGTTATGCCTGCTCAGGCAATCAACGCCAAGGTTCGTATAATGGATTTGACTCATATTAAAGGTGTGCGCGAGAACCAACTTGTCGGTTATGGTGTTGTAGTTGGTCTTCCCGGGACTGGTGATAACTCTCGTTCAACACAAATTACGAACAAGATGTTACTAAGAAATTTAGGTACAGTAATTGAGCAAGAAAACTATATCCAAAAAGGTGCATCAGCAGCGGTAATTGTTACGGCAACCGTTCCACCATTCTCTAAAAACGGCGACAAAATTGATGTAACAGTTTCTGCGATGGCGGATTGTAAAAGTTTAGAAGGCGGTGTTCTTGTTCAAACAATTTTGAAAGCACCAAACGGTGAAGCTGTAGCAGTTGCTCAAGGCCCTCTTTCAGTAGGTGGTATCAATAAAATTGCTGGCGGTTCATCTGCTAGAACTGCAATCACTACAACAGGTCGTATCCCTGGGGGTGCAATAATTGAACGTGATATTTACACAGAAATCGGTGATGAAAATTCAATCACACTTTCTATTGACCGTTCAGACTACACGCTTGTTTCAAGAATTGCTAAAACAGTTTCTCAAGTAGCGCCTGCTAAAGCTATTGACGGAAGTTCAGTAAGAGTTGAAATTCCTGCAAGATTTATGAACGACAGAGTTTCTTTCTTATCAATTATTGAAAATTTGGAAGTTGCGCCAACAATGGAGCCTGCAAAAGTTGTTGTAAACGAAAGAACAGGAACAGTTGTAATAGGCGCGGATGTTAAACTTCTTCCGGCAGCTGTTGCACACGGAAACATTACGGTTACGGTTTCTACAACAAATGATGTTTCACAGCCAAAAGGTTTTTCAAACGGTGCAACTGTTGGGTTTGAAAACTCTGATATTCAGATAAACAAAGCACCGGGAAGTTTGGTTACAATGCCTGCTAACAGTAATTTAAATGATTTAGTAAGGGCATTAAATTCAATCGGTGTAGCACCGGTTGACTTAATCTCAATCTTGCAAGCGTTGAAAAAATCAGGAAGCTTGCAAGCGGAGTTGGTGATTATTTAGAGAAGGGGAGAAGTTTAGGAATTTAGTAGTTGAGAAGAAGTTATAAATTTTCAATAAATAAACAAGTCAGATAATAGAAAATAACTAAAATTTCTTCTAAACTACTCAACTTCTAAACTCCTAAACTACAATGCTCTTTAATTACTGCAACAAATAAGGAGAAAAAATGGACTTTTCAACACCTACAATAGATTTAATAAAAAACGGTTTGCACAATGCGCAGACAGTGAATGCTGATCAGGTTTTGTATAACAGAATCAAAGAATCAGGCGATAATAAAGAGCAATTAAGAAAAGTTGCAACAGAATTCGAGAGTATTTTTGTTACAAAAATGCTTTCACAAATGGATAAAACCGTTGACCACGAAAACGGTCTGTTCGGACAAGAACAACACTACATAGATACCTTTAAACCTATTGTTTATCAACAAATGGGTAGAGATATCGCAAATAATCCGAGAACAAGCTTTGGCTTTGCAGATCAGATTTATAGACAGATGGAGAAATATGTTAATTAAAGTTTATAAGTTGAGGAGTTTAGTAGTTGAGAAGAAGTTATAAAATTTTCAATAGGCAAACAAGTTCAATAAAAAGTAATAACTAAAATTTCTTCTAAACTCCTAAACTTATAAACTACTAAACTAGAAAGAAAGGTCACCATGCTACCAAGAATAGAATCAAACTCAGTACAACAATTCAGCGCACTAAGTGCGTTTAAGTCTAATAAAAATTTAGCGCCTCAAAAAGAGGAAAATTCAGAAATTGAAGTTTCTCGTGGAACGGAAACAGCATCTGCAAAATCTTTATTGGATAGAATTGATGTAAATGATGTACGAGAATGTGCAAAAACTGTTGGAGAATTCAACATTTCGGATGATGACATAAAGTACGGATTGCTTTATGGTAGAAGTGTAATAGCAGAATTTTTGTGCTAGACAAGGGGAAAATAAGAGTGGAGAAGTTTGTTAATTAAAGTTTATAAGTTGAGGAGTTTAGTAGTTGAGAAGAA
>USFB01000050.1 GCA_900553895.1 uncultured bacterium | reverse complement strand
CCAGGAGATTATGAATTAGGAAGAACAAATGGAGAATATGTAGAACAAATCATTCGTCCAACTGGACTTCTAGACCCAGAAATCGAAGTAAAACCTGTTACAAATCAAGTAGATGATTTAATAGAACAAATCAGAGAAAGAGTGGCAAAAAAAGAAAGAGTATTAGTAACAACATTAACTAAAAAGATGGCAGAAGATTTAACTGAATATTTGAAAAGTCTTGATGTAAAGGTAAACTATATTCATTCAGAGACAAAGGCATTAGAAAGATTAGAAATAATTCGAAAACTTCGATTAGGTGAATTTGATGTATTAGTTGGAATCAATTTATTAAGAGAAGGACTAGATATTCCAGAAGTATCATTAGTTGCAATACTTGATGCCGATAAAGAAGGCTTTTTACGTTCGGATACAAGCTTGATTCAAACCATAGGTCGTGCCGCTCGTAACTCTTGCGGTGAAGTTATTATGTATGCAGACAAAATAACGGACTCTATGCAAAAAGCAATTGACGAAACAAACCGCAGAAGAGAAATTCAACTTGCGCATAACAAAAAATTCGGGATTATTCCACAAACAATTAAAAAACCGATTGAAAATAATTTGCTTTCTCTTGTTGCAAGTTATAGAGATTTTGAAGATATTGTTGCAGAAGAAATGGTTGATTTGGGTATTGATAAAAAAGACTTACCTAAACTTATTAACAAATTAGAAAAAGATATGCACAAAGCCGCTAAAATCCTCGATTTCGAACGCGCTGCCGAAATTCGTGATAAACTAAAAAAACTTAGAGAAATGGTTTAAACTTGCACAATTTCAAGTACTATTTTGTTACCACAAAACTTATCCATTGGTCTTGCGAAATTGTATCAATAATCTTTAAACCTTCTCGTTCAATCGCTTCTAAAACAACAGGTTTCTTTTCATCCAAAATCCCGCTTAATGACATTTTAGCATCATCTTTCATGATATTTTTTAAATCACCCATAATTTCTGCTAAAACATTGTGTAAAATGTTTGCGCAAACAAAATCAAATTTCTCGGTAATTTTATCTGCTGTATTAAGTTCAAATTTTACTAAAGCATTTTCACTATCCGTATCAATTCCGTTAATTTTTGCATTTTCTCTACAAACATCAATTACCGTATCATCAATATCACAACCGTAAGCAGAAGCTGCACCAAATTTCATTGCACAAATTGACAAAATACCAGAGCCGGTTCCTATATCTGCAACAGTATCACCTTTTTTCAAATATTTTTCTATAGCTTTCATACAAAGCTGAGTAGTTTGGTGTGTTCCCGTACCGAAAGCACAACCAGGGTCAAGAGTAATACTAATCTCACCATCTTTTGGTTCATAACTGAGCCAACTTGGAACAACCGCAATTTTATCGGTTACGTGTGTTACAGTCCATTTTTCTTTCCATTTTTTTGACCAATCTTGATTTTCTTTTTCGTCAACGGTAATTTCCCAGCTTCCGAGTTCTTCGTCAGAAAATCCGCGTTCTTTTAAAAGTTCGCGCTCCGTTTTCAATAATTCTACAGGATTACAATTTAAATCTGTTAAGAATACGCGTAAAGTACCTTTGGTAGTTGCAGTCATAACAAGGTCTTTGTATGTTTCTTCCGCTAAAACAACACCTTCACAGTCGAAGTTTGAAAAACAAATATCCGAAACAATTTCTTCGATTTCAGGGTTTATTGATATTCTTAATTCGTAATAATTATTCATTTCATTTCCTTTATGTAGTATTGAAGTATTTTTAAAACATGTTAAAATAAAAATACAGGCAAGGGTGACGTGAACACCCTTACCCGCAGCCCTAATTAAAGAGCTTTGAGTATGAGAATTAGTATTATGAATAATGCTAATTCTCGTTCGTTGATTTCAACTATCATTCTAACCTCCTTTCCAAGATAGTCAAAATGCTTGTTAAAATCTTTAGCCTGTATTTTCAAAGTTCTTTCTTGATTTTATCAGAGAATGTTAAAATAATCAATGCATATTCAAATCTATATTGCTTTGTAACGTTTTATTACGGAAGTTTTTAAAAAAAGGCAATTTTTTAAAGCTTCTATACTTTATATATACAAAGAGGATAAAATATGTGCTTTGGAAACACAACTATAATAATGCATAATACAAATTTGAATTCTGCTTGCTGTGGTTTTCCGTCTTTTGGAATGATGTCAACAAGCTTTTCGCCAGGATGTTTTGGATACGGTTTTAGCGGTGGCGGAAATATGTTTGAAATGGGTGCAGGAATCGGTTTGGGTTACGCAGCAGGCATGGCTTTGGTTCCTGCATTGCCCGACGTATTTAAAGGTATCGGCAACGCCTGCAGTTGGGTATGGAATAAAGCGATAGCACCGGCGGGTAAGGCAATCGGTTCTGCCTGTAGTTGGGTTTGGAATAAGGCCTTAGTTCCTGCAGGAAAAGCTGTATTTAATGGTATTAAATCTGCAGTTAATTGGGTGGGAAAAGGTATTAAAAACGCTTGGAATTGGATTACAGGTAAAAATAAATAAACAAATAAAAAGACGCTCATTAAAGCGTCTTTTTATTGTTTAATATCAATTAATATCTTGCTAAATACTTATCAATTTCCCATTGAGAAACATAAGTTCTGAAAGAATCCCATTCAATTTCTTTTGCTGTTTTAAATTCATCCACAATATGTTCTCCAAGAGCTGTCTTTGCAATAATTGATTTATCCATGCATATTAATGCTTCTTGTAAACTTCCAGGCAAAGATTCTATTCTCATTTTCTTTCTTTCTCTGTCAGAAAGTTTATAAATATTAGCTTCTACAGGTTTTGGCGGTTCAATTTTATTTCTTACGCCATCCAGGCAAGCTGCCAAAATTGTAGCAAAAGCTAGATATGGGTTACAGCTTGGGTCAGGTGAGCGAAGTTCTACACGCGTTGACATACCGCGTTTTGCAGGAACTCTTAGTAATGCGCTTCTGTTAGCTAAAGACCAAGCCATATAAACAGGTGCTTCATAGCCAGGCACTAAACGTTTATAGCTGTTTACTGTTGGGTTAAGAATTGCCGTAATACTCTTAATATGCTTTAAAAGTCCGCCAATAGCATATCTTGCAGTATCAGACAATTGATATTCAGCTTTTTCATCGAAGAAAGCATTTTTGCCGTCTTTGAATAATGAAATATTACAGTGCATACCTGAACCGTTAATACCAAACACAGGTTTTGGCATAAATGTTGCGTGCAAACCATACTGAGCTGCAATCGCCTTTACTGCTACTCTGAATGTTGCAACGTTGTCAGCAGTTGTTAAAATATCTGAATATTTAAAATCTACTTCGTGTTGACCGTCTGCTACTTCGTGGTGAGAAGCTTCGATATCAAAATCCATTTCTTGCAATGTGCTTACGATATCAGAACGAACTGCTTCACCCAAATCATCAGGTCCTACATCGTAGTAACCTGCTCTATCGTGAGTTTTTGTTGTAATTTTACCTTCGTCATCTTTTTCGAATAAGAAAAATTCAGCTTCAGGTCCGACATTCATAGAGAAACCAAGTTTTTTAGCTTCTGCCATAAGTCTTTTTAAGTTGCATCTTGGGCAACCTTCAAACGGTGTGCCGTCAGCGTTGTGAATATCACAAATTAATCTTGCAGAATTTTTGCCATCGTGTTCTTGCCAAGGCAAAATTTGGAAAGTGTTTTTGTCAGGAAAGAAAAACATATCAGAAGTTTCAATGTTTCTAAATCCCTTAATAGAAGAACCATCTAACATAATTTCGTTATTAAGAATTCTGTCTATATGTTCGGATGGAATAGCCATATTTTTAACTTGACCGTTAATGTCTACGAATTGTAATTTAATGAACTGAACATTGTATTCAGTAATCAGTCTTTTGATGTCAGCATCTGTGTAGCTTGCGCCACTAAGTGGTTGGTGTTGAAAATCCATACGAATCCTCCATTCTTCTTAATAATTGTATCCTCTACACTCAAATTTATGTTATAACTTTATATTATTTTTTCTAATTGGTCAATAGTTTTGATATTAAGAATTTATAAAAGATTGTAGAGTATTTATTTTTATTTTGTTGTATAAACAACAGAAATGTTGTAAAACATGGTTTATAATAAAAATGTTAAAACGAAATAACAAAAAGGAGATAAAAATGGCAACACAACAAGAAGAAAATTTAATCAATTTATTAGACGGTTATGTGGAAAAAGGCGGACACCATTTGAATGTAAACGTTTTTAACAGAGAAACTTTACTTGATGCACAAAAACACCCTGAAAATTATCCGCAATTAACAGTTCGAGTTTCAGGCTATGCCGTAAATTTCATTAAACTTACAAAAGAACAGCAAGATGATGTAATCTCCAGAACATTCCATTCATCACTTGCAAAATAAAACATGTCGTCTCGATGAGGAGTTAATTTTCATCCCAAAAAACGGGCTTTAGAATATTCTAAAGCCCGTTTTTATTTATATCAATTTATGTCTTTTTTCTTTTGTTTCTTTATGCTCTTTTATCATTTTTTCTAACTCGTCAGGCATAACCGTATTTTCTGCAACCAGGTCTTTTTGCAAACCTTTTTTTAAAATTTCAGGTTCTTTGTCTCGAAGCTCTTTATTACCTGCGGTTATATCACGTTTATGATAAGTAAACGCCAATTTTACGGCATTTTCTGATGGCGAATTTAGTTCGTTTTGCTTACGCTGTACATCATAACTTAACCAATCTTTCGGAAGTTTATCAATAGTCGTAAATCGTCCTTTGTCTTCTAAACGTTTATCGACTTGGCTTTCCAAAACTTTTTGAACATAAGCTTTTTGGCTTGTAAATCTACAAGGAATAACAATTTCTGAACCGATAACTTCTTCAGGGTCGCGTTTTTCATATTTTTTAAACAAATTCGCAGCAACTTGAAGATGACCTAATTCTAAATCAAGGAAAAGCTCCCATGTTTTTTTGATACGTTCGTCAGGTTCATCCTCCATACAAGTATAGTAGTTACAAACCTCTGTAAACTCGTGTATAAGAAGTTTTTCCCACATTGTTTCTGTCGGGTCAATCAACGATTCATACATTGTTACATGTTCTTCTTCTACGTCTTTAATTTCTGCATAAGTTTCTCTTAAAATAGGATTTCCATACATAAAGCCGTGTTCCGCATAATAATTGTGTGTTTGTTGTTCACCTGATAAAAGTGTTAAAATATTTACTTTAGTTTGCGGATGCGCTGTATTTTTATCGTAAGGTTTTCTTATTCTTAAACCATTATTGTTATGATGATGTTGTGTCGGGCGTCCGACTACAACATCTGTTTTGTCCTGCACAATTGAATTTGGTTTAATTCCTTCAGTCATATATGCAAATTGGCTATAACGATATAAGTGATCAAAGTCTTCTAACAAACCGAAATCAAAAGTTTCTCTGACATATTCGTCAGGCTCGTTTTGTGCCATCCAAGCCGTTAAATCAACTGCAACCTGTTCATAGCCTAAAGTAGTTTCTAAAACAGACTGATCAGCAGGTCCCATCCAATTGGCGGTAGCTTGTTGAGAATCTTCTATTCTGCTAATCAATGCTATCAATTGTTTTTCGTTATTATTCGGCATAAATCTGTTGAATTGGTGTTTAAAACCCCATGCTTCAACTTCAATACCGTTCATCAAAATTTGTCTTGTTCTTGTATAACAATCAACCTCTGTTTTATTATAAGGTTTCCCGACAATTTGGTGCCAATTTCTGATTTGTTTTTCAATAGGAATACCTTTTTCTTTTAGTGGATTAAAACTCATTTTTTGTCCTTTCTGCAAATTAGTTGCAAAAAGATATTAATGCAGTCAATAAGAAATTTTTATCGCCCGACTCGATAAATAAAATATTGTAGTTGTAGGCTTGGCTTTCAGTCCAATAATAACTCTTTTAAATTACCCACTCAAACAATACTCAAATTTTATCAAACGCGTTTGAATATAATCGGATGATTTGTTCGGAGGATTTATCATGTATCGTTTTATCTTATCTTTACTTCTATTAACTTTTATCAGCCCGATTTCAAGTTTTGCAACGACCAGAACAGTTGTCACTCAAAGTCCTTATTACTATAACCCTAATTTCAATCATATTCAAACAAGAAGACCTTACGGATATAATCGTCCACATGCACCAAGACAATATTATAATCCTTGTCACAACTGTTCAAATTTTTCAGATATAAATGCTTTAGAAAAATACACAATGAATAGAAATTTTACGCGAGAAAGCGATATGCAACGTTTAGAACGGTTGGAAATGCAAACATTCGGAGCATTACAAAACGGTGATATTAACACAAGATACGAAAATGTAAGAAGTGCAATCCTTGCTCGCCCAAAACAAAATTACAGAACAAGCCTTTTAAGAAATATCGGGGATTATTTTGCAGGGCAAACAACGGGATACACGCCTTCTATCGGCTCTTCTAATCCTTTTATCAATTCATTCTCTCAAGGAAATTATCCGACAAACTACGGCAACACATCATTCACAGAATTTAGTGGCCCGTTTGGTACAAGAGGATATAACCTGAATAATTTCAGCACGGGTTCAAACGCAGGCATTAGAATTTTGGATTAACGCAAACCTTTTTCAGGGTGCGCAGAATTTGACTTAACGATTTCATAGTATTCGTTTTTATCAATATTCACGCCCATATTTTTGGTGTCAATTGTAAATTTCTTTTTCTTTTTAGGTTTATACGGATTAACGAACAATTTCATTTCCTTCCCCAACTTGAACTATAGTTGGTTTGTGAGTTTTGATTTCTTCAGGAGTTAAATCTGCATAAGTTACGATAATAATTTTATCACCCGGTTGAGCTTTTCTTGCAGCGGCACCGTTTAAACAAAAACATTTTGAACCGCGTTTACCTTTTATTACATAGGTTTGAAATCTTTCACCATTATTGATGTTTAAAATTTCAACTTTTTCCCATTCCATTATGCCTGAAAGTTCCAAAAATTCTTCGTCTATAGTAATTGAGCCAACATAATTTAAATTTGCATCCGTAACAGTTGCTCTATGTATTTTAGAATTCAAAAATTGTCTTAACATATCTACCTCGCATAGACCATATTAACACGAAAATAATAATCATGAAAATTGACACTAAAGAAATCAAATTATGCTAAACTGTTGTTATGTTAGATATTGATACCGGCGAACAAGTCGAAGCTCTTTATAAAATGATTGAAGTAAAGGGTGGAAAAAGAACAGAAAAATTTAAAACGACAGATTTGAAGCGTGCCTTGAAGTTCCACAAATGGTATGTTGCAAGGTATAAACAAGGTTTGTTGATGGAAATTTGCCGTCAGAAAAAACGATACAACTGGAAAGAAAAGACAGTAAATTATACGTTTGAATAACTATGACCAATCAAAAATACATAGCATTAATAGATTGTGACAGCTTTTTTGTGTCTTGCGAAAGGAAACTCAATCCCGAACTTAAGGGGTTACCCGTATCTGTTGTTTCAGGCGAGCGCGGATGTGTTATTGCACGTTCAAGAGAGGCTAAAATGCTAGGAATACCAATGGGTATCCCACTTTTTCAGGCGGTAGAAAAATATCCTGAAGGGATTTATATTACAGCAAATCATTATGCGTATACAAAGATTTCCGGCATGGTAATGAAAATATTGAAAGAATACAGCCCAAATGTTCAGGTTTATTCGATTGATGAGGCATTCGTTGATTTTACCGGACTTACAAAATTATATAAGAAAAATTATTTTAAGCTTGCTTATGAATTGCAACAAAGAATTTTAAAAGAAGTTGATATTCCTGTATCTATTGGCATAGCACGCACAAAAACAATTGCGAAGTTAGCTTCTGATAAATCAAAAAATACAAGCACGCATATTTCTTTAGTTGGAAAATGTAAGTTGACAGAGCTTTTAAAACATACTGATATTCAAGAAGTTTGGGGAATTGGCAGAAAACTTGGCGTAAAACTTTGGGGGCTTGGGGTTAGAACGGCTTACGATTATGTTCAAAAAGATGATGCTTGGATAAAATCAAGATTTGGTAAAAACGGACTTGCAATTAAATCCGAGCTTTTGGGATTTATGGTTTCTCCGATTTCCAATGAAGTTGAACTTCCAAAATCCATAAGTGATACTAAATCATTTTTGGAATTCTCTTCTGATTTGAATTTTTTGAAAAATGAGCTTTCTATCCATATCCATGATGTTTGCACAAGGTTGAGAAAAATTAATTGTAAAGCTTCGACTATTGGCGTTATTTTAAAAACAAAAGATTTTAAAACGCTTTATTCTAAAATTTCTTTGAGAGTTCCTGTAAATTTTGAATTTGAAATATCAAAAAATGCGTTCCCGATTTTGGAAAATATGTATTCTTCAAATGTTTTGTACAGAAGTGTTGGAATTGTGCTTGAGGATTTTAATTTGTGTTCAGAAGAACAGTTGATTTTGTTTGATACTGATATAAAAAGAGAGCAGAAAGAAAAATTGGGCAAAAGTTTGGACAAGCTTGAGCAAAAATTCGGTCGCAATATTGTGCGGACAGGGTTTGTAAATAAAGATGTACCCTTTTCACAAGGCTTTTTAACAAGCCCGAAAGATGTTTAAATTTTGAAAATGTCGGTTGGGCATACCTGCCCAACATTAACCTTACTTATCCTTCAACTCTTCAAACTTAGCCGCCATTGTCGGATTGTTTTTTGTTAGACGCTTAATACTCAAATCTTCTGCCTTGCTGTTCGCCAGTCGCAAGTTGTTCTCAGAAGACAATAATGCTTCTTTTGTTTTCTGTAAATGGTCGATAGTTTTATCTATTTCTTCAATCGCTTTTTGAAATTTTTCGCTTGCGAGTCTGAAATTTCTTGAAAATTTGTCTTTAAAATCATTCATTTCCGCTTCAAAATTTGAAACATCGACATTTTGAGCCTTAATAATTTCAAGCTCACGTTTATATTCAAGCGAATTACTTGCAGCGTTTCTCAAAAGCGTAATTATCGGGATAAAAAACTGTGGTCTTATGACGTACATTTTAGGATAACGGTGTGACATATCGACTATACCTGCATTGTACAATTCGCTTTCAGGCTCAAGCAGTGATACCAAAACCGCGTATTCGCAATTTTTTTCACGTCTGTCTTTATCCAATTCTTTTAAGAAATCTTCATTCTTTTTCTTTGTAGAAGTCGTGTCCATTTCGTTTTTCATCTCAAACATAATAGAAATGAATTCAATTCCTTCCGCATTTTTGTCGCGATAAATGTAATCGCCTTTACTACCCGTTTTTGCGTCATTGTCTTTTTCAAAATACGCATTTTTAAATCCTGTCGCGCGTAATTGGTTAAATTCGATTTCGCAATGTTGTTCTAAACTTTCGCCGACCATTTTGGTTGATAATTTTGATTTAAAATCTTTGTAGCGCGCAATTTCTTCTTCTTTGAAGCGTAATTTTTCTTCGTATTGCTCTTTTAAAGATTGTTCTTTGAGTTGACATTCTTTTTCTGTTAGGGCTTTTTCGCCTTTAAGAGTAGCAATATGACTATCTTTTTCATAAAGCTCTGTATTAAGTTTGGTGATGAGTTTATTTATTTCAAGTTCTTTATCTTTATCAAAAGTTGCAAGTTTGTTTTTAAGTTCTGCAATTTCTTTATCTTTTTTTACTTCAACTTCGCTTAATTCGTTTTCTTTTTTGTTCAATTTTTCGTTGAACATTTTTTCAGCTTCCAATTTAGCAAGCTGAATTGCACTTTCTTTTTCTGATTCAAATTGTGCTTCGCGATTTTGAATTTCTTTAGAAAATTCTTTATCTCTAACTTGTTTAACTATTGCAGAATAACCTGATTCATCTACCTGAAAAATTTCACCACACTTAGGACACTTAATTTCTTGCATTATACACCTGCCTATTGATTTCTTTAATATTTAAATAGAACGAAGGATTATGACTTAATTGCACCCAGTTTTAATAACTAGCGTAGAGATTGTTTAGCCCTTCGTTTTAATTCAGCTTGACTTAAGAAATATTATTCCAATCCTTGTGATTTGAAGCAGGATTGTCAGCTGAATTTTATTAACAAAGTACAGGAGAATTCTAACATGGAAAATGCAAATTGGATAGATGTAGATACGCACATGTAAGAGCAAAATAGAAATTTCCTTTTTTTGGTAAATAAAGAGTTAGTTTTTCTCCACGGATGAAGTGATTTAATATTAGAGATTTCTTATTAAAGTTTTATCGTTAAAACTTATGTCAATAATAATCAATTCCAAATTTTGGAAGGTTTGATTTGTTATGCTATAAATTGCAGTGGTCAATTGAGATTTAGAATGTCTAAATATTAAGATAATTACACTTATTATTAGATAACTTCCTTACAAAAATCCTTTGTGTAGTATAACATAAGTTATTTAATAAAACACATTTTTATTTTTGCCATACAGCCCAAGGTGCATCAAGATTTTGCCACATTTCTGTCAATTCGTTTTTGTCTTTTAAAGTATCCATGGCTTTCCAAAAACCACTATGTTTATAGGCGTTTAATTGTCCGTCAGTGGCTAATTTTTCTAAAGGTTCTCTTTCTAAAATGCATTTTGAATCATTTGTCAAATAGTCAAAAATTTGAGGCTCGCAAACAAAAAAACCACCATTAATCCAAGAGCCGTCGCCTTGAGGTTTTTCTTTAAATGATGTAATGGTCATATCTTTACGAATGTTTAGTGCTCCAAATCTTCCGCTAGGTTGTATTGCCGTAAGTGTCATTAGCTTTTTAGAGTCCTTGTGTACTTTAATAAGTTCTTTTATATTGACATCTGCAACACCATCACCATAGGTCAATAAGAAAGGTTCGTCTTTTAAGTATTCTTTCGCTTTATATACTCTTCCACCAGTCATTGTTTCAAATCCAGTATAAAGCATTGTTACTTTCCATGGTTCAACCCTTTGTTCATGAATTTCTACTGAATTCTTTTTCATATCAATTGTTATGTCAGAATATCTTGTATAATAATTGATGAAATAATCTTTTATTACATGAGATTTGTAACCGGTCAAAATTATAAAATCATTAAATCCGTAATATGAATATAATTTCATTATGTGCCAAAGAATAGGTCTTCCACCAATTTGAACCATGGGTTTTGGTGTTAAATAAGTTTCTTCTGATAATCTTGTTCCTAATCCACCAGCTAAAATTACAACTTTCATAAACTATATCCTTTAAAAACTTTTACAATCCTCTATTTATTATGTTATCAAAAATATATTTTTTATGGTAGTATTAGCGAAAAGGTGAAGTTATATGTTTTCAATTTATAATGATAAAAGAGTGTTTTTAACAGGTCATACCGGTTTCAAAGGAAGCTGGCTTGCTTTATGGCTTACAAAATTGGGTGCAAAAGTTTGTGGATATTCGCTTGCACCAAACACAAAACCTTCAATGTTTGAAGAATTGAATATTAAAAATAGAATTTCAAAGTCCATTATTGGTGACATTTTGGATTATGAAAAACTTCAAGCAGAAATGAAAGCTTTTGAACCTGATATAGTTTTTCATCTTGCAGCGCAACCGCTCGTAAGATTGTCTTATGCAGAGCCAATTTTAACTTATAAGACAAATGTTATAGGTTCGTTGAATGTTTTGGAAGCCGCTAGACACACTCCGTCTGTTAAAGCTTTTGTAAATATTACAACGGATAAATGCTACGAAAATAAAGAAGTCAATCGCGGTTATAAAGAAGACGAACCAATGGGTGGTTATGATATGTATTCTTCATCTAAAGGATGTGTTGAAATTATGTCATCATCTTTCAGACGCTCGTTTTTGCAAGAAGAAGGTACTTATGCAATGGCAACAGCTCGTGCGGGAAATGTAATTGGCGGCGGTGATTGGGCATTAGATAGATTAATTCCTGATTGTGTAAGATTTATTAATGACGGAGAAAAAATCGAGATTAGAAATCCTGTTGCAGTCCGTCCTTGGCAACACGTTTTAGAACCTCTTTCAGGGTATTTGCTTTTAGGTGAAAAACTTTTGGAAGAAGGTAAGAAGTTTGCAGAAGGTTTTAATTTCGGACCTAATGAAGATAGCGTTTTAAGAGTTGCAGAAGTTGCTCAGAAGGTTT
>USFB01000049.1 GCA_900553895.1 uncultured bacterium | reverse complement strand
AAGCCCCTATACTTATCACTTGCACTTTGTGCCCCCAAATGTTTTGCACCACATGTTCTTTCATAACTTGAAACTTTTATGCCATCCGAACGAACATAGCCTGAAACTTTATATGTGCTTGCACAACTTGACCCGTGAATATTTGATGCACCACCTGTTTGTTTACCTTGAGGATGAAATAGCTGATATTTGGATTGTTCATATATTTTGGGGAAATTTCGTTTAAAATCTTCTCTTTCCATATTTTTATAATCATCCATATCATAGTAATAAATTACATTACCGTTTTCGTCTACTTCCATTTCAACTAGGAGTTGAAATGGAACCGAACGTTCTTGAGGTAATGTGTTTGCTGAAAAATCTTTGACGTGAGTTACTCTATTATTCCAACCCTGTATATATTTTTTCTGTGTTGGATCGCTTTTTACATAGGCTTCGTATTTATTCCGCCTAAGTTGCTCAAACTTATTCAAATCATCATTACTTTTTTTGTATAAATCTTTTGCAACAGAAACCCCCATGTTAACAGCAGTATCAAAAACATACATTGCGAGTCTTGGATTTTCTATTTTATCAGCGCCCGAAGCTTTATAGTAATTGTTATAATATATTTCATGCATTTCTTCATCTGTCATATATTTAACACTTTGTTTCGGTAAACCTTTTGAACGTCTATAAGAATCGGAAGTTGCATGTGTAATTCCTTTGTTAGTTTCTCCGCCCTTATCAGTTGGGTCATTAACATAGCCGCCTTCTCTAGCTAACACAAATTTTACCATTTGCGGATAGTAAATGTCATTTTGTTGCATACAAATATCCTTTTATTAACTAATAACTATATGCAAGTTACTCATATTTCAAAGTGTCGTAAAGTTCTTTTAATTCCAATGCTCGTTCCTTAACTATATTAGTTTTGTTTCCTACAGCCACATTTTGAAACATAGTACCTTGCTTATTCATGATGGGACTTAATGCAACAAATTCTGCCTCTTGATACTTTTTCCAATTCTCTTGTGCTTTAAGAATATTTGTGTAATCTTCTTCTGTTGTAATAGTTTTTAGTAAACCTAAATATTTATCAATTTCTTTAAACCACATATCCATTGCTTTATAAGAACATTGAGATATATCATATGTTGAATATACCTTTGCGATGCAATCTCTTTCTGTTTTGTCAATCGGATGTAATTTTTCAGTACCATCTTCCTGTACTTTACTTTGAGGTATAACTTCTTCATTATTTAAACTTGTTTCTTCTTTACTTATCCCTTGATTTGTTATTTGTTTGGTTTCTTTTTGAGGAAATGTCGCATCACTATTATGAGAATTTGTACAACCACAAGTAAATACAGATGTTAATAAAATTGTTACAATAAGCTTCTTCATGTTTTTTATTATACAGATTTTTGAAATTTCTAATAGCTTTGTAACAAAATTTTTACATCTAAACCCAAGATACAAGCGCATTTAGGCTTTACTATTATTTCATGTGTGCCAAATCTTATTACCATGAGCATAAAAAAAATAATGCGCAGAAAAATTTCTTGACAAAGTTAGATGTCTAACTATAATAAATTATATGAGTGCAATTTTATCTTTAATATCAAAAATTCATGAAAAAGGAAATCGTTTTATTATAGAAGAATTAAAAAATAATGGTGCAGAAGGACTTGTACCAAGTCATGGTGATATTCTTGTATGTCTTTATAAAAACGGTAAAATGACGATGAAAGATATTGCGAATTGTATTCATAGAACAAAACCAACTGTTACGGTCTTGGTTGATAAACTTGAGAAACTAGGATATTTAAAAAGAGAAGCTTCTGAAGAAGATAGTCGCTCTACAAATATAGTTTTAACGCAAAAAGGTGAAGATTTTAAAGCAACTTTTGAAAAAATTTCAAACGATTTAAACAAAATGTTAAACAAAAATTTATCAAATAACGAAGTTAAACTTTTAGAAGAACTTTTGCGAAAATTATAAGCAAAAATTTTTACAGCAATAGTTAGATGTCTAACGAAAAGGAGAAAACATTATGACAAACTTTAAAAAAGAAGAAATCGGAAAAATTAGTGAAGTAGGCAAAAATTATGAAAACGGTAAAGCGTTTTTGCATGATTTGCTAGGATTAACAAGTTGTGAAATTTCAGTTAGTGCAATGCCTGCCGGAGTGAAATTGCCATTCAATCATAAGCACAAACAGAACGAAGAAGTTTATATTTTCTTAAAAGGCGAAGGTTCAATGACTTTAGATAATGAAGTTGTTGAAGTTAAAGAAGGAACTTGCGTAAAAGTTCTTCCAAATGCCGTAAGAACAATGGAATCAAAAACAGATATGGAATATATTTGTGTTCAAGCAAAATCTAATAGCTTGGAACAATTTGGACTTGGCGATGCTGAATTGTGCTAAAATTGAAAGGGGCAATCTTGCCCCTTTTTAATTAAAATTTTTCGCTTTATGTGTCAGACATTCTCAATTTATGTGTCTAGTGATAAAAATATAAAATAACAGGTGGGGCGTAAATTACGCCCCACCTGTTATTCAGAGGGGATGGGATTCGAACCCACGGTGGAATTGCTCCCACACAACCTTTCCAAGATTGCACCTTAAACCTCTCGGACACCCCTCTTTAAAAAGTTCAAGTTTATTATAACTTAAGTTTTGGATGATGTAAATATCCTCTATATAAAGGATTTGTTTTATTTGGAAAATTGTTATTGTATATGTGTAAAGAACTCTAATAAGAAGGAAAGGAATAGTATGGCAAAAATTGATAAGGTATCAGGTTTTAACCTAGGTCAAAAAATCGCTAACCCTTTCAAAACATCACGTAGTATGTCTACCCCAAATCCATTTAAATACTCTAATTTTGAGGGCAACACATTACCATTCGCTGATGTATTTGAAGGATTTGAAAACAAAAACGTAAGCAAAGTAAGAATGATTTCATCTTCTGTAATGGGAAGTATGACTAAATTCCGTTCAAGTATTACCGAACCAATCGTAAACTTTGTAAACAGAGTTACTACCGGCATTTCTAACGCTTGGAACTATGCAAAAAATACAAATGTTTCTGATTTAACTCCAATCAAAAACATTCACAACGTAATGCAAATGGATGTTATTGACTTAGGTAAAGGTATTTCTAACTCTATTTCTAATATAGGTAAAAATATTTCTGAAAAAATGCCTTCATTCAATATGCCATCATTGCATATTGGTTCAAATTTTTCAGGCATAGGCAAAAACCTATCTGATAAATGGTCTAACATGATTAGCAAAATCAACATTCCACATCATAACAGAATTTCATCAGATATGCCTGTATGTGAATTAAAATCTATGTGGGAAAATGAAATCGCATTGGCATCTAATCAAGAAAGCAAGGTGGCATAATGAACAAAAATGTTGCTGAAATTATTGATGCTCTTGCAGTTCACCAAGACAACGCTTCTATTGGCGTTTTAGAAGAATTAGGAACAAATTCTCCTGATAACGAAGTTAGAGAATACACTTCTCGAGCTTTAGTCAGAAAAAATGTTCATGATTCATTAAAAATCGTTATCATCAACCAAGGCAAAGGTATCAACGACCTTTCACCATCAGTTGCAATGAGTACGATTAATGAAATCTTGTCATTAAAAGATAAAACTGAAGTTATTAAAATCTTAGATGACACAATTAACATGCACTCTGATGAGTCTGTTAAAGAAAATGCTCGTTCTGTAAAATCATTACTTGCACTAAGCTAATGTATAAATATTTAATATACTTAAAAGAGGCTTGAGAATTCTTTCAAACCTCTTTTTATTTTAATAATTGCAATATTAGAAAAATATGATATGATATTGTTAGGTTATTATGCGCATACCATTTATAATGTAATGCACAATTCGACTGGAATAGTATAAACATAGGATTTAAAACTTATTACATTTTTGGTATACTCTAAACCAGAGAGCAATTTAATAGTTAGAAGTAATAGTAAAATATGCAAAAATATTTGAGAAGAAAAGATAGAAAACGTGATTTAGCGAATATTACTGCTGATGAACTTATATCAATGACTTTTAAACATTGTAAAATGTTTAACAAGAAGGTTGTATTGTCTATCTCATTAGTAGTTATAACACTACCAATATTATTGGGGATAGCGGCTTTTAGACATGCATCGTTTGCAAATTTAGAAGATGTAAGTATGGTTTCATTAGCATCTGTTCCGCTAACCGCAGCAGCCGCAAAAACAAACTTAATTTCAATTCCTACGGGAACAGTAAAAGCGAATCCTTTTTTACCATACAGGGAAATAAATAAATCTTCTGTAAGCGATGTTCCAACATTTGATTTAGTAGCACCACCGGAAGTTGTTAATGAAAATTCTGATGCTGCAAGGGTTATGGACACAATTGTTTCAGGCATTTTGTATGACAAGTACAGTCCGTCTGCTATATTGAATATTGAAGGCAACGATTATCTTGTAAAAAAAGGTGACGTAGTAAATAAATATAAAGTTTTAAATATCACGCAAAACAGTGTTACCGTAAAGTTGGGTAACAATACATATAATGCGGGTATTGGTGAAATCTTAACTGAAGGGTCTGTAAACTATAATGACGTTTCAAATTTGAGTAAAAAATTCGGAGGGGAAAGACGATGAAATATAATCATATACAAAGACTATTGTCAGCAGCGTTATTATTAGCGTTCACTGCACCTTCAGGCTTGGCGGTATCTTCTTATACCTCAGTGCCGAATACAAGTTCTACCGTATTAAGCGGAGATGTCAAATTAACAAACAAAAATAATAAAATCACTTTGAGCTTGCGTGATTCCGACGTTAAACAAGTTTTAAGAATGTTTGCTGATAAAGCAGGTATGAACATAGTTTTCCACTCTTCAGTAGATGGGAAAGTTACGTTAGACTTGGTTAATATGCCTATTAATGACGCGTTTAATCTTGTTTTACAAGTATCAGGGTTGAATTACTATACACAAAATAATACATTAATTGTTTTAGCAAAAGACAGCACTGATAATGCTGCTTTCTCAAAACAAGAAATGATGGTATTCCCTGTAAAATACGTTAGTGCTGATAAAATTGCAACATTCTTGAATAAAAACGTTTTTGGCATGAAAAAAGCAGGACTTTCTAGCGTTGATGCTGCAACAGTAAATGTTGCAACTAACGAAATTATTGTGTTTGGCATGAAATCAGATGCTCAAATCGTACAAAAAGTAATCGACCAATTAGATAGAGAACCTTTGTCTAAAACATTTGCAGTAAACCATACAACTCCGGCTGAAATGGCGGATATGATTTGTAATATGTTACTACCGTCAAGAGGCTCTAAGAGTGGTGATTCAAGTAAAAGCAATGCAGGTTTTGCTCCGGCAACACCTGGTGTAGGTACCGGTGGCAATATTGGTGGTGCGGCAACTGGCGGTGCTGCAGGTGTAATGACCGGTGCTGCTGCAGACAGTAGTGATAGTGGCAATGGCAGCGACAGCTCATCAGGTTCAAATGGCACGCTTAAACTTGGGGAAGGCGTTATTGCTTGTACAATCGCTCCTACAAGTTCTTCAAATGCGGCATCATCATTTGATTTACAAAATATGGCAATTTCATACTACCCACAACGTGGCACAGTAATGATGATGGGTGGTTCTGAGGCCCAAATGAAAATGGTTGAAAATTTTATCAAAACAAACGATGTAAAACAACCTCAAGCATATTTGGAAGTTTCTATTATTGAATTAAATGAAGAGGGTACTAAGAACTTAGCTAACACATGGTCTATTGACTCTCCTAACTGGGGTGTGAAGTTCTCAGGTACAACTACCAGCGGAGGAAGAACTGCGACTCCTGGAACAAGAGAATTTATGCAATTAAAAAAAATCTCTGCTGATGGTTCTAAATTAGAAGATGTCTATGTGCCGTACGAAAAATGGTATGGAGCCGGTCCTTACATTTCTTGGCAAATGAGTTATTTAATTCAAAACAGAAAAGCTAGAGTATTAGCAAATCCTAAGCTTTTGATTACCAACGGTCAAGAATCAACAATTGATTTGACTCAAGATTATGTAGAAAAAGTTACATCTGAGTTCTTGACATCAACTTCAACAGGTGGTGCCGGAACCGGTACAGTCCAAAGAACTTACACAATCGGTTCTGACCAAGGTATTAAGGTTACTTTGACTCCATTTATTTCACCAGATGGTTATGTAACATTGAACATTAAACCTGAGTATGCAACACCGGCTGGTACTGTAACAACAAAGAGTGAAACAGGCGATGATGACTTGCAGGCAACTCTTTTGAGCAGAAGAAACTTAGATTTAAAAAATGTACGAATCAAGGATGGTGAAACACTTGCTATTGGTGGTTTGATTCAAGAAAATGAACAAAAGACAGTTTCTAAAGTTCCTGTATTAGGTGATTTACCGATTATTGGCAGTGCATTTAGATCTACAAATTCAACTAAATCTAAAACTGAAGTTGTTATTATGATTACGCCAAAAATTATTAATGATGGAGAAGGCTCTGTAGCAGATAGCTTATAATAATTATGTCTAATCAACTGGAAAAATTAAAAAGTAGTATAAAAAAAGAATTTATTGATAATTTCGAATTAAACCTGATGAAATCATCAGGTTTTATTCCAGTTGATAAAAGACAAGGAAAATTGTACACAATAATCAGTCAAAGAAGCCTCAGAGATATTGAAACAATACGCTCAACTATTGAAAGTAAGGTACAAACTTATGGTGGAATTGAGTTAATACCGGTTAGTGATACGATTTTTGATGATGTTTATAACTATATAGATAATCTTATCAACAATCCTGATGCAGCTAAAAATATAGATGCTACAAAACCAGTAACCCCAGAAGAAATGCTTGTTACAATTGGTTGGATTACAAAAGAACGACTACAAGAAGCACAAAAAATTGCGCAAGAAAAAAATGTTACACTAGATGTCGTATTCTTTGATAAAGATTTTTTGACGACAGAACAGATTATTTCGTATTTAAAGAAAAAATATAACTGTGATGTCATCTCAAAAGCGAATGTTAAAATAGACAAATCAATCTTAAAATTACTCCCGGATGACTTTATAGAAAAGAAAAAAGCAATTCCAATGACAATGCAGGGCGATAAACTTGCCGTTGCAATGGTTAATCCTGCGGATAAATATACAATTCGCGAGATTTCTCTTTCAACAGGTCGTTCCTTAAATGTTTATTGTATTCCATCCTTTGAATACGAAAAATTTTTAAAAGAATATTTCGTACAAAAAAAGACTGAACAAGCAGCAAAAGAAACTGAGCGAATTATTCAAAGTATTGAAGAAGAATCAGCTCAGTATAATAGTGAAGAATCTCTTTGGAGTCAGGTTGAAAAAGAACTTCAAGATGCAAGCGGTAACGTTGCAAAGTTTGTTTATAAAATTATTACAGATGCGATTGATGCTAAAGCATCCGATATTCACATTGAACCTAGAATCGGCTACTATGTAGTTCGTGTTCGTTCTGACGGTATTTTGAAAAAAGTACTGGAGATTCCCGGCAGTATTGAACAAGCCGTAATTACTCGTTTTAAGGTTCTTGCAAGAATGAATATTGCAGAACACAGACGTCCTCAAGATGGTACATTCTCAATTAAATATAATGATAGAATGTACGACTTCCGTATAAACACACTTCCTGTTTCTGGAAAAGAAAAGGTTGTAATCCGTATTCTTGCGCCGGCTGTTAGCTTGAAGGCTGCTGGCGATAGAATGATTATTGCCGGAGCTTCTGACGATGATATTCAAAAAATCCATGATATGGTACAATCACCAAATGGTATTATTTTAACTTCAGGCCCTACCGGTTCAGGTAAAACAACTACGCTTTACACAATTTTAAAAGCACTGAATAAAGAAGATGTGAATATTACCACAATTGAAGACCCAATAGAAATTAAACTGGAAGGGATTAACCAATCACAGGTAAACCCAAAAGCAGATATTACGTTCGCATCTTGTATGAGAGCTATTTTAAGACAAGACCCTGACATCATCCTAATTGGTGAAATCCGTGACTTTGAAACATTGGAAGTTGCAATTTCAGCAGCTCTTACAGGACACTTGGTATTAAGCACTGTCCACACCAATTCGGCAGCTGCAACAGTTACGCGTTTGATTGAAATGGGTGCGAAGGATTATTTGGTATCTTCAACTCTAACGGGCGTAATTGCACAAAGACTTGTTAGAAAGCTTTGTGACAAATGCAAAGAAGCATATTTCCCAACAGAAGAAGAAGTTAAGCATATTTCTACAGAACCTAAAGTTCAAGAACAGCTAATGAAAACAAAGCTTTATAAAAAGAAGGGCTGTAAAGATTGCGGTTACTTGGGCTATACAGGACGTATGGGGATTTATGAAGTTATGCCTATAACAAGAGAAATCAAAAAACTAATCGCGCAAGGTGCACACGATATTGAAATTGAAGAAGCAGCTGTTGCTGCCGGAATGAAAACTCTTAAATATTCTTGTTTACAACATATTACAGATGGAGTTACAACAACTGACGAATTTATAAGAGTTTTGGGTTACGCAAGTGACTAAGTATTAAAAAGAGGATTCTATGCCAATATATTCATATACAGCATTAAAACAAGGAAAAGAGGTTGTAAAAGGTGAAGTTACTGCGTCAAATTTAAAAGATGCGCGTGACGTCATTCGTAAAATGGGACTCGTACCAACAAAGGTTAATGAGTTCTCTGAAGCTAAATCAAAAAAAGCAGCTCAGATTGCGTCTTTATCTCTTAGTGAAAAAATCGATTTTATATCAACACTACAAATACTATTAACATCAGGGATTCCGGCAGTTGAATCTTTGATGTTTATGGAGCAAGAAGCCGCTAAGAAAAAAATTCGTGACATGTCAAAAATCCTAAAAACCCAAATTATGGCAGGTTCGACGTTTGCTGATACTCTTGCAAGATATCCACAAGTATTTGGTTATATTTTTATCGGTTTGATTAAAGCCGGTGAAGAATCCGGTGAATTGGAAAAAACTTTAGGACGTATTAAAGATTTATTAACAAAACAAGCAAACATTAAAGGTAAAGTTATTGGTACTTTAATGTATCCGATGTTCGTTGTAGTTTTAGCCTTCTGTATCACAATTGTCATGCTTGTATTTGTATTCCCTGCGTTCAAAGAAATGTTTGAACAACAGGATAAAACACTTCCTTTAATTACATCACTAATGATTAATGCGGGTGATTATTTAAAAACATATTGGTTCACAATTCCTATTTTCATAGTAGCATTCTTAGCATTCTGCTTTTTGATGGCAAATTGGAAACCTGCAAGAGAATTTCTTGATAAACTTGTTTTAAAAATTCCTCTTTTAAACAACCTTATCATGTATTCAAACTATTCAAACTTTTTATCAGTAATGAGCGTATCTTATGATGCAGGTATTCCGATTGTTGACTGCTTGCACTTGGCTGTAATTACACTTACAAACTCTGTAATGCGCAACAAAATGAGTGGTGCAATTGTTAAAGTTCAACAAGGTTTGCAGGTTTCACAAGCATTTAAATCTACAAAAATTGTTCCAAAAATGCTTTTGTTTATGGTTGCAACCGGTGAACAATCAGGTCGTTTGGGCGATATGCTTGAAAAAGGTGTAAACTTCTTAGATAAGACATTGGATGGCATCATTGATACAATGACCAAAATGATTGAACCGATTATGCTTATTGTAATTGGTAGCATCGTACTTGTAATGGCTTTAGCTTTGTACTTACCATTGTTCCAATCATATATGAACTAAAGTATAAAAAGGAAATAATTAATGGAAAATAATGAGATACTAGAACTATCAACTTCCGCATGGCGAGAAAAAGTTTATATTGAAACTGCAGAATTTATTATCAAAGGCTATGTTTTTATGCCGAAAATCGGTAAAAGAAACAGACTTTTGTCCGAAATTTTGAACACAAATAAACAATTTATTGCAGTTAAAAATTGTACTTTAGAATCAAAACTTGTTCCGCAAAGAGAAATCGAAAAGCACGATTTCTTGCAAGTAAATATTTCTACAATTCTTATTATAAGGCCATTAAATGATGACTAAAACTTATGTTATTACAGGTTCTGCTTCTGGTATCGGACGCGCATTGCTAAAAGAACTGGCTAAAGACAATGTAGTTTTTGCAGGGTATAGAAATAAAGTGCACGAAAACGAACTAAAAGCGATTTCAGCCAATGTTTATCCTTTTTATATAGACTATTCTAAGCCTGAAACAATTAAACTCGCAGCGGATTATCTAATCTCAAAGTGTACAAAAATTGATACGTTGGTTAATATTGCAGGTTGTGTTGTTGCAGGTCCGATTGAAAAAATTGAGCCGTCTGAATTAAGACGACAATTCGATGTAAATGTTTTTGGGCATATCGAATTTACGCAGAGGCTGATGGATATTTTAGAAAATGGGAAAATTATCAATATCAGCTCTATGTCAAGCTTTGGAATTTTTCCATTCATTTCACCTTATTGCGCTTCAAAACGTTGTTTAGATATGTTTTTTAACTCGCTTTTAATTGAAAATAAAAAGAATATTAAAGTTGTATCAATTAAACCAGGAGTAATTTCTACACCGCTTTGGGGCAAATCTGTTAGCGAAAATTCAAAGTATTTTGATAATTGCAAAGGTTACGAAAAAGAAATGAGATTTATGATTGCAAATGCTCAAAAAAATGAGAAAAAAGGTTTGCCTGTTGAAAAAGTTGTAAACGTAATTTTAAAAGCTGATAGAGCCAAAAATCCAAAACTTTCTTATACTGTTGGGCGTGATGCTTTTGTTGCTAGCCTTGTTGCAAAACTCCCTCAAACTTGCCAGAATAGACTTGTTGAGTGGGGAATGAAAGCAAGGATTAAATAATGAAAAATGGAAAATTGTTTATAATTTGATTGCTTAAGCGGTGGAAACGAAATGCGCTAATAATAATTTTAATCTGTAACAGGATGAATTCTTGTATTAGAATAGTATTCACGATTAATTTTATCTGCGTTTTCTACTCTTTGTAATTTATCATCCAACGCAGAATTAGCACTGATGGTTGAAGCTAGCCTTAAATATCTCAATGCGGACTTTGTGTCACCAAATTTTTCGTAAATATCGCCCAGTTTATAAACTGTTTCATAATGTCTTGTGTAACCGAATTTATATGCCTCACTGTAAAATCGCAAAGCTTTTTTGTACATTTGTCTTTTGTAATAAAATTCGCCAAGTCTAAAATATGCCTCCGGCTCATTTGGTTTGATTCCCATTGCGTCAAAAAACGCCCCTTTTGCATAACGGTCTTTGCCAGCGATGTCATATAAAGTACCTAGTCTTGTAAGATACATAACGTTATCGTGATTTTTGTGCGCCAACATATGATAAAGATTTAAAGCCGCAGTCATATCTTCACTGTCTTTGCCGTTTCTTAATACTAAATTGTAATAAAAGCCCGCTTTTGCCTGTAATTCATCTTCATTTAACTTTGAGTAGTCAATTGGAATAGAATATTCTAAACCTCCTTTAATAGCCGAATATGAAGGTAATCCAAAAATTGAACAGATTAAAAATAAAAATAATAATTTGCGTTTCATAGAAACATTATAGCAGGAATTTTAAGTTTTGTGTCCAAAAAACTCCTCTAAAATCATCACCACTTGTACTGAAAACATGTTCATGCGACAATGTGATTAACTGGGAAACAGTATAAATAGTAGTAGTAGAAATATAAAGGAAACTAAGACAATGGCTAGAAAAACTCCATTAGAAAAAATCAGAAATATTGGTATTGCTGCTCACATCGACGCAGGTAAAACCACTACAACTGAACGTATCTTGTTCTACACAGGTAAAACTCACAAAATCGGTGAAACACACGATGGTGCTGCTGTAACTGACTTTATGGAACAAGAAAAAGAAAGAGGTATTACAATCCAATCTGCAGCTGTTACAGCTTCTTGGAAAGGTCACCAAATCAACATTATCGACACACCGGGTCACGTTGACTTTACAATTGAAGTAGAACGTTCTCTTCGTGTATTAGATGGTGTTGTAGCTGTATTCTGTGCAGTTGGTGGTGTTCAATCACAATCTGAAACAGTTTGGAGACAAGCTAACAGATACGAAGTTCCAAGAATGGTATTCGTAAACAAAATGGATAGAACTGGTGCTGATTTCTACAGAGTTGTAGACCAAATCAAAAACAGATTAGGTGCTAACGCAGTTCCTCTTCAATTACCTATCGGTGCTGAAGACAAATTCACAGGTCTTATCGACTTGATGACTATGAAGGCTGAAATCTACACTAACGACTTAGGTACAGATATCAGAGAAGAAGAAATTCCAGCTGATATGGCTGAAAAAGCTAAAGAATATCATGATGCAATGGTTGAAGCTATCGCATCTGAAGATGACGCTTTGATGGAAAAATTCTTCGAAGATCCTGATTCAATCACAGTTGACGAATTGAAGGCTGCATTAAGAAAAGCAGTTTGCGATAACAAAATCGTTCCTGTAACTTGCGGTACAGCATTCAAGAACAAGGGTGTTCAATTGTTATTAAACGCAGTTGTTGATTATATGCCATCACCGGTTGATGTTAAAGCTATTGAAGGTGAATTAGAAGACGGTACAAAAACTGAAAGACATTCTTCTGACTCTGAACCATTCTCAGCTTTATCATTCAAGGTTATGGCAGACCCATTCGTAGGTCG
>USFB01000048.1 GCA_900553895.1 uncultured bacterium | reverse complement strand
GCGCTCGCTATCGCAGCTAAACGCTGCACGCTCGCGGCGCTGGTGTCGTTCGAAGACTTTTGTTGGGCGGAAAGTCCCACCTACTTGTAACTTGCGGTACGCTTGTTGTTCAAAAAATAAAAAAGCTTTATGAGCGAAGCGAATTTAATAACTTTCCACTTTCAACTTTCCATTTCCCACTTAGAAAAGCATGGGTGATTGTTTTTATTCTTAAAGTGTCTGTTTTACAATCAATGATATTTATAGAAATTGTCAATTGTTTTTACAACATTTTTCATGCGAAAAATTTAACAAAATTTTACAATGTTGAGAAATGTTAAAAGCTTAATTTTATTGGATTCTGGGGTTTGTGATGTTTTGTAAATTTCTTGATTAGAATTGATGTTTGAATTATCATATAAACAAAGGATAAGATTTGGGAAAGAGAATGTTATTCTCTTATTATAAGGAAGCTGAATTTAGTAGATAGCTCACCTTTACTTAGATTAGGAGGTTTTTAAGGACATGCAGAATAGTTTAAATAAGGAAAGAAACATTGTAGAATTTACCTCACCAACAAAAGTAGCAACCGACGTAATTAAAGGCTCTACAATTTCACCTATGTCAAAAATTATTGAGCCAAAGACTGCGCAAATTAAACCTTTAAAACTAAATTGTATTTATGTTGTTAAAAAAGATGGTACAAAAGAAGAATTTGATAACAACAAAATTATCAATGCTGTAAAAAAATCTGCTACAAGAATGTTAGTAGAGTTTACGGATGTGGAATTAAAAGAAATATGCGATTTTGTAGATGAAAATATTGTTAGAATGAACAAACAAGAAGTTACAATCGCTGATATGCACAACCTTGTTGAAGGTGCATTAGAACACATTAGTCCAAAAGTTGCACAAAGCTACCGTAACTACAGAAACTATAAGCAGGATTTTGTACATATGCTAGACAAAGTTTACCAAGAATCTCAAAGAATTATGTACATTGGTGATAAAGAAAATGCCAATGCTGATTCAACTTTGGTTTCTACAAAACGTTCATTGATTTTCAATGAATTAAATAAAGAATTATACAAAAAATTCTTCTTAACAGTAGACGAATTGCAAGCAATCAGAGATGGTTATATTTACATTCACGATATGTCTGCAAGACGTGATACGATGAACTGTTGTCTATTTGACGTAGCATCAGTTCTTAAAGACGGGTTTGAAATGGGTAACTTATGGTACAATGAACCAAAATCACTTGATGTAGCGTTTGACGTAATCGGTGATATAGTAATGGCTGCAGCAAGCCAACAATACGGTGGATTCACAGTACCTGAAGTTGATAAAATTTTAGCTCCTTACGCTGAAAAAACTTACCAAAGACAATATGACAAGTATTTATGCTTAGGCTTGTCGTTTGAAAAAGCAAGAGAAGCAGCTTTAGCTGATTTACAAAAAGATTTTGAACAAGGTTTCCAAGGTTGGGAATACAAATTCAATACAGTGGCATCTTCAAGAGGCGATTATCCGTTCATTACTGTTTCAACAGGTTTAGGAACAGGCGAATATGAAAAAATGGCAACTCTTGCAATGCTTAAAATCAGAATGGGCGGACAGGGTAAAAAAGGAAATAAAAAACCTGTATTATTCCCTAAAATTGTATTCTTGTATGATAAAAATCTTCACAGCGAAGGCAAAGTTAATTACGACTTGTTTAAAGCAGGTGTTGAATGTTCTAAAAAGACTATGTACCCTGACTGGTTGTCATTATCAGGTGAAGGTTATGTAGCTTCTATGTACAAAAAATACGGAAAAGTAGTTTCTCCAATGGGTTGCAGGGCTTTCTTGTCACCTTGGTTTGAAAGAGGCGGAATGTACGCCGCTGATGAAAATGATGTTCCTGTATTTGTTGGTAGATTTAATATTGGTGCAATCAGCTTGCACTTGCCAATGATTTACGCAAAGGCTAAAAAAGAAAGCAAAGATTTCTACGAAGTTCTTGATTACTATATGGAATTAATAAGACAACTTCATATCAGAACTTATAACTATCTTGGTGAAATGAAAGCTTCTGTAAACCCTCTAGCATTCTGCGAAGGCGGTTTCTTGGGCGGTCACTTAGGTATTCATGATAAAATCAGACCTGTCTTGAAATCTTCAACAGCGTCATTCGGTATTACTGCATTGAACGAGTTACAAGAAATTCATAACGGTAAATCACTTGTTGAAGATGGCGAATTTGCTCTTGAAGTTATGAAGTATATCAATAACAAGATTAACGAATACAAGGAAAAAGACGGAATTCTTTACGCAATATATGGAACTCCTGCTGAAAACTTGTGCGGACTTCAAATCAAACAATTCAGAAAGAAATATGGTATTGTAGAACACGTTTCTGATAAGCCATATATTTCAAACTCTTTCCATTGCCACGTTTCAGAACAAATCAGCCCAATTGAAAAACAGGACTTAGAAGGCAGATTCTGGGATTTATTCAACGGTGGTAAAATTCAATACGTAAAATATCCTATTGATTATAATACAGGCGCAGTTGAAACTCTTATAAACAGAGCAATGGATAAAGGTTTCTATGAAGGTGTAAACTTATCACTATCTTATTGCGATGATTGTGGTCACCAAGAATTAAATATGGATGTTTGTCCAAAATGCGGTTCTAAAAACTTAACTAAGATTGAAAGAATGAACGGTTATTTGGCTTACTCAAGAGTTAAAGGTGATTCGAGATTGGCTGATCATAAGATGGAAGAAATCAAAGACAGAGTAAGCATGTAGGATTCTTATAAGACAGGTTATTCGGTTTAAGTTAAAAAAATAATGCGTTAAAAAAGCGCATTATTTTTTTACAATTGACATGACCAGATTTTTAATGTAATTTTAATGAATAGAGGAGTATTAAGAAGGGGATTTTATGTTCATAAAACAGCTTGAGATTGATAACTTTAAATCTTTTGCTAACAAAGTTGATATCCCTATGCTGAAAGGTTTTACAACTATTTCAGGACCAAACGGTTCCGGGAAAAGTAATATTATCGACAGTATTCTTTTTGCTCTCGGACTTTCTACAAGCAGAACTTTACGTGCAGAAAAACTTTTCCACTTAATTTCAACCTACAACAAAAGAAACGAAGCTTTTGTAAAAGTAACATTCGGGGAAACTGAGGATGGGGATTTTTCGGTTGCAAGAAGAATCAGAAAATCTTCTCAAGGTTTTGTAAGTATTTATTACCTTGATGATAAAATTGCAACATTATCTGACATTCATGCAAGATTAGAAAAATATAATATTACGCCAAACAGCTACAACGTAATGATGCAAGGCGACGTTATGAGTATTACTAATTGTACTCCAAATGAACGTCGTAAAATAATTGATGAAATTGCCGGAGTTGCGGATTTTGATAGAAGAATAGATCAAGCAACAAACGAGCTTGAAACGGTTGAAAAGCGCGTAGTTAATTCGACTTTAATTTTGAATGAAGTTAATACTCGTCTTGAACAACTTAATGAAGAAAAAGAAGTTGCACTAAAATACCAAAAACTAAAAGAAGAAAAAACTGGTTTAGAAAGCCAAATCAACACTGTTAAATTTTTTGATTTAAGACGTAATTTAGAAAAAGCGCATGAGAACATTTTAGAATTTACTAAACGTAAAAAAGAAGAAGAATTAAAGTCTAAAGATCTTGAAGAACGTTTGAAGCTTATTAAAGAAAAATATGATGAGATTTCAAAAACAATTACTGAAAAAGGCGAAGGTCATCAACTAGAACTTAAACAAAAAGCAGAAGAATTAAAAGGTTCAATCTCAAGAAAAAATTCTTCAATTGTTTTTGCGGATAAACAAATTCAAGATAATTTGAAAACAATTGAAAATACTAAAAATGGCATTGAAGTTCAACAAGGCAAAATTAAAGATTCCGAATTAAAAATTTCTTTAAAACAAGACGAAATTAAAGGAATTGAAAAAAATATTGAAGAACAAAAAGCTATTTTACATAAAATATTAGAAGATATGTCAGGCTTAAACGAAACGGCAGAAAAGCATATCGAAAGAAGAAATACTTTAAGAAAAGAACTTGAAGAATTACAAGATAAAGAAACTAAGCTTATTCAAAAACAAGCACCGATGGAAGCTGATTTATCCACTAAAAAGAAAGCATTAGAGGATGCAAAAGCGAAACTTGGTGAATTAGAAACATTTAAAGCGAATTTTTCTGAAACAAAGTCTTCAAAAGAGCTTTTGATAGAACAATTAGGTAAAGAACTTGACGATTTCAAAATTATCCTTAAAAATACATTAAATGATTTGGATAAGACTAAAAACGAAATCTCAGACATGGACTACGACGTTCAAACAGCACGCAACAAGATTTACAAGCTTGAGGCGATTAAAAACGCAAGCGAAGAAGCTAACCTCGGACGTGCGGTTGATACCGTTGTAAACGCTAATATTCAAGGCGTACACGCACCACTTGTAAAACTTGGGCAGGTTGACGAAGAATTTTCAACTGCAATGGAAATTGCAGTTGGCGGAAGAATGTCACACATCGTAGTAGAAGATGAACACGTAGCTTCTACTTGTATTGAACTTTTAAAATCTGCAAACGCAGGACGTGCAACATTTGTGCCTTTAAATAAAATAGTAAAATGCCCACGCAGTTTGAATTTACCAAAAGAAAAAGGTGTAATTGATTTTGCTATCAACCTTATTGATTTTGAAGATGAATATTTAAACGCTTTCTATTATGCGGTTGGTGATACGCTTGTTGTTGAAGATAGAAGCGTGGCAAACAAGCTTATCGGTAAATACAGAATGGTAACACTATCAGGTGATTTATTCGAAAAATCAGGTTCAATCACAGGTGGTGCAATCAGAAAAACCGGCTTGAAATTTTCACAAAATTCTGATAGCGAATTAGACACATTCAAAGCCAGACTTCGTGAAATGGAAAGTAAATATGCGTCTTTGATTTCTAAGCGTTCTAATTTGGAAACAAAAATGGAAGATATTAGAAGCAAATATTCAGCATCTACAACAGAATTTAATAAGGCTAAATTAGAATTAACAAGCTTGGAAACAAATTTTGCAAATACTCAAAAAAATATTGATGAAAAACAGGAATTAATCAAGGTTACAGAACCTGAAATTACAGCTTTAGAAAAAAATCTTGATAAAATGGAAGAAGAACATATTATTCTTTCCGAAAAAATGACAGATGTTCAAACTTCGATTTCAGAAGTTGAGAAACTTATGAATGACTCTGATTTGAAGGACTTGAAAGAAAAAACAGCAGGTGTGGAAGCAGAAATCAAGCGTTATGAAAAAAATATGGCGAACGCTCAAAACGATATTGATGGCTTGCATCAACAAATTGACTTCTTCACAACAACAATTAATACACACAACGAAACAATCGCACGTTCTTTGAACACCAATAAAGATTTGGAACTTGATAAAGCTAGATTTACGGAAGAAATCAAAGGTTTAAATGAGCAGCTAGAAGTTTTAAATGTTCAAATTAAAGAAATTACTGATAAATTAGGCGAGCTTCTTAAACAAAGAGATGATATAAACAAGGATTTGGTTGATATTGAAACTCAACGTAATTTAAAAGCTTCTGATATTGAAAAAATCGCAGAACAAATAGAATCATTTAAAGCACGCAGACGCGAATTAGAGCCTCAATTAGAAGAAACTCGCAAACTATTAACAGAATCAGGTGTTAATACGAACGAACTTGCGCCGATTGAAATGTCTATTGAAGAAATAACAAGTCGTATTCAGAGATTACAAAAACGCATGGACGATTTGGGTGCTGTCAATATGAAAGCGTTGGAAGATTATGAAAAAGTGCTTGCACGTCAACAAGAATTGCAAAATCAAATTGAAACGTTGAGTTCTGAAAGAGAGCAAATTCTTGAGCGTATGCGCGGTTATGAAGACTTGAAGAAAGAAACATTCTTAAAAACTTATAACGTACTTAACGAAAACTTCAAAGATATTTTCCACAGACTTTCTGATGGTGAAGGTACTTTGATTTTAGAAAACGAAGAAAAACCGTTTGAAGGCGGACTTGATATTGAGGCACAGCCTAGAGATAAGAAAAAACAACGTCTTGCCGGTATGTCAGGTGGTGAAAAGGCTTTAACAGCTCTATCATTTGTATTTGCTATCCAAAAATATATGCCTGCGCCATTCTACGCTTTTGATGAAGTTGACGCCAGCCTTGACGGTATAAATGTGGAAAAACTTGCTCATATTGTTCAATCACAAGCAGAAACAACTCAATTTATTGTTGTAAGCCACAGAAAACCTATGATTGAATCAGCCAACAGAACAATCGGTGTAACTCAAAAAGAAAAGGGTATTTCTAAAGTTACCGGGGTTAAACTAAGAGATTAATTTTTTCATTAAGCTTTCTCGATTTTGTATGTATATATGTAGATTTGTTAAAATAAATTGCATTACATATTTATTTAATATACGATAAGTTTAAATCTAGGCAAAATAGGACAAAAAAGGAGGACACTTAATGTTCAAAAATCTAGTAAAAGGGTTGTTTGTTTTAAGCACATTGTTCATGCTTAATTGCCCTGCACAAGCTTTCTACACCGACATGGATCAAAACCACTGGGCGTACCAGTCTATCAAATTTTTGACAGAAGTTGGCGTTGTTGTCGGTTATCCTGACGGAACTTATAAACCTGATATTCCTGTAACAAGAGCTGAATTCGCGTCTATGGCAATCAAAGCTTTAGGTCAAGAAGATGCCAATGTTACTCAAGATATTCATTTTTCTGATGTAAAGCCTGATTTTTGGGCATACAATATCATTAAAAAAGCTGTATACTTTGACTTGATTCCGGATGCTAAAGATACAGACTTCAGACCTTACGATTCTGTAACAAGAGCAGAAGCTATTACAATTGCAGTAAATGCGTTGACTACTTCACAAATAAGTGAACAAAGAGCACAAGATATTATCGCTAAGAGCTATGAAGATTACACTCAAATGCCTGCTTGGTTCTTGATTTCTGCAGCTAAAGCTCAATTACTAGATTTGGTAGTTGTAATGCCTGGTAATGAAGGTAAATTGGAATCAGACAGGCCTGCAAACAGAGCTGAAATTGCGGCTTTGTTATATAAGATGATGCAAGAAGCTAAACTTAATCCGAACGCAAAACTTGCTGAATCAATGCAAAAAAGAACCGCTGACGGTTATATCGTTGATAACGTAAGAGTTCAAGGTTCAATCGGTATAATTCCTGCCGGTGCGATTTTCCCTATCCAAATGGAAACAGTTGTAGGCTCTCAAATTTCTAACGTAACTGACATTTATACAGCAAAAGTTCCAAAGAACATTGTTACTAAAGATAAATATCTTTTGATTGAACAAGGCAGTGACTTGAAAGGTCAAGTAAAACATATTCAAAGAGCTAAATTATTCAAACAAAATGGCGAAGTAATTATTAAAAATGAATTGTTAGTTACACCAAATGACCAAGCAGTTATGCTATATGGAGTTGCAACTCTTGACCCTGGTAAAATCGGTTTCTGGAGAAGATTATTCAAAGGTGCTAAAGTGTTGACAATGCCTAACCAAATGGTTAATATCAGGCTTCTTGGACCATTGAAGATTGATTTGACTAACGGTTATATTTATGAATAATTGTTTTAATTTATATCAAAACGGGGGATGCCTTAGCGTCCCCCGTTTTGTTATACAAACCTGTTGCTATTAATCTTTCTCTTTCGCCATATTGATAACCCAACCATCAGAGCGAAAATGCGCATAATTATTTTTGCCGCGATATTTGTAGCCTTCTGGGCTTGCTGTCAACCAGTTTTCTAAAATCTTTAATGCTTTATCTATCAAAGAGTAACCGTATTTTTCGATTAAAGAATTATACTGTTTGGGTGTTAATATAACAAAATTTATTTCAGGAATTTCTACTCTGAGCGCAAAATCGGCTTTCGGTCTTCCGCCTTTCTTGCCATTTAATATACACGTTAAATGTCGTCTATTCATTTTCTGCTCCTTCTTCTTCAATAATATTCGGTGCTCCGAGTTTTCTCACAAGTTCAATTACGGTTTCTTTCATCTTACATTTGAAAATACTGTTTTCAAAATACGCTTTGTGTAAATTGCACACTGAACATCGACAGCCGAGTTTGTAACAATCTATTGCGGTCGGTGTCCAAATCTTTGACGTTGTTTCACAACATGAAACATTGTACCTGTAATTCATTAAAATCCTCTTCCCTTGCTATTTGACATAATCAAAAATATATGCTTAAATATCAGATATAAGCTTACATTTGTATCTTATTGTAAGATAATATGATACAAATGTCAAGTGTTAATTTGCAAATGGTGAAACATGAAACTTGACGAATTGTTATCAATACTATCCAAAAGGGTTGGCATAGCTGTTAATCAGTCTATGTTGGCTGACGCTTTGGGAATTACTCGTCAGACAATCAGCAATAGAATTAAAAATGAGAGTGAAGTTACCGTAAGTGAATTAAAAAAAGTTGAGGAGTTTTTCAATGTAAGCATGTTTGGCGAAATGCCTGATGACATTGCTTATATTGATTATTATACAGATGTCTTTGCAAGTTGTGGCGAAGGCAGTATTGTATTTTCTAGCGAAAAGACTAAGCTTCCGATTTCAACTTCAATGATTAGTGGCTATTCCAAAAACAAATTGTATTCAATGATTAATGCAACGGGAAACAGTATGGCACCTACAATTGATAATGGTGATAAGCTTATTGTTGAGCATTGGTCAGGTAATCAAATACAAGATAATAAGATTTATGTTTTTTGCTATAACGGAGAATTTTTTGTTAAAAGACTTTCTAAGAATTTGGATGAAATTATTATTAAATCTGATAATCCTGAATATCGAGTTCGTACGATTGGCGGAAAATCGGTTATGGATTTGATTTTAATTGGCAAGATTGTTGCAACTATCAAACAACTCGGATAGTTGTAAGCTAAAAGCTGAATGAGATTTTATGAAAAATTTCACAATTTTTTCCCTACTAAATAAATAGTCGATATTCGCACCGCGAGCGTTTTTAGCGAGCGAAAGAGTGCGGGTTCACCCGCAATATCCATTTGATTTAACAACCGCAAGGTTGTAGAAAACAATGAAAGTTTCTTCTTTTTGCTTACTTTTTCTTCTTTGAAAAAGCAAGAAGAAAAAGTAAGAATTATTTTGTAATAAAAAAAGTTTTTTTGAAATGTCCTTTTTTACTAAGTTAAATTTTATTAAGACATATACACCAATTTTATATGATTTGGTATAATACATATATCTATAAGGCTGATGGTCAGGAGGGATGTATGAAAGAACGTGAAAGCAACGTATTGTCGTTATTAGAAGATAGAACAAACCATTACTCACGCAAAATCGCTTTGGGTATGAAAACTCAATTTGGTTGGAAAGAACTTACGTATGATGGTTTAGGCTTGATGTCAAGAAGACTTGCGGCTTATTTAATGAACGATTTAGGGCTTCAAAAAGGCGAAAAACTTGCAATTCTTTCAGAATCAAAACCAGAATACGGTGCTTGCGTTTTTGCGTCTGTAATTTCAGGTTTAATTACAGTTCCTTTGGATATCAAATTAACAAAATACGAGCTTCAATCAATTCTTTCAGACTGCTTACCTTCAGTAATGCTTGTTTCGCAATCTTATATTGATAAAGCTTTAGAATTGCAAAAACTTATTCCATCTTTAAAACATATTATCGTAATGGACGAACATCCTGTAAATGATGATTTGCAAAGTATTTATACAATTCCAAATAACTACACTTGTAAATGGCGTCATCGTTCAAGCAAGTCAACTGTTTTCATTATTTATACTTCTGGAACAACAGGCAAACCAAAAGGTGTTGAAACAACTTTTGGAAATATGTTGGCACAGTTGAACGGCTTGAAAGTTACTTTTGATAAGATTTTACCGCCTGGCGATGTTAGAATTTTATCAATTCTTCCAATGAACCACTTATTCGAAATGACAGTAGGGTTTACAACCTTCTTGAATCTTGGTTTTTCAGTTTATTACACACATAATTTGAAACCGAAAGATATTTTAAATATTATGCGCGACAGAAAAATCAATTTTATGATTGTTGTTCCAGCGTTTTTGAAATTGCTTAAAACAGGTTTGGAAGCAGAAATGAAGAACACGTCTAAGTTCTCTCAAAAAATGTTTCCAATACTTTACCATTTTGCAAAATTTGTTCCATTCATTTGGATGAAAAAAATCATGTTCAGAAAAATCCATAACTGCTTTGGTGGTTCATTTAAAGGCTGTATGTCAGGTGGTGCACCATTGGATTTGAATGTAGCAAAATTCTTCCAAAGAGTTGGTATTCAGGTTTATGAAGTTTACGGTTTGACCGAAACAAGCCCGATTGTAACAGTGAATGTTGAACGTCATAGAGATTTGCGTTCTGTCGGTAAACCGCTTCCAAGCTACGAAGCTAGAATTGACAAAGAATCCGGCGAATTGTTACTTAGAGGACCGTCTGTAATGAAAGGTTACCACAATCAACCTGAACTAACTGCACAAGCGATTGATGAAGATGGTTGGTTCCACACAGGCGACAAAGCAAGAATTGATGACCAAGGTAGAGTTTATATCACAGGTCGTTTAAAAAACATGATTGTACTTTCTGGTGGTAAAAAAGTTTTCCCTGAAGAAGTTGAATCAGTTTTAGAAAAAAGCGATTTGTTTGCAGAAGTTTGCGTATTTGGTGTTTCTCGTGAAGGCGGAGCAAAAGACGGTACTGAAGATATCGCAGCAGTTGTTGTACCGACAGAAGAGCTTAAAGCAAAATATGACGATGTAACTTTAGACAAAATGATGAAGGATGAAGTTAAACGCCTTTCTCAACGTTTAACGCCATACAAACGCCCGATAAATATCAATGTTCTTAAACAAGCTTTACCAAGAACAAAGAAAGCTACAGTTCAGAGAAATAAGGTTAAAGAATTGATACAAGCCTGAATAAATTGAAAATGGAAAGTTGAAAATGGAAAATTGTTTTAAATATTATTTTTGATATAGGGTGCAATTTTTTGCACCAAAAAACATTATAAATTTTGAATTTAATTTTCCACTTACCATTTTCAATTTTCCATTCCACATCAAACATTCGCAATTAACAACAATCATGGAGAAAGAAGTGTACGACGAACTAGCAACAATCAAACAAAAATGTTTGGCATGCCACAAATGTTCTTTGTGCGAAACTCGTACTAATGTTGTTTTTGAAGATGGTGTTCCTAATCCAAAACTTATGCTTATAGGCGAAGCTCCGGGATTTAATGAAGATAAACAAGGAAAACCTTTTGTCGGAAAAGCGGGACAACTTTTAGACAGAATTTTTGAGTCGGTCGGTTTGTCACGTAAGCGCGATGTTTATATTTGTAATACGATTAAATGCCGTCCGCCTGATAACCGCAATCCGTTACCTGAAGAAAAAGAGGCTTGTTGGGAATATTTAAAAGCGCAGATTGATATTATTCAACCCAAAATAATTTTACTCTGCGGGAATGTTGCTGTACAATCTATTTTGGGCGATGTCGGCGGAATTACAAGGATTAGAGGCAAATGGTTTGACGGAGATGATAAAGTATACGGCGCAAAACTTATGCCGATTTTCCATCCTTCGTATTTGCTAAGAAATGATGCTCGCACAAAAGGAAGCCCCAAATGGCTTATGTGGCAAGATATTCAAAAAATTAAACGCGAGTTTGACAAATTGTAATTCAGGAAAAAGTTATTGGTGCAAAGAATTGCACTCTCTACGTTTTTATGGATTACTTTGTTACATAAAATTGTAATTTGCTTTGTGCAATCCATAATATAAAAACAAATTCTTCTTTAAACTTTTCCAGTTGAACCGAAACCACCTGCGCCACGTTCTGTTTCAGTAAGTTCTGTAACAACTTCGATTTTTGCTTGTTCGTAACGAGCAATAACCATTTGTGCAACTCTTTCATCAGGCTTTATAGTATATGGCTCATTTGATAAATTTACTAACGGAATGCAAACTTCACCGCGATAATCTTCATCAATTGTGCCAACACAATTGATAAGACTTATACCGTGCTTGATAGATAAACCAGAACGTGGTCTGATTTGTGCTTCGTAACCGTGTTCTAACTCGATTTTTAAACCAGTCGGAATCAATTTTCTTTCTAAGGGTTGAAGTGTAATTTCTTCATCAATAGCTGCGCACAAATCCATGCCGGCAGCACCTTCTGTCTTGTATTCAGGAACAAAACGATTGTGTTCCATTCTAAAAATCTTTAAAATCATACTTTCTCCTAAAAACTTTAAATCAACAATCCTCGGTCATTCCCTCTCCTATGGAGAGGGTTAGGGTTTATTTTTACGTATAAAACACCCTTAGTATATTTTTGTTGGGAATACCTGCCCAACAAAACATTATATTTAAGCAGTAATAATAGTTTTACCATCAATAACTTGCTTAGGGAAAATCGTAAGAGTTTCAATTCCTTTGATTTTATTAATCTTGCTATCTTCAGGATTAGCTTTTTGTGCTTTTTCAACAGCTTCTGAGTTGCCATTAGCCATTGACATAAAGCTATTTGCATATCTGATAAATAAATTTCGTCTTGGTGTAAAACTATCGTTTTGTGATATTGATGATACGTTCATTTTATTTTTACCTCACAAGGAATATTTTCTTTCAGATATAATTTTGAGTCAATATAAGTGTTACATTTGTAACAAAAGATTTTTTATGTTAGAATTTTAGGGTGGGTACGCACTTCAAGCTTGGATTATAATTTCTAAGTTTTATGTAGCTTTACCCACCCTACAGTTGACAAAACGTAGTGGTAAGATTTTCAAAGGTTCCTACCGATACCGCCACTATGAGTGACAATTAAATATAATAAACATGTCGTAGTGGCAAGGACTCCTGAAAAAGCTGACTAAATGTCAGGTTTTGCAAGGAGGAAAGTGAGTTCGAGCGTGAGCGAGATGAGCTGTATATAAGATATATACCGATACCGCCACTATGAGTGACAATTAAATATAACAAATATGTCGTAGTG
>USFB01000047.1 GCA_900553895.1 uncultured bacterium | reverse complement strand
GGAATATTAAATCTGCACCGCCTGCGTGTATATCAATAGTCTTGCCCAAATGTTTTCTGCTCATAGCTGAACATTCGATGTGCCACCCCGGACGTCCTACACCCCAAGGTGATTTGTAACCGAATTTTTCATCTTTTTTCCACAATGCAAAATCAAGCGGATCTTCTTTTTGTTCGCCAACTTCAATTCTTGCACCGCTTTCTAATTGATCAATCGGTTGTTTTGATAGATAACCATATTTAGGGAATTTTTTTACTCTAAAATAAACATCTCCGTTTGCTTCATAAGCAAAACCTTTATTAATCAAATCTTTATTAATAGCAATCATTTCGCCTAATGTTTTTGTCGCAAAAGGTTCAATATCAGGTTTTAAATTATTCAAAGCCTTCATGCTATCGCTAAATTTTTTATACCAAAATTGAGAAACTTCTTCAGGAGTTTTACCTTCTTTTTCAGCTTTTTTAAGGATTTTATCGTCAACGTCGGTAACATTTCTGCAATAAGTTACGTCATATCCTTTAAATTTAAGATATCTGTATAAAACATCCCAAGTAATATAACATCTTGCGTGACCTAAATGAGCATTATCATAAACGGTTGGTCCGCAAACATACATTTTTACTTTGTTTTCTTCAATTGGTTTAAATTCTTCAACTTGATTTGTATAAGAGTTATGTAATCTCATAAATTTCTCCCTAAAAAATAGCCTCGGCAAGTCAATTCTATTACAAAAAAAAATCACTGTCTATGTTAAATTCAGTTATCAAAATTTACTTTTTACATTTTTTATTTTTTGGTATAATAGAAGCTAAAAGGGAGATATATTATGCTAGAACTATTGAAAAAGAGCGCGATGGAACAATCCAGAGCAATTCAAAATAAAGAAGTTTCAGCAGTTGAATTAACAAAAGCTTCATTAGATAGAATTAAATCTATAGATGAAAAATTAGGAGCTTTTAATTCTTTAACAGAAGATACTGCTTTAGAAACTGCAAAAAAAGTAGATGAAAAAGTTGCAAAAGGAGAAGAATTACCTCTTTTAGCCGGAGTTCCTCTTGCATTAAAAGATAATATGAACTTGGTTGGCTCTAAAACTACTGCATCAAGTAAGATTTTAGAAAACTTTGTTTCACCTTATAACGCAACAGCGACACAAAAATTATTAGATAATTTAATTCCAATTGTCGGTAAAGCTAACTTAGACGAATTTGCAATGGGTTCTTCAAACGAAAACTCTGCTTTCAAAAAAGTTCACAATCCTTGGAATTTAAACAAGGTTCCAGGTGGTTCATCAGGCGGTTCAGCAGCTTCTGTTTCTTCTTGCGAAGCTGCATTAGCTCTAGGTTCTGATACAGGCGGAAGTATTCGTCTTCCCGCAAGTTTCTGCGGTATCGTTGGTATGAAACCTACTTATGGTAAGGTTTCAAGATATGGTTTAATTGCGTTCGCTTCATCTTTAGACCAAATCGGTCCGTTCGCAAGAACAGTAGAAGATGCAGCTGCATTATTAGAAGTTATTTCAGGTTATGATTACCACGATTCAACGTCATTAAAATTACCTGTTGAAAACTACCGCAATAGTTTAAACAATGATGTTAAAGGAATGAAAATCGGTGTTGTTAAAGAACTTATGTCAGAAGGTTTAGCACCTGACGTTAAAAAAGCTCTTGAAGCAGCGATTGAAACATACAAAACTTTAGGTGCAGAAGTTGTTGAAATTTCACTTCCAAACTTGAAGCACTCTATCGGTATTTATTATATTTTAGCGACAGCAGAATGTAGTTCTAACTTGGCTAGATTTGATGGTGTGAGATATGGTCATAGAACAGCTGACGCTAAAAATCTTCTTGAAATGTATTGTAAAACTCGTGCAGAAGGCTTTGGTCCTGAAGTTAAACGTCGTATAATGCTTGGTACTTATGCTCTATCATCAGGCTATTATGATGCTTATTACAAAAAAGCTTTACAAATGAGAAGAGTTGTAACAAATGACTTCTTAAAAGCGTTTGCTCAAGTAGATGCATTGATTTCACCAACTTGCCCGACTACAGCGTTTGATTTGGGTGCAAAATCAGAAGATCCACTAGCAATGTACTTAACAGATATTGCAACTATTTCCGCAAACTTAGCAGGTATTCCTGCAATTTCAGTTCCTGCAGGATTTGATGCAGATGGCATGCCAATTGGCTTGCAAATCATGACACCGCAGCTTACTGAAGCTAAATTGTTTAACTTGGCATATAAGTTTGAACAATCTCATGATTATTACAAACAGTTGGCTGGTATATAATGGGTTTAAAATAACAAAAACACCTGTCACTTTTGTGGCAGGTGCTTTTGTTTGTAATTTTCAGATTTTAAAATTCTAACATAAATGTTACAGGCCCGTCGTTTATTAGTGCAATATCCATCATTGCGCCGAATTGACCTGTGCCATACTTAATTCCATACGTAGCGACTTCTTTTATAAAAGCTTCATAAAGTTCGTTTGCAACAGCAGGCGGAGCTGATTTATCAAAGCTTGGACGCGTACCTTTTTTGCAGTCACCACAAAGCGTAAATTGCGATACGATAAGTATTTCACCTTGGATATCCAACAAAGACTGGTTCATTTTGTCGTTTTCATCTGCAAAAATTCTCAAATTTACAAGCTTTTTTGCCATTTTTTGAATATTCGTTAAATCGTCGCCTTTTTCAATCCCTACAAGGGCTAAAATCCCCTTATTAATAGATGAAAACAACTTATTATCAATAGTAACTGATGCCTCTTTTACTCTTTGAATTAATACCTTCATTTTATTTCCCCTAGTGTTGTTTCAAGCATTTTATCAATATATTCTACTCTCTTTTGCGCGTTTGTATAATACTTGCTAAGTTTTTCGTTTATATTATTAACGCTATCAAACGTAAATTCGCGCATCATTTTCATTTCATAATCCAAATCAATTCTTTCACTTGTTGTAATAAAATCAAACAGCGGATTCTGATTTGCAAAATTTGTACTTAAATCTAAATAGTTTACTGAAATCTTTTTCAAAAACTTTAAAATTTCAGGACTAATGTTTCTTGCTCTAACCAAGTCATTGTGTAAAGATTTGGTTAGTCTTTGTCCTTCCTGCAATTTGTTGATAGCCGTTTTTAATCCATCTTTTACGGTTCTTAAGCGTTCAATTATTGTAGGAATATCATAATTAAACTCGTTTTTTAATTCTCGATTTTCTATTTTTTGACTATCTTTCAAAGCTTCTTCTAATGGCATATTTTCAAAACCGTCAATTTGTGCTCCAATCATAGACGCGTTTATGTATTTTTTATTATTATAAAATTCGGTAAATTCGGTTAATGGCTTGATAAAAGTTGCATAAACCGATTCAGTCGGTATCATATCGCCATTTATACCCTTTACGTAGTATAAAGATGCGTTAAGATTTTCAAGACGTTTTTGAGCAGTTTTAATTCTTACTTCTTCATTTGGAGAATTACTCAAAGAATTACAAAAGCTGGCAAAGTCTTTTGCCGTAATTTCCCATTTTTTCTTTTCGTTATTATATTGACAAATCAAATCTTTATAAGCCGAATCTTTGCTGTAACACTGACCTTCAACATAGGCTAAATCTTGTCCGACAATTATTATTCTTGAGCAACCCAATATCCGTGCGCAATTTAAAGCCGTATAAGAAACCGTACCTTTTGATGAGTATTCACTGATATCAATATTTGTCAATATACTCCACCAATCATTGATTGGCAAATTATTTGCAATATGTGAAAAAGTGTCTTTAAATTCAAATTGGCGCAAACTGTTATTAGCAGTCGGTTCTGTAACAAAATATACGCCTGATAAATCCAAACCTTGAATTTGTTTTGATGAATCATAAGCTTCAATTAAACACAAAAAATCAGGTTTGATTCCGTGCTTGTAAAGGGTTTTGATTGCCGTTCCGACAACAATTAAAACGATATTGTCTCTATATTTTTTTATTGTTTCAATATTCCTATCCAAGCTTGGACCTGCTGAAACTACAACCGCCGTATGACCAGCAAATCGGTTTTGAAATTCCGCAATTGGTGTTTCATGTACCAGATTTGGCAAATTTTTTATCAAATTTCTTGTCAATCCCCAAAAACGTTCTTTTGTGTATTTTAAATCCAAACCAAATCGACCAATCATTTGTTGAAGCTCATTTACTAAGGACGCAAAATTTTCTCTGTTTAACTCTCGATAACTAGTCGTAGAAAGCAATAGCGGAGAGTTTTTAGTATTGGATTTTTGGTAAATATACTCGCTTACTTGTTCCAAATTGTTCGTTACGTATACATTTTTCTTTAAAATATCGTTTGAAAAATCGACAAGATTAAAAACAATTCTTATAATGTTTAAATCAGGTTCATACAAAATAACCGTGCCTTGAGAATTTAAAGACGTAACTTGAAACAAATAACCTAATCCAAGTCCATAAACCAAATGAATTGCAACCGGCGAATTCTCAGCCATCGCAAAAATTTCTTGAGCTTCTCCAAGCGGATTTATGGGATTATGAAGGTATTGATTTTTATAAAAAAGATTATACGCGCCATTTTCTTGTTTGAGTTCGGGAACATCAGTCGGAATGTATGTCAAAAGTTCTCGAGCTAATGTTTCATTTTTTTGCGCAAGCGCATTTATGTTTTTTTGAAAAATGTTGTTCATGTTGTCCTGTTCTTTTTATCAAATAATCACAAGAAAATAGTTATTAATAAGCTGGATTCTTCACCCTAATCGGGTTCAGAATGACGCCATACTTGTAATCACATGCTAAGTCATTGCGAGGACAAATAGTCCGAAGCAATCCATTTTGCGTGTGTTTTATTTCTGTTTTCCTCTCAACTGCCCGCAAGCTGCATCAATATCCGCGCCGCGTTCCAGTCTCACTGTAACCTTTTTACCGGAATGTTCAAGCAAATACTTAAACTTCATAATATCGCCATTTGAAGGTTTTTTATAATCATTTTCAATTACTGAGTTATATGGAATTAAATTTACATTACATTTCAAATCTTTTAAAAAGTACGCCAATTCTTTTGCAACAGGTTGGGTATCATTAAATTTGTGTATTAAAATATATTCAATAGTAATTCTGCGTCCTGTTTTTTCAATATAATTTAAAAGTGCTTTCTTGAGTTCAGGAAGCGGATATCTGTTTTCTATCGGCATAATTTCTTTTCTTAAATCATGCGTTGGTGCGTGCAAAGAAATAGCCAAAGTTGATTGTAAACTCAAATCTGCTAAACGATTTATCCCCGGAATGATTCCACTTGTAGAAATTGTAATTCGTCTTGCTCCGATTTGAAAATCATCGTTAAATATTTCTAACGCTTTTAATACGTTATCAAGGTTTAAAAGAGGCTCTCCCTGTCCCATAAATACAATATTTGTAACCTTCAAGCCCGTATCACGTTGAATTGTCAAAACTTGCTCTATAATTTCTTTGTATGTTAAATTACGTTTAAATCCGCCTTTTCCTGTTGCACAAAAAGAACAATTTACGGCGCAACCTACTTGAGAACTTACGCAAGCTGTTAAATTGGCACGATTATCAAAGCGCATTAAAACGGTTTCAACGCACTCTCCGTCCGGATATTCAACCAAATATTTGATAGTCCCGTCTTTGCTTACCTGCTTAACTTTGATTTTTGTATCGGTTACGGTAGCAACCTTTTTTAATTCTTCTCTAAAATCTTTAGACAAATTTGTCATTTCATCAATAGATGAAACAGATTTTGAATAAATCCAATTGTGTATTTGTTTTGCTCGAAATTTTGTCGCATTCATTTCTGCCATCAAACTTTCAAGCTCTTTCAATTTCATGCCTGCTAAAATCATTATTGTAGTTTTTCCTTATAAAATTCTATAATATCGACTTTTGCCTTCAATAACATTGCTTCATGCGCAATTTCGTTTTTCCAATCGTTGAACGAACATTTTGAAGGAAGTAATTTGAGTGGATTATGAGGAAAATCTTTGCATATATCAGGTCTGTTTTCATAATCAGAGCAAAGATTTCCGGAAAGCTTTGGACAATAATAGTAATAAATTTTATCTTCTTCTACTACTTTATTCAAAAGCTCAAAATATTCGGGATTAGCTTTTTTTGCATCTTCTTCCGATTCATAAGGTACAAATACAGACACAAAATCTTGCGAAAATTTATCACCGCGCATAGCCCTTTGCTTAAGTTGTGCGTAAGAATATTCGCTTGTCGCAAGTTTGCAGCAAGCTGCGCACATGTTACAGGAGTAGTTATTTTTCTTCTCCATCATGTTTTTATAAACGGCTTTGAGTTTTTGTTTATAATCGCCTGCTAAAAACGTCAAAATCTTAAGCTGCCAATCTCTGTATTCACAATTCATCGGATAAGGAGTAAAAACATCTTTCTTTTCTATTTTGCAATCTTTAACCGTACATTTTTCACAGGGATTTTCAGGCTTAAAATTATTTACTTCGCGCCTTATTATTTCCGCAGCTTCTACAAAAATCTGTTCGTAATTGTCTTTAAGATTATCGTACTGTGTGTTTAGCGAATTATCTTGTGGCTTTTTCGCATTATTAAATGCTTGCGAATTTGTAGAAAAAAAATTATCCATACAAAGAATAGTAGCACAAATTGCCGACTTGGACAATGTTAATAAGCGTTAAACGGATAAAATAATATAACGCGAGGCAATATCGAGCCATACAACTACTTTCTATTGAATGGAAAGTGGAAAATTGAAAATGGAAAATTATTTTAAGTATTACAAAAATATAATTAGCTTAATAATTGAACGTATTAACTTACAAAAATTTTAATACAATTATCCATTTTCAATTTTCCATTTATAAACAATTCTTCCAAACAACGAAGGCGTATCTAAAGAAAGGATAAATCATGTCTACCGAAAAATTACAACTATACAAATGCGAAGTCTGCGGAAACCTTGTGCAAGTTATTCTAAACGGCGCAGGAGAACTTGTTTGTTGCGGTCAACCGATGAAACTGCAAATCCCACAACACGATAAATCAGAGTTAGGTGAAAAACACGCACCTAAAACGGAATTTAGAGATAATAAAAAGTTTGTTCAGGTAATAACTCATCCAATGATACCGGAACATTACATTCAATTTATAGAAGTTTTAGATAAAGACAATAAAGAAGTTCACATCAAATATCTTCATCCGGAAGAAACGCCTGAAATTGATGTAAGCTATGCAAGCGAAAATATCGAAGCAATTGAATTTTGTAATATACACGGTTTGTGGGGAGAAGATAGAAATGATTAGTGACGCAATTAACAGTATTATTAATGAACAAATTAACAAAGAATTTTATTCAGGGTATTTGTATCTTTCAATGTCAGCATATCTTAGAGAACTTGGACTTTTCGGGTTTGCATCTTGGACTAAACATCAAGCAAAAGAAGAAGTCGAACACGGTTTAAAGTTGTTTGATTATTTGATAGAAAGAAACAGTTTTGTTACATTGAAACAAATTAAAACACCTGAATTTGAGTTTAACGGTATAACCTCAATTTTTAATCATATTTATGACCACGAAAAATGCATTACGGCATCTGTTATGAAAATCGCAAAAACAGCCGAAGAAGAATGTGATAGAACAACACTGGCTTTTATTGATTGGTTCATAACCGAACAAATTCAAGAAGAACAAACTGTTAAAGATATCATTAAACGTCTTGAAATTTTCGGTGACGACAAAACATCCTTATTCCTCATGGATAAAGAACTTGGAGAAAGAACCTAATAATTTTGTATAAAATTTAGTAATTTCTTTATAGAGTCCGTCAATATGACGGACTCTATAATTTTGCTTAAAGTTTTGCTTATTATTGTATAAACATTTGTAAATAAAAGTACATTTTACACTAGTAAAACTTCAAAAAAATGTTAATATAATTATTAAAGGGATTTGTCGATTGAGAATGATTTTCTATGTCAAATATTTAAAAATGTAAATTTTTTGTAACATTAAGTCAATTTTTTATCTTTATCGGTTTTATATCTCTACAATGTGAAGGTGGATGCGTGAAAAAAGAAAAAAGTTTAATAAGTAAGATTTCAGAGATATCGAAGAATAATGCCCCTGTGACTTCACCTATTCAGCAAGAGAATTTGGTGTCAAAAGTCAACTCGCTTACATTTCATACGTGTGCAAATTCTCTGTCAAAACCGCAAAATAAGTCATTTAACAATGAAAAAGGTTATACTCTTAATCCAAAAACTATTATTGATGAATTGGTAAAGATTTCTAACGTTACATCAGTTTCAGAACTTTTTTCAAAAATTTATTCGATTATTTGTCAAAACATAGATTCTGATTTCATGGCATACGGTTTGTTTAAAGAAAAATCAAACTGTATTAATCTTAATTTGAAAGATAAAACGGGTAATTTTTATTCTTCAAAAGTTTTTTTGAAAGATATTAATAATCCGATTATTGAAGCATTCCAAAAACGTGAAACAATATTTAAAGACGACGTAGATTTTTTGAAGCTTTCTTATTTTAAAAATCACGCGGTTGTTATTCTTCCGCTTATTTCTGTAAACAAATGTCTTGGTGTTTTGATTGTAGAAGATAATTACGCAAGACAAAATATCGGTTTGTATAAACTTATAGCAAATTATACCGCACTTTTTGCTCACAATTTTGATTTAATTGAGAAGAGTGACGAGTACGCAAACACGGATAATTTGACACTTCTTTATAACCACCGCGGTTTCCAAGAAATTTTGTCAAATGAAATTAATCGTGCGCAAACAAATAAACAAAAACTCTCTATTGTGATGATGGATATTTGTAACATCACAAAAATTAACAGAGAACTTGGTCATGCAAAAGGTGATGAAGTTATTAAAGTTGTTGCAGAAAAAGTACGTCAAAATATTAGAGAAGGTGATGTTGCAGGTCGTTACGGCGGTGATGAAATTGCAATTATATTACCTAAAACTTCTGTTGAGCAAGCAAAATATGTTGCAGAATATTTAACGTATTCTCTTTCTTGCTGTTTTATTGACGATATCGGACCCGTTAAAGTCTCTGTAGGCGTTTCTACTTATCCTGACTGTGCCGATGATAAAGAAAAGTTGCTAATCTTAGCGGAACAGGCTATGTATATTTCGCAAGCAAAAGGCTATAAAGACGGTATGTCAGCAATCATCAGCTCTGCGGACTTTAACTTCTGGGATGATATTGCGCTTCAATCTTATGCGGAAGTTATCGGTAAACGCCATTCTCAACTTGGCGTAAACTTTGAAGAAGAATTATTGGCGAAATTTAATGTTGACCATGAAATGTCAGGCAACAGAATTTCAGAAATCGCAACTTCTTTGGCCGGTGCTATTGATGCAAAAGATCCATATACAAAAGGTCATTCAACTTCTGTTTCAAAATTTTCAGAAGCTTTGGCGCGTGCAATTAATCTTCCTGAAGGAGAAGTTGAACGCATTAAATTGGGTGCGTTGCTTCATGATGTCGGCAAAATCGGTATTCCTGAATCTGTACTAAAAAAAGAAGGTCCATTGTCTGATGATGAATGGTGTATTATGAAACAACACCCTGTAATTGGTGCTGAAAAAGTATTAATGCCAAATCCGTCCCTTAGAGATTTGATACCAATTGTAAAATACCACCACGAAAGAATTGATGGCAAAGGCTATCCTGAAGGACTTAAAAACGGTGATATTCCGCTTGCAGCAAAAATTGTTGCAATCGCAGATACTTATCACGCACTTATTAGTGATAGACCTTATAGACGTGGAATGAATATAGAAAAAGCTATTTCTATTTTGGAAGAAGGTGCCGGAACCCAATGGGATGGCGATTTAGTAAGAACATTCATTCAAATTGCACCATCTTTAGGCGTTTAAGCAGGGAATGTAATTATAAATTCGCAACCATTTTCCGATTTAACCTGAATTCCTCCGCCATGCAGTTTTAAAATATTTTTAACAATTGCAAGCCCTAAACCAGTTCCGCCTAAATCACGACTGCGCGCTTTATCTTTTACTAAACATTTATGCAAAAGTCAGAAAGTTTATGACTCAAACCGGCAATGCTTCTCAATGGCAGAACGGATATCCGACAAGAGAAGTTTCAGATTTTAAAGATGTAGTTCCCAAAGTTTCAAAAAAATTGCCAATGTAAAATATAACCAGCTCATAAAAATCCTTTCTTTTGACTAGAGAACAGCAGTTATTATGGCTATTGATATTTTTTTTACTCCTTGAAATTTATTAAAAACTGTGCACCATTTTTTGTCTCAAGGTTGAACTTGTGTTTGTTTGATTTTTGATTTACTATAAATAAGTAATAGGGTAGTTTAGGAGTTTAGATTAATGTACAATGTTGCAATTATCGGTGCAGGACCTGCAGGAATTTTTTCTGCGTTAGAAATCGTTAAGTTACGTCCTGAATGGAAAGTTGTTTTAATCGAAAAAGGACAAAAGATTGAAAAAAGAAAATGTCCGATTAGAGAAGGTTCTCCAAAATGTGTAAATTGTAAACGATGCGGTTTGCTTTGCGGATGGGGCGGCGCAGGTGCTTTTTCAGACGGTAAATTAACACTTACTCCTGATGTCGGCGGACACCTTGTTGACTATATGAGCCGTGAAAAAGTTGAAGAACTTATTAATTATGCCGACAATATGTACTTAGAACATGGTGCGACTGATGAAGTTTTCGGCACAAATATGGAGGTGTTTAGAGAAATTGAACGCCAAGCTGCACTTGCAGAATTAAAACTAGTACATTCCCCTGTAAGACACTTAGGAACCGAACGTAGTTTGGATGTTCTTAAACACATGCAAGATTATTTGGATGAAAGAATTACTATTTTAAATAACGTAACAGCACAAAGTCTTATCGTTGAATGTGAACAAGTTAAAGGTATTGTGCTTGATAATGGTGAAACAATTAAAGCAGAATATACTATTATTGCTCCCGGTAGAGAAGGTGCCGATTGGCTAACGCATGAATTTGCAAAAAATAAAATCGGCATGGTAAATAATGCGGTGGACGTTGGTGTTCGTGTTGAACTTCCTGCTCCTGTGTTTGCTCCTTTAACAGATAAATTGTATGAATCTAAATTGGTTTATTATTCACCAACTTTTGGTGATGAAGTTCGTACTTTCTGTATGAACCCGAACGGTGAAGTTGTACAAGAAAATTATAACGGAATTGCGACTGTAAACGGACACAGTTATGCAAATATTAAAACTAATAATACAAACTTCGCTTTACTTGTAAGTAAAAAATTCACAGAACCATTCAAGCAACCTATAGCCTACGGTCAACATATTGCAAGTCTTGCAAACATGCTTGCTGGTGGTATTCTTGTTCAAAGATTTGGTGACTTGTTAGAAGGCAGACGCTCAACTCCTGATAGAATTAAATCAAGCATCATTACGCCAACCTTGAGCTGCGCAACTCCGGGGGATTTGAGTCTTGTAATTCCTTACAGACAAATGAAGAGTATTATTGAAATGTTGTTTGCGCTTGATAAAATCGCACCTGGTACTGCTTCAAGATACACGCTTCTTTATGGTATTGAAGTTAAATTCTATTCTGCAAGAGTAAAATTGACAAACGAACTTGAAACAGAGGGTGTTAAAAACTTGTTTACAATTGGTGATGGAGCCGGTGTAACAAGAGGCTTGATTCAAGCTTCAGCTTCTGGTGTATATGTTGCTCAAACAATTTGTGCAAGAGGTTAGCTTATAATGAAAATACGAAAAAGCTTGCTGTATGTAGCAAGCTTTTTTTATTGTCGTTTATTTAAATTCTGTGTTAAAATAAACATGTATGGAAGGTGTTAATCAAGAATATTTGGATGGACTTAAGCAAAAAGTTCACAATAAAATTGAGAGCGTAGATTTGTATCAGTACAAAGGTAGCGTTTCAAAATTGCTTGGTTTGACTGTCGAAGTTAAACTTCCAGGACTGAAAATTGGTGATTTGTGCTATATTGAAGCTGCAAACGGCGAAAAGAAACCTGCTGAAGTAGTTGCGTTTAAAGGTGATGCTGCACAATTACTTTTGCTTTATGACGGAGCAGGCATTGGTCAGGGTAGCCTTGTTACTACAACAGGCGGTCCGATTATTATTCCCGTGGGAGATTTTTTGCTAGGAAGGTTGATTAATCCGATGGGTGAACCGATTGACGGTAAACCATTAGATATTTCAAATGCGACCTGGCGTCCATCTGATGGTCCTCCTCCAGGACCTTTTGAACGTCCAATTATTACGGAGATGTTTTCGACGGGCGTTAGAGCAATAGATTCTTGCTTAACTTTTGGTTGCGGACAGCGTATGGGCTTGTTTGCGGGTTCTGGTGTTGGTAAAAGTACGCTTTTAGGTATGATTGCAAGAAATTCTGATGCGGATGTAAACGTTGTTGCACTAATCGGTGAACGTGGAAGAGAAGTAAAGGAGTTTGTAGAAGACGCGCTCGGACCTGAAGGCATGAAAAAATCTGTTCTTGTTTGCTCAACCGGTGATCAACCACCTTTAATCAGACAAAAGTGTCTTTTGACTGCAACCGCAGTTTGTGAATATTTTAGAGATCAAGGCAAAAAGGTTTTCTTAATGACAGATACAGTTACACGTTGTGCGATGGCAGGGCGTGAGGTTGGTTTGTCCATTGGTGAACCTCCAACGATGAAAGGTTATCCGCCATCAATATTTTCTTGGCTTCAAAAAGTTTTGGAAAGAGCCGGTAACAGCCCGAAAGGTTCTATTACTGCTTTTTATACCGTTTTGATGGAAGGTGATGATATTAACGATCCTATTGTAGATACGGTACGTGGTATTACGGATGGTCACATTTTCTTGTCGAGAAAAGTTGCCGAAGCAAATCATTATCCTGCAATTGACGTACTGGGAAGTATTTCAAGACTTATGTCCGCAATTGCTTCCAAGGAACACAAAGAAGCGGCAGGAAAGTTGCGTAAAATCATGGCAATGTATCGTGAAAACAAGGATTTGATTGACGTAGGTATGTATCAACCGGGCTCAAATCCAAAATTGGATATTGCAATTGAGATGATGCCGAAAATTAACGCGTTTTTACAACAAAGAACTACTGATAGTGTAAATATGCAAAATACAATTGATACGTTGATAAATATGATGTCCGGCGTAGATGTTTAAAAAGGGTAGAGTGCAATTTTTTTGCACCATCAAATTTCTATAAAAAAAAACCACCCGGTGTGTGTTTCGAGTGGGTTTGTTTTCTGCATCCTAATGGTCTTTTTTAGTGTTTATTATCTAGGAGTTTATATGATTTTTGGGGTTTATATATTTTCTTTCTTTTGCTATTTAGTGTTTCGGCTACACTTAAAGTGTGTACTAATATTATTGCACATAAGAATTTAAAGTCAAGCGTGTTGTTTTAAAATTTTTATTAAATTTTTATAAAGGGCTATAAATCAATAATAACTAATATTTCGTCTGCTTTACAAAAGTTAATATTCTGAAAAGAAAGTCATAAACTTTTATTAATTGTATTTTTTACGCTTAATAGTGCAAATACAAAAAAATACCTGATTTTAGAATCAGGCACTAAAGATTAGTAAGATTGGGAAATT
>USFB01000046.1 GCA_900553895.1 uncultured bacterium | reverse complement strand
CCGATTTTTTCCGCTTCTTTTGCGTTTTTACGTTGATGGTCGGCTGCCGCATAGGGATAAGGCACTAAAATGCACGCAGCACCGCACATATTCAACTCTGACAAACTCAAAGAACCTGCCCTTGAAATAACAATGTCCGCTGATTTCAAAGCATAAAACATCTCGTCAAAATAAGGTTTAATGACCAAGTTCGTGTTTTCCGCATAATGAGGGAAATACTCCGATATTTTTTTTATAAAATCATCGTAATTCTTTTTGCCCGTTTGAATAACGAACTGTACATCAAATCTTTCGACCAACTCCTGAGCGACAATGATTGCAACCTTGTTGAGAGTTTGAGCACCTTGCGAACCGCCCGTTAACAAAATTGTCATTTTATTTCTCAAGCCGAGTTTTTCACGAGCCTGCTCCTTAGAAACCGTCAGAAACTCCTCTCTGACAGGGTTCCCCGTGCAAACGATATTTTCTGATTTCAAAATATTTTTAGAACTTTCAAAAGCAACCGAAACAACATTCGCAAAAGGAGCAACCGTCTTGGAAACAAGCCCGGGAACCGCATCACAATCGTGAATCATAAGCGGAACTTTCAAAAAAGCACCCATAAACGCTATCGGCGCACTAACATAACCGCCCGTTGTAAAAATCGCATCAGGCTTATATTTTTTAATATAAAAAAGTGCCTTCCACATAGAAAGTTCAAGTTTCACAAGCCATTTCACGAAAGCAAAACTTGCTTTTCTGGGCATTCCGCTGATATTTATCGGAAGAAACGTAACGCCGTCGATTTTGCTGATAATATCGTACTCCATATTATTGGGGTTGCCGATATAATAAATTTTTTCAGTATCTTCTCTTTGCAAAAGCCCCATCAACACTGATACAGCAGGATAAATATGTCCGCCCGTACCACCGCCGGTTACGAAATAAATGCTATTGTATACTTCTGACATTACTATTACCAAACCTTACTCTTTTAACGTTATCTTTTGATATATTTAATAAAATTCCAATCATCCATAATGAAACCATGATAGATGAACCGCCATAACTTATAAACGGCATTGGAACACCTGTTGCAGGCACAAATGAACTTGCAACCCACATATTTAAAAATCCTTGGAAACAAATTGAAAATGTAAGTCCGAGTGCAAGAAGTTTTCCATACATATCTTGACACTTAACCGCAATTACAAATCCTCTTTGTAAAATTGTCCAAAACAAACAAATAATCAGCAAACAACCAATAAAACCTTGTTCTTCGCCAATAACTGCAAAAATAAAGTCAGTATGCGCTTCAGGCAACCAGGCAAGTTTTTGTTTAGAACTTCCGTAACCGACACCATACAAACCGCCTGACGCGAATGCTACAAGTGATTGAATAATATTATATCCTGCACCTAACGGATCAGCTTCAGGATGGAGCCAAGTCTGAATTCTTGAAGATTGATAACCTTTCAACCCTTTTAATAAAAGTAAAGGTATTACGGAACATCCGCCCCACATAATTAATTGAGTCGAACCACCTGCGCAAAGATAAATAGCGACAGAAGTAGCCATCAAAAGTAAAACCATACTTAAGTTTGGCTGAATAAAAATAAGTCCGACCATTAATATTATTGGGAAAAACGCCATTCTTATTTTTCTATCATCAAGCAAATTTACATCTTTTGAGAAAACAGCTGCTAATAATAGAACAACAGCCGGTTTTGCGAACTCAGAAGGCTGTAAACTCATTGGCCCAATATTTATCCAACGTTGCGCACCATTTACCGTAACACCGGCAAATTTAACCAAAAGCAACATTCCGACAACAGTCCAAGCAACAGCCGGAGTATATTTAATAAGTTTTTTGTAATGAAAATTTGAAAGAAATCTTAAACCTACTATACCAACAACGATTCCTAAAATTTGTTGTACAAGAAATTTTGTAGGATTTACTCCCATTTCGATACACTTTGGTGCGCTTGCTGAAAAAATCGCCATAACGCCTATTACAACAAGAAAAACTACAGCAATCATAAGTGGTCTGTCTGATTGCATGTTTTGAGAACTCATTTTATTAGAGTTAATCCTTTCTTCTCTAGCGTTATTTTGATAGGACATACTTTTTGAAAACATCTCCTCTGTGTTCGTAACTGTTAAACATATCAAAGCTTGCACAAGCAGGTGAAAGCAATACCACATCTGGTTTTAAACTAATTGCTTTATCTATTGCATCCTCCATTGTGCGTTCTTTTATTATATTACTAAATCCGTTTTTTACCAGATTTTCTTCAAATCTTGCTGTCGCTTCACCAATCAATAAAACAGTCTTAATATGCTTATTTATTGAATGGCACATTTCGGTTAAGTCAGTATTTTTATCTCTTCCACCCAATATAAGCGCAACATCAACATTATTGAAAGAATCAATAGCAACAATTGAAGCTTCAGGATTTGTTGCTTTAGAATCGTTATAAAAAGTTATTCCGTCCATTTCTCGAACTTTTTCTAATCTGTGTTCAGGTGCTCTAAAGCTCATAATTTGAGTTCTTATGTCTTCATTTTTCATCCCGACAAGCTTAGCAATAATTATTCCGCACATAATATTTTGATAGTTGTGATGACCAACAAGCGGACAATCTGAAAGAGAAATAATTTCTTCTTCGCCGTAAAAAATAGAATTGTTGATAATTTTACAATCTTTTTCATCATCAAAGAACACAACATTTTTACACTCTTTCGCAAATTCCTTCAATCTGCTGTCTTGAGCGTTTAAAACAGCATATTCAGGCTCTTGCGGAGGTAAAAATATTTTTGCTTTAGCTTTAAAATAATTTTCTAAACCGCCATGCCAGTCAATATGATCAGGTGTAAAATTCGTCCAACAAGCAATTTTTGCTTTAAACTTTTCTGTCATTTGTGCTTGATAAGAACTTATTTCACAAACAAGAAAATCGTGATTTCCTTCAATTAAAGAAGTTGGAGGAACACCAATATTTCCACAAACAGGTGCATCAAAATCTTTACTCAAAATATGTGAAACAAGAGCTGTAGTCGTAGTCTTACCGTTTGTACCTGTTATTGCAATAAAAGGTATTTTTGTATTCAAATACGCATATTCGATTTCAGAAATAATTTTCGTATTTTTTTCATTTAAACGTTTGAAAATTTCTGATTTAGGTGGAATTCCCGGACTTGTTATTGCAAATTTTGCGCCTGAAATAAATTCATCGCTATGATACCCACATTCAATTTTTATTCCTAAATTTTTAAGTTCTTCTACTTGAGATTTACATTCTTCTTTAACTTTATCCAAAGGTTTTGATTCTGTTATAAACACATCATAACCTTGTTTATTAGCGAATTTTGCAGCAGCAATTCCGCTTTTTGACAAACCTAAAATTAAAACTTTTTCTTTCATAGCGAACTCTCCAATTAGCTTTAATTTTACATCAAATATAAATTGAGTGGTATTGAAAAATTTAGAGAAAAATAAAACTCTGTTCTTAATATTTCTTAATATTTTTATTAAAAAAGGCAATTTTATATTTCGATTTGACTTTTATATATATACAAGATATCAAAAGTCATTACATAGTAAAGGAGAACATAAATGGCAAGAGTATTAATTTCAATGCCCGAAGAATTTTTAGACAGAATCGATCAAGTAGCTGAAGGAGAAAATAGAACTCGTTCAGAATTAATTAGAGAAGCATTGAGAAGTTATATGTATAAAAGCAGAGTAAAAGCTAATACAATGGCAGGTAAAAATGCAGCTATCTTAGAGGCTTTGCTGGATTAAAATTCGTAAATTAATAACACCCTCTCCACTCTCCCAAGGGAGGGGAGAGGGTGTTATTAACATCTCTTTAAATTTATTGATTTTAAGCTATGCTTAAAATATAATTTTCATTAAAGAGAGATAAAAAATGAAAATAGCAAATAATAATCAACAAGAAGAATATAAAGCATTTTTAAAAAATATCAGGGAAGAAAAAGAAGAAACATCAAATTTCGCAAAATTGCTTTTTACTGTAGTTTTAGCGATTTTATGTGCAGTTATAGTTTGTGTAACTGTAGTTGAAAATAATTTCTTTTTAAACAAAATTGATTCAGAACAAGCTGACGATGCAAGCGGATTTTTCAAGTTTGCACGTAAACAAAGAAACAAATTTGAAGTGCCGTTTTCTCCTCACAGACAAAATATTTTGTTGCTTGGTGTAGATTCAAATGGTAATGGAGCGGATATTTGGGAAGGTACACGTTCTGATACGATTATGGTTGTAAATATCGACCCAAAAACACATTCAATTAACGCAATTTCAATTCCGCGTGACAGCAAAGTTTATCTGCCTGACAATAAAGGAGTTCAAAAGATTAATGCTGCGCACGCTTTGGGTGGAATTAATCTTGTTAAAAAGACTTTGAAAGAAACTTTTGGTATAAAAGTTGATAAATATATTGTTGTTCATGATGAAGCCGTTGAAAAGGTAGTAGACGCTTTGGGCGGAATTCCTATTTATGTTGAAAAACCAATGCATTACCACGATTATGCAGGGCATCTGCATATTGATTTAAACAAAGGTGATACTGTTTTGAACGGTAATCAAGCTGTCGGATATCTGAGATATAGAAAAGACGGACTTGGTGATATTGGCAGAACTCAACGTCAACAATGGTTTATGAGAAGTTTGTTTGAAAAACTTCACTCACCTCAAGTTATTACAAAAATTCCTGAAGTATTAAATATTTGTAACACTTATATCAAAACTGATATGAGTTTCTACGAATTATCACAATACGCAGCATTTGCAAGAAGCGTTGACGAAAACAAAATCGAAATCGCAACACTTCCCGGTGCGCCAAATCAAAAAGGTTATATCAGCTACTGGATTTTAGACCCTAGAAAGACTCAAGAAGTTATTAATAGAATGATTTACAGGGATAAACCTGCACTTGACGGTACGAAATTCAAAGGTGGAATTATGTATTCTCCACGTAAAGAAGCAGAAGCACAAGCTTTGAAAGAAAAATTTAATGAGCTTGGATATGAAGTAAATATGTTAAAAATTACTCACCTTTCTCATACAAGATTTGTTGCAAACAAGAGTGCTGTTACGGTTGATTTCTTAAATTGGTTACAAAAGAAGATGCCTGAATTAAACAATATGCAATTTGTTTATGATCCGACAGAAACATTCTCTGTGGGAAGTGATTTTACTGTAATTCTGGCAGAAGGGTAGATAAAAGGGAATAAGGTAATAGGGTAATAAGGGAATAAGAGGTTATAAAAACATTTTAAATAGAGTATTTATACGCCAAGCCATTACTAATAACAACTATTTTAGTGGCGAAATTATCTACAAAAGTTAATACCTCTTATTCCCTTATTACCCTATTACCTTATTCCCCTCAAAAGAAAGGACGCAAAATGAACGATTTACTAAATTTAATTCAATCTCGAAAAAGCGTAAGAACATATTCTGATAAACATATTTCTGATGAAGATTTGAGGAAAGTTTTAGAGGCTGGAAGGCTTGCGCCGTCTTGGATGAACGTTCAATCTTGGAAGTTTATTCTAGTTAAATCTCAAGAAAACAAAGATTTATTGGCAGAACTTTCTTTAGGTCAAGCGCATGTTAAAAACGCAGATGCTTTAATCGTTTGTATTGCTGATGAAAACGCTTGGGAAGAAGCTAAAATTACACATATTAAAAATCCTGCCTTGAACCCTGCTTTACAAGCAGAAGGTGCTTTGCGTATAAGAACTATGGAACAATTGATTTATCCGATTTCTTACATGATGCTGGAAGCTGAAAATCTTAATATTAAATCTTGTATTATAGGTGCTATGGGGAATGAAATTACTACAGTTTTACCTGATGTTTATAAAAAAGTGAAAGAAAAATTAGGTTTGAATGAGCATCAAATTTTATCAACAATTATAACTTTGGGTTATGAAATTGAACACAAAGAAACGGTTAAGACTCGTAAAGATTTTGATGACGTTGTTTCTTTGGAAAAACTTGGAAATAAATTTTAATCGAATTAGTTTATTGCAGAAATAAGAAAAAGTGGAAGATTAGTTTTTAACTATTCTTCTTCCAAGCTCAAAACCGCCATGAATGCTTCTTGCGGAACTTCTACACGTCCGACAGCTTTCATACGTTTTTTGCCTCGTTTTTGTTTTTCCAATAGCTTACGTTTACGTGAAATATCACCACCATAGCATTTATCCAAAACGCTTTTTCTTAACGCTTTTATGTTAGTTCTTGCAATAACTCTTCCGCCAATCGCGGCTTGAATTGGGACTTCAAACATTTGACGCGGAATAATGGTTTTTAATTTTTCTGTTAATTTTTGACCTATGTAAAATGCGCTATCTTCGTGACAAATTACAGATAAGGCGTCAACAACTTCACCCGCCAGCATAATATCTAATTTAACAAGTTTTGAACGCTTATAATCAACAAATTCGTAATCCAAACTTGCATAACCTTTTGAGCGTGATTTTAATTGGTCATAAAAATCAGTAATAACTTCACTCAAAGGCAAATGATAAATTAAATCAACGCGAACTTTGTCCAAATAATTCATGTTGATAAAAATACCGCGTTTTGTTTGGCATAAATCCATAAGCGTACCAACAAAATCATTTGGCGTAATTATTGAAACTTTTACATAAGGTTCTTCAATAAAATCTCTTGTTTGCGCAGGAGGTAAGTTTGCAGGGTTATCAATTTCTATAACCTCGCCGTTTGTTTTATGCACTTTGTAAACTACTGATGGCGCAGTTGTTACAATTGAAAGGTCATATTCTCTTTCCAATCTTTCTTGTGCAATTTCCATGTGAAGCATGCCTAAGAAACCGCAACGGAAGCCAAAACCAAGTGCACTTGAGGTTTCAGGTTCAAACGTAATAGAACTGTCAGAAAGTTTTAATTTTTCCAAAGCTTCTTTTAATTCGTGATAATCTTCATTATCTACAGGATACAAGCCTGAAAACACCATTGGCAAAGCTTCTTTATACCCTGGGAGAGGTTCTTTTGCAGGAGTTTCAACGTGAGTCACTGTATCACCTACAAAACGCGTAATTTCTTTAATAGAACCTGCAAAATAACCTACGTCACCGCAAATAAGTTCATCCACCTGAACTCTGTGCGGAGTAAGATACCCAAGCTCAGTGATTTCGTATTCTTTACCTGACGCCATGAATTTGACATTATCACCAAGCTTCATTTTGCCATCCATAATTTTGAAGAAACAAAGAGTCCCCAAATATGGGTCATAGGCACTGTCAAATACAAGTGCGCGCAAAGGCTTTTCTGTTGTATCAACTGGAGGCGGAACAAATTTTACAATCGCTTCCAATACTTCAGGAATACCTACGCCTGTTTTTGCTGAAACAGGAATTGCCATAGAAGTATCAATCCCCAAAATTTCCTCGATTTCAGCCTTAACTCTTTCTACATCCGCTGATGGAAGGTCAATTTTATTGATTACAGGAATAATTTCCAAATTCTGTTCAATTGCCATGTAAACGTTTGCCAATGTTTGCGCTTCAACACCTTGCGTCGCGTCAACAATGAGTAAAGCACCTTCGCAAGCAGCAAGAGAACGTGAAACTTCATACGAAAAATCAACGTGACCGGGTGTGTCAATCAAATTAAATATATATTTTTCACCATCATTAGAAGTATAGTTCATTCGAGCAGCGTTAAGTTTGATTGTGATACCGCGTTCGCGCTCAATATCCATTGTATCAAGAAGTTGCGCTTGCATGTCGCGCTGTGCAATAGTTCCGGTTGCTTCTAATAATCTATCGGCTAAAGTTGACTTACCATGGTCAATGTGTGCAATAATGCAAAAATTTCGTACGTTTTCTCTGTGTTTCATAGTATTTTTATTATATATGAAAAATCGGTCTGCGCAAATTCTGCCCGCAGCTTTATGCTATAATGTCTTTAGGAGAAATACATTATGCCAAGATATATAGCGATTACCGATATCCATGGAGAGTTGAAAAAACTTGAAAGTGTCTTGAGTCAGATTGATACAAGACCGAATGACATATTTGTTTTTATGGGCGATTATATTGACAGAGGTCCTGATTCAAGAGGTGTAATAGATAGAGTAATTCAACAAGGAGAAACCAACAAATGTATTTATCTGATAGGCTCGCACGAATACGCACTTTTGCATGCAAAATCAGATGATTATTACCAATTTTTGTTTGACAATTACGGCGGTCCTGCGACTGTAAAAAGTTATGGAAGCTTTGAAAATATTTTTAAAATCCATGGTGACTTTTTTAAAAGTTTGAAGTTTTACCATTTAACAGATAAATATCTATTTGTGCATGCCGGCATAAATCCTGATTATCCGCTAGAAGAACAGGACGAAGTTGATTTAGTCTACATTAGAAGCAAATTTATTTATTCAAAACATAAACTTCCACAAAAGATTATATTTGGTCATACTGAATTTGATGAACCATATATTGATGAAGACAAAATTTGTATTGATTTAGGTTGTGGTAAATATCCAAATGCGCATTTGTGCGCTTTGATTTTGAATGAAGACGGAACGCATGAGTTTGTGTATTCGTAGAAAATTTTAATAAATATAATATAGTAAATTTATTAAAAAATAAAAAAAGACTTTCAACGTTTTGTTGAAAGTCTTTTTTAAATGGTCGGGATGACACGATTCGAACGTGCGACCCCCTCGTCCCAAGCGAGGTGCGCTACCAAACTGCGCTACATCCCGATATGCAATTTTCAATTTTTGGTTTGAAGCGCACCAGTGCTACCTCTCAGAAAACTTGACATTTAGTCAACTTTTCTTCGGCAGAGTCAAACTGCGCTACATCCCGATATGCAATTTTCACACACAAGTCTTAATAACTAGTGCAAAACCATCTTACCCAAAACAAAAATAGAAATCAAGTCTTTTATTTAATTTTGATGTATAATATTTTCACGATGGTTAAAACTACAAGTCTTACAAAAACTCAGAACACTGCATCAGCACTTGTAAAAACGCTTGAAGAACTCGGCGTGGAAAGTGTTTTTGGCTACCCTGGAGCAGCCGTTTTAAGTATTTATAACGAGCTTTCTAAGACTGAAAATATCAAGCATTATCTTGTACGTCACGAGCAAGCTGCCGTGCATGCAGCAGAAGGTTATGCGAGAGTTTGCGGAAAAGCAGGCGTTGTATTAGTAACATCCGGTCCCGGTTTTACAAATACAATAACAGGGATTGCAAACGCTTATGCAGACTCAACTCCGCTGGTAGTTTTAGCGGGTGCTGTTTCAACTACAAACCGTAACGGGAAGATTTTCCAAAATCTTGATATTCCTGCAATGGTGCAATCTTGCTGTAAAAAAGTTTATACACTTAAGCATGAAGATGACGTCGTACAAGTGATTAAAGAGGCTTTTTCTGTTGCAAATAGTGGTGTAAAAGGTCCTGTTGTTGTAGCTTTAGCTAGAAACATTCTTGAAGCTGAATACCACGAAAGAACCTTTAAGCCTGAAGATGAAAAAATTATTGTTAAAGATTTTTCTAAAGAAATCAAAGATTTATCAGAATTGATTAAAAATGCGCACAAGCCTTTGGTTTTGCTTGGTGGAGGTTGTCTAAACGCTTCTGAACAAGTTGAGAAATTTATTTCTCAAACTCAATGTCCTGTCGTTTCAACACTCATGGGGATTGGAGTTTATCCGTCAGAAAACAGATTATATTTGGGTATGATTGGTTTAAACGGTGTAGAATTGGCTAATTCCGCCTTAAAACAATGTGATTTGTTAATTACGTTAGGTGCAGGTTTTTCTGACCGTTCGACTTGTAAAAATGATGAGTTTACAAAGAATTTTAAAATTGCAAGCATCAACATTCAATCTGCCGGCATGCCTGTGGATTATGAAATTATTGCTGATATCAAAGACTTTCTAAGCGATTTTGTGAATGTTGATATTCAATTTTCTGTTCCCGAAAAATGGTTGATGGAAATTGATTCAATGGAAGACAGTGATGAAGCTATCGAGGAAAATTTTTCAGAAAAATTGCACTCCTCTTTCGTTTTGGAAACAGTTTCTGATTTTACAAAATACTTCGAACCAGTTGTTGTAACTGACGTTGGACAGCACCAAATGTTGACTGCACAGTTTTTCCATTTTAATAAACCAAGAAAATTTATAACCTCCGGCGGACTCGGCACAATGGGGTTTGGACTCCCTGCATCAATAGGAGCTTATATAGCAAATCCTGAGAGTCTTGTGTTGAATATTACGGGCGACGGGTCTTTTCAGATGAATTTGCAAGAACTTGCAACTTGCAGAGAACATAATATTCCGCTGAAAATTATTATTATGAATAACAGTTATCTTGGTATGGTGCGTGAATTGCAAGAAAAAATCTACAACAGACGTTATCAGGTCGAGATGATTAATCCTGATTTTACAAAAATTGCGGAAGCTTATGATTTGTTCGCAGTGAGAGTTTCAAAAAAGGAAGAGTTGATTCCCGCACTTGAAAAAGCAATCAATCACCAAGGTACAGCTATTGTGGATGTTATGATTGATTCGTTTGAAAATATTTAATGATTTTTTCATTTTTCGTGCTATATTCAAGAAAAAGAGAGGATTTAATATGTACTACCAAGGTCTAATTAAAAAATACAGAAAATACTTACCGGTAACAGAATCAACACCTGTTGTAACACTTAATGAAGGTAACACACCTTTAATTAAAGCTGATAATTTGGCTAAAAAAATCGGCTTAGAAGCTAATATTTATTTGAAGTTCGAAGGTTGCAATCCAACAGGAAGTTTTAAAGACCGTGGTATGACAATGGCTGTAACAAAAGCTAAAGAGGCTGGCGCAAATGCTATTATTTGCGCATCTACAGGCAACACTTCCGCATCAGCTGCCGCTTATGGTGCAAAAGCAGGTATTAAAACTTTTGTACTTATTCCTGACGGTTATATTGCTCTAGGAAAACTTTCTCAAGCAATGATGTACGGTGCTGAAATAATCGCAATTCAAGGTAACTTTGACCAAGCTCTTGAATGTGTTAGAGAAATTTCTGCGACTCATCCTATTACTTTAGTAAACTCAGTAAACCCATTCAGAATTGAAGGTCAAAAAACAGGCGCATTTGAAATTTGTGATGCTTTAGGAAAAGCCCCTGAATATCATTTTATTCCTGTAGGAAATGCAGGTAATATAACCGCTTACTGGAAAGGTTACAAAGAGTATTTTGCAGAAGGTAATATTAAAGCTTTACCACAAATGATGGGTTTTGAAGCGGAAGGCTCTGCTGCAATCGTTCGCGGTGAAAGAATTATGAAGCCTGAAACATTGGCAACCGCAATCAGAATAGGTAACCCTGCAAGTTGGAAACAAGCAGAAGCCGCAAGAGATGAAAGCAAAGGTAAAATCGGTTGTGTTTCTGATGAAAAGATTGTTGAAGCTTATAAGATGTTGGCATCTGCTGAAGGCGTTTTATGTGAACCGGCAAGCGCAGCTTCTGTTGCAGGCTTGATTCAAGCACACTCTCAAGGTCTTGTTAAAGAAGGAACAGACATCGTTTGTATTCTTACAGGTAACGGACTTAAAGACCCTGATAATGCAATCAAGTATTCTAATGCGGATGTTAAAAAGACATCTTCCGAAATTAATGATGTTTTAAAAGCAATGGGTATCTAAAATGTTAAGAAAAGAATTTATTGACGCAAAAAGAATTGTAATCAAACTTGGTACAAATGTTTTGAGAAATGCTGATGGCGAAGTTGCAATATCTCGTATTTATTCGTTTATTGAAGATATGTCAAAACTCGTGAAGCAAGGCAAAGAAGTTATTTTGGTAACTTCAGGCGCTGTTGGTTTAGGTAAAAAGAAATTGAATTTAGACTCAACTGCTGAAGATGGTGTTAAACAAGCATGTGCAGCTGTCGGTCAAAGTCGTTTGATGTCGTTTTATGAAAACGGTTTTGGTATTTTTGATGTGCCGATTGCGCAAATTCTTTTGACAGAAGATGATTTTTCTTTAAGATACAGATATTTGAGCCTAAGAACGACTTTAAACAAGATTTTGGAATTCGGAGTAGTGCCGATTATTAACCAAAATGACACGGTTTCAACAATCGCTATGAATCCTATGATGGCTGGCATGAAGGTTTGTTTTGCTGATAATGATAAATTGTCTGCACTTGTTGCAAGCGAGTTGGACGCGGATTTATTAATATTACTTTCTGATATTAACGGACTTTATACCGCTAATCCAAAGGAAAATCCTGACGCGACTTTGATTAAAGAAGTTGACGGTGTGACGGATGAGATTATGGCACTTGGAACTGACGCTTCTGAAGGCGGACGCGGCGGTATGAGAACAAAACTTGAGGCAGCAAAACTTGTAACACGTTTTGGTGGTAGAGTATTAATTGCAAACGGTAAAATTCCTTACGTAATCAATAAGATTTTTGAATGTGAAGATATAGGAACGATGTTTTTGCCAACAAGCGAAAATCTTCCTGATAAGAAACGTTGGATTGGTTATGCAACAAATATTATCGGCGGTCTTGTAGTTAATCAGGGTGCAAAAAAAGCTATTTTGGAACAATGTTCAAGCCTTTTGCCGATTGGGATTTTGAATGTTGTAAATGATTTCAACCAAGGCGAAGTTGTTTCAATTATGGATGAAAATAATGTTGAATTCGCGCGTGGCATGGTTAATTATAGCTCTCAAGAATGTCGTAGAATTGTTGGTTCACATTCAAACAATATTGAAAAAATCTTGGGTTACAAAAACTATGACGCTGTGATTACGAGAGATAATATTACAGGTCTTGTGTAGAAATTGTTGAAAATGTTGTTGGGCTGAAAGCCCAACCTACTTCACACACAAAAAACTACTAGCCCCGCTTTGAAACGGAGCTAGTAGTTTTAATATAATTTTGTAGTCCCACTTTGAGGATAATCGATAGTTTTAAACCATCCGATAGATAAAACAATTATCATCCAACAAAATGTCTACGTGCGTAGCATTATTCTTTAGTGAATTCAGCATCGATTACATCGTCATCTTTTTTGTCAGAAGAAGCGTTTTCATTGCCTGCTGAATTAGCGTCTGCGTTACCGCCTTCTTTTTGAACAGCTTCATAAGCTTTTTGAGAGATTGCGAACATTGTTTGTTGCAATTCTTCAGACAATTTTTTCAATTCTTCAGAAGGTTTGTTTTCATCTAAAGCTTTTTGAAGAGCTTCTCTGTGTTCAGTTAATTTCTTAACATCTTCATCAGAGATTTTACCTTCAAAATCTTTAACGATTCTTTCAGAAGATGTGATTAAAGAGTTAGCGTTGTTTTTGATTTCAGCTTCTTCTTTTTTCTTCTTATCTTCTGATGCGTTAGCTTCAGCTTCTTTAACCATCTTGTCGATATCTTGTTCTGACAAGTTAGAAGAGTTTGTAATTGTAATTTTTTGTTCTTTGTTAGTAGCTTTATCTTTAGCAGATACGTTTACAATACCGTTAGCATCAATATCAAATGTAACTTCGATTTGAGGAACACCACGCATTGCAGGAGCGATACCTTCAAGTCTGAACATACCTAAAGATTTGTTATCAGAAGCCATTGGTCTTTCACCTTGAAGTACGTTAATATCAACAGCTGTTTGGTTGTTTTCAGCAGTTGAGAATACTTGCGACTTACTTACAGGGATTGTTGTGTTACGAGGAACAAGAGCTGTCATAACACCACACAAT
>USFB01000045.1 GCA_900553895.1 uncultured bacterium | reverse complement strand
TCTATGGTGCTGGTGAATATTTTCAAATTCTAAAAAATAATTTTGATTTGTCTAAGTTAAACGTTGTAGGTATTGCTGATAAGAAGTTTGAAACTTCAAAAGACTCAAATCCTACTCCATATCTGGCTCTTGCACCTGAAGAATTAAAAGATTTTGATTTAGATGTAATATTAGTTGCATTATATGATGATACGAGTTTATGTGATTATTTAGAGTATCAACTTCTTATAAATACGCAAAACGAAGATAAACCAATACGTTCAATAATTGAACCAACTTTTTTATACACAATTAAAGTTTTGTTAGGTAAATAATGGAAAAATCAGTTTTAATAAAAAGATTAAAAAATAAATTTATATCAAAAGAAGAAAAGTTTAAAGATTACTATAAAAAGAGTTATCATACTTATCAGTTTTTGAAAAATATTGCCGATCCAAAATTTCTCAAACCTTGCAAAGGAGAATTGAGAGAGTATCAGTTGAGCTTATTAAGTTTTGCAAAGACATGGTTTGACGAGTTTGAAAAACAGGGAGTAAAATACTTTTTAATCAGTGGGAATCTCCTTGGTGCATATAGAAATAAAGGTTTCATTCCTTGGGACGATGATATAGATATAGGAATGATTCGAGATGATTTTGATAAACTTATTGAATATTTGAGAAAAAACTGTTTAGAAGTTGATGTTAGTGAAATTTCTTATTCGAAAAGAAATAGAAGTTTTGTAATTAATGAGTTTATCAAAAAGAATCCAAACAAAATGTCTTTTGCTATTTTCCCAACTCATCTGCAAATTTTGCAAGGTGATAATATGAAAAATCTTATGACATTGGATATTCACCCGTATGATTATTATTCTGATGATTATACAGAAGAAGATATAAAAAAAGATATAAATTTAATTAAACGTCAGAAAACAAAAATAGATAATTTTGCAGAACTTAATAAATACTTAAAAGAATTGAGATTGAGCAATAATAAGATTGGTGTAAAATCTAATAAAATTTATTATGGCTATGATAACTATGATATTACGTTTATACCTTTTACCGATTGGTATAAAGCTGATGACATTTTACCTGTTCAAAAAGTAGATTACGAAAATACACAATGTTATATTCCTAATAAACCTGAAAAATCTTTGTTAATTAATTATGGCAAAGATTATATGTCTATGCCAAAAGAGATTAAACTAAATTCACATATCGGCTATAGAGAAGCCTGCAACGTTGTTAAACATAGTCTTGATAAACAAGTAATGCTAAAGAAAATAGAGAGAAAATTTAGGTTTTCAAAAGAAAAAAAATATAAAGAATTGTACAAGAAAACAAAACCGTTAGCTGATTTAATGCTCGATATTGTTGACATAAAAACGATAAAACCTTGTCAAGAAAAACGTCTTAGACAATATCAGCTGGATTGCGTTGAGTTTGCAAAAAAAATGACGGATTTTTTTGATGCTCATAATTTAGAATATTTTATAACATCAGGAACATTAATAGGTGTAGTCAGACATGGTGGTTTCGTTCCTTGGGATGATGATTTTGATGTTGGAATGATGCGTAAAGATTATGAACGATTAAAACTCATCTTGAAAGAGAATTTTAAATCAATAGATATTTCAAAAATTTCAGTTTCAAAAGGTAATTCAATTCAGGTTATTGATTCAGCTTTGAAAAATAGTAATGGCGAGATATTGTATTATAACGGTCCAAAATATACACAAATTTATCAAGGCGAAAGTTTCAAAAATTGTAGATTAATAGAAGTATTTCCGCATGAATATTACAAAGATGAATATACTTTAACTGAATACAAAAAATATATGTCAACAATTAAAAATCAACTGGGATTAATTGATTCTTGGCAAGATATGACAGATTTTTTGAATTTAGAAATAAAAAATAATAAAAACGTAGCAGATAAAAGTAGTTTTATTTATTATGGCGTGGATAGTTTGGGTAGTTATATTGTTAATCCAACAGGTCCAATGAGTCAGGATATGATATTTCCTCGTAAAAAGGTGAAATTTGAAGGTTATGAATTTTGGGCTCCAAACGACCCTGACGGATATATTAGAGTTCAATATCCGGATTATTGGAACTTCCCTTCTAATTTTTCAATAGCACCATTATTAGAAATAAAAACGAAACAAAAATCTTAAGAGTTTGCGTCTTAATCTTTTTATAATCATGTGTTTGATATTTTTTTCATCACTGGTATTTTTGTTGTGCTTGTTGACAACCTGACCGTATGGGTCAAATTCCCATCGAATATTGCGTTTGATAACTTTTGCCGGATTACCTGCAATAATACAACCTTGTTCTTCAAATTTTTTGTTAACGAGAGAACACGCCCCAACAACGCAGTTTGAAGGGATTTGTGCACCTTTAATCAAGGTTACTCTTTGTGCTATCCAAACATCATCACCTATAATAATATCTTCAGGTTCGTTATATGGTAATTTTTCACCAATATTATAAATTGAATGTCCGTCAGAGGTTCTGATAGTAAGTTCTCTACCGAATTGTGCTCTTTTACCTATTACGAGTTTGTGAGGTTTAAATCGTTCGTTATTATTAATGATTACGTTAAAGTTTGGCTGATTTAACCAAATACCTTCATCTATAAAACACCGTCCCCAACTGCTAACATAAATACTGGCTTTATTTACTTTTATTGGAGTCTTTTTGATTATGCAAACAGCATTTTCCCCTGCTAATTCAATATTTGTATTTTTGAATGATATTGGCAATTCTATTTCTAAATAATTATTAATTCCATGAATTGAAACATTTAGACCATCCAGTTTTCTTTTTAGTCTTTTCTTTTTGCCGTTATAAGTAACAAAAATTTGATTATTTTTACCCTGTGTTTTGTATGGGAATAAATTATTGATAATATTGAATATTTTTTTTAGCATGATTTATTCCTCTATACATATATCCTGCGGAAAATGGTTATCGGCTTTGTGTTTTAGTTTTTCATAATTAGAATATATTTTTTCTCTCAATGAAGATGATGAAACACCTTTGCCATAAGGGAAATAAACAACGGTTACTCCCATTTCTTTTAGATAATCGTATTTGCCTGTCCAATCATCACCGACAACAAATACATCAAAATTCAGTTTTTTAACCTTATCTCTATGGTCAAGGCTATGTTGTGGAATTACAATATCAGGATATTTTATCGCTTTCATCAACGCAATACGTTCTTCAAACGGAATAATAGGTTCTGATTTATAACTTGCAACAAGTTCATCAGTATTTACTCCGACAATTAGAATATCACCTAATGCACGTGCATATTCAATCATCTTAAGGTGATTGATATGCAACATATCAAATGTGCCTGATGTATAAACAACTGTTTTATTTCCTATCATAATTTTATCCTCTTTGTGTTATCAACCTCCATAAATAGGGAGGTCACAGCTGTTAGTGAAGCTATGCTGAGCTTTACAGATGTGGGTGGGTTTTGGTAAGTAAAAAGTTGTTTTAAAATTGCTTATTTCCACTTTGTTTCATTTTTTTAATTAATACCCATCCCAACCTTCCCTAACAAGGGAAGGAGTGTCAAGATTTGTTAATCATTTTATCTCCTTCAATGTCAATTTCAACGCATTCAAGCATTGATTAATTTCATTTTCGCCAACATCTCCATAGTTACCGATTCTGAATAATTTAGTTTTTAAATCTCCACCTGATGGTGCGATTTCAATATTATATTTTTCTCGCATTATTTTTACCACAAGGCTTGCGTCTATATCATTTGTCATTACGGCACTTACGCAATTCGCAGGTGTTTTGGCTAAAAGTTTAAAATCGAGGGATTCTAATCCCTTGCGTAAAATTTCCGTATTTTGTTTATATCGTGTTCTAAAGTTTTTTAATCCTTCTTTTTGTATTTTGTCTAAGCGTTTTTCTAATTGATTAACAAGGCTAACTGCAGGTGTAAAAGGGGTTTGACCTCTTTTTGCATTATTTACATAATCAAAAATATCAAAATAAAAGTTTCTTAAATCAGATTTTTGTGCAAATTCTAAAGCTTTTTCGTTCGCAGAAAGAAATCCTAATCCCGGTGGAAGTGCAAAAGCTTTTTGTGAAGCCGAAACTGCAACATCAACTCCCCATTCATCTTGTAAAAACTCGTCCGTCAGCAATCCGCTCACGCAATCAACAATAAAAAGAGTTTCAGGAAATTGTTTAATAATTTCACCAATAGATTTTATATCAGTTAAAGCACCTGATGAAGTTTCATTAAGAGTCGCAAATACCGCTTTTGAATTCGGATTTTGTTTCAAAATTTCTTCAACGGTTTTGGGGTTTGGACTTTCTCCAAAAGGTACAGAAATTTCAACCGCATTAATTTTGTGTTTTTTGCATATATCACCCCAGCGTTTACCAAAAGAACCACCGTTAATATATATAGCTGTATCATTTCTGCTCAAAAAATTCGTAACGGCGGCTTCCATCGCGCCTGTGCCAGATGACGCCATAACCACAACCGTATTTTGAGTTTGAAAACAATACTTTAGACCTTCAAAAATCTTAAGCCATTTTGAAGTATAATCATCTGTCCTCATATATTCTTGAGGTTGTGATGCAATTTCTAAAATATCCCTCTCAACTTCTGTTGGTCCTAAGACCATTAACAATTTGTGTTTCATAGCAATATTGTAGCATGAATTTTCGCAGGGTGTAGCAAGTTTATAGAAATTGATAAATAATTTCTCAACTTATTGACGTCTTTCGAAATTGAAGTTAAAAAGGATTTATTGATTTGGTTGTATACTTTACACAAACCAATTGCAAAGCTTTTCTCTACACAAATCTTCTTCTAATTCTTCAATAATATTGGTTCTTGTCATTTCGTAAGTCACAGGAGTAATTGAAATTTTGTTATTTCTAACTGCTGCAATATCGGTAGAAGCATTTTCAGGTTCATTGATTAATTCACCCGCCATCCAATAATAAACCTTACCTCTCGGGTCAATGCGTTTTTCGTAAGCGTCTGTGAACATCCGACTGCCAAGCTCTGTTGCTTCCACTCCGCCGATATCTTCTTTATCTAATCCCGGAACATTCACGTTCAAAATCGTTTTTGCAGGGAATTTCTTAATATCAATTTTGTCCAAAAGTGTTGCAATAAATTCTGCCGCAACTTTAAATGATTCATATTCTGTGCTCATACTTGCTAAAGAGGTTGCGATACTCGGATAGCCCATCATCGCTCCTTCCATTGCGCAACTTACAGTTCCTGAATACAAAATATCGGCACCTAAATTCGGTCCATGGTTGATACCTGAAATCACTAAGTCGGGAAGTTCGTCTTTTTCTAATATTGCATTAATCGCAAGTTTAACGCAATCGCCAGGTGTCCCTGTTGTCATCCAACAACGTTTCGCACCATATTTTGCGTCAACTTCCTCAACTCTTAACGGAGTTTGAAGTGTTAATGAATGTCCTGCGGCACTTCTTTCTCTATCAGGTGCGACAACATAAACTTCATGGCAAGGTGAAAGTGCTTCAATAAGTGCACGAATCCCATTGGCTAATATTCCATCATCATTTGATACAAGTATTTTCATATAATTTTCTCCCGGATTTTATCATTATAGCAGAAAATCCAGAAAATTGTTACAAATCTTTACAATTAAATTGGGGATTTTTTATAAGGATTTAGTCAAATTTTTTAATCCGCTATCTTAATAATACTATTTATTAAAGAGCTTTTGAGAAAAGTTTCTTTACCTAAAAAAAATATACAAAAATTCGTCTTTACATTTCCTTTACAAAAGCAAGAAACATGGCAATTTTTATTTTGTCCTGCTTTTAAATATATATGTAAGTTGATATAATCAATTTATATCACGGATTTAATATCCCATTGTGAAGAAGTAAATGTGTATGATAAACAAAATCGGTGTAGACAATACTAGCAGAATAAATAGCAATAACGTTCGTCAAAAGGAACAGAGCAAACAAAATCCAAACTTTAAAGGTGTTGGAGCTATTGCTTTGGCAGGAATTCAGGCATGTGAAAGAATGCCTATGGTAAACGTTACTGTTATTGATATGTTGTCTGCAATTCTTCCAAGAACCGTTGTTGAATCTATGACAAACTGGTTTGCAGGCTTTGAAGCATTTAGAAGAGAATCTTCAGGACTTGTTGTAAACTGTTTAATTCCGAGCCTTGTAACTTTAGGGATTGCGAAGTGTATCAACCCAGCGATTATGCCCAAGGGTGTAAATATGTCAAGATGTTGGGCTGATAGTTCACTTATTGATAAAGCTTCTGATTATTATAAAAACGCTCAGTCTTCAGATAAAGTTCAAGAATCATTGAAAAATATTTTAGGTAATATTGAAGGTTTCGAAGGTAAAAATAAAATAATATTTAAAGATGCTTTAAGTGCAGAAGAAATAGAAAAATATTCTAAAGAATTAGCTGATTTATCACGTTCAACTGATGGTGACAGAGCTGTTCGCAAAGAAATTAAAAAGCTTTCAAACAAAATTGTTGAAAAAATTCATGTAGCAGACAATATTAAAATTGCTGACAACGAAAAAATAGTAAACGCTTCTTCCGTAAATTCTATGTTGGAAGATTCGGTTAAATACTTTAAAGAATTCCAAAAATCAGGAATCGGCATTGATGAATTTGCTCAAAAAAGCAGAAAGCTTGTGAAAACTAAAAGTTTGGCAGGTTTAGCAGTTATTCTTCCGTTAGCTGCTTCAATGCAGTACATTAACCGCTGGATTACGGGTAAAGTTTCCGGTGTAAAGGGTGCACCGATTTATGACGATTTCGGTAAAGAAAAAGATAATGTTGAAGAAACGGCTAAGGCAAAAGAAGGTTTATTAAAGCAAAAATTAATATCAATTTCTTCAATGGTTGGAGTTTCACTTCTTTCGATGATGAAACGCCCAACTATGAATATGCTTGAATTTAAGGGAATGTTCCCAACAATGGATCAGGCTAGAATAATTTCCACCACAACATTTGCATCTCGTATGGCAGCTGCAGACGACAAAAATGAACTAGCAGAGGCTACTGTAAGAGATATTGCAACATTCTCAGGCTTATACTTCCTAGGTGATTATGCAGCAAAAGGTGCAGCTACAATTATTCAAAAATCTACAGGTGTATCATTACTTAATGACACAAAACCTCTGAAAGGTGATGAGAATGTATTTAAAAAGGCTTGGCACTGGGTTAAAGATGTAAATATTAAATCCTCAGAAGAAGTTATTAGCAAAACTCAACAAACATTAAATGGTGCAAAACCAACAGATGCGCAACTTAAGACCATAGAAAAAGAATTAAAGCACGCGCGTGATTTGCGTTCTGCTTGCCAAGTTGCCAACCTTGGTGTATCATTAGCATTGTTAGGGATTATCGTTCCACTTTATACCAGACATAAAACAAAGAAAAAGCATGCTGAAGCACTAAAGCTTGCTCAAGAAAAAACACAAACTACACAAAACAACGAAACCCAAAAAGAACCGGTAACACCTCTAAACGTTAAGTATAACAAACTTACGGCAGGATTTAGAGCTGATACTAAACTAGCAAGGTAAATATGAAAGTACAATTTAATCAACAACAAAATTACAACCCACAATTCAAAAGCGCAATTGACACAGGTTTGAGATATTTAGCTACAAACCAGGCTGTTGGCGCAAATGGTGTAGACTTCTGTTCTATGGTTGCACCAAGAACTACAATTGACTTTGTTCAAAGAGGTCCTGCTGCCGGTTTGGAAACAGGCAGACGTGAAATTATGGGTACAATTAATGATTCTTGCATTGGCTTGTTCGGCGCAGGCGCAGGTTGGTTGATTGCAAAAAATTTGAATAAAAAGTTTGGTCTGAATGTAAATAATATTTTTACGGCTCCCGAAACTTTGAATATTTTGGCTGAAAATAAGGCTCAACAAATAAAAAATAATAAATCTCAATTAGACTATATTAAAACTACTTTAGAAAATGTAAAAGCATATAATCCTGATTCTAAAACAGCTGATAAAGATGGTTACACAAGAATTTCTAAAGAAAAAATTGATGAAGTTGCGAAATATCTTGACGAATCTTTAAATGAAAATGTTAATTTTAATGAATGGACTAAAGAAAAAACTTCTAAATCAAGAGAAGTTTTGATGAACAAGATTACAGAAAGCACAGGGGCTCAGTCAGAATATATTTTAGAATCTTTAGATAAAAAGACTGTAAGTAAAACAAATTTGAAATCTTTGTTAAACGATATGTTTATCGTTTCTGATTCGTTTAATAAAGATAACGTAAAGAATGCTTTCGCCGAACAAATTAAATCTGGTAAAGCAGTAAAAGATAATACATTTATTAAAGGACTTTCAAAATTCATGAAGACACGTTCTGCAATGGGTTTTGGAATTGCAACTGCTATTGGTCTTTCTGTTCAACCGATTAACATGTATTTAACAAAATTGAAAACAGGTTCAGATGGTTTTGTCGGCGTTGAAGGTCGTTCAAAAGATAACAGTGCTGGGTTTAAAGCTATGAAAGCTGTAAGTTCTGCAGCCTTTTTCTCAATGATATTAAGTACATTGAATATGTCACCGATTAAGTTCTTAAAATCACCTGCGAAATTTATGGAAAAGATGTCATTTAATGGTAAAATGCCAACGATTAACCAATTAAAAGGTTTGTACGGTTTGACTATTATTTCAAGAATTTTCTCTACTCGTGATAAGGACGAGCTTAGAGAAAGTTTAACAAAAGATACTTTAGGTTATGTAAGCTGGTTGATTCTAGGCGATATTGTAAACAAACTTGTTGCTGACGGTTTGGATAAATCTACGATGAATTATAGAGCGGCTTCAAAAGATGCTGGTGTATGGAAACGTACATTTAATGGCAGTTTGAAGACAAGAGATGAAATCTTAGTAGAAACTCTTGCAAATAATGGTATTTCAACAACTAAAACAGAAAATGGCAAAGTTCTTAATAAGAAATTTAAAGAAATGGTTAAAGATTTGGATAAATTACCTGAATCTATTAAAAAAGCTTCTAAAAAACGTTTAAGAACATTAAACATTGCTCAAGTAGCAGGTTATTTAACAGCCAGCCTTGTTCTTGGTCTAGGAATTCCAAACTTGAATATTTATATTACAAATACTCTTGATAAAAAGAGAAAAGCCGAACAAGCAAAACTTGCTGAACAAAAAATGTCTGCATAAGTTATGACAATTTTGCAACGGCAATATGTCTTTTATCTGTTCCGTTTTCTTTGCGGTAAGAATAAAATAAATCATTATCGCAACTTGTGCAATACGGACAAATATCGATTTGTCGAACGCCGATTTCTTTAAGTTGCTGTGCGTTTATTCGTTTTAAATCAACATTTCTGTTTATAAAAAGTCCTTCGGTTTCTTGAACTGTTGCAAGAAGTGTATCGCGAACTTCTTCTGAAACTTCATAACAACACATAGATATTGCGGGTCCGATAAGTGCAATAATGTCTTTTGGGTATGACTGCATTTTTTCAATCGTTTTAACACCGATTTTTTGCGCGGTTCCGCGCCAGCCGGCATGAGAAACCGCAGCGATTTTTTGAACGGTATCGTAAAATATTAAAGGTGTACAATCCGCAAAATGCAAATAAACTGCGTCATTTGTGTTTTGTAAAATTAACCCGTCTGTATTCGGGTATTCGTTTCTTTCATCTACAAATTCTACGTTGTCACTATGAGTTTGTTTGGGAAAAAGGATTCTATCTGCGCCCAGCTTAGTTAAATCAGGTAACTCTCTTGTAGAAAAAAACGCAGTTATCTCTTCTAATAAATCACTTTTAAGAATTTTTGTCCCGTGAAAATCTTCAAAATAAAACATGGATACAATGTAGCATGAAATGTAAAAATTTTAAATGCTACTCTTGCTTTTTTTTGTTCGGTAAATCGGTAGGCTGAAGCTCTATCCTAATATAAACGGTGGGAACCGCTCACGCTTTTCCCACCCTACGTTGCATAAGGGCGAAGCCGTTACTTGCGCTAATATTGCGAATTTTACTGCTTCTCCCTTAGAGGGGAGAGCGGATTTTCGGTAGAGCGTAAGCTCGTAAGAGCAAATAACATGGAAATAACAAGAAAAATCCGTAAGGATTTGTTGTTATTGGAATGTTATGCTCGCCCGAATAATCCAAGACAAGCTGCCCGGAGGGCTGATGAGGGTGGGGCTTTTATCCAAACTCACTTCGTGTTAAAATCAAATTTGTACTGCAACTATCAGGAGAATATCGTGGGAATTAATTCGGAGTTAGAAAAAATAAGCAATAATGTTCTTAAATTAAAGGAGAAATCTCAAATTATAGAGGCTATTGCAAAGCTTTGGATTGACGCAATTTCTCAAGGTAACAAAGTTATTTTTTGCGGAAATGGAGGTTCGGCTGCGGATTCACAACACTTAGCCGCAGAGCTTATGGGCAAATATAAATTAGATAGAAAGCCTCTTCCTGCTTACAGTTTAACTTGTAATACATCTTCGCTTACAGCTATCGGTAATGACTACGGAGCAGAATTCATTTTTTCAAGACCTTTAGAAGCAATTGGGCAAAAAGGCGATGTGTTGGTAGGGATTTCTACATCAGGTAATTCTAAAAACGTAATTGAAGCGTTTAAAATTGCAAAAGAAAAAGGAATTAAAACCGTTGCATTTGTCGGTAAAAATGGTGGAGAATTAAGAAAATTCGCGGATATCACACTTGATGTTCCATCCGATATTACAAACAATATTCAAGAATTACACATAATTGCAGGACATATTATTTGTGAAAGAGTTGAAGAATATTTTTATAAAAATTCATGATACAATGATTTCAAAAAAAAGGAGGCTTTATGAAAAAGATTATAGTATCTATGTTCACATTAGCATTAATGGTATTGCCGGCTTTTGCAGCGACTTGGAACGCAGCAGACAGAGTTGCGACTGTTGGTAAAACAATCGTTACAAAAAACAGTTTGCCAGCTAAAACTACTTTCAAAGTTGTTAATGGCACAGCAAACAATGCTAACACAAATTTAACTAACGTTATTCAAATTTCAAGCACTGATTTAACTTATGCAGGAAACGATAGCGAAGTAGCCGCAGTTATTGCAAATGAAATGGGACATATTATCAATGGAACATATTCAAAAAATCAAATGAGAAATGCTGCAAAGAACGCTATTACAAGTAAATTAAGCTCTGAAAATATTATTACAACAGCTGCAAACAGCGAATTTTTGGCAAACAAAACAAACTTGAACGATGAAAAAGCCGCTGACATTACAGGTGTTGACTTATTAGCAAAAACAGGCTATAACCCACTTGCAATGATTGTAGTTATTACAAAACAACCGGGTTCTACATTGGAAGCTTTACAAGGAAGACCTGCCAACACAGAAAGAGCTATGAATGTTTATGACTACATGACTTACAACTACCCATCAAGAGTTAAAACAGGTTATGGCTGTCAAGAATATAGAGCGTTCCTGACTTACGCTAATCCAATCGTAAAAGAAAGAAACGCAAACAAGAAAAAATTAGCAAAATTCAACAAAGAACAAGCTAAAAACAAAGCTTTAAGAGCAAAAGAAATTGCTCAATATAAAACAACAGGCGGAGTAAGCGGTTGGGACGCTTCTTATACAATATTAAAAACACTTTCTGAATCAACAGAAAAATAAGTTAAATTTCAGATATTTTTAAAGTGGCGGAACGGTTTAACGTTCCGCCACTTTTTTTGCCAAAATTTTAAATGTTCATGTTACGATTTGTAAATCTTTTCTTAAAAATCCTAAAGTTTTTCAAAAAAATGCCGATAAATATAACACAAGGCTTAAGAAAATACATTTATCGGAAAGGACAACAGGATATGTTAAAGAAGATTACAACCCCAAGCAATAATACTTTTTCAGGAGTTGAATTTATTTTGAGGGGGGCAAAAAAGCGAAGAACAATGGCGATATCAAACGCAGTTACAATTAATGCCGAATCTGGAGTTCAAGCAAAATTACAAGCAGTGAAGTAAAAAGATAAGAGCATTGTATTAAAAACACTTGCTCATGAAGTTATGAAAAAGGCTGTCTAATTAAGATGGTTGAGAGTTTTAGCCTCCAAAATTTTTTATTTTGGAGGTTTTAGTTTTGTATTAACAGCGAGAGGGAATTTTTGCACCAAAAACTTTAAAAGGTGGGAACCGCTAACGCTTTTCCCACCTTATGAAATTTATAAAATGAAAACTTTCGATTTTCCATTTACTAAGCTTGTGTTTCAGCCAATTTTTCCAACTTTAATTTTTGGTCATATTCTGTCAACAAATCAATCAACTCATCCAAATCACCGTCAATTACTGTCCAAACGTTAAGGTTGTGGTTAATACGGTGGTCTGTCAAACGACCTTGCGGAAAGTTATAAGTTCTGATACGTTCGCTTCTGTCACCTGTTCCGACTTGAGAACGTCTTAAGTCGGTGATTTCCTGCATTTGTTTTTGAACTTCCATATCATAAAGTTTTGCTTTCAAGATTTGTAAAGCTCTTTCTTTGTTTTGCAATTGAGAACGTTCTTCTGTACAGAAAATCATAATTCCTGTCGGTTTGTGGAATACACGCGCTGCGGTTTCTACTTTGTTTACGTTTTGACCGCCTGCACCGCCTGAACGAGCAGTTGAAATTTCAACATCATTCATATTTAATTCTACTTCAACATCGTCAACTTCAGGCATAACGGCAACGGTTGCTGTTGAAGTGTGCACTCTGCCTTGAGATTCTGTTGCAGGAACTCTTTGAACTCTGTGAACGCCTGATTCGTATTTAAGACGAGAATAAATGCTGTCACCTTTCATAGAAATAATAACTTCACTTACACCGCCGGCTTCACATTCGGTCTTACTTAAAACTTGAGTTTGCCATCCCATTTTATCGGCATAGCGCATATACATTCTCATCAAGTCGCCAGCAAAAATGTTTGCTTCATCACCGCCTGCCGAGCCTCTGATTTCAAGCATAATGTCCTTGTCATCCATCGGATCTCTCGGCAATAAGAGGACTTTCATCTTTTCTGAATAATCTGCAATTTTTTCTTCATTAGATGCAATTTCCGCTTTCAAAAAGTTTCTCATTTCTTCATCTTGCTCGCCGTGAAGAAGTTCTGTTGCATCTTTTATTGCATCTGTTGCTTCTTGCCATTTGTGATAAAGTTCAACGGTTTCTTCCATTGATTTACGTTGCTTTGATAAATCACGGAACTTGTTGTAGTCTTGAATAATTTCAGGTTTACTTAAAATTTCACCTAACTCGGTATATTTTTCTTCAATTTTGATAATTTTATCGAGCATTTCTTCCATTAATTCAGTCCTCTTTTTGTTTTTCTTCCGCAGGATTTGTCTTCATCGCAAAAGCCGAGTTTTTCGCATTTTGGAACAAGGTAGTCTTTGAGCCACGGTTCGGATTTTATAAGTTCGTCGCACATCATTTTGACAAGAACTCTGATTTCATATTGCGCCCTTGAACAAAGTCTGAGGTTTGCAAGGTGAATCATTTCTCTGAGGTTTAAACTTGCGACCATTGATGTTGATGTTGCATTTGGCAGGATAAATCTTGCGTCTTCCGCAGGAATGCCTGCTTCTGTCATTTCCAAATATAACTTGGAAGTATCTTCCATGAACTTGTCGTATTTTGCCGCAAATTCTGGATTATTTGCGATTGTTTTTGGTACAACGTAGTCAAATTGCGTTTTTTCTTGAACATACCGTTGTGATTTTTGAGAGAATGACATGAGCCTGTGTCTTACAAGTTGGTGTGAGCACGCTCTTGAAATTCCGCTTATTGCATAGGAAATTTGTACGTGTTCAATCGTGCTGTAATGACCTGATGAAATAACTCTGCTGATTAATTTTAAAGATTTTTCTTCATCTTGTGCATTTTCTAAAATATCTTTTTCTATTTCATTGCATATTTCATCTATGTTTCTTGTTACAATCAATTCATGAGAAGGATATATGATTGCTTCCTCTAGCATTTTTAGAGATCTTTGCGATGTTATACTAAAGCTTCTAATCGAATCAACCTCGTCTCCCCAAAACTCAATTCTTATTC
>USFB01000044.1 GCA_900553895.1 uncultured bacterium | reverse complement strand
ACGAAGCCCACCGTAAGATGAGATCTCTCATAGCACAAGCTAGTAAGTCCCGTTGCAGATTACAACGTTGATAGGTCGCAGGTGTAAGAGTGGCAACATTTTCAGCCAAACGATACTAATAGGACGAGGGCTTTTTCTAAAAAAGTTAAAAATTGATGATTATATTTTATGCAATCTTCAGCGTATAGCTGAAGCCGAGAATAATCGGTAACAGCAAACGACAAGTTTGTTGGTGACCAATCGCAGGTAAACCACCCGTTCCCATCCCGAACACGGTCGTAAAGACCTGCAGAGGCGAAAATACTTGGAGGGCCACTTCCTGGGAAGATAGCACGTTGCCAACATCTAATTTAAGAAAAAGAGATAAATTGATGGATTTCAGTTTATCTCTTTTTTTTGTTAGGTTTTGTTGGGCTGAAAGTAAAAACGTAGGGTGCAAATTTTTGCACCAAATTAAAATGAATAAACTAGTATCGTGTTTATTTGATAAAATGTTCTACATTATTGTCGTGTTCAATGAAAATTGTTGAACACGACCTACTCACTACTTGCACGTTTTAGTAAGACTTCTATTCTAACTTAAATGTATATTGCACCGTCTTGGTTTAATTTTTTTGCAGAAAAATTATAAGTTTTATTCTTAGTTGTTATATCGTACAAATTGATATCTTTTGCTGTTTTTACAAAAATATCTAGCGGAATTTCTGCTATTTGGTTTCCATTGTGAGGATTTACAAATTTTACACACTGAGTAACTTTATTATAACCAATTAGCCTACAAGCATGACTTCCTTCAATTCTATATCCATTCAATGTAAAACCTTTGGAAAAAGTAATAGGGCATACTGCGTTTTTATTACTTTGTAAAAATGTATTGATTTCATCTAAGATTACATCTAAATCATTTTTTTGTTGCTTCAATGATTTAGACACACTATTATTTTCTACATTATAGAACATACAGTGTTTACGACCTTTTTGAGGAATTAAATAACTTATTCCTCCGCCAATTTGTCCACCTTCTAAAGTTTTTAATGCTTTATTTATTTCTTTTGAGTTATTTGCTTGTTTTATCACTGGTTTATCTGAATATTCATTTCTATTAAATGCCAATGTTTGTTCTAACATTCTGATTCCATCAGAAGCTTTTGACAAACCATCAGTTTTAAGTTTTTTCCACTCTTGTAAATCAAAACAAACTTCTATATTATTATTCGGCAGTTTTACAAAAATATTGCCATTTTCCTCTCTAAACAAAGAATAGATATTTGCTCTACCTTCCGAAGTTGACATTATGCCGCAAATATCACTAATAAGCCAACAATCACCTATATTTCCTTGTTTGATATTATATCTTTCTGATATAGGAAATAATGTTTCGAATGTATTTTTTGACATATTTATTTTTATTAATGAATCACCATTTCTGCAAAATATTTGTCCGTTAATATTCCCAACTTCACCGTCAGGAATTTTCTTATTTATTACATCTTTTATATTTAGATTACTGTTGTATTCTTTTATAACATCAACAATATTATCCAATGTAATATCCTGTATTTGATATCTCAAATCTTGTGTTTCTGCAAAAGTAGTTTTTGAAACCTTTGCCACATTAACAATATCAGATATCTTATCTTTATTGCAATATCTATTATTTTTTATACATTTTTTTACATAATCTTTTGCTTCTTCAGATTTTAATATTGCTAAGAGGTCTTGTGCTGTATATCTAGTAGTAGAAGCTCCTATCAAATTACCTACAGCTCTTTTCCAAGTAGTAGGACTACCTTTTGTTGACAAAATCTTTTTTACAATCGCCCAATCTTTCTCATCTTTTATCAAACTTATCATTGCATCTATATCATCTTTTGCAAAAGCATAGTCATTTTCAAACATTAACTTTGCAATGTCTTCTGGGATTTCTTGTTTTGACAAAATATAATTTGCATTTTCATCCACAGAACCAGTATAATGATACTCATCTGCATTGACTTTTAATGCACTACCATTTGAATCATAATTATAATGAGAGATTTCTTTATTTTTGAGAGTTGTAAAACCAGTGATATAACCTTTTTTGTCATATTCAACACGGTATTTCATTCCATTACTGTAGAAAATAAAAAAACCATTACTGCGTTTAACACTATATTGTATTAGCTCACGTAACTCGAAAACATTTGTTTTTTTCTGAATTTTATCGGCTAGCATTGAAATAGCTTCATCTTTAGTGATACGACTTTTGTCTTCTACATTTTTCAATTCAGTATCATTGTGCAAATCCGATAATTCTTGAACCTTGTTATTTATTGCTCCTTCTGATTGTATAGTTTTGGCTTTATTGCCTTTAATTCCTAAATTTGCAACATTTTTCAAATCTCCACCCATACTTGTCATAATACCAATCAAGTTAGATTGAAGTAGAGATTTCCAATCGTCATTAGTATCAAGGATTCCCATCATTGCCAAATCACCAGCATAAGAAATCACAAAATCAGCACTTAATTTCACTCCGGCTGCTTGCATAAAGTTTTTTAAATATTCAGGGTTAGAAAATACTTGTTTCAAAGCTTCTGCTCGATTACCGTTAGCCATTTCTGTTTTAAAAACTTCTGCCAGCTTTTTGTCAATCAGTTTATTGAATGCTTTCATACCTGTTTGACCGGCTTTAAAACCAACTACAAAACCTCCTGCATTCATAACAAGAGTTTTGCTTAATTCCTTAATTTCTTCCGAATTAAGATTAGAACGACTCAATGCTTCTTCAAAACCCAATGCGCTTTCAGCTACCATTCCACCAATTGCAATAGTATTACCAATACCTACCATCGCTGCTCCAACACCTGCTAACGGAGTAAAGCAAAGAACTCCACCTACTACAGTTAAACCCATACCAATTTGAGAAGCATTGCTCGTATATCTTTGAATTACTGTTTTATTGTCGTCTGACATTTCTTGAACCAATTCATTCGTAAAATCGTGTCCATAAGCATTAGTAAAAGCAATTTGGGTAGTAGTTGAAAACATTTCTAACATTTCATCAACTTCACCGCCAAGTGTAGTTTTTAGTTTTGCCTCCAATTTTGTATCTTCAAGTTTTAATAATTTATTTAGTACATTATTTTTTTCTGTATCTGTTTTTAATTTTGATAAATCTAATGATAATTTGCCATCAGAAATTTGAATAACACTAATAGGAAGTTTATTATCTTTTATCAATGTTTCTATTTCATTTCTTGCAGAATTTGGATCTATCGGATTTGCATAATATGATTCAAATGCTTCTAAAACTTTTTGCATTTGTTTCTCTGGATTTGGCTGAACTCCTACAGTCATACCACCACCGAAAGTATATGTTCCGGCAACAGATTTTGTATAATCGTTTAAAATTTCACTTGAATTCATTTTAAATGATTGATATTTATTATAAGCACCTATTGCAAAATCAGTTTTTTGTTTTTTGCTAATATAAGCTTCAACTCTGTCTTTTGAATATTCTTGATTGCGTTCAATTTCAAAAACTTCCTTGAATGTCATAGGTTCTGTTGTATTATACTTTTGTGGAATTGCTGAAGTTTTGGATGGTAATTTTGTAGATTTTGATTCTGGAGTAAAATTAGTTTTCTGTTTATTTTGTGCAGCTTTTTGATATTTTTTTAACATATCATTTACACCACTTGTACCCATTGTGAGCAAAGAGTGTTGAATTTTGTTCAAGTTATCTAATCTATCAATCCTATTAATTTCTTCATTGATATAATCTTCCATAAATTTAGCAAATTCTTGCTTGGACATTTTGCCACGATTATTATCAAGAAAATCTAAACCTGTATTTTCATCTTTTCTAAACAATCTGCGTTTCATCATTGTTTTAAGATGTTCTCTATTTTGTAAAAAATATTCTCGTTTACTTAATTTGCCTTCTTTTGCTTTAGATAAATTTTCTAAACATTCTTCTTAAAGCATAAAAGCTTCTTCTACATTAGATAAAGATAAATCTGAATCAAACAATTCTTTAGCTTTGTTATACAATTGGCTAATATGTCCATTATCTTGCTTCATCAAAAGAGTTCTAGCATTAGCAGTATCTTCTGATATTGTAGAAATCACCTCTTCTTGTGCCTGTTCTTCTGTTAAATGAACATCATTTGCAACATTATTTACATTTACAGGAGTATTAGAATTTTGAGTAAAATTTGATAAAAATTCAAATAAATCCGCAGCTTTTACTCCAATTTCACTTAATGTTTTATTACTAGTAGTTTTTGTTGTATTAAGATATTCCTCTGCTTCATTTAATTCAAATACAGACTTTGATGCTCCCTTTAAAGAATTAGCACCGGCATTGAATGTGTTAAAAAGTGATGTTAACTCAGACTTATTTAAAACTCCATCAGAACCTGCTGTCCCATCTGCTTTCTGGGTGTCAAATATATTAAACAATTGGATTAAGGCGTTGTTATTTCCAAGGTCGCTCTTTTTTAGTTCCTTAAGATTTTGCAAATCAATTTGCTTACCATTATTTGATTGTAGCCAAAATTTATCCAATGACATCTTACTTTATTTCCTTTTCATCATGTACTACGGCATTTTTTTGAAAAACTTTAGGGTTTTGAAAGGTATTGTTACAATTATTTACAATTGTACGTCTGGTGAGTATAATATTTTTTTTCAATAAAATAAACCGGTTGGTTTTAAGCGAAACTATAATCTAAAAAAATATATAGCCGAGTCGGGTAATCGACATCATGCTATATATTGGATTTAATAATTGTATAAATCTTTTTGATGCTTATACAGTTGGATTTTTTAAGAGCTTTAAAAGCTCTTTTTTATTATGTTTAAAAGTAAAAAAAATAATTTTCTTTTTTAAAAAAACTCTTGCAAAAAAAGTTTGATGTGTTATTCTAGTTGTACAAACTAAATAAAAATTTATGCGTCTGTAGCTCAGCTGGATAGAGCATCTGCCTTCTAAGCAGAGGGTCCCGCGTTCGAATCGCGGCAGGCGTATTTTTTTGTAAAAAGAGCCACTTGTGTGGCTCTTTTGTTGTATTTTCAAGGCTTTTGCCTGTTCTATTAAAGAAATGTATTGAAAACGGTTTCGTTAGCAAATCCTTCTTTCTTGTAAATTATAGAAAATGCTTGACAAGGAAAATTACCTAATAAAATATCAAAATCTGTTATGTCTTTAGCGTGAATTTTGGTTATATCAACAGAAGGGTGCTCTCCGAAATTAGCTTCATATGTAGTACAGGTGTCTTCATTAAATTCAGAAGAAAATACACAGTGCCCTCCCACAGCTTCAAATCCTAAACGGATACCACAAATTCCAGCAAATAAAACAATAAAACTATATAAAAAAGAGTAAAACTTTTACTTGCAAATGTTCAATGTTTATAATAATATAGACATACGGCGACATGGCCAAGTGGTAAGGCAGAAGCCTGCAAAGCTTTTATCCCCAGTTCGAATCTGGGTGTCGCCTTTTTTATTTATTTAGCAAATCAATATAGAGTTATATGGAAAATATCGAGTTAAAACGCTTTTGGGGGCAAGTTAAGGAAGAATTAATAAGTATTCTGCCGGAAAATGTTCATCCTTGGATTTATCCGCTTGAAGTTTCAGGCTATGATAAGGGCGTATTGACAGTTGTAACTGGTCAGATGATGGGACGTGATTTATTAAGACGTAATTATCTTGAGCAGATGAATCACGCTTTGCAAAAAGTGTCCGGTGAAAAAAATGCAAGATTTGTAATTATTTACGATGAAAATGCAGCTAAAGTTTTAAAAAAAGAAACTGAAAAGATTCAAAAAAAGATTAGCGAAAATAATTTAAAAGAGATGGCTATGGAAAATTTAAGTAACATGCAATCTTCTTCTAATCTTAATTTGAAATACAAATTTGAAAATTTTGTTGTTGGTGAAAATAACGAATTTGCATACAAAGTTGCAAAAGCAGTTGCTGAAAATCCCGCAACGAAATATAATCCGTTATTTATTTACGGTAATTCTGGTTTAGGAAAGACTCATTTGATGCAAGCAATCGGTCACTATACAATATTTAACAATCCTAAATTAAGAGTGAAATACACAAAAACCGATGATTATGTTAATGATTATATTTCTAATAGTCGTAAAACCAATAACAACATTGAAAACATGTCAAAATTCAACCGTAAATATACAAATATTGACATCATTTTGATTGACGATATTCAGTTTATTGAATCTAAAATGAAATCAATGGAAAATTTACAATACACGTTTGACAGCCTATATAACAAAGGTAAACAGATTGTTATTACTTCGGACCGAGTTCCGAAAGATATTCCAAAATTGACGGAAGCTTTATGTTCAAGGTTTGAGATGGGCTTGATGTTAGAGTTGATTCCGCCGGATTTGGAAACAAGATTTGAAATTATTAAGAAACTTGCAAATGACAATGATTTAGAATTTGAAGAAAAAGCACTTCTTTATATTGCTCAAAATTTCTTTAAAAACGTAAGGGAATTAGAAGGTGCGTTTACAAAAGTTTGTGCTTATGCCGAAATAACCGAACAACCGCTAACTTTATCATTAGCAAAAGATGTTCTGAAATGCAATTCAGCAGAAAACGAAATAAGCTTTGACAAAATCGCAAGAGTTACAGCAAGTTATTATGATGTAAATGTTGAAGATTTAAAAGGCACGGCAAGAGGACAAAAAGTTGCTACAGCAAGGCATTTATCAATTTTCATGTGTCGTGAAATTACAAATCAAAGTTTTGAAAATATTGCAGAATTTTATAGCAAAAAACATACAACAATTATGTATGCTTATGAAAAAGTAAAAAAAGACAAAGAAACTAATAGAGAAATTGCAACTGCCATAAGGGAGATTAAGCAAGCATTAAAAGTAATATAGCCAACTTAACACTCGTTTTTATATGGGATTTGTGATACATAATTATTAGAGCGAATGGGAAATTTGGAGCGAATATGCTTGAAAATATTAAAAACCTTGTGTATTTGAAAACAATTGATAAACTTATTGCAGAAAACAATTATGATTTGGCGTTAGAAAAACTAAATTATCTTATTGCACAAGAATACAAACCATCAGAAACTTTTCTAATGCGAGGCAAATTGTGCCGTAAATTGTTAATGCTTGATGATGCGTATTCTGATTTTACATATATAATTACACATTGTGCAAAAAAAGAAAAAGCTTATTATGAAAGGCTGACACTAAATTATGAGATAGGCAATTTCTATGAAGCGATAAAAGATGCAGATAAAATTTTAACTTGGGATGAAGATAATTTTGAAGTTAAGCGTGTGAAATTTTTGTCATTAGTATATTCTAATGAGGATGATTTTGCAAAAGACTTTATTCTTAGTTTGTTTGAGTTTAACAAATATAATACTATCCAATTCTTATTCAAAGAAGTTGCAATGCTTTTAGCGAATGATGAATTGTCAAAAGGGCTAAAACTGTTAGGTTTAATTGATTTAATTGATAAAGACAATCCGATAAAATTACTAAAAGAAGCAACAATTTACGGCATGGCAAATCAAGCTGACAAACAAAACGAGATTTTAAAGAAAATTGATTCAGTTTTTCCTAAGTATTTTATTTCACATTTCAGATTTACTGATATGTACAAAGAAAAAGACTTGATGGAAATTTGTTTTCTTTTAGAATTGAAAATATTTGATAAGCAAAATCTTTTTGCATACCCGATGTCAATATTAGAAGGTTATAAAAATCATATTGAAGGACACATTATTGATTCTAAAGAGTGCTTTGAACGCGCGATTGAAATCAATCCGAACAAGCCCGAAGCCTATGTTTTACTTGCGCAGACTCTGCAATTAATGTCAGGATATGACAATCCTGAATACAAAAATGATGCAGAAGAAAACTATAAAAAGGCCATGGAGATTTATCGCAGAGAAAAATTAAATGACAAAGCGGAAGAAATGCGTAAACAGCTAAAACATCTTAGTTCTTCAATAATATTAACCTAGTTATGCCGGCATGGAGGATGGTTAATTATTTGTAATCAAACATACTCATTATAAAGGAGCAGACTATTTATGAAAATGTTGATGTTTGATTTTCGTGATACCGAAAAGGAATTTTTTGATAATAACAAACTTGTTGATTTCGATTTATCATTTATCGGTGAACCTTTAAACGCGGATTATAAATTAACCGAAGAACAAAAACTTGAAACCGATATAATCAGTGTTTTCAGAAGTTCCAATCTTACCGATAAAGTCTTAAAACAGTTTAAAAATCTTCGAATTATAGCAACACGTTCTTATGGTTACGGACACATTGATTTAGATTATTGTGTAGAACATAATATTGCAGTACTTAATGTAGAACAATACGGAGAAGAAGCCGTTGCGCAGTATGCAATAGCATTGATAATTGTGTTGGTAAGAAATATGCTTCCCGCCATTTTGGACATGAAAGGCCATAAAATAAATTATAAACATTATGAAGGTAAAAAACTTAATAACCTGACTCTTGGTATCGTCGGTTGCGGTCAAATAGGTAGTGCTGTTGCAAAAATCGCAAACTATTTCGGCATGAGAGTTCTAATCCATTCTTACATGCAAAATCCAGAATTGGACAGTTTTTGTGATTTTGTGAGCCTTGATGAACTTTTAAGTGAATCTGACGTTATTTCGTTGCACCTTTTATATACGGGTGATAATTATCATTTGATAGGTAAAGAAGAGTTTGAAAAAATGAAAGATGGCGTCGTGTTTGTAAATACAGCAAGAGGTGAACTTTTAGACATAAAGGCTCTTTACGATAATTTGGTTAAGGGGAAAGTAAAAGCTGCAGCATTGGATGTTTTAGAATGTGAATTTATAAGCACACATCCCGGGGAACTCAGTAATGTTATAAAAGATTCAGAATCTCATTGTGTCGAAACGGCTCTTGTAACGCAAAAATTATTTAATATGGATAACGTAATTATTACACCACATATAGCATATAATACACATGAATCTGTAAATTATTTATTAACAAAAACATTTAACAATATAAGAGATTACATAAAAGGTGTAAATACAAACAGGGTTTGCTAGTAATCTACTCTGCCACGACTCTTTAAATATTCTCTAATTTGATTTAAAGAATATTGAACAATTCTTGTAATTCTTGATGGTGAAAGTCCAACCATTGTTGCAATGTCTTTTGCTTGCATGTTTCTATAAAAACGATATTCAACAACGGTACGTTCTTTTTGCGGAAGTTTAGCAATAGCTTGTTTAATAAGCTTACTCATTTCAACAATTTCTGCTTGCTCATCAGGTAATGCAGACGGATCCTTAATAAAATCAAATGGAGAAGCGTTATCAGTTGCTGCAGCTGCCAGACCATCAATAGAGAGAATTGTTTCGTAAACAGCTTCACGGACTTTTGTTGGAGAAATGCTAAATCCCATATCATCGGAATTATCGTCACTATTTTCTGCAACTGCATCAGAAACGTAGCTGTCTGCATCGCCATCTTCTTTTTTATGCTTCATTGTATACCACTTGTAACGGTGGCGTAACTCGTTTCTTATTGCCCATTTAACAGCAGTACCAATATATGCTTCATTATAATGCGCAAGTTGTTCTTCTGTTTTACCTTTAATCAAAGTTTGAATGGCAATTATGCCTATACTAACCAATTCTTCATATTCAATCATGTGGTTAGGTATACGCCTATGCTCTACTCTTGCTATTTTTTGCACAATACCTATGTATTGTTTGATTAAAGTGTTATTTTCCATCTTTTCTTATTAAACTAACCTTTGTATATCATACCAAGTTTTTAAGTTTTTTTCAAGTTGTACTATTTTTTAAAACTTTGATGCCAAGCTTACTTCTTTTGGTTGATAATTATTTAAATACTCAACTGCTTCTTCAGGTGTTGAAGCTACAAAATAAAGCTCTTTGGCGTTACTTTTTGCAAAATTTTCTTTGATAATAGTATCAAAAAATCCTATTAGATTATCATAAAAACGGTTTACGTTTAATAAAACAATCGGTTTCGAGTTATAGCCCAACTGTTTTTGTACAATCATTTCAGAAATTTCTTCCAAAGTACCAAACCCGCCGGCTAAAGCAACAACGGCATCTGAAAGTTCATCCATTTTTGCTTTGCGTTCCCTCATACCATCAGTTTTAATAAAAACATCACAGTCATCAGGATTAGCAACCCCAAAATCTACGAGTTTTTTAGGCATTACGCCATAAATTTTTCCGCCGTTTTCTTTAACAGCACCTGCACAAGCGTACATCATACCCAGTCGGCTTCCGCCATAAACGATGTTGTAGCCACCTTTACCGAGAAGTTTTCCGAGCTCTGCTGCCTGTTGATAATAAACAGGTGCTAATTTATTTGAAGAAGAAGCAAAAACACAGACATTTTTCATTATTCTATGCTCCCACCTTGTAAGTAGTAGTTAGAACAGCACAAACCCGTTCCGTTTTTAGAGCATTGTTGTTTCTGTACGCTAATTGCATCATTTTTACAAAACGGTTCAAATCTGTCTGAATAAATATTCAAACCAAAAACATCTTTACCCCAAACATTTGGACCGACAGAACCGTTCACGTCGTACAACAAAAGACCTAGAACTCCATCTTGCGGAGTTTCATAAAGTTTATATGATACAACAGAATTTGTTTGAGTTAATTTAAAATCATTGAATCTGTATGTGCTGTTTGGAAAAGTTCCGTTTAAGAAGGTAATTTTATAAAGATCTACATTACCCTTAACCTCACCGCTCATAACAGATTCAAATGCGGTTTTAAAATCGAAGTTTTCGTCTTCTTTTTGAGCATTAACTGCATAAAAGATATTTGCGAAATCAGATTGGACATTGCGCCACCTTGAAGCATTCTTGGCTTGCAACGAATCATCCAATGATAGTGGTGCTACAAGAAACGCAACTATCAGGAATATTACAAATAATATAGAAACTTCAACAATTGTGAACGCTTTTTTCATTCCAGCCCTCTTCCTTTATCTTTTTAATCTCTAGCCATATCTAAATGTTTCTTTTCATCAATCAACATTCCGTAAATCCATTCAGGCACAAAGTTTTTGCCCAAAATGATTTGACCGTTCATGATGTTTGGTGCGTGAAAATCCGAACCGCCTGTTACAATCAAGCCCAAATTTTCTGCCATTGATGAAAAATATTCAACTATCGCAGGAGAATGTTTTCTATGGTAAGCTTCAATACCTCTTAAACCGCACGCCATAAGTTCTTTGATAAGCTTTTCAGCTATATCAATATCGTAAGGATGCGCAATTACAGGAATTCCGCCTGAATCGTAGATTACTTCAACAGCTTCAAACGGAGAAACAGTTTTTCTTTCTACATATACAGGAGAATCTCTGTGAATGTATTTGCTGTAAGCTTCCATAACGTTGCTTGTACCACCAACATTTGTAATAGCTTTGGCAATGTGCGGACGTCCGATACTACCACCTTCAGCAACCATGTTTTTAACATCTTCGAATGCGATTTTAATGCCTTCTTTTTTCTTCAAAAGGCTCAAAATCTCTTTTGTTTGTTTAATTCTGGCATGTTGTTGAACTTTTAGAAGATTTTTGAAATCACTCTTATTTACATCAGGAAAATATCCCAAAATGTGAACTTCGTAGTCTTTATAAAGAGTGTTGACTTCAATCCCGGGGATTAATTTAAAATCAACATCCTTAGTTTTTAAATATTCTTTTGCAACATTATAAGACAAAACATTGTCATGATCGGTTAGCGCAATTACTTGCAACCCTGCATCCAGTGCTAAATCGACAATCTTTTCAGGTGAAAAGACGCCATCAGAATAATAGGTGTGAATATGGTAATCACCTTTTAAACACCCTCCTCCTTTATCAACCGCCTGTTCCAACGTTGACCTCACTTTCATTTTTACTATTATCTACTATTAAATTAATTCTTTTAATTTGTGTTGCGCTTGTTCTATCAAAAAGAACCTCAACACCGTTAATTTGAGCAATTGATGCCTCCGCTATCTCATAGCGTTCAGGGAGTGAAGTCGATAAACGTTTTAGGGAAGTTGCAAACTCCATGCCGATTACGCTGTCTTCAGTACCGCAAAAACCTGCGTCTGTAATATATGCCATTCCATCATATATTTTTTCATCAGCGGTTTGAACATGTGTATGTGTTCCAAAGAACCCCTTCACTAATGCGTATTCTTCATTATTAAATTCTTTTGCCAAATATTTTGAAAAACAAATTTTTTCAGCTGTAGCTTCCGCATGAAAGTCAATAAAAACGTGTTGCACACCTTCCGTTTGAAGTTTTTTAATCTCATCAACTACAACTTGCCAAGGAGAGTCCATTGGAGGCATAAAAACTCGTCCTAAAGCGTTTATTACGGCTAATTTTTCTCCGCTAACCTCAAAAATTCTTGCCCCAACACCTTTTGTGCCGGCAGGATAATTTATAGGACGTAGCAAATTTTCTGCGGTTTCTATATATTCAAAAATATCTCTTTTGTCCCAAATATGATTGCCTGAAGTGAAGCAATCAATACCTGCTGCGTTTAAATCTTCGTAATTCTTTTTTGTTAGACCAAAGCCATGAGATGCGTTTTCAATATTTGCAATAACAAAATCAGGTTTTGTTTCAGAATTGCTGTTACGCAATGCAAGATAATTCTTTATTGCAATTCTCCCCTGTCTGCCTGTTATATCTCCAAAAAATAATAATCTCATTGTATTACAACCCATGTCTTTTGTTTTGTAAAACGGGGAAATTAAATTCCCCGATATTAACTATTTTGCAATCTCAGTTGTTCTAAATTCTCTTACAACTGTTACTTTAATTTGTCCAGGATAATCAAGTTCATCCTCAATCTTTTTCGCAATATCTCTTGCAAGTTTTTGTGAAGCTAAGTCATCAAACATTTCTGACTGAACAATTACACGAACTTCACGACCTGCTTGAACTGCAAAAGACTGTTTAATACCTTCATAACCGTTCACGATTTCTTCAATCTTTTGTAGACGTTTAATATAAATTTCTAAAGTATCACGTCTTGCTCCGGGACGACCTGCTGAAATTGCGTCAGCCAATTTAACTAACACAGCTTCAACTGTGTTTGCTGTAACATCATCATGGTGTGCTTCTATTGCATGAATTACTTCAGGTTTTTCGCCATATCTTGTCGCTAATTCTACACCAAGTTGAATATGTGTACCTTCCTGAGTTTGGTCAACGGCTTTACCGATATCGTGAAGCAACCCTGCACGTTTTGCGATATAAACATTTGCACCGAGTTCAGCTGCTAACATTCCTGCTATATGACCAACTTCAAGTGAGTGTTTTAGGACATTTTGACCATAGCTTGTTCTATAATATAAGCGTCCTAAATTCTTTATTAACTCTTTATTTAAGCCCATTATACCCATATCAAGAGCTGCGTTTTCGCCTTCTTTCATGATTTTCTTTTCAACTTCTTCTCTTGATTTTTCAACAGTTTCTTCGATTCTAACAGGGTGAATACGACCGTCTTGAATAAGTTTTTCAAGAGCAATTTTTGCAATTTCGCGTCTTACAGGGTCAAAAGCTGACAATACAACCGCTTCCGGAGTATCGTCAATAATCAAATCGACACCTGTTAATGTTTCTAAGGTTCTGATATTACGACCTTCACGACCGATAATTCTACCTTTCATTTCATCGTTTGGAAGTGAAACTACAGAAACAGTAGATTCTACAACTTGTTCCATCATGCATCTTTGCATGGTTGTTGTTAAAATTTCTTTTGATTTTTCCAATGCATCTTCTCTGATTTTAGCTTCATTTTCACGAATTAGCTGCATTTGTTCTTGTGCTAAATCACTTTTTAATTGTTCTAAAAGCATCCTTTTTGCGTCTTCGGTTGACATTCCGGCAATACGTTCCAATTCAACTGTTTGTTTTTGAACTATTTCAGCCAAAAAGTCTTCTTTTTCTATCAATTGGTCTTTTAATCTATCAAGTTCTAATTCTTTATCAGAAACCTCTTGTATTCTATCTTCAAGTTGGTCTTCACGTTTTGAAAGTTTATTTTCAATAGTTGCAAACTCTCTTCTGCGTTCTCTTTCATCTGCGTTTAATTGTTCTCTTTCGCTGTGTAATGCTTCTTTAGCCTTAATTAGGGCTTCTTTTTGCATTATAGCTTCTTTTTCTTGCAAATCTTTTTTTGATTGTTCGGTTTGTTGAACAAGATTTTTGTACTTAACTCTTTGCACCGCAATAACAGCAACAAGTACAACCAGCGCAATTATTGCAACAGTAAATAATGCATTCATTTAGCACCTTTTCCTTTTCTATTTTTTTATATATACACGTAGTCCGAGTACATGTATCCTACTCGGCAACTATTAAATATTCTCAATAATCTTCTCTATCGCATATATTTTAAAAAATTTATTATACTACTACTAATTTTATCATATCATATAAAGCAGGTTTTGTACATAATGAAAATATAAGTTTACATTTTTGACAAACTAGTCTTGATGTTCTCGGTTTCATAAAAGATGAGGTAAAAAAAAGAGCCTGAATGGCTCTTGGAATTAAGAATAGCTGGAAGTATGAAAAAGATTTAATATACTTATAT
>USFB01000043.1 GCA_900553895.1 uncultured bacterium | reverse complement strand
ACACTAACCTTCTACACATGAGGAATTATTAAACAAGATTCCAAACCCTTCATTTTTGAAGGGTTTTTCTTTTTGTGCAGGGTATTATTCATTAAAAGAACAACTTGTTTCCAAACAAAACAAGTCCGACAAGCACACTGATAAAAGATGCGAACATAACTGCACCTGCTGAAATGTCTTTTGCCATTCCGACCATTCTTGAATACTTGTTGTGATAAATTGAATCAAGTGTAAACTCAATCGCTGTATTAAGCATTTCAGCCACAATCACAAGCCCAATTACAAATAGAAGCAAGCAGAATTCTATCGCAGAGAACTTAAGAAACAACGCCATAAATACGACAAACGTAGCTATTGCCACATGAATTCTTATATTCATTTCGCTTTTTAATACGAGTCTAAATCCTTTTCTTGCATTCTTAAACGTATTATTAAATCCTTGTGCTTTAAATTTTGTCATACTCAATACTCTCCAAAGCCCTGCGCTGTTCCGCTATAACAAAATTATATTCTTCTTCACTCTGATGGTCAAACCCCAAAAGATGCATTAGGCCATGACTAATCAAGAAACATAATTCTTGTTCTTTATTTTTTGAATGACTGATATCGCGGTTAACACCTTCTATTACTTTATCTAAAGCAATTACAATTTCTCCTAAATTGATTTCGCCATCAAAAATAAAACTGTTTTCGTCGTCTGCAAAAATTGCAAAAGTAATAATGTCCGCAGGATAATCTTTGTTTCTGTAATCTCTGTTGTATTCATGCGTTTTTTCTGAATCACATAACACGATATCAAGAGTAATTGTAGAATATTCACGGTTGTTTAAACAACTTTGTCCTTTTAGTTCAGAAATATAGAATTCCAATAATTCTCGAGTTTTTTCGATTATATCTTTTTCATCAGGCTTCCAGCCTTCAAAAATATTTTCTGTAAAAATATTAATTGTTGTCATTCTTTTTCTTTTCCAATTCTTTTAATTTGGTGTCTAAGTCTTTATCTAAAGCAGGCATTGCAGGTTTTACAATATCGTGGCTTAATTTATTACTTTTGTCTAATTCTTGAACCAAATCATTATGATATTTAATTCTCTTGTGATGCATACCTCTCAACATTCTTGAGAAAGTTTCCGCAATAGTTTTCAAATCCTTCAAAGTAAGCGGTGAATCTGAAAGCTGACCGTCATTAAGTCTTTCTTTAATAATTTTATCAATAATTGCATCAATTTCTTCATTTGAAGGGTTTTTGGCTGCACGAACTGCTGATTCTACAGCATCTGCAATCATAAGAATTGCAGTTTCTTTCATGTTTGGTTTTGGACCTGGATAACGGAATTGTTCTTCATTAACGTTTTCTGCGCCCTCTTCTTTCAATGCTTCATTATAGAAATAACTTACAAGACTTGTGCCATGGTGTTGTAAAATAAAGTTATTTATAATTTGTGGAAGATGTGCGTCTTTTGCCAACTCTACCCCATCTTTAGGGTGCGCTGTGATAAGCATTTTACTAAATCTTGGAGTGCAAGATTTGTGAGGGTTTTCAATACCGTAGAATGATTGGTTTTCTACGAAAAACATCGGTCTTAAAAGTTTCCCGATATCGTGATACATTGCGCCAACCCTTGCTAATACCGGATTTGCACCAATTGCTTCTGCTGCATTTTCACATAAATGTGAAACCGTCAAACTGTGATTAAATGTCCCCGGAGCATCATTCATAAGTTTTCTAAGTAACGGCTGATTGTGGTCTGCAAGCTCTGCAAGACCATAAGGTGTCATTACTCTGAACACGTTTTCAATAATCGGTAAAATACCAAGCAGAATAATACCACTTATTACAAAACAGTTGATTACAATATATCCTAAATCTTGGAAAATCAACATGTTATCAATATCCATCATATATTTTTCCAAGAAATAAATTCCACCAACAATCAAAATCCCTGCTAAAGAAATTTTAGCACTCGTAATTAACAAATCCGAACGTTTTGAGAATTTTAGTTTTGAAACGGCGGTCATAACAACCGTATTCAAAAGCATAAATGAAACAACAACTTCAATGTTCCAATGCATACCAATTGAAATCAAGGCAAGTAAAATTGTTGATGCGAAAAATGCGTTTCTCGGAGTTGTAAAAATTGAAAGCAAAATTGTATATGCAGGTATTGGAATTATATAAGGCGAAAAACCTGTTGGCAATACTGCTGAAACTAAAGCCGTAAACAATGTGAACGACGACATTATAAGCATATATTTTGCATTAAAATATTGTTTTTCAAAATTCTTTTCGTATTGCAAAAATACAAAAGTGAAAAACGCTATTAAAATATAAAATCCTATAATTCCGCCATAATTAACTTCTAAAACATTATAACCTGCAGCTCTTAAAGCATCACGCTTAAGCTTCGTTACAGGTTCGCCTTCAAACACAATTTTTTGACCTTTTTTGAAAACAACTTCATAAGGTTTTACTGCGTTTTGCGCATTCTTCTTAGCAATTTCTGTTGCAAACTCATCAACCACAAGGTTTGGTACAATAATTTGGTTCAAAATTCCAGCAATCAAAGTTCCTTGATAACGCGGAACATTATTTGGTAAATTTCTTCTGATTATTGCAGTAACGTTATTATTATCAAAATCTTTCGCTGAAATTCCAACATTTAAAACTGATGTCAAAGTAATTTTAGATTTATCAAAAACTGATTGTAAATCATCGTCATTCGCTTTTAAAAGGAATTCAATCAAACCTTTTTTGCCAGATTCATCAAACAAAACGTTTAATTCGTCTTTTTTAACGTCTTCCGATACATTTTTTTCTCTGATTTTTTTAACAGAATTTTGCAAAGTCAAAAGACTCGTTGTAATAAATTCATCTTCTGCCTGTGTCAAAATCGGCTCTACATTCTGAGCTACTTCTTTTTTATGTTGTTCTGTTTTCTTTGTGTCAATAACCTTAATATCTTTTTGTGCAACGATATCTCTCTTACTGATACCATTTTCAATTACTTTTTGAAAAAAATAGTTTTGAGAAGATATTGTAACTGTCATCAAAAACGTAAATAGAATAAAACACACAGAGTTTCTAAATATTTTTGACGATATCAAATCTAAAAATTTTGTCATATATTGATTTCCTTTAATAAAAAATAAAACCGTTTTAATCGGCTTTTCTCTTTCTCTCTTTTACTACAAAACCGCATTTTGTACAAGCCAAAACAGTACCTGTACTATCTACCGGCATGAAATTATGATTGCAAGTTAAAGCCTCGTCCTCTTCAGACTTTGCGATATCTTTTGCCGCATAAATATTATTTGGGTTCGCCCCATCTCCTCGCTTATTTTTATTAAGCCATTTTATAAAAAGTTCTACTATATACATGATAGTTAATGTTTGCGATTAATTACCCTGGATTTTGAAACCGTAAGGAAGAAAATCGCTCATCTTTTTGATATTCAACTCACCTTTTTCTTCTGTTATGATTTCAATTTCTTTTTCGCCTTGAAATTCATACATTACTTGTCTGCAAGCACCGCAAGGATAACAATCATCCTCATTTGGTGAATAAATTGCAACAGCAAGAATTTCTTGTTCTCCATCTGATACAGCTTTAAAAATTGCACATCTTTCCGCACAAATTGTCATGCCGAAAGAAGAATTTTCTATATTACATCCTCCATAAACCTTTCCACTTGATGTTAATACACCTGCACCTACTGCAAATTTAGAAAATGGTGAATAAGATTTTTTAGAGGCTTCTTTTGCTGTATCCATTAATAATTTATAATCAATTGTCATAATCGTATTTTAGCACATATTATCGAAGCGTGCAATTAAAATTTCGTTTTTTATTCTACATAATCATAAGCTTTAGTCTGCCTTTAACAGTTCCTGTTTTCATGTATAATAGATTCTATGAGAGAATACTGGTTTAATTTATCTGACAAAATACGTTTTTTGTTCGTGGGCGGATTTAACGCCGGCGTTTCGTATTTAATATATTCTGCTTTTTGTCTTATTTTGGGTAATAGTGCATACCAAATCGCGTTGGCACTAGCTTGGGCGATTTCATCTATTGTTTCATATACAACCCAAAAATTTCTGGTATTTGAAGGTAAAGGAAATTGGATTAAAGAATATTTAAAATGTTGCACAACTTGGTTTTTCAGCTATCTAATAAATGCAGGGCTTTTAGAATTTATTGTAAAAATTTTACATCTAAATGTTTTTGTTGCGCAAATAGTAGCAACAATTGTTTCTGCTGTTTTTACGTATGTATTTTTCAAAAAATTTGCATTCAGAAAAAAATCTGTATAAATAATTAATTTTTCCTTAATTTTTTAATTATTTTGCAAAAACTGGGGTATAAATGTATTGTAGTAGATAGGAGGATTATATTATGGCACTAAAACCATTACAAGACAGAATCGTAATTAAAGTTATTGAAGATACAGAACAAACTTCAGGCGGAATTTTCATTCCTGACAGTGCAAAAGAAAAACCTCAAAAAGGTGAAGTAGTTGCAGTTGGTGAAGGTAAGACAAACGATAAGGGCGAAAAAGAACCTATGGAAGTTAAAGTAGGCGATATCGTTCTTTATGCTAAATACGCAGGTACAGACGTTAAAATGGATGGTGTTGAATACAAAATCTTGTCAATCAAGGATGCGTTGGCAGTAGTTGAATAGAAAATAAGAGTTTAGAAGTTTAGAAGTTGAGGAGTTTATAAGAAGTATTAAATTTTTCAATGAAAATAAGTTTTATGAAAAAAATAATTTAAATTTCTTCTCAACTACTAAACTGCTAAACTTCTAAACTAGAATTTTTTTGAAGGAGATTATAAAAATGGCTAAACAAATAGTTTTTGAAGAAGACGCAAGAAAAGCTCTTCTTAGAGGTATTGATGCAGTTGCGGATGCCGTTAAAGTTACACTTGGACCTAAAGGCAGAAACGTAATTTTGCAAAAAAAATTCGGTGCACCTCAAATTGTAAATGATGGTGTTACAATCGCTAAAGAAATTGAATTACAAGATAATTTGGAAAACGCAGGTGCACAACTTCTTAAAGAAGTTTCATCTAAAACAAACGATGTAGCTGGTGACGGTACAACTACAGCTTCAGTTCTTGCTCAAGCAATCGTTAGAGAAGGTCTTAGAAACTTAACAGCAGGTGCTAACCCAATGTCAATGAAACGTGGTATCGACAAGGCTGTTGAAGTTGCTATCAACAAGATTAAAGAACTTTCAAGACCAGTAAATACTAAAGAAGAAATTGCTCAAGTAGCAGGTATTTCAGCCGGTAACAACTCAGAAATCGGTGAACTAATCGCTGAAGCTATGGATAAAGTTGGTCACGATGGCGTAATCACAGTTGAAGAAAGCAAATCTTTCGGAACAAACTTAAAAGTTGTTGAAGGTATGCAATTCGACAAAGGTTATATTTCACCATACTTCGTAACTGACCCTGAAAGAATGGAAGCAGTTCTAGAAGACGCTTACGTTCTTTGTGTAAACAAAAAAATTAACTTAATCGCTGATCTTGTACCAGTTCTTGAACAAGTTGCTCGTGACGGTCGTTCATTATTATTAATCGCAGAAGACGTTGAAGGCGAAGCTCTTGCAACATTAGTAGTTAATACAATGAGAAAAGTTTTAAGAGCAGTTGCAGTTAAAGCTCCAGGTTTTGGTGACAGAAGAAAAGCTATGTTAGAAGATATCGCAATCTTAACAGGCGGTCAAATGTTTACTGAAGAACTTGGTATTAAGTTAGAAAACATCACAACAGATATGATGGGTGTTGCAAAACGTGTTACTGTTACTAAAGACGAAACAACAATCGTTGTTGGTAACGAAACAAAAGAAGCTGTTGCTGAACGTGTAAGACTTATCAAAAAACAAATCGAAGCATCAGACAGCGAATATGATAAAGAAAAACTTCAAGAACGTATGGCTAAATTGTCAGGCGGTGTTGCAGTTATCGAAGTTGGTGCTGCTACAGAAATCGAACTTAAAGAAAGAAAATTAAGAATCGAAGACGCACTTAACGCTACAAGAGCTGCTAACGAAGAAGGTATTGTTCCAGGTGGTGGCGTTGCACTTGTTAGAGTTCAACAAGAGCTTGAATCAAAAATGAACACTATCACATTCGATACAGACGATGAAAAGAGCGGTTATAAAATCTTAACTGCTGCTCTTGATGTTCCTCTTCGTTCAATTGCTTTCAACTCTGGTGCTAAATCAGATGTTGTTGTTGAAAACGTTAGAAACGAAAAAGATGCTTACGGTTATGATGCACTATTAGACAGATACACTGATATGTTTGCAGCAGGTATTGTTGACCCTGCTAAGGTTACAAGAAGTGCATTAGAAAACGCAGCTTCAGTTGGTTCTATGTTACTTACAACTCAAGCAGCTGTTATCGACATTCCGGAAGAAACTAAAGCTCCTGATATGTCAGCTATGGCAGGCATGGGCGGTATGGGCGGCATGATGTAGTTACTTTTTCTGTAGAAAAAGTAACCCAAAAGACTTTTCATACTTGGTCGAAAGGCATTGGTAAAATTACAAGATTAAATTGTAACGCCAGTGCCTTTCTTGTATGGGGACTACTAGTTTAGCGAAATAGACATTTGGTCGGTTGACATTAGCTAAGCTTACAAGCTTGTATAATATCGATAGGTCAACCTCAAAGTAAGTCTACAAGTTGGTTGCAAAAAAGAAAAAGTATCCAAAAAGACTTTTCATACTTGGTCGAAAGGCATTGGTAAAATTACAAGATTTAATTGTAACGCCAGTGCTTTTCTTGTATTTAAATTACTGGTTTAATGTGACTATAAAATTTCAATCACACCCAATTTTTTACATGCTTCCAATGCACAATTTTGTTGCGCTTCTTTTTTTGATTTTCCTTTTGCTGTTGCAATAACTTCATTGTTCCATTCAACTTGGACTTCAAAAACAGGTTTGTGTGCAGGACCTTTTATAGCAAGTGTTTTATAAATCGGCAAAGTTTTATTAATTCCTTGCGTATATTGTTGTAAAATATCTTTCGCATTATATTTTTCAAAATGCTTATCAACATCTTCTGCAAATGCCATAACGTATTCTTCAATAAAAGCTTCTATTTCTGCTTGTTTTCCGCTAAAATAACTTGCACCTAAGATAGCTTCAAGCGTACAAGCAATATTTGATTCGCGTTTACGTCCGCCCTGTTTTTCTTCTGCGGGACCAAGTATCATAAGCTTATCCAAACCTATTTTTTTTGCTATTTGCGCTAAAATTGCGTCAGACACAAGTATTGAACGTATTTTTGAAAGCTCACCTTCCGGTGCTTCAGGATACGTGTTATACAAAAGTTTTGAAGTATAAAGTTTCAAAACTGAATCACCAAAGAATTCCAAGCGTTCATAATTTTCTAAATCACTATACCCATTTTCTTTTGTAAAAGAAGGATGAGTTAGCGCAATTTTCACCAACTCATCATCTCTATTAATTTTAAAAATTTCTTCAACAAGCATTACATCATGCCTCTAAACAAATCCATAAAATTATTTACCACAAAGAAATACATGTAATAATGAACTATTGGAATTGTAAATATAAAGCTGTCAGTTCTGTCCAGAAAACCACCGTGGCCGGGAAGAACATTGCTGGAATCTTTTACGCCTGCATCTCTCTTAATCATTGATTCACATAAGTCACCGATTTGAGCGCAAAATGCAATTATCAGTCCTAGTATTAGTGCGTGATACCAAGGAAAACCCATTACAAGGATTCCAAATGTTAAGCAGAAAATAATACACATTGCAGTTCCGCCAATAGCACCTTCCACAGTCTTATTTGGACTGATTACATGCGAAAGTTTATGCTTTCCGAATCGGCAACCGGCATAGTAACAAAAACTATCTGTTAGAATTACAGCAAAGAACAAAAATAATGCATATCCTGCTCCTTCGGTTCCGACATTTTGTTTAAATATTCCGTCATACAATGGATTACTGCCTAAATCTCTTAAGAATAACAAATGTAGTGGAAACCAACCGCAATAAACAAATCCGAGGATAGTTGTAGCTACATTTGCAATGTATGGCTGTTTACCTTTAAACAATACAGACAAAAATGCCATTACCGAACATGCAGTGAAAGCTAAAGCTACCAAATCAAAACGATTAAAGTAAGCAAGTGCAGCGAACAAAAAGCTTGATATAATTATAATTCTCGAGCTTGGGCGAAAACCTTTATGCTCAAGAATTTTTACATACTCTTTCGACGCGAGTGCTACAATTATAAGAACAAGTCCTACTAACCATAGCCCGCCTGCCATGATGGCAAAAAGAGCTGTAAATCCAAATACCAATCCCGTTATCAATCTTGTTACGCTTTTTGTTAAAGCCATTATACTGTCATAACCTCTTTTTCTTTTTCTACAACCTGAGCATCAATAATGCCAACATATTTATCTGTTAATTTTTGAATTTTATCTTGATTATCTTTAACAGCGTCTTCAGGAAGATTTTCTTCTTTTTCGATTTTCTTCAAAGAATCAACCATATCACGTCTTACGTTTCGGATTGCAATTTTTGCATCTTCACCAAATTTCTTAACTTCTTTTGCAGTTTCTCTTCTTCTTTCTTCAGTTAGAGGTGGGAAGTTTAAACGAATACAAACACCGTCATTGTTTGGTGCAACGCCTAATTCTGCTTTGATAACAGCTTTTTCAACATCTTTTAAAATGCTTTTATCAAAAGGAGTAATTACCAAAGTTGTACCTTCACTAACGCTAACTTGTGCCATTTGTCTGATTGGAGTTGGTGCTCCATAATAATCAACCACAACTCTGTCTAAGATTGCAGGATTAGCACGACCGGTACGAACTGTAGAAAATTCTCTTTTCATTTGACCAAGAGCTTTTTCCATTTTTTCCTCTCCGAACAAAAACATTTCTTCAAGAGCTTCTGACATAATTTTCTCCTTTATTATATAAAATTAACTAACTTACGTACGTTCCAACGGCTTTGCCGTCCATAATTTTTACCAAACTTCCTTGAGCTTTAAAATCAAAAACAATTATTGGAATATGATTTTGTTTACATAAAGCACAAGCAGAAGAATCCATAACTTTTAATTCATTTTTAAGAATGTCATTATAAGACATTTTATCAATCTTCTTAGCATTTGGATTTGTTTTAGGGTCATCGTTATAAATACCGTCAACACCATTTTTAGCCATCAGCATAACCTCTGCATCAATTTCAGATGCTCTTAATGCTGATGCTGTATCAGTTGTAAAGAATGGGTTTCCTGTTCCTGCCGCAAAAATAACAACTCTACCTTTTTCCAAGTGCCTGATTGCTCTATGACGAACATAAGGTTCTGCGATTTGATTCATTGCAATTGCAGTCTGAACACGACATTCAACGCCGATTTTTTTCAAAGCACATTGCAAAGCAACAGCGTTCATAACAGTTGCAAGCATTCCCACATAATCACCTGAAGCTTGATCCATACCGAGTTTTGCACTGTTTTTCATTCCTCTAAAGATATTACCGCCACCAACAACAACAGCTACTTCAACGCCTTTATCGTAAATTGATTTAATTTCGTTAGCAATCATTTCAACTGGCTCGTAGTCAATGCCGAATTGTTGATTTCCAAGCAGTGCTTCACCGCTAATCTTTAATAACACACGTTTATATTTTGTACCCATTAGTTACCTCTCTTTAGTTTATACTAGATGAAAAACTCGGATTTGTAAAGAAAAACTTTTGCCAAAAGGTAATAAGCCCCCACCCTAGCCCTCCCCCAAGGAGAGGGCTAGGGTGGGGGCTTATCTTTTTTTATATTTTCAGTAACTATTTTACCTATGCCAAATTACTAATAAAGAAAAGACAAATTAATCCTTTTCTCTGATTAAACATCAACCACAAGATGTAACTATATAATTATGAAAGTAAAAAGTTTTTTTAAATTGTTAAATCGAAAAATCAATAAATATAACAAAGCAACTTCAAACCCGTTTGAAGCACCGCCTTTGCCGATAGTTATTGTCTGGGTGGAAGAACCTGAACACAAATACTCAGAACAAAATAATTCACATTCTTAATTCGCAACTTTTAACATATATCTTGTACAATCTTTAGAATTATGACTCATTTTGGCGACATCATAACACTTCTCAACAACTTTTTGATAAGCCTCTTTATCCTCTAAATAACTTTCGATTTTGAATACTAAATCGGAAAAATCTTCATAAAAAGGCATATGACCGTCAAATAAAGCCAGCTCTTCTCTATAATCACTCAGCATCAGTCGTTTACAAGCAACTGTTTGAAAGGTGCGGTAATTAAGTGAAGAAATTCCTTGAGAATTCATATTAAAAACGATTTTTGCATTATTTATAGCTTTTGCCATATCTTTCTCGTTGTCAATAAATCCTTGATAACAAAGAGTAATTAATTCAGGGTATTTTGCGCGTTTTTTAGCATCCTCATAATGCCTGTCTATTGCATACCACGCGATTTTCAAATCAGGTAATTTTGTGATAAGTTCTTCAAAAAAACTTAAGCGATAATCAGTATCAAGTCTGCCTGCGAACATAACGTCAAATTCAGGCTCAATCTCCATGTCTTTGTAAATCTCAAAATTTACAAAATGAGGCAAGTAGTTTATGTTCTTAAAATTTTCATAATCAGTTAGAACTTTGTCCCAATAAAAAGTATAATTATCATCATTTTCTAAATAAGGAAGATACTTTTCCCACTCAGGTCCTGAAGCTTTACTTCTTATATCGTCTGAAAAATAATTCAAAGAACGCCAAGGCAAATTATTATCAATTTTTATTTTAAGCCCTGAAAAATCATATCCGACAATAAAATCATAATCATCATCCAAATAATCATCAGGGTTTTTATCAAATAATTCATCAAAAACCCTGACCACGCACCCGTTTTGTCTAAAACCATCGATAATACTACTTGTTGTTAGTCTACCACCTATACTAATTGGCAATATTGCTAAAATCTTATTTTTTTTCATACACATTACATTCTAACATTTTTACTTAAGCTTTACAAGGTGATATAAATTGAGTATACTTAAATTATGCGCTTGTAGCTCAGTAGGATAGAGCGGAGGTTTCCTAAACCTTGTCTGCCGTGGGTTCGACTCCCTCCAGGCGCATTTTTTAAAAGCTTGGATACGAGGAATCGTCTCACGCATCAAGCAAAGCTTGATGGGTTCTTACCTCTCACAAAACGTGACATTTGTCTTGACAGATTCGCGTTTAACGGCAATTACAAGTTTTACTGCTATGCTAACCGCATATTGTAAAACTTTCCAGCCTCAGCTCACCTGTCGCTAGTCACCTTTTGTTCGGCAGAGTCTCCAGGCGCATTTTTTTTGATTATTGGGACGCTAAATACACCTTTCACACGACAAGCAGAGTTTGTCGTGTTCTTGTGTATCGCAAAACATGACAGTTGTATTTAATCCAAAATCTTAATCATTTCCCTGCTTTTAACTTTTTAGATCTTAAATCTCTATGGAAAGTAATTGCAAATCTGTGCGCTTCATCTCTTATTCGCTGGATTAAATAGAGCGCATTAGAATCTCTCGGTAGTAAAATTGAGTCGGTTTGATTTGGCAAAAACACTTCTTCTTCACGTTTTGCAAGTGATACAAAGTCAATGCCACCTTCGCCAACTTTTATTCCCATTTCTTCAACGATTTGCATAACACTCGATAGTTGACCTTTTCCGCCATCAATAATAATCAAATCAGGTTTTTCCCACTTAGGTTCACCTAATCTTGAAAGTCTGCGTGAAAGAACTTCTTTCATAGACAAAAAGTCATCAGGCTTTCCTTCTGTTGATTTGATTTTGAATTTTCTATAAGCAGTTTTTTTCGGTAAACCGTTTTGAAAAACAACCATAGAAGCAACAGTGTTTGTACCTTGAATATGCGAAATATCATAACATTCAATACGGTTAGGGAAATTTGTCAGTTGTAATTTTTCAGCCAAATATGAACCAACTTCATTAAAATCATCTCTGATTTGTGCCATTTTTTTTAGTTTTGCATTTTCTAAAAGGTTTGTTGCATTTTTAAGTGCAAGTTCGTAAAGTTCTTTATACTTGCCTTTTCCATAACTTATAGTAACTTTTTTGCCTGATAGGATTTTCAACCAATCTTGATAAAGTTCTTTTTCACCAACTTCTTCCAAATCTTTTGAAATAATTCTATCAGGAAATTCTAACTTTAAATTTGTATAATAATCTCTAAAGAATGTTTCAAAATATTCTGTTTTATCTACATTATCTACAAAATAAGTAAAGTCTTTTTTATCAATCAATCGACCTTCTCTTATCATCATAATTACGATTGCGAGAATTCCGTCTTCATAAATTACGGCAATAATATCTTCATTAAGTTTAGTATTTTCATAAACAACTTTTTGTCTTTCCAAAGTTTTTTGCAAATCCAAATAACTGTCACGCATTTTTGCAGCTTTTTCAAACTGTTCAGACTCTGCGTATTTCTGCATTTGAGTTTGAATTTGTTTCAAAAGTTCAGACTGTTTGCCACTCAAAAATAACTCAACCTGCTGAATAAGTTTTTGGTACTCTTCAGGAGTAACTTTACCTTGGCAAGGTGCAAGACATTTTCCGATGTGATAATAAAGACAAGGACGGTTTGTAAATTTTGGCGTTTTACATTGCTTTAAAGGAAATAATCTTTTTAAAAAATCAAGCGTAGCATACATCGCGCCGACATCAGTATAAGGTCCGTAAAATCTGCCTTTATCCGGATTTAAATTTTTTTTGCGCACAACTTGAATTCGCGGAAAATCTTCGTCAGTGATTAAAAAATAAGGATATTTTTTGTCATCTTTTAAAAGAATATTGTATTTTGGTTTATGTTGTTTAATTAAATGAGATTCTAAGATTAAAGCTTCTACCTCAGAATCAGTAATAAAATATTCTAATTTTTCAATTTGGGAAACTAAAATATTTGTTTTAGGACTTTCATGTTGTTTATGAAAATAGCTGTAAACTCGTCGTTTTAAGTTTTTCGCTTTTCCAACATAAATAATAGTACCTTCTTTATCATAATAAAGGTAGCATCCGGGTTGAGTCGGCACGAGTTTAATTTGTTCCAATAAAGCTTCGTTCATAATTAATATTATACAACATTAATAAAATTGCAAAATAAAGCCGAGTGTGTTCACTCGGCGAATCCCTATATTACTTAATCGTAGTTTACTTAATCGTATTATACTCCATGCGGGCTTTTGCCCTTTAAATTATTTTTTAGGCGGTGGGAATAAGCCCCCACCCTAACCCTCCCCTAAGGAGAGGGAATTCGCGCTGATGTTCATCTTACTTTATTACAGTAAAGAATTTAAATTCAGCAGGCATAAGTTTTCCGAAAGAAAGCGAATTTGTTGCTGCCACGAATTTTTCTTCTATATAATCCGTACCATCAAATCTGAATTCTGAAACGATTGAATAGTCACAAGAAAGTTCAATTGTTTTATCAAAGACTTCTCTGCCTTCTCTCGTTTCTGTCCAAGAATTTCCATTTTCTTCAACTCTGAATTTTTCGGTTGGTGATTGATAATTTGCAACAACAAGAATTGAGTTTTTCAAACCTTCTTTTTGAATTTGCCATACAACAAAACCATCTTCATCTTGTCTTATAATATGAGCTTCACCATCAGTAATTACAGGACAATTTTTTACAAATCTGTCAATTGCATCGAATTTTGCAAAGAAATCGTAATCTTTTGCTCTTGGCATAGAAACTTCATTTCCTATAACAGATTCCATACCTGTTTTTGTGAATGACTCATCACCATCTATGTACATTACAGGTCTTTGAGCATTACGTCCCCCCGGTAAAAATTTGTACTTGAACCATTTAAACAATGCCCCTTGTTCACCTAACTGAGCAGGATATCTGTCAATCGCCTCAAATTCGCCATCTTGGTTGTTGTATGTTTTTAGAATAGAAAGCGGAGTTAATTTTTTTGAAGTTGAATTATAATTAGCCAATGTCAAATTATCTTCTGCAATTGCTTCAGGAGTTTTGTAGCTTTGTGAAACAATATCATTTCCCCAAAGTACATCAAAATTCATATCTTCATGGTATTCTTTGTAAAAATTATCCCAAAGCATATACTCTGCAAGTGTTGCGAAATATGGAACTTTTTCTTTCATTGCAGAATTTAACATTCCTAAAACTTTTCTAGGCGCTCTGTAACTTATTGGAACACCGTCTTTTTCAGAAACTTCATCAACAATGTGGTCAATGTGATCAACTCTAAAGCCATCGAAGTTAAATTCTTCTTGAAGATTTTTCATATAATCAATAAAATACTGACGTCTTGCCTCCAGGGCAGGGCGTTTTTTCTGGTCTAATTTATAGGCAGGACCTAAGAAACCAATCTTGCGGTGTCCCTTGTAAAGCAGATAATCCAGTGCCTGCTCTACGCCGAGACGGAAGTTTAAGACAACCGAATCAAAGCGGCGTTCATCCGGGGAAGAATCCACAAATACGATGTTCGGGCTGATCTCCAGCAACTGTGCAATCTGCTGGTCTGAAAAAATGCCGATCGCCAGGATACCGTCAAGCGGGGTCTTTTCCAGTGTCTGATATTTGCCAGACTGCTCAAAAAGATAAGATACATTACAGTCATGCTCCATACAGTTGCGTACCACATAATTCTTCAGATAAAGATAGTACGGATCAGCCAGCTGCTCTTTTAAGGACATCATCTCCACGATGGCGATATGGAC
>USFB01000042.1 GCA_900553895.1 uncultured bacterium | reverse complement strand
TCAAAAGTTGTATATCTTCAATATTGAACATATCTTAATTAAGAAATTATATGGTGCAATTTTTTGCACCATATAAATAACTTTCAACTTTTTACGATTAACTTTCAACTCTTTCATTCCTCGCAATGACTTGGCGTACAACGTCAAAGTGTGCTGTCATTACGAGCCTCGTAAGAGGCGTGGCAATCCATAACAAACCTTTTCTCTTTACTTTTTCAATGTTCAATTCTTCCACTAAGGACATCCATGCCCTGATTTTCTATTTAACATGTTTTTGGGAACAGTAAGCCCCCACCTGTATCTGTAATACTCGCTTTCGCTCGTAAACAGCTACTTCCTCCCCCTATAAAGGGAATATTTTTTATTTGCTATAAGCCGTGAACGTGACCGTCGCTTGATAAGTCCCTGCTTGGTCTTGTCCCACGCTATATGTACCGCTTATTGGTGTTCCTGATACTGTATGTGTTACAGTGCCTTTGTCACCACCATTCACTTTGACTACGTAACAAGCACCTTTGCCGTTACCGCCGTCAAAAGCGGATGTGAACGGATTTGTAGTTTCTATGGTAACAGGATATGCAATTACGTTTGCGTTGTTGTTACCTCCAGCTTTTGCATTATCTATTGCTTCCATTGTCGGAGTCGCAAGAGTATGCCCAAATAAAATACAACCGTTATTTCCGTATGCAGAAACCGTACCTCCTGAAGTCAAAATACTAGATTCTATCAAAAAATCATAGTCGTCATCCGTGCCATTGGTTTCTAAATTAAAAATAGTTCTAAATCCACTATGCGTTCCCTGTTCAGGATTTGCGCCAAGATTTTCGATAGAAGCATCCGATTTAATAATGGATACAGCCGGCTGAACAGACGTTTGTAACGCCTGTTCAGCTTCTGCGTAACCATAAGCTTTTCCTGCAACAACCGTTGCAGTAATCAAAAATATTAATAATTTTAATGATTTAGCTTGTTTCATGTTTTTTCTTACTTACTATGTTCCTGATGTTGTCAAAGTAATTGTTGCTTGGTAAGTACCATCTGTATCATGAGTTGAGAATGTATTTGCTAATGCGGTAGTTTGTAATGCGTAACTCATGTCGTACTCACCATTTATAATTTGATATGTTACTTTATTTGATGCATAAGCCGGACTTGGTGCTTTTGAACCAGTATTAGCAACAGCTGTTATTGTTGGTGTAACAGCGAAACCGATTGCATCAGGATTTGAAGCCTTTGCAGTACCAGAACCTGCCGTAATGTTTGTTACAGAAGAATCTGCAGGAACCCTTGTTGAATTAGTCAGAACAATGCTTAATCCTGCGCCTGCGGCATCAGCTGCAAACAAAGCCGGAGCACTACCACCTGAAGTTGGAGCTGTTGCTGACAAGTAAATATTTCTTGTTGGGTCATTATTGATAACGTGGAATGATGCAGTCAAATTATCAGCAGTTGTAATTGTTGTATAATTTGCATCGAAAGTTGCACTTGTAGTTTCTTTACCTGAACCAGGGTTTGTAATGTTAATGAATTTTGGAACTGTCAAATTCAAAACAGAAGTTGCAGTATCTTTTGCGGCTGCATCTTCCGCAAATGCTGGCACTGCAATCATCAATGCTAGTGCAACTGGGAGTAATTTTACGATTTTTTTCATAGGGTAAACCTTCCTTTCTTAGTTTTTGTTTTACACTTTACCTTGTATATTTACATTTATTTCTTTTTTGATATTTTTACGTTTTCCGTTTTCATCCGCATAAGATACAACTAATGTAACAGTGTATTCACCCGAATTTGGAATATTATCAATTCTGATTTTATCTTTACTTATATTATAGCCACCGCCACTAACAACTTTTTCACCAATACTAAACTCATCTATAAGTTTTTTTCCTTGTGATATTTGTATTGTTCTGTTACAACGAATTCTTGTATTACCTTTTGATAATATTTTTGTTTCAGCATACAAACCATCTTTTGCTTTTACAACTTCAAATTTTTCTATCTCACCGACTTTGTTAATTCTACCGTTGTCGATATAAAGCGGAATTCCGGCACGAGTTTTTACAATAATTTGAGCTCCGATCCCCTCTCTGTATGTTGGTAATGCCATTTCCTTCGGATTCAAATCTTCAATATAAATCATCGCTCTGCTTTCACCTGCAGGCAATTGTTTAAGCCCTGCTACGTTTACTCTGACTTTTTGAGATTTACCTTGCGGTATTGAAAACTCTGATGGCACAAATCTAACTTTTTTGGACAAGTCATAAATATCACCGTTTGAATGGTCAATCATAACAGCTTCATTATTTTCGTTTACTTTAAAATAACCTGTATAAACTTTATAACGCGTTGATGCATTTGGGCTACCTTTTACATCAATTGCAGTTGTTACATAATTTGTTTTAAGTTTATTTGCATTAATTTCAATTCTCGTAGGTGAAACACCTATAGACGCAAATGCAGGTACCGTCATTATTAGCGCGAGAGTTGTTGTTAGTATTTTTTTGTTTAGTGTCTTGAACATGTTGTTTCCTTGTCTTGTTGTTTTTGTGGATTGCTTCGTCATCCGTTTTGGCTGTTGTTCCTCGTAATGACTGGGTGCCTAGCTTCCTTCTCTTAGAATATAGCGCACCTTGTTGTCATAATTGCCGGCAGGTATAAACTTGCCGTCTTTTGTTTCAACCGAATACTCGACCGAAACATATTCATTATTCGCAGGGGCTTTGCCCTTAGCTAAAATAATTTCTTTTCCTTCCTGTAACAAAACTCTTTCTTGCAGACGTTCGCCAACATTCGCAGAAGCTGTTACAGTTCTTATATAATAATTACCGGCTCTATCGCCAAAATTATCAGCATTGACAGATAATTCCCAATCACAATTAGAATTGATATAAACTAAAGGTGATGTTTCATTTGTAATTTTTTTATTTTTATTAAACGCATCAGACGCCCCAACTGTAATCCTTGGTACTTCACCATGCAAACTTATTTCTTGAATAGACGGAACTATAAATTGCAAATTAAATGTTGTAGTCGATGCAATTTGATTTGTATCAACATCGGTTGCCTGAACCTCAAAATTGATGCTATAAGTTCCAGCCGGAACCATACCAAAATCACGAATTTTTGCAGTCATATTTTTTGCGACTCCACCCATAGTCAAGCCGTCAAAAATATTTGAATACTCGTTATAACGCAAATATACATCTTCTCTTGTGTTATTGATATACAAATTGTTTAGTGGAATAGAAACCTTGCCGTCTGAGCTTCTCACAGCATCATCAAGCGGCCTCACCGCAATATTATACACACCCCCGTCGTCGCTATTGATTATTAAATTACGCTCAATATTCTGCTGACGCACTACAGTGTCACCCTGATAGTCAACAATAACAAAGGATGCTTCTGACGGTGCGCTTAAACAAAACGCGAATAATGCTGTAATCAATAACTTTTTCACTTTTAAAGCTTTCTATATAGTAAAGTTGTTACTTTCATTGTAACAATTTGTAACAAAACATCAATCTAAATTTAAATAAAATACTCTATTTGCATGAGCGTTTTTGTTAAATATCCTCTTAAAAATGTACAACCTTGTTTTCATGTTTAACGGCTGATTTTGGAAAAACATTAGGGGTTTTTATAATTTTGTTACAAAGTGTTACAAATTGCCAAAACAAAGATTAATAGGTTAATATAGACTAGAGGAGAATGGTATTAGCCTTATTTAAAGCTAAGCTGGATTTGGGGAAATCGTTTTGAAAAAATTAGTATTATCATTTTTTGTGCTTATATTAAGCATGCTTAGTGCTTTTGCAGAAAATAATTCTGCAAGTACTACATTTTCAGTAAACCTTCCTCGTTTTGTAAAAGTTGAAGCTGTTTCAAGTCCAGTTCTTACTGCAAATATTACAGATAGGACAGGGAATTTATATTCGCCACTTTCTACAACCTTTAAAGTTATTTCAAACAGTGCAGAAACAACAAATTTGTACTTAAAAGCAAATGTTATAACCGATGGAGGTTTCGAAGAAGCTATGTTTGAGCAAGGCGGAAGAGTTTATATAGCGTTTGCTAATCTTGCAAACAGACCAAAATCACAGTCTTTGGCAAACTGTAAAATGGGTGCTTTACCAAAAGACAGTCCGGGAATTGTTGCGTACCCTGTTCTTTCGGTTACAGGTGCTAAATCCAAATATTTACAAGGTAAAGGTAAATATGAAGTATATGCAGAAAACGGAACGACGTTTGTGACTGTAAATGTCGGCTCAAATGTTTTACGCTCATCATTTGCCGGCAATGACCCGAAAGGGTTTTATCAGGCTGTGTTGTCACTGACAGAAGCGGATATATAAATGGAAAGTGGAAAGTGGAAAATGGAAAATTATATAAAATATTTTTTAATAAATACGTTCAATCTTAAACAAATTTTATATTAGGAATTTTTAAATAATTTTCCATTTTCCACTTTCAATTTTCAATTCAACAAAACATGCTTGCTTTCGCATCATAACAAAGTAAAAATGGAAGTAAAAAATAAGAGGAGAAAACTTAATACAAAATTAGCTGCTGCTTCACTGTTGGCAGCGTATTTAAGTTGCACTCCGATTTTTGCTATTAATACTATAATGGGCGCAGAGCCTCAAAATTCAAAACTCCTCGCGCTTGCAGAAGAAACTATTATCCCAATAACAAAAGATTATGACACTTATTTAATCTCCTCAAAACCCGATTTTTCATTGTTAGAACTAAACCCTGCCAAACCGATTAAATTAATTAATCCATTGTATTTAGACACATCAAAAACTGTAAAACCAGTGATAAAAACTTTTGTCCCATATAATCCAAATACAGAAAATACAGATTCGGATTATTTCTCCTCTGAAATTGACGAAAGCACCCCAACAGCTACCCAAAAAACAGACACAGACGAAATTCCAGCAAAAGTCGCGACACCTCCACCATCTCAAGGTGACACGCAAGAAAAATCAGATTTCTTTGCGCCACCTAACGTTGCAGATGAGCCGGTGCAAGAACTCGAAAAAAGCGAAGAATCAACTTACGTTGCGGGAGTTGACACAAACAATGCTGAACAAGTTGATTTGGAAGGTAAAATTATTAGTGACATTGAGTTTCGCGGTCTACATCTGCTTTCTCCAGAAATAATTTCCTCAAAAATCAAAACTCAATCAGGCTCACTGTTTAATGAAGATTTATTGCAACAAGATTTGCAACGCATTTATGCTATCGGATTTTTTACCGATAAAATGGCTATTGAACCAACCCTAAATTCAGATGACACGGTTACTCTTACTTTTGAACTCCAAGAAAATATTGCTGTTTCTAATGTTTCTATTGTCGGCAATACCGTAATTTCAACAATGGAATTAATGCCGTTTGTAATGCCACTAAAAGGGCTTCCTCAAAACATCTCCAACATAAACACGGCAATTGACAACATGAGCGGTTATTACCACAAAAAAGGCTACATATTGGCAGGTGTAAGCTCTGTTGATGATGATCCTGACGGCGCATTAACTTTTACCCTAACTGAAGGCGTGATTGACAAAATCATAATTGAAGGCAATGAAAAAACAAAAGATTATGTTATCGAACGTAACATTATGACTCAACCTGGGACTGTCTACAACGAAAACTACTTAAAAGAAGATTTAGGTAGAATTTATTCGACAAAAATCTTCAAAGATGTAGATAGGCAAATTTGCCCGAGTGATACGGTAGAAGGCGAATATAATGTTAAAGTAGTTGTCAAAGAAGATACGTCAAACAGCCTTGCTATCGGCGGTGGTATTGATAATGGTTTGGGAGCGTTCGGTTCTCTAACTATAAGTGAAAACAACTTCCTCGGTAGAGGTCAAAGACTTTCTGCAACAGGCATTTTAGGTTCAGGGATTTTATTAAGTGATGCGTCTATCAAAAATCGAATGAATTATCAATTTGAATTGAATTTCTTTGAACCTCAGTTCTTAAACGCTGATAATTCACTTATGAGTAAGCTTTATTATCGTGATATGGGTAGTTGGCAAGTTCCGCTTGCTATTGAACGTCGTTTTGGTATAAGTGCAGGCATTGAGCATAAATTCCGTAATGTAGATGGGGTTACGGCTGATTTTACAACAGGAATTGAACATATAAGTATGAGTGAAGGCGACTACAACAAAATTTCTCAAATGTATGCCTTGAGAGGATTAGACATTTCACAAAGAGCTAAACAGTTGACTGGCGGAACATTTATAAATTTTGCCCCGGGGATAAAATATTCAACTCTTGATTCAGACGAAAATCCTCGAAACGGTATTGTAGCTAATGCTAAATTTATTGAAGCTGTCAGCATAAGTTCGATTAGAAACACTAACGGCCGTATTGCCGGTGGAATTACAAAATACTTCCCTGTCCTCAAAAAATCATCATTTGCCTTAAATGCAAGGGGCGGTATTAAGGTTCATGGTGATGATATGCCGGAAGTTATGGCGTTTAGACTTGGCGGTCCTTACTCAATCAGAGGGTTTAGAATGAGCGGTGTAGGCTCGGGTGACGCGTTCATCATGGGTTCGGCTGAACTTGCGACTCCTTTACCGTTCTCGGATAGAGTTAAGTGGGATTTCTTCCAAAAAATTCGTCTAACGTTCTTTGTTGACGCCGGTAAAGTATTCGACCCGACAATTTCAAGCAGATTGTATGATAGACCTATGAGCGCAATAACTGCAGGTGTCGGATTAAAAGTTTATGTTCCGGGTGTAGGTCCAATTTCGGTTGATTACGGTATTCCGATTACAAATCCCGGAAGTTATGGTTCAAAGAATGGCTACTTCACGTTTGGTACAGGAGGGATGAATTATTATGGATATTAAAAATCATTCCTTTAGGGAAGGATTTTTTAATTGAAAATGGAAAATGAGGTTATATGAAAAAAATAATTACAACAATACTTATACTAACTCTTACTCTTCCGACATTTGCCGGTGGTGTTGGATATATAAATTATGATAAAGTTATTCAAAATTATCAGTATGCAAAAAATACACTTACGCAAATTGAAACAAAAAATAACGAAATAAAACAGTATTTGATGATGAAAGAAGCTGAGTTTAACAAGTTAGAATCTGCTGTACAAAAACAAAAGTTTGAAGCAACGGTTCAAGCAGAACTTCGCACAAAAGAACAAGCATTTAATGATTTCAGAGAACGTAAGGAAGAGGATGTTTATAATAGAATCCACGCAGTTACAGAAAAAATCCGTCTGGAAAAAGGTTTAGATGCAATAATTGATTCCAGAAGCGTATTTTCTGGAGGAATCGATATTACAAACGATTTAATTCAAAGATTAAATAAACAGTAAAATATTGGTTTGCCTAAAAAATAAAAAAAGGTTCGATTTAAATTAAATCGAACCTTTTCTAAAACAACTCTCAAATTATTTATACAACGGAGCCAATTTCTTTTCTTGTTGAGGAATTGTGCCTTCCGTAATTGATTGATAAACTCTGTAATCAATTTCAGGGAAGCAATTATCAATATCTTCAATTTCTTTCAATTTAGCTTCATCAATATTTCCGCTTTCAATCATATCTGCAATTAAGCTAAATCTGTCAACGTGTTCATTGAATCTATCTGTTGCATAATCTTTAGCCTGCCATGTTGTAATTAAGAACGGCCAATCTGAACTTTGAAGCAATAAATTTTCTCTAGCTAATTGATTCAACGCTCTTAACATCAACTTGTCTTCAGGAATTTCAGAATGAGCGTCAACTATTGCATTAATTCTCTTTTCACAAGAGTGAATAATTGGCCACATCCATTCAGTTAAGTGATTCATCCATACATAGAAGTGACCACCTTGTCCCCAAGAACTTTCAGGAATTTGGATAGCTTCTTTTGGCGGATACTTAGTTACATATTCACCTGCTGTAAGTCTTTCTACTTCTGGAAGAAAATCATTGAATTTCTTAATAACCTGTTTAATGAACTCAACACCTTCAAACCACCAGTGACCGAACAATTCTGTATCGAATGATACCATTACCAAACCTTCTTTACCGTCGTGAGCGAGTTTGTAATCATTCAATAAGTGATAAATCAATGTTGTATAGTGGTCTGAGTTTTCATTAATCTTGTTCATAGCAAGAACAGGATCATACAACATTTTGTCACCTAAATCAGTAGTAGGTGAAGTAATTCTCCAGTAGTGCATGCCTGATTTATCATCCTTTTTGTGGAATTCTCTAAAGCAACCATCACCAGGATAACCATCTGCAGCTGACCATACTTGATAGCCTGCTCTGTCGTTACGTCCCATTACTGCAACTTGTGCATCAGGTAACCAATAAGCAGAATAAGTGTCATAACCTGTTGCAGGTCTTTCTGGAAGCGGAATGTATTCAATATTTCCGTACATACCGATTACACGTCTATTACCGATTGAATTACCACCTTCAATTACGTGAGATTCTGTAAAGAAGTAGTGAATATCATTATTTTGAAGTGTAACTTCAATAGCAGGACGCCAATGTTTTTTGCCGTCTTTTCCAACGTATTCATAACCTTGACGGTAAGCACATTCAGGCAACCAAGCGCCCATTGCCTTTTTACCAAACAATCTTTTTGTTGTATCTTGACCAACCTTGAATTGTGCATTCAAGTTGCTATCAGTTGCAAGAAGTGGTGAGAAACCATGAGTTGCACCTGATGTAGTAATTTCAATACAACCTAAATCTTGATATTTCTTGAAATATTTAATCAAGTTCTTTTCATATTTATTAACAAAATCATCTCTTAATTTGTTCCACAAATCAAAATAGTATTTTGCCAAGTATTTCAAATGCTGAGAATGAGCAACCTTAGGATCAGGATATCTTTCCAAATCCTTAGATACCGCTTTTATTCTTGAATCAATGTATTCAACAAAACCATTTTGCAAGTGTTCGTCATTTAACTGTTCTGCAAGAATTGGTGTAATGCCAACTGTTAATTTTGCCTTAATACCTTCATCATATAATTCTGAAATAGCGTTTAATAGAGGTACATAAGTTTCTGCCATACATTCGTAAAGATTTTCTTCACCGAATGGCCACATTCCTGCTTTTCTATAATAAGGCAGGTGGCTGTGCAACATAAATACGAATTGTCCTACTGACATTTTTGCCTCCGTTCATTTCTCGTGTTTGAATATATATTTTTACATTATTATTTATAACATAATCTTAACAGAAAAGTAACTCTTTAGTATTAATTCAGCGGAATAATGTTACAAATGTTAACCAACTTTTGACCTCTTTTAATTGTAAAGTTTTGAAAGGGTGATTATATAAGGATTATATAAAGACTTTCTTACTTTTTTCTTCTTTGTAAATGCAAGAAGAAAAAAGTAACAAAAAAGAAGAAACATTTGATGTTTTCTACAACCTTACGGTTGTTAATCAAATGGATGTAGCAAGCAAAGCTTGCACTTTTGCGCTCGCTATCGTGTGCTATACGCACACACGCTCGCGGCGCAAATGTCGATTATCCTATCGAAAACATGCATCCGTCATTCTTCGAGCATGTCGCACAAAAATCTGTTTCAGCAGTGAATGTTTTTGAGTAATCTGCAAAAGAGCTGCCAACTCGCCCTCTGTAATCATTCGCTAAAAACGGGCATGCGTAAACCCCTTTTTGTGTAAGAATTCTTCCAAACATGCAATCTGTTTTATGAGAAGGTTTTGCAAAATTTTCATCATCAAAATTCGGATAAGATAAGTTAATCTGTATATCCGTATTTTGAATTTCTTGTTCCGCAAAAATTCTGCTAAACTCATTCTTGATTTCGTTTTTGTCTAAATTATAAAAATTTTGGATTGATAAAACAGAATTAAAATTATATCGACTTAAAGTTTTAAGAGCAAAAATTGTTTGTCTAAAATTCCCTCTATAACGCACTTTGTCGCTTTCGAGTTCATTAAAATGCGCTAACGAAAGTTTAAAAAAGATTTGATTTTCTGTTTTATTCACCAAACCCTCCTCCTCAACTTTTTTCAAAAATCTTATTTTCTTTTCGTTAAGAAAACTTCCGTTTGTACAAATACAAACATTACACCTTTTTAAACACAACCTTAAAATAGAATTGAAATCAGGATGAGTCATAGGTTCTGCACCCGTAAGATAAATGCAATAAACATTTTCGTGTTTTGTATCATTTAAAGCTTCTTTTATTTTTTCTAAAGAAATAAAATCTTTTGTATTTCTGCTAATCGGAAAATCAATATAACATTTTGCACATCTTTGGTTGCAATTTTTTTCGGTCAATTCAATAAAAAGATTATTTAATTCTTTTAACTTATAAATCGGCGCAGCGTAAATACTATTACTCATGAATCCTCCTTTAAACTCGACTAAAACATGTTAAGACGGGCATGCTGAAAAAAGAATTATCAAGTTGGGGAATTTTTGGCTCTACATAGGTTCATAATATATAGTTGACTCCTGTCTTTAAATTGGAGTATAAATGTATTATGAAAAAGTTTTTGGGAGTGAGTTTAATACTGGCTTTGTTAGCACCAACTGTTAGTTTTGGTGCTGATGATGGTGTTGTAACTTTAGATAAAAACAGTATTGAAAAACCTTCTATTGCTATAGAAAAAGGAGCAAAGCAATTGCAAGGTTCTCTTCTGGTAAGCGATTCGGAAGATTTGGCACAGCTCATAGATACTCAAAAAGACCATGATATCAAAGACTTAGAACAACTTTGGAAAGGTACTGTCGAAAACAACCAAGTTATTGAATTTGCACTAAAAAAACTTGCAACGCCGGAATCTCAACGTAGAATTCATTCCTCTTTGATGGCAAAAACTCTTTCAGCTGTTGTAACAGGAGCTTCTTTTGTACCTTCACTTATGGGTGCAAATTACGGCATACAAACATCAGCTTTTTCTGCAGGAAGACTGGCACAAGGTTTGATTAACAGAAAAAATGTACCACAAGAAACACCATTAACTGATACTGAATTAATAGAACTCGCAAGCATGATTGAGGATTTGCAGGATTCTTTAATTAGCTCATACTACAACTACAAAAGCACTTTGACACAATTAAAAGATACGCGCTCAAAAATGATTTTATACAGTAGAAATTATTCAAAAGCACTTGAAGGCGGAGATGTTTTAGAGATTGCAATTTCTTCATCATTATACGATTCAATGCGAATTCAAGAATTTAACTTAGAACAATCTGCGAAAAAATATCATATCCAGCTTCAAAGACTTGCAGGAAAAAAGATTGTTGACAGTTTGGAATTGTATCAATATGATTTTAATTCTGTTTTATACAAAAATGGTGAGACAAAAGATGGAGGTAAAAAGAATGGCAAAAAATAAAATTCTTTCCACTCTGCTTTTGATTTCAATGGCGACTTCTACAATTCTTCCAACATTTGCGGAAGTAAAAATGGAGGATTTAAATTCTCCAAAAGATGCTTTTTTCAGACTTGGAACGACTGATATTCCTGAAAACAAAATAGATGTTAATGGAAAAATCGACATTAAAGCAAATATTTCGAAAGAAGAAAAATTTTATAGCGAAGGCTTGACTTATGCGGATTTAAGCATAAAAAAAATGGCATTAGAAGTATCTAAATCAGTAGAAATCGACTACAACGAAATGTTAGAAGATTTATCTTTATTGTGGCAAGGTGCTGCAACAAAAAGCGACACCATTAAGTTTGCGATTTACAAACTTTCTAATCCTGATAAAGATAAACCTGATCAAAGTGCAGTAAAAAAAGTTCTAACAACCATAGCCGGCATGTCAACATTCTTAGGTGCAGGCATGGGGAATCCTGTATTAGCCAGTGCAGCACTTATTGGTGGCAATACATTAGGTATAATGTCACAAGATACAAAAGCTTTGAATTATAAATATTCGCAAGTAAATGATGCGGATATGATTTTATTAGTAAGAAAAGTTGATGAGCTTCAACAAAAAGTTGTTGACATGTATTATGACTATATGACAGCAAGGCAACTTTACGACATGACAACGGAAATGGTTGAACAAAGACGTCAAAATTATCAGAATTCACAAAAATCAAAAAAAGAAGTTATTTTAATTACGGATACATTTTATAGAGAAGCAATGGATGAACAAATCAAAGCTCGCGGAAACTTTTTCGAAAAACGTTCTCGCCTAGAACAATTAGTAGGAAACGATGTTTTCAGACAATTTGAAACTATTGTTGACGAAAGGTATGCAAAAAAATAAACTTGGTGGTAATATATGCACAGAGGGGTGTATATCATGAAAATTTTACCAAGCAGTTTTAATCAGAATTTGACTTACGGCAGACAAAATCAACTGACAAATAATAACGTTGTTATGCCTTCTTTTAATGGCAGCATAAGTTCAAGAGATGCTGCTAATTTTATAAAAAAAGATTTAAATTCATTTATAGAGAAACATCAACCGTTATGTGATGATTTAAACTCATTGATAAACTCTTGCAAAGACGAAGTTGTCAAAATAAACAAACATAGTGCAAAACATAAATTTAATCCGTCTGATTTTGATAAAATTACAAGATTAAAGCTTGATAGAATTGATGAAAATCAAACTTTGTTTAACAGTTTGAAAACAAAAAGTGAAAAAGCGTTTAATAATCCAGATGCTAAAGAGTATGCCGACAGTTTGGTTGAAGATGACAGCTTTTTTATCCCGTCTTATCTAAAATCAGCTTATCTTGTTTATTCAGCAATGAAAAAGAATATAAAAAACGGGCTTGCAAACATAACTTTAGAAAAGCTCGCACCAGCTATTGCTGAAAAAAGAAATAATTTATTAACCTTCGCTAGTGATGCAAAACGAAGTATGCGCAGATTTAGCAATGTTTTAGTGTCAAAACAGAGTCTTGATAAATCATTAGAAAAAAATTTTTATGACAAAAAAACTATTGATAAAATTGAAGACGCAAAACGTAATATGGAAATGCATGAAGGAAGAATTCCATCAATTACGAATCGAATTAAAGACGGGAAAGAAATCCTTGAAGCAAACAAATTGTCAGAAGAAGACAACAAACTGTTAGATAGCATGCATAAACGAGCTAAGAAAATAATTAAACATAATGTAAAAGAGTTCAACGAAAACCCGATTATTGCAAATACTTATCTTGGAGATAAAGAGATTATTCTTGAAAATCAACTGAACGAACAAGCAACAAAACTTGTAAGACTTGCAAATAAACTTGAGAATAATTAAAAAAGGTGTAAAGCACTAACGTTTTCCCCACCCTTGCTAACCATCCCCCTATAAAGGAAGGGGATATGCTTATGTTTGTCGAACGACTTTAGTCCCGTCTCCACAGGGGAGGGTAGAATTTCAAGTTGAGCTTCGCGAAACTTAGAAATTCTGGTGGGGGCTTATTATAAAATAAAAATTTTTATATATTTTTATCACCCTCATCAGGCTTCCAGCCAGCTTCTCCCCTCAAGGGAGAAGCTGTAGAAAACGTTAAATTAACACAAGCAACAACGATAATTTTGGGTAACAAAGCAAAGCATTTTATTACAAAATAAAAAACCCTCGCAATAAAACGAGAGTTTTTTGTTCACAAAATATATTTCGAGTTCATTAAATAAATCTCAAATTTAAATAAACCGTGCTTATGATAAGTGACATAATAACTACTGCAACACCATATTTCATAAATCTCAAAAATGCAATCGGATGTCCTTCCTTTGCTGCATTTTCAGAAACAATTACGTTAGCTGCTGCACCAATTATGGTTAAGTTACCGCCTAAACAAGCACCTAGTGACAAGCTCCACCACAATGGAGTTGTGTAAACTTCACCCATTGTTCTTTGGATTTCTACCAACATTGGCGACATTGTTGCTGTATATGGAATATTATCAATAATACCTGAGATTAGACCTGAACCCCACAAGATAAGCATTGACGTTGCTTCTTGAGAACCTTGTGTAACTTTCAAAATCCATTCTGCCATTAATTTAATACCACCTGATGCTTCAACACCACCGATAATAATAAATAAACCGATAAAGAAAAATATTGTATTCCACTCTACATCTTTTAAAATATCTGTAGGTTTTTCAAACAGTAACAATACGCTCGCACCAAGCATAGCAGCAACACAAGTTTCAATATGTGTAATATCGTGCGTTACAAAACCTAAAATTACCAAACCTAAAACTAGCATTGAACGAATCATCAAGTTTTTATCTGTAATTGTTTTTGAGTTATCAATTTCTGAAATTTCTTTCATCTTAGCATCATCTGCATGAAGTTTTGATTTAAACATAATTGATAGAAATGCGATTACAGTAAACAAAATTATAGCAATTACACATGTTAAATTATTTATGAAATCCATAAAACTAAATCCGGCAGCACTACCGATAATAATGTTTGGCGGATCACCGATTAATGTTGCAGTACCACCGATATTAGATGCAAAAACTTCTGTTAGCAAGAATGGAATCGGGTCTATATCCAATTTTCTTGCGATAGCAAAAGTAATCGGCAAAATCAAAATAACGGTTGTTACGTTATCCAAAAACGCACTTACAACAGCTGTAAACACACCAAGAGCAGCCAATATTAAAACCGGATGACCTTTTGTAGCCTTCATCAATTCGTTTGCCAAATATGTAAACACACCACTTCTTGTCGTAATATTAACAATAATCATCATTGAAACAAGCAAGAAAATTACGTTAAAATCAATGAAGTTTACAAAATAATGTGGGTTTAAAATTCCGTCAACAGTTTTAATTTGGCTAACCAAACCCAATACAATGGTAATACCTGCACCTAATAGCGCGATTGTTACCTTTGGTATTTTTTCCATTGCAATGAATATATATGCAAGAATTAATATTCCTGCCGAAATCAGCACATTATGCGCCGAAACAAAATTCTGAATAAATTCCATGTTTCTTTCCTTTCTACAATATTATTAAATCTTTTTGATAAAAATTTAATTAAGGCGCGTTGGGAAAGATTTCTGTTTTATATAAATGAGTAATTGTATATTGATTTTTTGATATATAGCGATTTTTTACGTAAAAAGCATTTCTTATCGTTGAATGAGAATAAGAACCGCCGACACTTGAAACAGTGTTATTGCTATCAGAATTTGAAGGTAGAATAATAAAACCTTCACCTTCTATAGGTTCAATACAACAACGATGTTCTTGTTTTTTCGTACTGAAAAAACCGTCTTGAACATAACCGTCAAAAGTTGTACGGTTATTGATGAATGAAAAAATAAAAAAGAATATTATTAATAATATTTTTGATACTGTTTTCATACTGAAATATTAGCACAAAAAACAAAATATGAATTCATATTTTAAACTTATTATATTAAAATCTATTACAGTATCTATTACAGTTCAATATTTATGAGGGATAAAACGTGTTAGATTTAGAAAAAATGTATAAACCTAAAGTTTGAAAACTTTGTAAATACTTTTTACTTATTACTAAAAAATCCCTCTGGCTAAGAGGGATTAAAATTTGGGCAGGGGTGGATTCGAACCACCGTACACTCTCGTGAACAGATTTACAGTCTGTCGCCTTTAGCCACTCGGCCACCTACCCATATTAAATTATCATTAA
>USFB01000041.1 GCA_900553895.1 uncultured bacterium | reverse complement strand
AGACTTCAAACTTGCTGAATACAAACCAACTGCTAATGATGGCGGTCGTTTGACAGAAAAAGCTACAAAAGATATTAACGCTGATATGTCAGGTGAAATCTTGTTTGAAGACTTCGTAGCAGACGAAAAGAAAGACAGACAAGGTAACATTTCAAGAACTGCTAACAAAAACGGTATTGTTTGGATTATCGGTGGTGATGTTTATAACTTACCTGGTGGTTCAAAAGTTCTTGTTTCTGATGAACAAAAGGTTAAAGCCGGTGATAAATTAGCTGAAACTTTGATGATTTCAGAACACGGTGGTGAAGTTCGTTACGCAGAAGATTTGGTTGTTGAAGAAGTTAAATCTGGCAAGAACAAAATCAACAAGATTGTTCAAGGTAAAGAAATTACAATTGTAATCGCTTCTTTGAACCCGGCTAATGCTAAGTTTGAACAAACTAAGAAAGAACAATTATGGACAGTTGATAAAACTGGTGAAAAATATATTGTTAAAGCTCCTGTTGATACAACAGTTGAAAACGGTATGATTATTGCCGAACTTGTTGACGATGAATGTTCTGTTTCATCTTCAGGTGAAATCAAATATGTTGATATCGAAGTTGATGAAAACCAAATCGTTACAAATCCTGGTCATATCGTATTCGTTCCTGAAGAAGTTCACCAAGTAAACAAAGATTCTTCATTGAAGATGGTTGACAACGGTACATTTGTAACTGCCGGTACAGAAGTTGTTAAAGACGTTTACTGCCACATTGATGGTATTGTAGAATTCAAAGAATTTAACGATGTTGTTCACGAAGTTACAATCAGACCGGGTGAAGTTCATACACTTCCAAACATTTCTGAATTGAAGGTAGAAGAAGGTTGTGTTGTTGAAGAAGGTACAGTTATCGCTAAGGGTATTAAAGCAAAAGAAACTTCTATCGTAACATTGATGGAAATGGATTTTGATGATTTAGATATTGATGATTTAGATGAAGATATTGATACATCGGCTCTTGAAGAAGAATCATTAGAAGACAAACCTGTTCAAATATTGGTTAGACCTGTTCAACCAATGTACATTGAACCTAAGGAAGTTTCTATTGAATTCAATACAACTGATGAATCAATTAATATCGTTCCTGTAACTCAATTGCAATACAAAGATGGTGCTAGAGTTAGAAACCTTGATGGTGCAACATTAACAAGAACAAGCTTAGTTCTTCAAATGCAAGGCTACTTATCACACTTAAAAGGTATGGTAGAACTTGATGAAAATGGCGAATTAAAGATTGTTGTATTGGAAACATTAATTGTTCGTCGTGAATTGGAAGGTAATTCTAAACTTAACAGCTCACTTCAAACTGAATTGTTAGTTGCAAATGGCGAAGTAATTGATGCTAAAACTCCAATAGCCAAGACTGAAGTTCTAGCTTTAAATGATGGTGTTGCTTCAATAAAGGGTGATGTAGCAGAATCAAGAAGATTACTTCTAAACTGTGCTAACTTTGAAACAACTGTTGATACAAAATCAAAACCATCAGTTAAGAAAGGCGATTTCATCAAGTTAGATTCAGTTGTTGCAGAATCCGGTGAATTAGCACCTGTTTCAGGTAAGATTGTTGATGTTACTGCAAAATCAGTTACAATCAGAAACGGTCGTCCATACTTAATCAGCCCGGGTACTATGTTACAGGTTGAAGAAGGATCTTTGGTATTACGTGGTGATATGCTTGCTACATTGGTATTTGAAAGAGAAAAAACAGGCGATATCGTTCAAGGTCTTCCGAGAGTTGAAGAACTTCTTGAAGCTAGAAAACCAAAAGATTGCGCTATTTTAGCAGAAGTTGACGGTGTAGCTAGAATTGAAATTGAAGACGATGTTCCTAGACTATTCTTAGAAACAGAAGCAGGTACAAGAACTGAAATCAAATTTGCAATTGATGCAAGTATTGTGGTTCAAAACGGTCAAAAGATTAAGAAAGGTCAACCATTGACAAGTGGTCCTTTAAATCCTCATGACGTTATCAGACTTTGTGGCCCTGAAGAAGCTCAACAATACTTGGTAGACGAAGTTCAACGTGTATACCGTTCACAAGGTGTAGAAATCGCCGACAAACACATTGAAATTATCGTTCGTCAGATGACTAAGAAGGTTAGAATTGTTGATTCAGGTGATACTAACTTACTTCCTGGTGAGTTGGTTGAAGTTCAAACATTTGAAAATGAAAACAAAGCTGTTAAAGAACATGATGGTCAAGAAGCAACTTGCGAATACATGTTATTAGGTATCACAAAGGCTTCATTGAACACTGAATCATTCATTTCAGCTGCTTCATTCCAAGAAACAACAAGAATCTTGACAGAAGCTGCCGTAGATGGTAAGAAAGACTTGTTAAGAGGTTTGAAAGAAAACGTTATTATCGGTCGTTTGATACCTGCCGGTACAGGTTTCTATCACTTGTCATGTGCTAACGAAGAAAGAGATAAAGAAGCTCAAAAACGTGCAGCACAAAGAAATCAAGCTCGCAAACCATCTGCAATTTTAGAAGAAATTGAAGGTATGTTTGGCGCACCTGATTTACTTGTTGGTGATAACAAAAATTCTGATAATGAATAATTAGAATACTAAAAGAGCGGTTGAAGCATAACTTCAACCGCTCTTTTTTATTGTAAAAATCTATAAATAAATTGTTTATACACTATACCGGCATATGATCTGAATAAATAATACTAGACCAATCACCTTCAAAATAACTAATTTGTGTTAAAGTACCAGTCTTGATAAGATTTTTAAATTGACTAACTGGCGATAACTCCAATGTTTTAGCAATTGCAGATTGAATTACATCGGGAGTTGTTACAACAATAATTCTGTTTCCTCTATTTTCTTCCACTAATTTATCTATAACATCAGAAACGCGTTTGTTAAAAACTTCTAAAGCTTCTCCATTCTTAGGTTGTTGTAAAATAACCTCCGGACCGTATTGGTCAAATAAATCTTCATATGAACGCCCGCTCCATTCACCATGATTTCTTGCAGGTAAATCAATAATTGTAATTTTCTTTTTGAAAAGTTTAGCAATAATTTCAGCAGATTGGGTACACCTGGCAGATGAACTTGAATAAATTTTATCATAAGCTACTGCCCTATTATTAAGGTAACCGCAAACTTTTTCTATTTCTTCTTCTCCAAATTCATTTAATTTTGGGTATTTTTCTGTATCACAAATAATACCATCTAAAGAATGTACAGTCGCACCATGTGCAATATAGGTTATTTTACATTTACGTTTAAACATTATTCAATCCTCAATTAATGCCATTATACACGATTTTTTTATAAGTTTCAATCAAAACTTAATATGTTGCTTAAAGGCTTGAATAACTTTTATTTGTGTGTAATATTACTTTAGCTTTCTCCCAAAATTTTTGCAGAGTCGTCTAAGTTTTTCATTAACTCGTAATTTCCTTTATCTAACCCTCTTTGTCTTAGGGCTGTTGCAATTACTTTTGCAAAGTTAGGTGCTTTTCCTTCTGCAACTGCTTTGTAGTAATCTTTTTCAAAGTTTTCGCCGAGTCTGATTGACCAATTGCCTTTTTTAGTTCCCGGACGATTATAAGTTTTTGCAATTCCAAAAAGGTCTGTAAAGAAGATTTGAACACGTCTTGCAGGACTAGTGAATAATTCTGCGAAGCTTGCAGCTATAAATTTAGATTTATCTTTTCTGAGAGCTTCTCTATATTGTTTTTTCTCAGCAGTTGTTGCGCCCAATGGAGCGGTATCTTCAGCTAAAAGTTTAGTTTTATGCATAAAACTCTTATCTTTTACGTTTTTAAATTTGCCTTCTACATATTCCAAAAATGATTGGTTATCGTGTGAACCTATCATAATCGTATTTTTTGCAGGAGTAGTTGCTCCCCTGTGGTCAAATTGTGTAACAGAAATTCCTGATAATTCGAGCTTTTTCATAATTTCTTGAACAGGTTTTGTAGCATCACCCAAGTCCTCGCAAATAATTGAAGATTTGTCCAAACCATATTTTTCGGCAGCAGGAATAATAATTTTTGTTAAAAGCATTGCATATTCATCCAATGAATGTTTTTTATATTTACCTTCTATAGAATATATTCTGCCTGAATTTTGAGGTGTCATTTTTTTAGCAGAAGTTGTATAAATAAACGGGTCAATAAGTCCGATTACGTGGTCAATTCTAATTCCGCCCGGAAAACTTGCAAAATAATCTTCATATTTTTTCTTTAAAACTTCACCGGCTTCACCCAATGAACCATCTTTATTAAATATTTTTTCAGGGTCGTAATACTTAAATCCCCATCTTTGTCCGTCTTTTGAAAAATAATCAGGTGGACACCCGATAGCTTTACCTTTTAAGAAAAGTTTTTGATGAACCCACTCATCAACTGCAGTCTGTGCAACAGGTGAATCTCCAATAATTTTAATACCTGTTTTTTTAGCTAATTCGTTAGATTTTTCATTTTCTTTTTCTAAAATCATTTGGTTAAAAATATAAAAATCATAATCGTTTTTATATTGAGTTTTTAATTCATTAATTCTTTTCTTAGCTGCTGATTTATCTGCAGTTGAATACAAATTTTTATCTAAGGCTGACCATTTCTTGCCAGTATTTAGTTCGCTTAACAAATGGAAAATCGCACTTTGTTCATACTTTGCTTCATTTTGTTGTTTAAATTCTGCAAACTCAGCAGAATTTTTGCCGTTATTGAACGCTTCTTTTAAAGCTATATTGTAAGATTTGCGGACATAATCATAATCTACATTGTTTTTATCGGGATTGTTCGCCACAATTTTATTAAAAGTTTCTTTTGATAATATATTGTTATACTCATCTGATGCCAACTTTTCCAAAGGAATCATAAAAATATTTTTTGCATTTGATTCCGGTGCATAAGGAGAATTGTCTTTTGCTTTTCTCAAACCATTTGGCTCTTGTTGAATACCAGATATGCCATGCTCTTTTAAAAACGGAAAAAGCTTGTTTATTACTGTTTTTGAAAAAAGAGAACCGATACCTGTATTTTCAGAACCAATTGCAGGAGCTGACGCGTTATGCAAAATTAAATCAACTTGTTTATTTAGAAGCTTCAAACCTTGATTTACAGACTTTGTGTAAAGTTTCATTTGTTTTGCATTTGGTTTTTGTCCAAAAGTTGGTGTTTGGTTGATAGCTGTAATTTTCATGTCCTTCTCCATAATAAATACACATAATTTAGCGATATATTGCTTATATCAAAATTTTATCACGTCAAAATATATATGCAACAATATAAAATTAAAACTATTTCTATAATGCGGTTTTAAAGCATCTTTTCAACTTCAGGCAGAGTGAGTTTGATTTCTTTTACTTGTTTTTTTTCACAAGGAATTATGAATGTAATTTTATCGTTTGATGCTTTTTTATCTTTTTTCATAATCTCAACAAGTTTTTCTGTCGGATATTTTTTATTAAGCGGCTTAAATCCGTATTTTGTCAGTAATTCTTTTGAAAGCCTGTAATAAGAATAGCTAATATATTCTTTTTTATAAGCCCATTCAATTATAAAAAACATTCCTAAAACAACTGCTTCACCATGTGTATATTTTTTGTATTTGGTAATTGTTTCTAATGCGTGAGCAAGCGTATGTCCAAAATTCAAAATTTTTCTCAATCCGCCTTCTTTTTCATCTTGGTTTACAACTGCAATCTTTAAATGCAGACAATATTCAATCATTCTAATTATGGTCAAAGGCTCTTTTTCTATAATTTTTTCACAGCCGAGAGTCAAAAATTCAAACAAATAAAGCGGAGTTTCATATTTACAACTTTCTTCTATGAAAGCGTATTTTAAAATTTCACCCATGCCGGACATAAACTGACGTTTGTCAAGCGTATCAAGAAAATTTATATTTATATAAACTGCTTTCGGCTGATAGAAAGTCCCTATAATGTTTTTAGCTTCGGCTAAATCAATTGCGGTTTTTCCTCCAACAGAAGAATCAACAGCGGAAAGCAATGTGGTTGGAACTTGGATATAATCAATTCCGCGCATATAAGTTGAAGCTACAAAACCTGTTATATCACCAACAACGCCACCGCCAACAGCAATCATAACATCGTTTCTTGTTAAACCGCGCTCAATTGCTCGTTTCATTATTTTAAGATAGTTTTTGTAGTTTTTTTCTTTTTCGCCATCTTTCAACACAAAAACTTCTTCTTCCGAAAAATTTAATTCATTAAAATATAAATTGTAAACTTTCTTGGACATTACGACAAGACGCTTTTGACCGCGTGTTGCTTCATAAAGCTCTTGATTAAGTTTTGCAAAACTATTATCCGAAATTTCAATCGGATATTCTTTGTTATCACTTATTTGAACTTTAAGAATTTGCCTCATTTATAATAAACCTTACAATTTCATCTTCACTCATTGCGCTTGTATCAATTGTATAATGCGCTTTTTGATAGTTTTCTTCTCTTTTTTTTATCAAATCTGATAAGACTTGGCGTGGATTTTCTTTTTGCAAAAGAGGTCTTGTCGAATCCTCTGATATTCTATAATATAATATATCAAGGTCAGATTTCAAATAAAAAACTTTACCGAACTTCAATAAAGTTGCTCGATTGTCAGGATTTTCAAACGAACCTCCACCTGTTGAAATGATTTTATTTTTACCTGTACAAACCATTTTGATTGTGTCGTATTCCAATTTTCTAAAATAATCTTCTGAAAATTTGGCGAAAATATCAGAAACTTTCATTCCTTGAGTTTTTTCTATAACACTATCAATGTCAATGTGGATATAATTATTCAGTTGATTGGCTAACAAGGTTCCAATGGTAGTTTTTCCGCTTGCAGGCATGCCGACAAGAACAATGTTTTCATTATTCGCCATAATGTGCCTTCATTTCTACAAAGTTATCACCACCTATTTTGGTTAGAAGTTCATCAGCAAGAATAATTGCAATTCTAGCTTCTGCAACAACCGCGCACGCAGGAACTGCACATGTATCAGAACGTTCAAAATGTGCGCTTGCAGGTTGCATGTCTTCAATATCAACGGTTGCAAGCGGTTTGCGCATAGTAGGAATTGCTTTCATCGTACCTTTAATTACAAGTGCTTCCCCATTTGTCATTCCGCCTTCCAGTCCACCGGCGTTATTTGTATGTCGATAAACATTTTTGTTTTTAACAAAAATTTCATCGTGCATTTGAGAACCTTTTAATGAGGCTGCGTCAACACCTGCGCCTATTTCAACAGCTTTAACCGCAGGAATACTCATAACCGCTTGCGCCAAACGCCCGTCTAAACATCTGTCCCAATGTACGTAAGAACCTAATCCGACAGGAAGGTTGCCAAATATTACTTCAAATTTACCGCCCAAAGTATCGCCGGCTTGAGCTGCTTCGTCAATTGCGTTACGCATCCTATCTGCTGTCAAGTCATCTGCACATCTGACGTCTGATTTTTCAGCTTTTTCTTTTATTAAAGTATAAGTTTTCGGGTAGAAATCAAGTTTTACATTCCCGATTTGGATAACATGAGAAAATCCCATAATGCCAAATTCTTTAAGAATTTGTTTTGCAACTGAACCTACTGCTACTTCAATAGCTGTTTTTCTTGCGCTTGAGCGTTCTAAAACATTTCTAAGGTCGGTAAAATTGTATTTAATCGACCCCGCATAATCAGCGTGTCCCGGACGAACAGTTGTAAATGATTTTTCTTCAATTTTTTTCAATGTTTCTTGAGCAGGATAATCTTGATGCTCAGTGTTCATAACCTCTTGCCAATTTTCAAAATCTTTGTTTTTTATTTCAAGACAAATTGGCGCACCTGTTGATTTGCCAAAGCGCACACCTGATTTAATTTCTACAGTGTCTTTTTCAATTTTCATTCTGCCACCGCGACCATATCCGACTTGGCGACGTGCCAAATCTTCATTAATCACAGAGGTTTTAATTCGGATTCCAGCAGGAATCCCTTCTATAATCGCATTCAGGCATTTGCCGTGACTTTCGCCAGAAGTTAAAAATCTAAATCTATTCATATGGATATTATATAACAAAATTAAATAGGTGTTTATAATAAAGGTGCGCCCTATTAAGCGCACCTCCATAACTAACCTTCTAAATATGTATAATCAGGGTTTGTTTGTAATTTTGCTTCAATTTGGTCGAAGTTTGCTAAACCTTCAGTTGCGCCGAATTCCGAAACAACGCAAGAAGAGTTTACAGAAGCGTACATTAATGACAAACCTACATTTAATTTCGTTCTTTCTAACGCTGCACAGAATGTTGAAGCAAAAGCGTCACCTGCTCCAAGTGTTGAAACAACAGGGGACGGAAACACAGGACAGAAATAAAATTTTTGTCCGTCATAAGCATAAGCACCTTTGCCTCCATCGGTGATTACAATGATTTGATAATCCATGACTTTCATTGTTGTAAGCATCTTTTTAACATCTCTATGAATAAGTTCGTGAGAGAATTTTTCTGTTTTTGTATCAGGTCTAACTTGGATACCTGTAGTCATGGTTGCTTCTTCTTTATTCATAACAACAATGTGAGCAGATTTGAGAATTGTTTTAATGTGTTCAAAACCTCGCTTAATACTTGTCGTACCTGCATTAAAACAAATTCTTGTTCCTTGTTGGTGAGCATATTCCACAATCGGCTCAAGGACTTTATTTGATTCGCCGTTTAAAGGTGCTACATAGATTAAATCTGCATCTTTTATTGCATCATAATTGATTTCATCTTCTCTGATTTCAGCGTTTGCACCTCTGTGCGCCAAAACGGTTCTATCACCTTGGAAGCTTACTAAAATAATTGAAAAACCTGTTGAAGTATCTTCTTTTTGAATAATATTATTTAATTTAACACCACGAGGTTTAAAAGAATCCAAAATACCTTCAGAATAAATATCTTTACCGATTTTAAATATTGCGGAAGTTTCAAATCCTAAGTTATCAAAATTGCATGCCGTATTTACACCGCCACCGCCAACATTTGATGAAAATGTAGTAATATCAATTTTAGAACCGTAAGGATAACTCATAAAATCTGAATTCTTGTTTTTTGAGCATACTGAAACTATATTAGCATCATCACATTCAACGAATACATCCATCGTTGCACTACCTATTGTTAAAACCTTTGTCATAATCTTCCTCCATATATTATTATTTTATTACAAATAGCAAAAAAAATATTTACGAGTTTTAATATATTAGGAAACTTTTTATGGAGGTTATAAATGCAATTAAACAATGTATCGTTTACAGGTAAAAAAGAAGTTATATATGGTTTAACAAAAGCAACAAAGGAAGCTAAAGATGCACAAATTAATCAATTGTTGTCTATGGGCCCAAATGCGCTTGAAAGCAAATCACTTAATTCAAAAAATAATATTGCAGCAATGAATGCTTATGTTGATATGGTCGTAAATGATAGCAGTTTTAAGGAAACAATAGAAAATATTGCACCCGGAAAAGAAACTAGAGAGATGCGACAAAATTTAAAATGTTTCAACTCATATCTTATTTTAAAAAATGCTATCATAAATAAAGCGAAAAAATCATTAAAGGATTTCCAAAATATCCAATTTGATAAGTTGTGGAATGTTTTTTTGAATTAGTTTCTTAAATTGCCATTTCCTTATTGTAAATATTTGTTAAAATTTAAAATACATGACTTGTAATGTTTATTTCGATGATATAGAATGTGTATATAAAGATTAGGGAATAATTAAAACTTGATTGAGCATTGAGTACATATCTATGTTTATCAAGTAGTGCTTTAAAATAAGAAGGATTAGGGAATGGCACTTACTATTAATACAAATTTGTCGTCTTTGATTGTACAAAAGAATTTGAGTTCAGCGACAACAAGCTTGAATAATGCAATAGAAAGAATGACGACGGGTTATAAGATTAACCATGCAAAAGATAATGCAGCGGGGTTTTCTATTGCTGAAAGTTGGAAAACTAAAATTGGTTCTTTGGATATTGCTTCTGAAAACGCCTCTATGGGTGCAGATTTGTTGAAAACAACTGAAGAAAACTATTCTTTAATTACCGAACATTTACAACGTGTAAGAGATTTAACAGAGCAGGCAGCAAACGGAACCTATGGTTCTGATTCTTTAAAGGCAATTGCTTCAGAAATGACAGCAAGACTAAATGAGATTGATAGAATTGCTGCTAATGCAGAATTTAATGGAATATCTCTTATGAAAGGCAAGGGTAGTGAGATTAATCTACAAATAGGTATAGATGCGACTACAAATAGTAGAATTTCTTTAGAAGCAGGCCTTTTTGAAGGTGCAACTTCAAAAGATTTATTAAAGGTTGAAATAGCAGATTTTGTTAAAAGTGCTGCTAGTACTGCTAAAGCTTCCGGACAATTGACAGTTCTTGATGCGGCTATTTCAAATATTTCTACCAGACAAACCGCGATTGGTGCAGCTCAAAATAGAGTAGAATCTGCTATTTCGTCAATTACAGTTCAATCTGAAAACTTAACATCATCATTATCTACAATTAGAGATGCTGATGTAGCGAACGAATCTTCTAGTTATATTAAGGCGCAAATATTGCAACAAGCATCCGCAACTTTGCTTGCTACCGCGAACCAAGCACCTAGTATAGCTTTGAACTTAATATAAAATTTTAATAATTAATTTGTTGTTGATTGGGATATGTACTTATATATGAGCTTGATTATTCAAGCTCTTTTTATTTGGATAATAATGATTAGAGAACGTACTCTGAATTACCCAGTTTTAAATTTTTGTTGAATTCTCGTACCAAGTCAGATGAAATTTTCCAATTAATTTTTCCGTTAGGATATTTAATAAAATGAGTTGTAGAACACATCGTTGATACATAACAAGCGTCTAGTATGTTCATAAATGAAATATCAATGTTCATATTTTCACAGTGATATTTTTCAATATAAGAATTTATATAAGCTACTGCCTCATTAGGATTAGTAGAATTAGGGGTAAGCGTATCGCTTTTGGGTAGTAATTGTAACATGTATATTTTCCTTAACAATACAAATATCGGCATTTTTAAAATTTCATTTAACCAATTTTAATTAAAATCATACAAACAGTTGAGATTTTTGTTATACAATAGAAAAAAAAGGAGAGATTTATATGACAAAGTTAAATGCGTTGGAAGCTGCAAAAAAAATAAAGATGCTTGTTTTTGACTGTGATGGAGTTATGACAGATGGTAGTGTAACTTATGACGAAAACGGTGTCGAATATAAAACCTTTAACGTAAAAGACGGGCATGGAATTGTACGAATGAATAAATCTGGTTTTATTACTGCAATTATTACCGCAAGAAATAATGGTACTGTAGCACACAGAGCAAAAAATTTGAATTTTACGGAAGTTTATCAAGGAAGACAGTATAAATTACCTGCTCTTGAAGAACTTATGGAAAAATATAATCTGACTTATGAGAATGTTTCATATATGGGTGATGATTTACCAGATGTCTGCATTTTAGAAAAAGTCGGTCTTGCATGCTGTCCTGCTGACGCAGTTAAAGAAGTTCAAGAAATTTGTAACTTTAAATCAACCATTAACGGCGGTCGCGGTGCTGTTAGAGAATTGTGTGATTTTATACTTGATGCACAAGGCATAGAAAAACAATATATAGTTTCAGAAGGAGCAGGACGTTAAAACTCCTGCTTTTCTTAATAAAACTTTATATAAAACTTGACATGGGATTTTGTACATGATATGAATTATATTGTAATCGCAGACAGTTAGTATCCTGTTAGGATTTAAACATGAATGGCTAGCCTAGATTATCCGAAAACAAAAAGTAAATAGCATTTATTTAAAAGATTTGTATTGGATTTTGCGATTAAAAAAAGATTGCGAAATCTTTTTTAGTTTAACAGGTCGAACGGAAATTAATCCGAAAAAATATAACAAAGGAGCAAAAAATGTCAACAAAAGCTTTCAAAAATGATAAGGTAGCTCTTATCAAAGAAAAAATTGATAAAGCACAAGTTGCAATTGTTACCGAATACAAGGGTTTAAGCGTAGAAGAAATTACTAACCTTAGACGTGCTATCCAAAAAGATGGTGGCGACTACATGGTTACTAAAAACACTCTTGCAAAAATCGCTATCAAGGGCACTCCTTATGAAGTGTTAGCTGAAACTCTAAAAGGACCAATCGCTATTGCATTTGGTTTTACAGATCAGGTAGCACCTGCTAAGGCTTTATCTAAATTTATCAAAGATACTAAGAAAGGTGAAATCATTGCTGCTGCAATGGACGGACAACTTATGTCTGCTGAAGAAGCAAAAGCACTTGCAAATCTTCCTTCAAGAGAAGAACTTTATGCAAAAATGCTTGGTTGCATCAACTCACCAGCATCTGGTATCGCAAACTCTGTCAACGCTGTTATGTCATCTCTTGTTAGAGCCGTTGCAGCTGTTAGAGATCAAAAATCTGCTTAAGCAGAATCGGGTAATATTTACCTAAAACTTTAAAACGTACAACAACTCAAAAATAAAATAAAAGGAGAAACAAAATGAGTATTGAAGCAATTTTAGAATCAATTGAAAAATTAACTTTATTAGAAGCTGCTGAATTAGTAAAAGCTATGGAAGAAAAATTCGGCGTATCTGCTGCTGCACCTGTTGCTGTTGCTGCTGCTCCTGCTGCCGCTGCTGCACCTGCAGATGATGCTGATGCTGAAGTAAACGTAATCTTAGCTTCTGTTCCAGCTGATAAGAAAATCGCTGTTCTTAAAGAAGTTAGAGGTATCACTGGTCTTGGCTTGAAAGAAGCTAAAGATTTAGTTGATGGCGCTCCTAAAGCTGTTAAAGAAGGCGTTAAGAAAGAAGAAGCTGAAGCTATCAAGAAACAACTTGAAGCTGCTGGCGCTACTGTTGAAATCAAGTAGTTTGACATTATTTGTTAAAAGAGGTCGAGTGATTTATCACTCGACCTCTTTTGTTAGAGTTATTGTTGGGCAGGTATGCCCAACCGACCTTGTAGTGACTTGGCGTAAGACTTTCAAGCGTGCCGTCATTGCGAAGGCGATTAGCCTGAAGCAATCCAGCTTTTTATAAACTATTATTTTTAGTCAGTACAATACAAATTCTCTCAAACGGCTAGTTTCTCGAACAAAAGTAGGTCAGGCACTGCCTGACAAAAAACAAAAGTTAATAATACCCTCTCCCGTCTTCGGCACCATCCCCATGCAAAATGGACCAAAGGGGAGGGAATGAATTCCGCTATATAAATGGAATGATTTTATTTTTTATATTATATCACCCTCATCAGGCTTCCAACTAGCTTCTCCCCTCAAGGGAGAAGCTAGTTGGAAGCCTGATGAGGGTGATTGTCTTGTTATTTACTTATACTAAGTATTTAAATCTATACTCCGAAACTATCAGGATTTTTTGAAAATTCTGCCTTTTTGCCATATTTATTTTCATATTCTTGAGCACTTAATTTATTTAAAGTGTTACCTTTAACCTTATCCAAAATTTCAATTCTATCGATTTTACCATCACCGTTATCATCATATAAAATCTTTTCTTCATAAGCAGTTTCGACAACTTCTGTATAACGATTAGCCTTACCGTCGCCATTGTCATCGTATACATTCATTGCGCCACCATTGATATTTTTAGTGTTTATTATTTGTGTTTGTTTTTTGTCAATTTTACCATCACCGTTTGTGTCATATTCTCTGACAATTTTTGCAGCTTTCCCGTTTGCATCAAAAATTGTTGTTTCCTTCATTGTGCCATTTTTGCCGTATGATTCTTTTTTTACTTTTGTGTTTTGTGGTGTTAAATAGTCTGTGTGTGTAGAATTAATTCCTGGTGTTGTCATAATTTGCCTCCTATTTTGCAACTTATTGTATTATGTAGTCAGTAAGTCAGGCACAGCCTGAGCATAACTTTTTACCTGTCTGGTTCAATGATTATCATTGAACCAGATATTCAAATTTTATCTATTAAAATTCAAAAATATTTCGTGTATTATCTATGTTCTTGTTAATCATATCTTTTATAGCATCTACTTCTTCTTTAGTAGGAGTAATAGAATTATCAAGTGCATTCAGATACCCTTCTCTAAGTCTATCCGCATCACTTTTCAATTGTTCGGATTGTTCAGTATCATCGGAAGAACCATTTTCTGAGGTAGCAGTCCAAGCTTCTTTTTTAGATAAATATTCATCAATTATTTTAATTAACTCTTTTTGTAAAAGAGATAAACCAGAATTTTTTTCAATAGAATTTGCAGCATTTGTTAAATTGTAATTATTCTCAAAAAGGTTCCATAATTTAGCTGTAATTGTGAACAAATCATCAGAATTTAACTTATCACCATAAGATGAAACAGTTGTCAAAATTTGTTCAAGTTTATAATCGCTCATGCCTTGAAAATCTTTAAGTAATTCTTCAGCTTCAGTTCTTGCTTCCTTAGCTTCGGTTGCATCTGTAATACCAAATAATGCACCTTCATTGTGAGAATTGTTAGCCAAATTATCGGCTTTTTCACCAAAATATTTAACAATAGCTTCTAAATCATAACTGCCATTGCTATTTTTTATACTTTCTATAACACTATTTTGCAATGTATCATTTTTAACATTGTTTAAAATAGTTGAAATTTCTTCATCACTTAATGTTTGATATTGTGATTTTAAATATGATTTTACATGTTCAGAATATAGTTCTACTACCTTATCAACAGTTTGTTTTGTCCAAGTATAAGTATTACCGTATGGGATATTATCATCTATTGTTAAACCAACTAACACGGATTTTAAGATTTTTTCTTCCTCAGAAAGATATTTATCTGCGGTTTCCATTATCGGACTATTATACAAACCTCTAGTTTGATTTTCTTCTGTGAATGCATTCGGTACATCATGCGGATAACTTTTCATTCCAAAATCTGTATATTTAGAATCAATACCTAATTCGCCATCAATTTTTGATAATAATGAGTTTACAACCGCACTCATCTTGAAATTACTTGTACGGTTTCCTGTTGGCACATTGCATTTATCCCAATTATTTTCATCTTGTTCTAATGGCAAATTGGCATTAATAAGTCCACTGGTTACAGCTTCTGATATAAATGTATTTAAAATTTTTTCTACTAAATCATAATCATAATTTGCTCCTGTATTTTCCATTTGAGCTTTTATGTATTCATGTAATTGAGGCTTTAGCTTTTCTAATGCTTCTAATGCGTTATCCCAATACCCTTCATCAATAACATTTTTACTAGTTGCTTCACCAAGTCTGGAAATTGATGGCTGTTGATAAAAACTTACAAATTCATCGTCATATCCATCTATAATAGAGAAGTCGAAATTGCCAGCTGCAGCACCATTTAATGTTGGAGTTTCAGGAGCTTGAACATCATCTGCATCTTCTGAAGAATCCACAGTAGACGTTTCTTCTGGTGCTACAAAGGTTATGTTCACTGGGATAGTATTTAAATACTCTTGTAAGTTTTTGTAGTTACCTAATAAATCTACGTTTTTAGATGGAGTATTATTAGTCGTATTTGAAACAGATTCATTGTTAGAATTGTTTTTTTTAGGTTCTTCTTCGTCCACCTTTTTTGTTGGTAAGTTTTGAGTAAACTTTAATGGAGTAAATTTGTTGTTTAATCTTAGCATTTCATAATCCTTTCATTTATTTCTTTTTTTTGCTATGAAACCGTTGTTTATTCTTTGCCTTTACTATCCTCTTGGCTTACTTTATACTTCTGGCAGTAATATTTGCACATTAATTGTAAGCCACAGTTGTCACATTTTGGGGTACGTGCCTGGCATACATACCGTCCGTGTAAGATAAGCCAGTGGTGGGCTATGGGAATATCTGCCTCCGGTATGTGTCTCACCAGTTCTTTTTCGACACTGAATGGAGTTGTGCATTTATCTGATACCAGGCCCAAACGATGGCTGACACGGAATACATGTGTATCTACTGCCATAGCAGCTTTGTTGAAAGCAACGGATTGGATAACATTGGCTGTTTTGCGGCCTACACCGGGTAATTTTACAAGCTCTTCGAGGGTATCGGGCACTTTACTGTTAAAATCTTTCACCAGCATCTGTGCCATACCTACAAGATGTTTGGCCTTATTGTTGGGATAGGATACGCTACGGATATACTCGTATACCACTTCGGGAGTAGTAGCGGCGAGTGCTTCGGGGGTAGGAAAGTCCCGATAGAGGGTAGGGGTAATCATGTTAACCCGTTTGTCTGTACACTGTGCAGAGAGAATAACTGCAATCAACAGTTCGAACGGGTTGTCATAATGCAGCTCTGTTTCGGCTATAGGAATGTTCTCCCTAAACCAGGCTATGACTTTTTCATAACGTTCTTTCTTTCTCATCTTAATTTGTTTTTATGATAATGAGGAGATACTTTCAGGTTGAAATAGAAGATGGAAACTACCGTGAGGCAGGCTCCGAAGAAGTATGCCATGTCAAAAGAGGTAATCTGTGCGATGTAACCTCCTGCTGTCAGGCCTATGCCGATGCCTACATCCCATGATGTCAGGTAGGTGGAGGTTGCCGTTCCACGTTGGCTGTTGGGAGCCAAGTTCACAAACAGTGTATTGAAAGCTGGAAACATCGTTCCGAAGCCTACTCCCAACAGAAGGGCAATCATGAAAAATAATATATTAGTCAATTCCGGGACGGTTTTCATCAATAGCCCGCAAGCGGACAGTATAAAAAAACAGGCACAGACAAGGTATAATCCTAAGGTTATAACTTGAGTAACGCGTCCTTTGTCTACTTGCCGTCCCGAAAACATGCGTGACACTGCCATGCCAACAGCCATAAATGTAAAGAACAATCCGGAATTCAACGTGATTCCTATTTCTTTGGCATACATGGCTACATAGGTACTTGTCATTCCATACGGTATGGAAAGCAAGAGTAG
>USFB01000040.1 GCA_900553895.1 uncultured bacterium | reverse complement strand
TTCTTTTTTTGTATTGACTTCTTTACCAACTTTACCTAAATATGTATTAAAGCCTGTATTTATTACAATGCCTTCTCCTCTTCCACTTACTACAGAAGTTCCCATAAGACAAATATTATTTATATCAAATATTTCTTTTGCATTACTATTTACTTTATTACTTTTTTCTACTAATATGCTTTCACCAGTAAATACTGATTCATTTAAAAATAAATCTTTACTATCAATTATTCTTAAATCAGCAGGAATTATTGTACCAGCATTTAATTTAATAATATCTCCGTTTAATGGAGGATTTATTTTGACATGGGTTTAGTAGAATAAGGTAAGAAACACCACCGCACATTAAAAAAACGGAATACAGGCAGAAGATTTTAACAAAGCATTTCAACTAAACGAAAGGAGGTTAAAATGTTAGTTGAAATCAGCGAACGAGAATTAGCATTATTAATAATACTAATTCTCATACTTAAAGTCCTTTAATTAGGGCTACGGGTTTGGGTGTTTACGCCACCCTTGCCAGTATTCTTATTTTAACTTATTTTAAAAATTTTTCAAGATGAGGGAAGCATGAAAACAGAAGAATTAAACAAACTTAAACAAGAGTGTCTGAATTGCCAAAAATGTGTTTTGGGCGATACTAGAATAAATGTCGTTTTTTCAGACGGAAATCCTGAAACCGCAAAAGCTATTTTAATTGGCGAAGCTCCGGGGGAAAATGAAGATAAAACAGGCACACCTTTTGTCGGCAGAGCGGGCAAATTACTTAACGAGTTTTTAGAAAAAGCAGGAATTTCCAGAGAAAAAGATTTGTATATAATAAATACCGTAAAATGCAGACCGCCTAAAAACAGAGTTCCATCTGATGAAGAGAAGAAACTTTGCGAAGACTATTTATTAAAACAAATCGAAATTATTAATCCTGAAATTATGATTTTCTGCGGAGCTACTGCTTTAAAATCTTTCTATGATAAAAAAGTTGCGATTTCAAAAATCCGTGGTGAGATTTTAGAAATTGAAATCGGTGGAAAAATTCGCAAATGTATTCCAATCTTCCACCCTTCTTATTTATTGAGATATCATTCGTTGGAAGAAGGAAGTCCGAGATATTATATGCTAGAAGATTTGAAAAAAATTAAGGATTTGATACAATAAATATATGTTTCTGCAAGACTTATAAAAAGGAGATTTATATGAAGTATTCAACAGACGGATTACAATATCATATTGGTTTAAAAGAAGGTGACGTAGGTGAATATGTTATTTTGCCAGGTGACCCGAAAAGATGCGAAAAAATCGCAAAATATTTTGATGACGCTAAATTAGTTGCAGATAGAAGAGAATACACAACTTATACCGGTTATTTGAACGGCGTTAAAGTAAGCGTAACTTCTACAGGTATCGGTGGACCGTCTGCATCAATTGCAATGGAAGAATTAGTTAAAGTCGGTGCAAAATACTTTATCCGCGTAGGTACTTGCGGTGGTATGGATTTAGATGTAAAAAGCGGTGATTTGGTAATTGCAACAGGGGCAATAAGAATGGAAGGAACTTCTAAAGAGTATGCTCCGATTGAATTCCCGGCAGTTGCGAATTACGACATTGTAACAGCACTTATAAATTCTGCAAAAAAATTGAACTTACCTTATCATGTAGGCGTTGTAGAATGTAAAGACTCTTTCTACGGTCAACATAGCCCGGAACTTATGCCTGTAAATTATGAATTACAAAACAAGTGGAATGCTTGGTTGAAATTGGGCTGTTTGGCTTCTGAAATGGAATCAGCAGCATTGTTTATTGTTGCTAGCTATTTAAAAGTAAAAGTAGGTTCAATATTTTTAGTTGTTGCAAACCAAGAAAGAGAAAAACAGGGTTTGGAAAATCCTGTTGCGCATGATACTGAATTGGCTATCAAGACCGCTGTGGAAGCAATTAAGAATTTGATTAATGAAAATAAAGTTTAAGTCAGATTAAACTTGACATAAATACTGATTTATCATAAACTAAACATGCCGAAGTATAGTGCTGTGGTATGCCTTGCTCGGTTTATGCACAATAAGTTAAGGAGAAACAAAATGCCAAAAATGAAAACCCACCGTGCAGCAGCTAAGAGATACAAAGTTACTGGCACAGGTAAAATCACAAGAAGACATGCAGGTATTGGCCACTTGCTTCAACACAAAGCTGAATCAAGAAAACGTAAGATTTTCGGAGATGTAGTGATTTCTGAATCTCACGAAAAATTGATTTCAAAAGAGTTACCTTACAAGAAGTATGCTAGATAGGAGTGTTGAACAATGAGAATTAAACGTGGTAATGTATGTCGTAACAGACACAAAAAAATATTAAAGCTTGCTAAAGGCTTCAAAGGTGCAAGAAGCAGAATTTTTAAAGTTGCAAATTGTGCAGTTATGAAAGCTCTTAAATATGCTTACAGAGATAGACGTGCTACAAAACGTAATATGCGTCGTTTATGGATTGTAAGAATTAATGCAGCTGTTAGAGAACAAGGAATGAGCTATTCAAGATTCGTTAACGCTTGCAAAAAAGCAAACATCCAAGTAAACAGAAAAATGCTTGCTGATCTTGCAGTTAATGACAAAGAAGCATTCGCAGTTGTTGTAGAAGCAGCAAAAGCAGCTTTATAATTTATAGGTCTAAATAAAAAGCGCGTGACATAAGTCACGCGCTTTTTGCATGCAATCAAAAAAGGCGTCCGTTGAGTTTGGACGCCTTATATCAAGTTAGAAAGAAAAGGAGTGGATTTTTACATATCATATACAAAGTTTTGACCTTTGGTATCTTCTGATGCTTCTTGCTTCATTGCTTGAGATGCGAAAAACATTTGTTTTGCGTAGCTTTGAATTTCTGAATTATAAACTCTTTCGTCAAATATGTTTTCGTACTTTTTCAAATATTCATTTAATGGATCAACCATATCGGTTACAAGTCCTGTTGCGGTGTCAGCAACTTGTTGAAGAACTCTTTCACCAATACCAAGTTCCGCCATTTTTTCGGACAAAGTTAGAGTTAAAAAACCTTTGTTTTCGACTGCTTCTTTTGCTTGTTCTTGAAGTCTTTCCTCCATTCTTTCTTCAGCAGCCGCGTGTTGCTTAGTCGGATCATAAGTTTGGGTTTTATATGTTTGTAAGAAATTATTCAGATTAAATGTTTCTGCCATATCCTTAGTCCCTATTCTTTGTATTAATGTTATCGGCACTTTTTTCAAAAACTTTAGGGTTTTAAAAGAAATGTTTACAATTTGTTACAAATCATGCTAAAATAGTGCTGAACTGAATTTGTTGTGATTGTATAGTTTAGAACTAGGTTTAATTAATGGAAAATTGAAAATGGAAAATTATTTAAAATATTTTTAAGTTCAATATGCTTTATATTAAACGTATTTTATTTAAGCGATATCTAAAACAATTTTCCATTAACCGAACTTTCAACTTAATAATCTCCTATATCAGCACGATTTTACGCTTAAACACTTGAATTCTATATCAAAAAACACTATTATAAATGTATTATGGAACAATTTGTAATTACATTTGACGAGATTAGAGCTTTATTAGTAGAACAACAGTATGCTGAAAGTGATATAGAAGAATTAGAAAAAGCATTTGAGTTTGCAAAAAAACTTCACGCAGGACAGTATAGAGTTTCAGAAGAACCTTATATCATTCACCCGATGGAAGTTGTAAAAATTTTAATAGGCTTAAGAGCTGATAAACACACTCTTATGGCAGGTTTTTTGCATGATATATTGGAAGATACGGACACAAAGCCTGAAGAAATCAAAGAACTTTTTGGCGAAGATGTGCTTAATCTCGTTCAAGGTGTTACAAAATTAGGAAAATTGCAGTTTAAATCAACAGAAGAACGTCAGGCAGAAAACTTTAGACGTATGTTTATTGCAATGGCAAGCGATGTGAGAATTATCCTTCTAAAACTCGCTGATAGGTTGCATAACATGCGAACTCTAAACTATATGACACCTGTTAAGCAACAAAGAATTGCACAAGAAACGCTTGATATTTTCGCCCCTCTTGCAAACCGTTTAGGGGTTGGTAAAATTAAAGCAGAACTTGAAGATTTGTCATTAAAATATCTTCATCCTGATAAATACTATGAAATTGCTCAATTAGTTTCTCAGAAAAAAGCCGAACGTGAAATGACCGTCAAGCTTTTGATTGATAAGATTTCAAAAGACGTTAAAGCAAGCGGAATTAACGCCCAAATCACAGGACGTGCGAAACACTATTACAGTATTTACAACAAAATGCGCCGTTTGAATGTCGCTTTCCACGATTTATACGACATCACAGCGGTTCGTGTTATTGTTGACACAGAAAAAGAATGTTATGAAGTTCTCGGACTTATTCACTCGCAGTTTAAACCTATCCCGGGACGTTTCAAAGATTATATCGCGATGCCAAAAGGCAACATGTACCAGTCTTTGCACACATCTGTAATCGGTCCTCGCCAAAAACCTTTGGAAGTTCAAATCAGAACTTGGGAAATGCACGAAATCGCTGAATATGGTATCGCAGCGCACTGGAGATACAAAGAAAAAGGTTCAAAAAAAGCTGACTCAGCTACTGATATCAAATTTTCTTGGATGAGAAAATTGGTTGAATATAACAAAGATACGCCAAACGCAGAAGACTACGTAAATTCGGTTAAATTGGATTTATTCTCTGATCAAGTTTTTGCGTTCACTCCAGGTGGTGACGTAATTGACCTTCCGCAAGGTGCAACACCTGTTGACTTTGCGTATCGTATTCACTCTGACGTTGGACATAAAACTGTTGGAGCATTGATTAACGGACGTATTGCACAACTCGATACAAAGTTGAAAAACGGTGATATTATTGAGATTATGACCTCAAAAGTTGCAGCACCGCGTCTTGACTGGTTAAACTTTGTTGTAACAAAACAAGCGGCTTCAAAAATTCGTCAATGGTACAAGAAAAATAAACGTGAAGATCATATTGATATCGGTAAAGCTAATCTTGAACACGAACTTACAAAAACAGTTTTTGATGAATACGTAAAAAATGGTGAATTTGATAAAATCGCAAAACAAATGAATTACGTGAGCGCAGACGATTTATTTGCAGCACTGGGTTATGGCGAAACAACTGTTAATAAAATCGTTAACCGCTTAAGAAAACCTCAAAAACAGGAAACCACCGTTCAACATAAACCTAGAAAAGCATCCGAAAAAGATATTATCGGTTTAGAAGGTCTTCTATATTCGTTTGCAAGATGCTGTTCCCCAATTCCGGGCGAACCAATTGTCGGTGTTGTAACTCGCTCAAAAGGCGTTACTGTTCACCGTTTAGACTGCAAAACTTTAGAAAATATTCCTGTTGAAAGACTTTTAGATATCCATTGGTCAGGAAACAACGTCAATAAGACTTACAGCACAACTATAAGAATTGAAACAGCCGAAAAATTGGGCTTGCTCAAAGATGTTATCGGTATTGTTTCGGATAACAATACAAATATCACATCTGCTAACGTTAAATCTAAAGGGAAGGTCGGTATTATTGAACTCGGAATCGAGTTGGATAACATTGACACATTGAGAAAAGTTATGACTGCAATCCAGTCTATGCCTGATGTTTACAGCGTAAAACGTATCCAAACATCATATAGCGCATCACCTCAACAGTTCACGAAAAAGACAGTTAAGCGTGCTAAAAAGAAACCTGTAAAATAGAGCAATTAGTGCAAGCCCAGATTTTGTCGCATTGCATTTTGTCTTACAGTCGCTTTGCAAAATTCTTCTAATTCATTTTCAGCAGGTGTATGTTTTCTAAACTTGTCAATAAATGAATTTTTCATCATGTTAATAGCGGTTTTAGAAAATAGAGGAATTGGACCTCTAAATTTTATCGGTTGTTTAACATATTTTAACAAGTCTTTGTTTTTAACTGCTTCTTCAGCATATTTTACGCGTGCATTTTTGTAATCTTTGTATGAACCGTAAATAAAACTATGTTGCATGTCAAATTTTAATTTGTACAATTCTGTAACTTTAGGTGCATTTGGATTATCAGGAGCAAGTGTAGAAACTTTACTGTAAACGCGCTCAAGTGCCTTGCAATTATTCTTAAGCATTTCACAATTGTTTTTTAATTCAGCTTCTTGAAGCTTTAATCTCTTCAACTGTCTTCGAGTTAAAGGCTTACGTCCTTCAAAATTCACGCTTGATACTGCTAAATTCATGCATATACTCCTTAATATTGAAAAAGTTAAGTACAATAATTGTACCTTTTGTCTAACTAAATCCTATAATTTATTATACACTTCATCAGTAACAGCTTCAAGCCATTCGTTAGAAGTTTCTGTCCCGTCAACCTCAACAGCGATATGAGAGAACCAACTGTCAGTCGCAGCTCCATGCCAATGTTTAACGTTAGCAGGAATGTTTACTACATCGCCGATTTTCAATTTTTGCGGTTCTTTACCACATTCTTGGTACCAACCTTCACCGCCAACTACGATTAACATTTGTCCTCCACCTGTTTTAGCGTGGTGAATATGCCAGTTATTTCTGCATTTAGGTTCAAACGTAACATTGAACATTTTAACTTGACTTTTAGAGAGTGGTGCGAGATAACTTTTGCCGATAAAATATTTTGCGTAAGCTGTGTTTTCTTCGCCAATAGGGAACATAATTGTTTGCGCATATTTGTCTTTGTCGCTTAATGCTTGAGTGTTATCATCAGCCCAAACCTCTTTGGCTAAATTGAATGTTGCCCACGCTTTTGGCCAACCCATATAAAAAGCGCAGTGAGTAATAATTGATGCCATTTCAGTTTTAGTTACGCCATGGTTTTTCGCATTTTGAAGATGGTATTTTAAAGAATTATCAGTAATTCCTTGTGACATAAGAGATACAACTGTAATTATAGAACGTGTTTTTAAATCGATATTTGTGTTATTCCAGTTTTCGCCAAATAAAATATCGTCATTGAAATGAGCAAATTCAGGTGCGAAATTGCCTAATTGTTCACGTCCTGCTGTTTGAACTATTTTTGCCATTGTTTTTACCTCCTTTGTTTTAGTAAACGTAAAACTGTTTGCTAAACATAATAAAATCAATAATAATGTATAAAACTTCTTTTTTTAATTTTTATTCTTCTATTTTTTTTAATATTTTTGCAGGGTTTCCTGCTACAATGTGGTTTGGTGGAACATCTTTTGTTACAACGCTTCCCGCGCCGATAATCGCACCGTTACCGATTGTTATACCTTGCAAAATTGTTGCGTTTGAACCTATCCAAACGTTGTTGCCAATTTTGATTTTTTTAGCAATCATGTTTAACCTTTTTGTAATCGGTATTTCATGGTTAAGTGTTGCCAAAACTACATTATGCCCAATTAAAACATTGTCACCGATTTCAATTCCTCCTTGGTCTTGAAATTTACAGCAAGCGTTTATAAATACATTCTTGCCAACTTTTATGTTGACACCACAATCCGTATAAAATGGCGGAAACATTCTAAATGTTGAGTCAACTTTTTTGTGTGTAAGCTCTGAAAAAATATCTACGATTTCTTCTGGAGTATGGTATTTGTTATTCAATTTCATCGTGATTTTTAAAGCTCTTTGACTAAGTTCGTGAAACATTGCAAAAGCGTCAGTACCGACTTCAACTTTTTCATGTGTTTTCATATATTTTAAAAATTTTTCAATCTTCATATCTTAAACCTCTATATTTAATATTTTAGCAAATGAGAGTAACTCTCAAACAAGAGGAAATTAATAATTTTTTACATTTTTTGTAATTAATTTTCGATTTGTATGGTTTGCTTCGTCGTTCACACTCCTCGCAATGACTGGGCGTGAGATACATAGCTGGGTATCATTGCGAGAAAATCGTGAGATTTTCGTGACAATCCATTTGTTGTAAGAGACTTTCTGTCAAGCCATCTTTGCGAAGGTAATTAGTCTGAAGCAATCTAGCTTTTTAAAAGTCATTTTTGCAATAAAATAAATGTAGGAGAAAATGAATGTCTGAACTTAAACTTAACAAACTTAACGTAAAACAAGAGTACCTTGATGAATTAACACAAATTTTAAAAAATTATTGTCCGAAAGCAGAAATTTGGGCTTATGGAAGTCGCTTGGATGGCGATTCACATTCAGGCAGTGATTTAGATATGACAGTAAAAAGTTTTAATGAAGAAGGAAAATACCTCTATGAATTAAAAACACTGCTAATTGATAGTGATATTCCATTTTTGATGGATATAAATGAGTTTGACAAACTGCCGGAAACTTTTCAAGAAGAAATTTTGAAAAAATATGTTAGAATTTTTTAGTTTTCTTTTGATTTAGTAAACTTGTCTTTTGCACATGTAATTGCACCTGCGCCTACTCCGATAAGACCGTTCATTGCAATAGAATTTTTTACCGGTGATTTAAAGAAGTGGCATTTCCTAGATACAAAATCTAAAACAACACCAAAACCAAACCAAGCACCCGCAGTATTTAAACCGTCTTGCATTGGTGCTGACATATTTGAAATCGGATTTTTCTTATTTTTTTGCGCACAAAAATTAACTCTGTGTGAAAAGTTGTTTACTTTTTGTACTCTCATAATATAGGGCTTCTAACTTTAACGTTGGGCTGAAAGCCCAACCTACATTGTTATATTCTAGTGTAAAAATGCCGATGGCCGGGGTCGAACCGGCACGTAGTTGCCTACACCAGATTTTGAGTCTGGCACGTCTACCAATTCCATCACATCGGCATATAAAATTTTCAAAACTTCAATAGTTAAGAATATTAAAGCAAAAACAAATTAAAATATCAAGTATTTAGTTTTGTAGAATTGATTACGTATAAAATTTGTGCTATAAAAAAGGCATAGGAGGTAGTTATGTATCAAGTTTATATCGACAAGCCATCATATTTTGAACCTGATATGGCAGGCGAATTTAAAGATTTAGAAAGCGCAGAAGCTTTTGCAAAAAAAGAAAAAGCAGAAGATAGCGAAGTAACTTATGAAATCAAAGAAACAAGCGGTTGTTTTAATAGTTATGGCGAACTTTTAGCTACTGTTATCCGACGCGGTTAAAAAAGTTATTGGTGTAAAAAATTGCATCTTACTTCTCTAAATTAAAAATAGATATTAATACGAAGAAGGCGGTATCTCATAACTACCGCCTTCTTTTCAAATTTATATTGGTCTGCTTCTAAAGCTTACTGAGCAAATTCGCCCGTATAAAAACTCATAAGATTTGCCAATCTGTGTTGCTTTTCTGCAACTTTTTCAATATTTTGCTTGATTTCGTCAAGCTCTCTCAATAATGTATTTAAATCTTTACGTCGCTTGTTCTCTAGGCGTTCCTCCTTAATTGTGTGCGGACAAGTTTCTTCTGAATTATTTACCTCCTTATTGACTTCACGGTTTACTTCATCCAAATTGATTTCAATCCAATTTGGAGAAAAACATTTGTTTTTAAAATCTTTGTTGTTCATCAGTGCTCCTTAATAATCTTTTTCAGGCTTAAACTTGCTGATGAAATTTGATACTAGCCAAGCAAAGTTTGTCGCTACCTTCTTACATTCTAAATAATCCTTTTTAACTTTTTGAAACTCTTCTGAGTTGAAATTAAATGATGTCATCTCTGAGTATTCAATTAGTGCTTCATGTTCGTCCATACCATACCTCTTAAATCAACTGCTATACACAATTTTTGTTTTGCTTTTTTGATTTCCTTTTTGCTTACAGGTATGTTATCGTCACTTTTTTGAAAAACTTTAGTGTTTTTGTCGTATTCGTTACAAAACGTTACATTGTTAGCTCGTAATGCGCGATTTTACTGAGTCTTGATTTGTTACTAAATGTAAAGAGAAAGTAAATGGTGCATAAAATTGTGCCTTTATTTTTTAATTGTCGAAAGTAGGTTGGGCTTTCAGCCCAACAATAACTAAAAAAAGAGGCGTAGCCGAAGGCTACGCCTCTTTTAAAATCAATAAACAAACTATATGCTCTTAAATTTAACCAAATCTTGTTTTCTCATTCTGATATTTTCAGGAGTGATTTCAACAAGTTCATCGTCGCCAATGTATTCCAAGCAATCTTCCAAAGAAAGTTCTTTATGTGCTTGTAATGTAACCATAACATCAGCCGTCGCACTTCTCATATTGGTTAATTTTTTAGTTTTACAAATATTAACTACGATATCTTGAGGTCTGTTGCCTTCGCCGATAATCATACCTCTGTATACCTTTGTTTTTGGTGTAACAAAGAATACACCTCTATCTTCAAATTGCGCCAAAGCGTAAGGAATAGCTTCGCCTTGTTCGTGAGCCAAAATTGAGCCGCTTCTTTGTTTTGGAATTTCACCCGCGTATGGTTTGTATTCGTCAAATGTATGATACATAATACCTTCACCACGAGTCATACGGATGAATTCAGAACGGAAACCAATCAAACCTCTTGCTGGGATTGAAAATTTCATGTTTGTTCTACCGTTAGCATTCTGCATTTCAATCATTGTAGCTTTTCTGCCTGAAAGTCTGTCAATGCAAGAACCTGCATAAGTTTCAGGAACGTCAACTAACAAGTTTTCGAAAGGTTCTTGCAAATTTTCACCTTCGCCTTTAAAAATAACTTCAGGTTTAGAAACTTGGAATTCATAACCTTCTCTACGCATTGTTTCAATCAAAATGCCTAAATGAAGTTCGCCTCTACCGCTAACTTTGAAGCAGTCTGTTGAATCTGTGTCTTCAACTCTCAAACTTACATTCTTTTCTAGCTCATCATAAAGTCTTTTTCTGAGTTGTCTTGATGTTACAAACTTACCTTCCTGACCTGCAAACGGGCTGTCATTAACTGAGAAATTCATTTGCAATGTAGGTTCGTCAACCTTAATCAAAGGCAAAGCTTCAATGTTATTTGGGTCGCAAAGTGTTTCACCGATATGGATATCAGAGAAACCTGCAATACCAACAATATCACCTGCTTCTGCTTCGGCAATTTCTACACGTCCTAAATCGTGGAAACCGAAAAGCTTTGTAACTTTTCCTCTTTCAACCGAACCATCCGCTTTGACCCAAGCAACTTGGTCTTGTGAATGGATTATACCGTTTACTACACGACCAATAACGATTCTGCCTACATATTCGTTATAATCAAGAGTTGTTGCTCTGAATTGGAAAGGTTTTGTTGAATCACCGGCAGGTTCATGAATGTTTTCGATAATGCAATCCAAAAGTGGAATCATATCTTTTCTTTCATCATCAAGATGTTTGATTGCAAAACCGTTCAAACTGCTTGCGTAAATATAAGGGAAGTCGATTAAATCTTCTCTGTCCGTTAATTCTGTGAACAAATCGAAAACTTTGTCCAATGTTCCGTCAGGGTCAGCTGCAGGTTTATCAATTTTGTTGATTACAACAATAATTTTGATACCAAGTTCCAACGCTTTTGATAAAACAAATCTTGTTTGAGGCATTGGGCCTTCTGCCGCGTCAACGATAAGTAATGCACCGTCAACCATGCCTAATACACGTTCAACTTCCCCACCGAAATCCGCGTGCCCCGGTGTGTCAACTACGTTGATTTTAATACCTTTGTAGTCAATAGAAATGTTTTTGGAAAGAATTGTAATTCCTCTTTCTCTTTCTAAGTCGTTACTGTCAAGAACACGTTCTTGCACTTGTTGGTTTTCTCTAAATGCACCGCTTTGTTTAAGCATACAGTCAACCAAAGTTGTTTTACCGTGGTCAACGTGAGCAATAATAGCGATGTTTCTAATATTCTTATTTGCCATTCTTTTAATCCCTATTTCTTCTAGTGTTGATTTTACACTTATATTCTAAAACAAAAATTTTTATTTGTATAATTTTTTTTGTGCAAATTCTATTTTGGCAAATTTTGAAGTTAGAGTTTCTATAAAGGAGTTAAATGCGATTGTGTTCTACACGATATTAGTTGATTTTATTCTGATAAATTTCTTTAATATTATTGACACCGTATAAGATGTCTGTTAGAATAAGTATAGATGTAAAAATGTAAATTTAATTCATATTCAAAATATAAGAAGAGAAAGGATACAATAATGAAGAAGAATGGTTTTACTCTTGCAGAAGTTTTGATTACCTTAACTATTATTGGTGTTGTAGCAACATTGACGCTTCCTGCATTGATGACAAATACCGCAGAACAACAAGCTAAAACAGCATTGAAGAAAGGTATTAATACCTTGACAGAAGCAGCTCAAATGAATCAGTCTATCGCAGGATTTGACTATGCTTCTTTGATATCAAGTAATACAAGCAACACTGAAGAACAGTCTTTATATGGCTTGTTGGCTACAAGAGCATCTGTTGATTTTGTTAAGAGCGGTAAAGGAAAGTTAGTATCTCACCAAGGTGATGCTACTGATAAAAACGGTACAAACTTTACAGTTTTCTTCAGAGATGGTTCTGCTTTAACTTTTGATCCTAGTACAGTAAGTACAAGCTCTCCAAAACAAGCAGGTACTGGAAGCCAAGCTGGTACAAAACTTATGGATGATAACTTGGTTTATGGTATTACTGCTGTTTATGATACTAATGGAGCAAAGGGTCCGAATGTTTTATCAAACTGTAATGCTTCTGCGTTGGGTTCAGCAAAAGATTCAAATGGTGCTAACCTAACTACAACTTGTAGTAAAGCACAACGTGTAATCAAAGACCAATTCGGTGTTAGATTAAGAGGCGGATATGCAGTTCCAAACGGAGCAGCTGCAAGATGGGCTTACGAAAACTAATTGGTTTAATTTAATATTTAAACAAGAGCTTGAACAGAAGTTCAGGCTCTTGTTTTTTGTTGGATTCTGTTCTTCATAATGATTGGGTGTGAAGATTTAAACGAGCCGTCACTTACATTAAATTAGCGTATTTTCTTGAACTTATCCGTATTTTTTGTAACTTTTTGTAACAAAAAGGCAAATTCCCTCCAAAACATGTTTTACATGATATAGAAGGTAAAACTCAATGGAGGTTTTTATGAACAAAGTATCTTTTTATGGTGAATCTGCCGGAAGTATTAGTTATTCAAAAAATATTTCAGCGCGCGGTGGTGAATCCGCTGGAAGTATTGCAAAAGTAGCCAATACTCAAGGTGAAGCAACGCTTGTTCAAGCTCCAGAGTGTGATACCGTAAATTTTAAAGGCAGAGAAGAAAAGAAAAAATTTTCTGTTTTAGGAACAATCTTAGGCTTAGCTGCAACAGCAGGTGTTGCAATCGGTGGTTTGGCTTACGCGCATAAAACAGGTTCTATTGCGAAGTTAAAAGATGGCAACATTAAAAAACATTTGACAAAGGCTGGTGAAACTTGCTACGAATGGTGCAATAAAACAAAAGATTTTGGTGAAAAATATTACAATAAAATCAAGGATTATATTAACAAAAAAAGTTAGGCATTTCCTATTCTAAACCAATTTACAAATTTGTTAAATAAGGTGTTTTCCGGAATATCTTCTTCTTTGATTTCAGATTCTTCTGATTCAAAAAGAATTTCATCAGGCTTGTTCTCTTCTTTGCGTTCAAATATGTCATCTTCTTGTCGTTCTTCTTGTTTTTTCTTTTGTTGGCGCATATACATTCCGCCTCCACCTAAGCCGCCACCGTCTTTGTAGGTTGCTTGAGTCTTATTGATGGGGTTGATATTACTGTTGAAATCGAATGACATAGCTCTAGTCCTGATTGTACGTTGCATGTATATTATAAACTATTTTTCAACTTTTTCCAGTGTTTTTATGTTAAAATCATTCTCGTGAGGTAGTGTATGAAGAAATTTTTGAGTATTTGTTTTTTGTTTTTAATGTCCGCAATGGTTGCACAGGCTAATGATATGCGTTTTGTGCAAGTTTCTGACGTTCGCTATAATGCTAAGGAAGATGATGGAACTTTTACTAAAACAATCCAAGATATAAATAAACAAAAAGATGTTAAATTTGTTGTTTTTACAGGCGACAATATTAATAAACCTGACAAAGATGATTTGACGGCATTTCTAAATGAAGCTAAAAAACTGAATTGTCCTTTTTACATGGTGATTGGTGATAAAGATGTTAACAAGCATAAAGAAATGAGTAAAAAACAATACATCAAAGAAATTCAGCACCACATGAGAAAATACAAGTTTGAACACCCAAGTTATGCTTTTGAACGTGATGGTGTTGTGTTCATTGTTGTAGATGGTTCAAAAGATGTTATTCCGGGAACAAACGGATATTTTAAAGAGGATGTTTTGACTTGGTTAGAAAACGAACTTGCAATGCACAGTACGCAAAACGTAATTATTTTGCAGCATTTCCCGCTAATTCCACCATCAAATAAAGAAACTTATTACACATTTAAACCTGAGAATTACTTGAAGATTTTGCATAATAATAAAAATGTCAAGGCTGTTATTTCCGGACATTTTGGTGTGAATAATGAACAACACATAGATGGCGTTGCGCATATTTCAACGTCACCAATTCCTTATTATAGGATTATTGATGTAATGGATTGTGACACTCCAAATCCTACAATTTGGGCAGAATTGAAAGAGGTTAAGTAGGAAAGAGTTATTGTCGGGCTGAAATCCCAACCTATTTTTTGTTTCTGTTATGCACTGCCAGAAACTCTGATGGGGCAATATTTATCCCACAAATCCGCCAATTCCGCTCTTTAGCAACAATGCAAAGGTTTTAGCTGTAGCAATTGCCATCCCAACAAAACCACGGTATTTTATATTCTTTTGTTTCTTGATTTTTGCAAAATTCAAATCTTCGCCGTAATTGAATTTTTCCAAAAGCTCGCCAAAACCTTTTACGCTTTGAAGTTCTTTAGAAGAGTTGTAATATTCTCTTAAAGATTTTTTCTTTTCAGGCTTGAATTCAGGAGAAGATGCGATATTGTCGCAAATCATACTGCGCAAGTTTGCTGTTTTGCCACTTTCTGTATGGTGTACAGAGTGTTCTCTATGCCATTTTGATACAAAAGATTTTGGAAAACCAAGTGTGTAGAGTATAAGTTTGTCAGCGTCATGCGTTAAACTGTCGATAGAATTTTTTCCAAACAATTCTTTTTCAACTATGGCAAAAACAAGTTTGTGGTCATAAGTATGTTCAATGTTTTTGACATAATTTTTTGCATAATTTTTGATTTTCTCCGAAAAACCACGAAGACCGATTGCACTTTTATCTGCAATCGGTCTTCTCATAAATATATCCGCACTTTCACACAATCTATTTGCACTCGCGTACCCGTGAAAGCTGTTACCCGTTGGTTTTGGAGGCTGGGTTAAATTACTACGATAATAATGGTTAATATTACACTTTAATTCCATATCCTATTTTTGCACATAAAAAATAAAATACAAGTAGCAATATTTAAAAGTAAAATTTTGTTACAAATAGTGGAAATAATATTTTGTATTGATTAAAATATCTATTGGGTATAGAAAGAGGGGAATTTTTTAAGATGAACGCTAATCCGAATAAAGTACTTTTACCTAATGACGTAAGAAAATTATTAAACGTTGATAATAAAGAGATTGTTGAGCTTTGCAAAAAGACTTCAGTTAGTCCTAAGAAAGATAGTAGAGGACAAATCTATTTTTCAGTTGATGAAGTTAAAAAGTTAAGAAATGCGAAAACTTCAGTTGTTGCAGAAATGAATGAAAAAAAGAAAGTGGCATTACCCGTTATGACAAAACCTGATTCACAAGTAGTAGTTAATGGACTATTAGATACCCTAAGCAAGATGGAAAACAACATTACAACTTCAATGACTAAACTTATTGATGAAAAGTTAGAAGGCATGGACGACGTTGTTTTGGAACTTGTTAGATGCAAAACTGAAAATGAAAATTTAAAAAACAAAGTTAATGAATTGAACAAAGAAAACTTTAAGCTTAAAAATGCTTTGAATAGCTTCAAACCATTGCTTTGCGGATTCTTTATTAAGAAGGAAGAAGATAATATATTATTGTAAAGAGGAGAAGTTTAGAAGTTTAGAAGTTGAATAGAGAATATTATTAAAACTTCTTCTAAACTACTCAACTCCTAAACTTCTAAACTAGAGGATTTAATCATGGCGAAACCGGCGGAAGAAACAAACGTATCAGATGAAAGAAGTAAAGCACTTAAGCTTGCTATAGAGAAGATTGAAAAAGATTTTGGTAAAGGCGCAATTATGAAGCTTGGTGACAAGCCTGCTGTTAGCGTAGAAACTATACCAACGGGTGCTTTAGCGTTAGACGTTGCTCTTGGTGTTGGCGGTATTCCTCGTGGACGTATTATCGAAGTTTACGGACCTGAATCATCAGGTAAAACAACTTTGGCGCAACATATCGTTGCAGAATGTCAAAAAAAAGGCGGAATTGCAGCGTTTGTTGACGCTGAACACGCACTTGATCCTGAATATGCAAGAAACCTTGGTGTAAATGTTGATGAACTTTTGATTTCTCAACCTGATACAGGTGAACAAGCTCTCGATATTACGGAAGAATTGGTTCGCTCTGGAGCGGTGGATGTTGTAGTTGTCGACTCGGTTGCAGCTCTCGTTCCGAAAGCCGAAATCGAAGGCTCTATGGAAGATCAGCAAATGGGTTTACAAGCTCGTTTAATGAGTCACGCTTTAAGAAAATTAACGGCAATAATAAGCAATACAAATACCGCGGTAATATTTATTAATCAATTAAGGCAGAATATAGCGACTACGGGATATGGCGCTGGACCAACAGAAACTACTACGGGCGGAAAGGCTTTAAAATTTTATTCTTCCGTTAGACTCGACATTAGAAGGACGGAATGGATAAAGAAAGGAGACGAAACTATTGGGCATAAAGTAAAAATTAAAGTTGTGAAAAATAAATTGTCTGCTCCTTTCAAGGTTGTCAATTTGGAAATTATATTCGGGCATGGAATTTCTACCGAAGGTTTACTAATTGATTTGGCAATGGAAGCGAAAATTATAACAAGAAGCGGCGCTTGGTTTTATTATAACGGAGAGCAAATAGCTCAAGGAAAAGAAAAGGTTAGAGAAATACTTGCATCCGATACTAAAATGAGATTGGAACTTGAAATACAAATAAGAGAAAATTTGAATATGGGCGGAATC
>USFB01000039.1 GCA_900553895.1 uncultured bacterium | reverse complement strand
TAAGAATTCGTCTTGAAGACATGTTCTATGCAGTGATTAATGCGGTTAAGGAATTAGATAGTAAGATTTCTGAAATCCTTGAAAATATTAATGGTATTAATTCTAAAATTGAAAAATTAGAAAAAGAAAATGCTGAGTTGCAAAAGGTAAATTCTGATTTGTTAAAAACGAATTCTGAATTGCAAGAAGAAATTAAGAACATTGAAAAAAGAATAGAGAAGTTGGAAAAATAGGGAGCATGGGGTTACTCATCAGCCCCCACCCTAACTGACCTCTCAAAAACTTGACATTTAGTCAACTTTTTTCGGCAGAGTTCCTATAAAGGGTTAGGGAACTAGCACTTTTTAAAATTTTCTATTGCCTCTCACGGGCATGTGGGCGGAAGCGAAGCTTCCGCCCTTTTTCTATAAAAATAAAATAATTTCGTTGGGCTGAAAGCCCAACCTACTTGACTTAAAATTTTTATTGTTGGGCAAATATGCTCAACTGTCAGATAAGGTTAGTGTTTTGCCCTACGTTTATGTTTCATAAACGCGCTTCTGGCAAGTCGTTTTGCATCTTTTTCGCTATAGCAAAACTCATCTAAGTTCAAATTTATTTTACCACCGGATTCTCTTTCCAGTGTCTTTTTTATCTTATAAGGGTAATCCTCATTTCCCCTTAAACCGCCGGAATGGATTATTGAAATTATTTGATTTATATATTTTTGACAATTTCTTAAAACAGCCGGAAATCTATCCATAAATTTACTCAAAGGCATGTTTGATCTTAAGCTATTAGCGTTTGCTGAAACCAACATAAAATTAGCGATATCGTTTTCACCGTTTTTGGAATTTGGTCTTACGTGTTCTATTGTTCCGGCTGATGCACGAACAAGTCTTTTGGCGATTTCTTCTTGTGAGCGGTCAGCATATTTTACTATAAAGGCATTTTCGCTCGTACCTGAAGTTGGAAGATACAAGGCTCTATCCTTTAAACTTTCATAAATCTTCTTTTCTCCACGTTTGGGTTTGATTTCGTCTAAAGAACCCAAAAGTACTTGACGTTTGAAAGTTGCGCCTTGTTTATTATCTATAATAACTTGTCTACAACGGGTTGTTTTATGGTGAACGGCCAGTGCTTGTTCCGGTGAAAGTTTTAATGAAATTTTGTCTACATCATCTAAAACGTTGAATTCTTCTAACTTTAATTTAGTCAATGCTTCGTTATAATGTATTTTCAAAATATTCGGTAAGATTTCTTCAGGTTTTTCTTTTGAATATTCTTCAAACATTTTAAAGACTTTTTTCTCTGTTTTTTGCATAAAGCTTTTGTAAGGTTTTAGAAGCTTGACAACTTGGCCGACATTTTGACATCTGTCAATTTTGATTTCTAATCTTGGAAGTTCCGCACTTGTAATCATTTTTACGCCAAAATAAGGGCAAACTACGTTTTTTAATTTGCGTAATGGTGTGCCTGCTGATGTTGATGCTTGAAAAGACGGTGAAGCTAAAGACATTTGTGGCTGTGTGTTATGTCTTTGATTATATTGTGTATTAAAAATTTTGTTTGTTATCGCTGATATTATCACTAGATTAATCCCTGTGTTTATAATAGCAGTTGTGATAGAGTTTGGCAATAGTATATTAGAACAATGTCTAAAATAGACAAATATAAGAATTCATGATAGTATGCGAATCAGGGTAGTATCACCAACCTTTGCCCACACATGAGTTTACTAAGAAATCGGTGGTAAAAAGGAGGGTAAGGCTGTGATTGACAAAATAATAATGCTACTATTCGTAGCAACGCTATTCATAGTAGCACTAACATTATTTGTAAAATCATAGGGTACTAAGTGAAGCTCTAAGGAAGTAGCATTTTCTTAGGGCTTCCCCCTATGTATATATTGTTTACTATTTTTCATTATTTGTCAAGTAGGTTGGGCTTTCAGCCCAACAATAATTACTTTCTTACAATCAACGTTATGTCATTAAACACAACAAAAATCATCAAAATAATCAGCAAAGAGAAAAATACGGTTGAAATAACTTCAATCACTTTTTCATTTAGAGGTTTACCCACTATTTTTTCTATAATCAAGAACATCAAATGACCGCCGTCTAAAGCCGGAATTGGTAAAATATTCAAAATTGCAAGGTTCATAGAAATCAAAGCCGCAAGCAAAACGCCAGACGCTTTACCGCTTTTGTCAATCATATCCCCGCCGATTTTTGTAATCGCAACAACACCGTGCATGTCTTTAAGCGGAATATTACCTGTAAATAATTGTCCTAATGAGTACATCATCATATAAGTGTTATCCCAAAGATATGTACAGCTTTCTTTTACAACACTAACAGGTGTTTTTGTATCAATCATAGTTTGTTTTGCGTTTAAACCGATTCCGATAATACCTTTTTCGTCAGGGTAAATCGGATTAAGTTCGATTTGTTTGCCATCTCTTTCTACAAGCAAATTAATCGGATGTGTGCCATTTGAAAGAACTTTTGCAACATCATACATGGTATATTTGCCGTCTGAAGTATAAACAGTTTTGCCTTTAATCGCTTTAGCTAATTCTGTTAAGCTGTCATCAATTTTAAAACCCTCGTGCTTGAAGTATTTTGCACCTTTTAAGGCGTATTTATCCATTGTAATTATGTCTTCATCCAAAGCTTCAGGGAGTCTGATGGCAATACCGTCAGGAATGATTTCATCCTTTGTAAGCCCCGGATTCAAATCTTTTAAATGTGAAAAGTTTTTATCAACAGTAGCTTCCGTTACAATTCCGTTATCTTTTGCACTGTTTTTAACTATTGTAATAAATGAATAAGCATTATTAATTTCACAACCGTTGGCTTTTAGAATTCTATCCCCTTTTTTCAAGCCTGAATCCCAAATACTTGCATTTTTTGGTGCGCTAATTTCTCCGGCATAAATTTCATAATCACCAGATGGTAATTTGTGAGAAACAATAGCAACAAGCATTACAAGTGCTATTGCACAAATCACGTTCGCTATAACACCTGCTGAAACGACAATTGCTCTTTGCCAAGCCGGTTTATTTGCAAATCTTTCAGGAGAATCTTTTGGTAAGTCACAATCTTTTTCATCATCAGGGAAAGAAACATAACCGCCTAACAGAAATGCGTGAACTAAGATTTCAACATCGCCAACTTTCTTTTTAAACAAAGTTGGTCCAATCGGAAGTCCAAACCCAAATTTATCAACTTTTATTCCACAAGCTCTTGCAACAAAAAAGTGTCCTGCTTCGTGTACTAAAATAAGTAAACTTAATAACAAAATCATTATGATAATTGACATAAAATTCTCCCTTAAATATTATTCATTATTTTATCACGAATACTAAAAAAAGTAGGGTGCAATTTTTTTGCACCATTAACTTTAATCTTTTCAAAATAAATAAAATTTGATACAATTTATTCATGGCAGATTTGGTTGAAAAATTAAAAGAAATCGGATTCAATACTTATGAAGCAAAGGTTTATATTGCGCTTCTGAAAAAATATCCTGCAACTGGATATGAAGTTGCAAAACTTGCCAATATTCCTCAGTCAAGAACTTATGATACTTTAAAAGTTTTGGAAGAAAAGAATATTGTCGTTTCAACTAACACAAAACCGCAAACTTATACGCCGATTAAACCAAAACAATTGACTGCAAGATATCAGAAGAAAATAAACTCAACTATCAATTTTTTGGATAAGCATTTACCGGAGGTTAAGGATAATTATAACGAACCTATTTTAACGATTAGCGGAATTCAAAATATTCAAGATAAGATTATAGAAGTTATACAAAATGCCAAACACGAAATCTATATGGAGGTTTGGTCACAGGATTTTAAAGTGTTTGAGAAAGAACTTTTGAACGCTTACAATCGAAATGTTGAAATAAGAATTGTCGGTTATGATAATTTTAATTCTCGTTTCGGGCTTGTGTTTGAACACGCTTTTGCAAGAGATATTGAAATGTCGCTTGGTGGAAGAATGATTATTATTGCAGCTGATGATTCTGAAGGTGTAGTTGGGAAAATTTCTTCTTTAAAAAATGATATTTCGGATACCAATATAATTTGGACAAAAAATAAGGGAATTGTATTTATTATAAAAGAATTTATCGTACACGATATGTATTTGATTGACGTAGAAGAAAATTTGGTAGAACAAATGAAATACATCTACGGCAAAGGTTTCAAACGGTTAAAAGACAAAGTTCTGGGAACAAATGCAACGTATATGATTCATTAAATTTTTGCATTAAAAAAGAGGTCTTTTAGACCTCTTTTTTAATTGGAGCTTAACATACAGGCTAACACAAGAAATTCGTAAAATAGCTAGCTAGTCTAGTTCCTAGACTCATTCTAAAACTACATTTTTTCAGAAAGAAAATTTTGAACTCTTTTATCGAAAAACTGCATAGTGGAATTTCTATCTGTAATCTTGTTGAAAAACTTGTGTTTTATCGCCTTTCACAAAACAATTTTATTGAAAATCTGAATTTCTGCGCATTGCGCTAATTGAATACTCCTTAAATTAGTTTTGAAAAAACCAATTGAAAGGAGTTTTTTATGTACCAATTTCCCAATTTAGATGAAACAACACGCTTGAATATGATTGCAGAATTAGAAAAAGATTGTCGTTCGGGAAAATTTTATGAGCCTTCTTCTATACAGAAAGCTTACATTCCAACCTACAAATCATTATTGAAAAGAAGCTTTGAAAATGGGAATGTTGAAACTCTGCAAAAATCGATTTTACCGACTTACTTTAGGTTAACTGATAGAAACGGTCGAAAAATGCCGACAAACATCGCACAAATGCTTTCATTTTCTGATTTTAATCGCTATTATGTGAGAGCGATTTTAGCTCGTGCAATTAGTGAAGGCAGAAATGTTGCTATTTATAGAGCCAAATATTCCATTGAAGAAAGAAAAGAATCCAAATCTATAATTGGCAAGTGTTATTTTGACAAAGGAACCTTAGAAAACTTGTTGGCTACCATTAGTGATTATAGACTGTTGTTCTCTAGCAAAAGTAATGTCAATTTTATGAAACCGAATTCAGGTTTAAGCCTTCGTTTTGTCTAAAAATTCTTAACTATAGCATTGAAATTCGGATTTTTAGCCATTTCTTGCAGAGTTCTACCGATTTCATTTTTAGGATATTCCTTAATTTGATTTTTCTGAATGATTTGCAGAATTATTTTGATAGAATTGATGTTCATCTTATGATTTTGCATTAGTATTCTAAGACATTGCAACCATTCTACATCATACTGACTGTACAATCTCTTTTGTACTTGTCCTGTCGTTTTGCGAAATGTTTTGATTAGCTTTTCTGTGTCGTATGTTCTAAGCCTGTCAGGGGTTATTTGCAACATAGACGCAACTATACCAGTTGTTAGTAGTGGTTTATCCTTTCCAAACTCTTTTTCTAAAGCCATGTTATTCCCCCTTATCTATTCAATGATAGTACATTCTTAGGCTTATGCCTATTTGCATGTTGGTATATCTGAAAAGACAAAATGCTGAAAGCCGAAAAGCATATTTACTTATTTATGGTTTTCTGTTATGCTGAAATTGTTTTTTGAAAAAGAGAGGTTTTATGAGAGTTCCTAATGCAAAAATTCTATTGCTATTTATTGCAATTTCATTCTTTACGTCTGGTTGTGTTGATAATAATGTTGATATCACATTTGATAATCATGACAATATGATTGTTAGAACAGAATTATCATATAGCGAAAAAGTTAATGAATATATTCCAATAGAAGACTTAGAACCAACGAAACTGCAAGATACTTACAACGTGAAGGCAGAGCGTCTTAATGTAGAAACGACGTTTGAGCCTTTAAAACGAAATGGAGTACTTGGGCATTATCAAATTGAAAAATGCAGTCATATATCTTGGGCAAAAAACATAAGTAGAATATCTATAATAGAACCACAATATGAAAATGGAAATGTTTTAGAAGTTAAGCATTTTATATTCTTTAAAAAATATTCCTTTAGAGGGAAAGTCGTACCACCTCAAAAACTTATTAGAAATTTTAGAGAACATGACGAACATAATTATTACGAAAACCCAGAGAATTTTATTGATTCTTGTATTACTATTGAAATCCCGCAAAATGCAAAATCTATACATACCAATGCTAGTATTAATGGCAATGAAAAAAGTAATTACTATCATTGGATTGCATCCACTAAAGACGATCTAATAGTTATGGAATTTATTACGATTTGTTGGTTTAGTATTATTATCAGCATACTGCTCTTGATAGTGATAACTTATTATGTAATATGTAAAAGAATCAGATTGAACTGGCGCCAAGTTTTATTTGGATTATCCAAAACGCTACAAAAACTCTCTCAAACGGAAAACACAGAAAAACAAACAAGGCTTAATCTGACAGAAGAACAAAAAATTAAAACTGTTACAAATACTAGAAAAACAGTAAATGTAAAAATAATTTCATGTATTGTAATACCAATAGTAATAGTTCTTGGCATAATGTTTTATTTCTCTATTCCTAAGATATGTGAACTATTGATTCAAAATAGCATTCAGTCTATTTATTCTGGGCACACTAATAAGGCTATCGAATTTGTTAGAATTGCAAAAACATTGTCTCCGAATAAAGATTTTTCAACAGAAATTTACGCCAAGGGTATTGATGAATTCACTAAAAACAACATAAGTAATGGCGAAAGTTTTATGAAAATGACCCTAAAACTAGAGCCAACCAAAAAGAAAGAATATAGCAAACAACTCGTAGACAAAAGCTTATCGACATTACAAGCAAAACAATACAAAAAAGCTTGCAAGCTTATGGAATACGCATTGCAATTTGATGAAGAAATTCCGCAGAAAAAAGTTGGAGATTTGAGAAAAAAGGTACAAAACTCTTACTTAGCAAAAAAATATGAAGAGGCTCTTGCTTATGCAAATTTGACTATTATTATAGAGCCAAATAATGAAAAGAATTATGCTCTTAAAGGAATGTGTTTGAGAGGACTTAACAGAACAAAAGAGGCAATCGAAGCGTATACCAAAGCCATCAATATAGATAACAATTTTTCAAGTGCATTTCTTAGTAGAGGTTACATCTACCAGCAAACAAAAGAACTGGACAAAGCCTATTATGACCTGAACAAAGTTCTCCAATATAGTCAGAACCAATCAGAAATAGCATTTGCAAGATTGTATTTATCTAATGTAGCGTTTGAAAGAGGACAATATAGAAATGCAATTGAAAATGCAAGAATTGCCATGGAATTGTTTCGTATTCTAGGTAATTCTCAAATGGAAGAACTTAGTTACCAAGCGTATGATAAGGCTATTGATTACGATTGTTGGAATGGTGGCTATTGCCCATAAGTAGTTTGAATTAGAAAGGTTATGTATGAAAAAATGTATTTTAGTTCTAGGTTTTGTATTATCATTTACTAGTTGTGCTTATGCAGAACAAAGCGCAACAGCTTGTTTTGATTTGGGATTTAATGCAGCAGCAAAAGCGTTTAATGCAGGTGATAAAAGTGCATTTACTCCTGTTGTTGGCATGTCACCAGCAATGATGAAGAAATCACCTTGTTGTACAAATGATATGAGCAAACAATGTATGGCTTATAATGCTGCATTCCAAAGTGTTATGCAATACGGTCCTAGTAAATATACTGTAGATTATGCTAACAAGAAACTTTTGTTCCAACAAATTGATGCAGGTATGTTAGGTTTTTAGGGTGGTGAACTTAGATGAAGAAGAAGCTATTGATAACTTGTATTTGCTTGCTTTATAGCACAATTGGTTTTGCTGATACAAACATGTATGACATTTTTTACGGAATTCAGAAGTCTATTGATACAGTTTCTGATATTCAGCAACTGAGGAGGAATGCGAAGGAAGATTCTAATCCAAAACAGATTCCTCAGGAGACAAAGACACAAAAAGAAGAAAATATCAGCAATGAAAAAGTCACCAATGTATGTACAACAAATCTTATTGATGAAAATAGTGTTTTGTACCCGATTTATTATCCAGAAGTTGGAATGTACGGCTATGAGAATGCAAAAGGACAAAGCAAAATACCTCCTAAGTATGAAAATGCTATGCCCTTTTCAGAAGGTTTAGCTGCCGTTTATAACGGTTATCGTTGGGGGTATATAGATTCTAACGGAGTTTATGTTATCACTCCAAAATACGGTGCATACTCTGCTTGGGAAAAAGAAATTATGAACCCTTTTGTAAATGGAACTTGTGCAGTTTTTCTTGGTAGTGGAAATGCTTATGGCTTTGCTGATGAACGTCCACAAGAATATGCTATTATTGACAAAAAGGGCAATGTGCTAAAGTATTTTGACTCATTATCACCAACTTGGTATGGTGCAGAAGAAGGTGCACTTGGTGAATACCATGCCAAAATTGATGAAAGAGACTACATAGTTGATAGTCAAGGAAACATTTTAAGACAGGAATTTTAACTTTTTGAAAGCTCTATTCGATAGTCTCCATGAATGTTTTTAGTTTTTTATTCGTCAAAACTCTTTGCTCATCTGCTTTTTAGAAAAGTTATCTTGCTACTTTTCAGATTTTACTTGACATTTAGATGAAAACTTGTATAATCATAGTTGTAATTATTCAATGAGTGCTTAGCGCCAAATGTATAATTACAATTGACAACTGAATATTTGTTCGTCTTGAACTACCAAGTAGACCAATGAAAAGATGAATCTAGTGAAAATCGGGGCATTTTTGGGGTCGCCGTTTCTGGAAGTTGGGTACAATCTACTAGATAGTTCTAAGTATAATGACGATAGGTTAGAGTCGGACAGGTAAGTCTCGTGAAACAATACTCACAATTCTATATTTTGTGATGCGCTAAAAGTTACCAAATAACTCGTTATGACACCATTGTTATCATATGGACGCACATATTCTATATATCTTATCAGTGCTATGAAAAGCAATAGCTCTATTTGGGGTGCTAAAATTTCTCCTGAATTAGCTTGCTAAATTAGCACGTCAAGTTTGCACATTCTTTAGGTTTATTCTTGCAATATTTACCTAAAAGATTTGTTGCAAGAACAATTACAAAAAGGAGATAATTATGACAAAAATATCAAATTTATCTGCCTTATGTTTTGAGGCGGAAGAAAAACAACAAATAGAAGATTTATTACGTATTGTAATTAGAGAATTTATGAAAGGGTATGACAATGAATAAGTTAGAAGATATAAAAATGTTACCAGTTGTAGTAGAACAGGTTGAAGAAAAAAATCAATCAGAAAAAAGCTACTATCAGCCTGATTGGGAAGATGAAAAAACAGTAATCAAGCCATTACATGTAGTCCGAGAGTTTGACTTTCGGACTAATCCACCAACAAAAGCTGAAAAATTGTCTTTAGGGATTAGTACCTCAGGCAAGCATTCTGATTACTTCGTAATTGAGTATGATGGCTCAAATCTTAACGACAAAAAGTCATTTTTGCTCAAAACGAGTGCTCACACCGCAAATTTTAACCTTGAAATGACGGAAAAGCAATTTAGAGCACTCAAAAAAGAGTGGTATGAAAGTGCAAATCTGAGGGAAATCTATACTTGCGCAGGAACACAAGCTCAAAAACATGTTTGGGCAAATGCTGAACTAAGTCTTTCAGATTATCAGCTTAGCTATTCTACTGATGACAATTCTGTTCAAGAAAAACAAAGTCTTGTAGATTTGACTAAAACATGCAAGGCGGTTCTTTATCCCTCTCAAAAATCTTCGACAAGTATTTTAAAGGAGTTTTTCTCTATATTTAGAGCTACTTTTCCCGACTATGCGGTTCTAACAACTTTTGGAGTCGCTTTAGCTGTTGTATATTGGGATATTTTCCAAGATGTAGCTCAAGGCTTTTCACCTGTTCTATTTGTGGGTGAAAGTGAATCGGGGAAAAGCACTTTGCTTATGTTAATCGCTGCAATTTACGGACTGGATAGTAACAGCTATATGAGTGGTGATTCTACTCCTTATGCTATTATGCAAGAACTGTCCTCAAGACTGAATATTCCTGTTTGTATAGAGGAATTGCAACCTGAGGTTTTGTCGAAATATGAGCAAATCGTGAAAAATGTGTATGCAAGAATTTCACGAGCTAGGGGAAAAAGTGAAGGAATTGAGAAATTGCCTATCTTCACTAGTTTTATTGCGACTTCAAACTATTTCTTTCCCAAGCCTTCCCCACAACTTTTGAATCGGTTAGCTTTTGCAATCTTGAAAAAAGGACAATTCAATCTTAGCAATTTCCCTTATTTTGATATGGAAAAACAAAAAGAATTATCACAAATTTTGCCAATACTCTTACGATTCAGACCAATAATTAAAGAAATTTATTCTGAAATATTTGATACTCTCGGCAAAAATATTTCTAATGGGGGAAGACATCTTTCTACATTAGCTATTTCAAGTACATTGTGGTTAATTATCAACAAAATACTAGGCTACGAACTGGTAGATTGGCGTTCGATGTCTATTGAATATGACAAAATGTTGCAAAGTTATTTGAATACAGAGGTGCAATCTGGAGATGTAATTATGAATAACATTACAATACTTGTTGAAACCGAAAAACTAGAAAACGGTATTGATTGGAAACTCGTAAAAGACAATATCTTAAGACTAAACCTCAACAGGTATCTTGAAAAATACAACACATCTAATCCAAAAACAATGATGAAATCATCGCAATTTAGACTTTTGGTTGCTAATGATAAGCGTTTTAACACTCAAACTACATCTATGAAAGGTATCAATCGTGCAATCTCAATAGATGTGTCAGAAAATGAGTATTTGCTTGATTTGCTACGCAATCAGCAAAAAAGATGGATTTTAACTTACGGTGATAACACTAATGACGAAATATAGCTATAACTTTGGTGTATCTAAAACTAGGTACATCTATTTTGTTTAAATATTTAGAAGAAAGGATTTTTAACAATGTTCTTAAATTATAACAAATTAATTAATATGATGAAAAATCTTGAAGGACAAGATTGCATTAATTACTACAGGGTTTCTACCAAAAAACAAGGAAATGGTACATCACTTGCAGACCAAAAAGAACTTTGTATGAATCGTTGCAAAGAAATGAAACTCAATATAGTAGAAGAATTTGAAGAAATGGCTAGCGCAATGAAAGGCGGAAAAAGACCTAAATTCAATGCAATGGTACAAATGTTCAAGGAAGGAAAAGCTAAAGTCCTTGTTGCAGCATTTCCTGATAGAATCACAAGAAATGGAACAGACGGAGATACTATCAAGGAATTGGTTGAGGATTATGGCGTTACTGTAATTATTGTCTACAACAACCTGATAATGCAAAATCCTGTAGATTACACTAACTACCTAATGTTTGATCTTGATATTGCGTTTTCTAATTATCGAGTACGACTAGACCAAGTTAGATGTAGAATAGGTAGTCTCGCCAAAAACAAGAGTGGTTTTAGAGCTGCACCTGCTCCTTATGGCTATAGCAATGATTGTGATGATAGCATTTGCGTTGTTATGCAAAACAGAGCCAAGTTCGTCCAAAAAGCCTTTGAACTTTATGCTACAGGTATTTACTCTACATCTGAATTGCCCGAAGCATTATTTGAAAAAGGCTATAAGTATGAATTACAGCCTGACAAAATAATTCCTAAGCAATCTCTTATTTCCATGTTGAAAAACATATTCTACACCGGAAAATATTATGTTGAAGATGAGCTTATAGACGGCAAACATAAAGCAATCATATCTCAGGAACTTTTTGAAAAAGTCCAAAATTTGCTAGATACAGCTCCAAAAACACCACGAAAACACGATTTGCTATACTCTAAATCACTACAATGTGAAAATTGCGGTAGTTTTCTTGTCGGCGATGTAAAAGCAAAGACAAATGGCAATCGTTATGTCTATTATCGTTGCACTAATTCTAATTGCAAAGAGCGTTCTGTTGCTAGAGAAATAGATTTAGATACTGATATTGAAAGGTATCTAAAGGAAATTAGATTAGGACTTATTCCAGATGAAATCGTCCAAGAAGTCCTGAAAGATGAACTTTTTGAACTTAAGCACAAGCTTGACGGCTACAAACGTGATGTTAGCCGAAAAAATCAAGCTGAAATGAAATTGAATGAAAGTATTACCGCCAAGCAGATAAAAGATGAAAAGTATATTGAAGGAAAATTTACTCAAATTCAAGAAAAATACGGAGATTTAGAGGCGAAAATCTATTGCACACAAAAGCAAATTGATATGATTAGAGAACATTGCTCTGATAGCTTTAAGCAACGCCTTTATGATATCTATAAGGACTTTGATACTCAAACAAAAAGAACTGCACTTAATTTGCTTGCTAATAGCTTCAAATTGACTTCTAATGGTCTGAAAATGACTTTTAAGTCAGCCTTCCGCAAAATACGGAAAAGGTAGGTTGCTTAATTTTTACCCCTAATCATAAAGCTACGCACAAGCGTAGCTTTTCTTTTGTAGAAAACTACATCTTGAAGCACATCTAAACTTCACAAATACTACATTTGAAAAATTTTTGAACTCCTGATTTTGCTAATGTTTTACTCTAAAAGACGACAAAACGACACTATTTTTCGCTCGGAGATACTTTTCCAAAAAAATCTTTGCGAAGGATAGCTTTAGTCTTAAAACGTTTGTAGCAAGAGCTTTCGCTTTAATCATAGTGTGAAATAGTATGCTAATCTCTATTTACTTTTTTAGAAAATGAGTCAAAAATGAAAGTAGAAATTCAGAATATCTAGGAGATTCAGATATGCAAAACAAAAAAGTCGTTATCTATGCACGTGTTTCTAGCAAAGAACAGGAAAAAGAGGGTTTTTCTATTCCCGCACAGCTCAAACTGTTGAAAGAGTATGCACTCAAAAATGGTTTTCAGATTGTTGATGAATTTTCAGACGCTGAAACTGCTAAAAAAGCTGGAAGGACTAACTATAATCGAATGTTAGAATATTTGAAAGCTAATTCAGATGTCAAAATCATATTAGTAGAAAAAACGGATAGACTTTATCGAAACTTTAAAGACTATGTTACTCTTGAGGATTATGACCTTGAAGTACATTTGGTGAAAGAAGGTACAGTTATCTCAAAAAATTCTAAATCTCATGATAAATTTATTCATGGTATCAAGGTTCTAATGGCAAAGAACTACATTGACAATTTGTCAGAAGAAATCAAAAAAGGGCTTAAGGAAGGGTTAGAAGAAGGCTATTGGCCATTTAATCCACCTTATGGCTACAAAAGAGGTGAACAAAAATCTCTCTATGTCGACAAAGCTCATGTTTTATTTGTACAGAGAGCTTTTCAGCTCTTTAGTACAGGCAATTATTCTCTAAATAGGCTAATTGACAAGCTATTTGAGGAAGGTTACTACTACAAATCTAACCGTCCTAAGATTACCAAATGTGTTCTTGAAGCAATGCTAAAAAATCGTATCTACATAGGTCAGATGGTCTGCAATGAAGTAATCTACCAAGGAAAACACCCTGCAATTGTTTCTTTAGAAGTGTTTAATAAGGCTCAGTTAGCTTTCAAAAAGACAGACAAATCTCATGTTCGCAAAAACTTTCATTTTCTTTACCCTGGAATAGCAAAATGTGCTATTTGTGGTTACTCTATATGCGGTGAAGTCAAAAAACATCACAAAATGATTTATTATAGATGCTCACATTATGATAGAAGTTGTGTGAATAGTGGCTATATTTCTGAAAAAGAATTGACTACTGCGTTCCGTAGGCATTTGAAAAGAATAGCACTAAGCCAACCTCTCTATGAGCTTATGAGAACAAGTTTGAGAGAAAGTTTTGGTGATGAACAAAAGTATCACAAAGAAGAAATGCAACGCATTGAAAAAGAAATTGCTGATTGTACCAATATTCTCAAAAAGATATATCTAGACCAAATAGAGGGCAATTTAGAACGTGAAGTATGGTTAAGTCTAAAAAATGACTATGAAGTCAAATTGAACCAACTTAACGCTGAGTTGCAAAAACATCAAAGCGCAAATGTTGATTACATGGATACAGGTATCAAGATTTTAGATGTTTGCCACAAGGCAAGCCTAAGAGCAAAAGAATTACCACCCGAAGAAGTCGCCAAAATCGTTAGAGAAAGCTATTCTTCAGTTACGGTTAATGGAAAACATGTCAAAATGAAGTTTGCAGAACCTTTTGCTACGATTGAACAACTTGTGAAGATTGCAAAACAAGGTATCGAAGAATTAGGGGCTGAAAAATTCGCTGAAAGTACGTTGCTTCATAATCTTGAGCAGAACAAGGCAACAAAAAAGAGCCTTGACGGCTCTTTTGAAGGTATTTCACACAGTGTTATCTGTATGAAATGGTGGGCATGAAGAGACTCGAACTCCCACGCTTTCGCACTAGTTCCTAAGACTAGCGTGTCTACCATTCCACCACATGCCCGTGGAACAAATCCAATATACCAAGACCAAAATTGTTTGTCAAGAATATTCTCTCTGTGACTATTGTAAATTCTTTAAAGATTATATATAATATCTATATTAGTGTTTAACTAGAGTCTACAAAAAGAAGGAGAGAGTTATGTTGAAAAAACAAGCCTTGTCATTGTTTGCAGCATTGCTAACAATGATTACGCCGGTATTTGCCGGAGAAGCTTCTCTTGTAGTTCCAAATATCAAAGTTGAAAACCCTGAAAGCTATACGCTTCTGCTTATTGGCTTAGGGGTTTCATTTTTTGGTGTACTTTTTGGGCTATGGATGTTCAGAGAAGTTAAAAAAGTTGACGTTCATCAAGCAATGAACGCAGTTGGTAACACTATTTTTGAAACTTGTAAAACTTATCTTGTTCAACAAGGTAAATTCCTTTTAGCACTAGAAGTGCTAATCGGTTTATGTATTGCTTTTTATTTCTGGTATCTTCAAGCAATGCCGCTTAAATCAGTACTAATTATTTTAGGTTGGTCTGTTTTAGGTATTTTAGGTTCATATTTGGTAGCTTGGTTCGGTATCAGAATGAACACATTAGCAAACTCAAGAACTGCATTTACCGCATTAAAAGGCAAACCGCTAAATATTTTAAACATTCCACTTCAAGCCGGCATGAGTATTGGGGTTTTACTTGTATCAATTGAATTAATTATGATGCTTATAATTTTATTATTCGTTCCGGGCGAACTTGCAGGTGCTTGCTTTATCGGTTTTGCAATCGGTGAATCACTTGGTGCATCAGCACTTCGTGTAGCTGGTGGTATTTTTACAAAAATTGCCGATATCGGTTCAGACTTAATGAAAATTCAATTTGGCATTAAAGAAGACGACCCTCGTAACCCTGGAGTAATCGCCGATTGTACCGGTGACAACGCAGGCGACTCTATCGGACCTACTGCTGACGGATTTGAAACATACGGGGTAACAGGTGTTGCTCTTGTAAGCTTTATTCTTTTAGGCGTATTTAAAGATTATCAAGTTCAATTGTTGGCTTGGATTTTCACAATGAGATTTTTGATGATTATTACATCAGTAATCGCTTATGAATTTAACAACTTATTAACTAAAGCGTTTATGTCAAACGTTAAAAAATTCGATTTTGAAGCTCCTTTAACAAGCCTTGTTTGGATAACTTCAATCTTGTCAATTATTATGACATTTGGTGTAAGTAATTACTTACTAAAAGATATGGGCGAAAATTTATGGTTAGTTCTATCTATCATAATTTCTTGCGGTACTTTGGGTGCAGCTCTTATTCCTGAAGCAACTAAGGTATTTACAAGCCCTAAAGCTAAACACACCCACGAAGTTGTTGTAGCGTCTAAAGAAGGCGGTGCTTCACTTACAATTTTATCAGGTATTGTTTCAGGAAACTTCTCAGGTTTCTGGATTGGAGCAATAGTTGTATTATTAATGGGATTAGCTTATTTTGCAAGCCAATATATTCCAAACGACGTAATGATTTATCCGTCAGTATTTGCGTTTGGTTTAGTAGCGTTTGGTTTCTTAGGAATGGGACCTGTTACAATTGCTGTTGATAGCTACGGTCCTGTAACAGATAATGCTCAATCAGTTTATGAATTATCTTTAATTGAAGAAATTCCGAATGTTGCAGAAGGTATTGAAAAATACTACGGTTTTAAACCTGATTTTGAAAACGCTAAAAAATACTTGGAAGAAAATGATGGCGCAGGTAATACTTTTAAGGCTACTTCAAAACCTGTTCTTATCGGGACCGCGGTAGTTGGTGCTACAACAATGATTTTCTCATTGATTCTTGTAATCAAAGAAACTCTTGGTATTCAACCTGAAATGATTTTGAACCTGTTAAATCCTTATACATTGCTTGGATTTATTGCCGGTGGTGCAGTAATTTACTGGTTCTCAGGTGCTTCAATGCAAGCAGTTACAACTGGTGCTTATTCTGCAACCGAATATATTAAAGATAACATCAAATTAGGCGAAGCAGATGATAAGTGCGCAAACCTAACTAATTCAAAAGAAGTAGTTAAAATTTGTACACAATATGCTCAAAAGGGTATGTATAATATCTTTATAGCATTATTCGGCTTTGCGCTTGCTCTAGCTTGTTTGTCTGCGCCGGTTGGTGATGATTCTGCGCCTGTTTCATTTTTTGTAAGCTACTTAATTGCAATTGCAGTATTCGGCTTGTTCCAAGCTGTATTTATGGCAAACGCAGGCGGATGTTGGGATAACGCAAAGAAAATTGTTGAAGTTGATATGGCTGAAAAAGGCACAGACTTGCACGCAGCAACAGTTGTTGGTGATACAGTTGGTGACCCGTTCAAAGATACTTCATCAGTTGCAATGAACCCAATTATTAAATTTACAACGTTGTTCGGTTTGTTGGCGATGGAAATTGCTATTAATCCAACATTCAAAGAACACGCTAAGTTAGCGGGTGTTGTAATTTTGATAGTTGCGCTTGTATTTGTTGTTCGCTCATTCTATGCAATGAGAATACCAGCAAAGAAATAAGATAACTAATTTTTAGTTCAAAAATTTAAAGTGTCGTTTCCTAAAGGGAACGACACTTTTTTATAAAAATATAAAAAAAGAATTATAGCTTGCCAAAAAATATTTATTTGGTATACTGATTCTTGTTGGAACTTATGGCGGATATCGTCAAGTGGTTAAGACCTCGGATTGTGGTTCCGATATGCGTGGG
>USFB01000038.1 GCA_900553895.1 uncultured bacterium | reverse complement strand
ATCTGATGCGGATGTTTTGGCTTTAATTGCAAATGGTACAATTAGAGAAACCGATGCAAGATATAAGAAGGGCACAAACCTTCTCAAGTGCTTGTATGGTGCGGACGCAATTTCTGCGAACCAAACTTCTGTTGCGTCATCTTCTGCAAAATCACGAGCTTTAAGACATACAGTAACAAATACAATTGACGCGACCAAGTCAACAACACTTGGCAATTTGGGCTTAACAGGCACGGGAACTGCTATCTTCGATATTCGAGGAGAGAAGCGGACTATTAATGTTGATAAGACGATGACGATTGAGGGGTTGATGAAGGCTCTTAAGGATGTCGGGATTGCTTCTTCATGGTCGGAGGAACATTCGAAAATCTTAATTGAGAATGTGACGCTCACTGGAGGCACGTCTAATCTTAAAGATGTTTTAAATCTGTCTACTGAAATTTCCGGGAAATATATCACTTCTAATGAGTTATATTCGACTGATACTATTACTATTGATGCTACTAGAGATACTGTGCTTAAGGATTATGGGATTCTTAATTCTATGTCTCAGGCTGATAGGACGGTTACTATTTTCAACAGTAACGGTACTGTGGCAGGTTCTACGGTCGTTTCTGAAAATACTACGATTGGGAATTTAATTGATTTTATTAATACAAAGTCTGGTATCAAGGCATCGATTGTTGATGGGTATCTCAAGGTGAATAACGGATACATTGGAAACAAGACTCTTGAGAGAACGATGGGGCTGGTTACTTCTAACAAATCTTCTTATGTCCTCGGTTCTGTAATGACCGTGACTACTACGGATGCGGTTGCAGGGGATACGACGTTAGAGAATATTTTCAAAACCATTGGTTCGGCGGATAAGGTTAAGGATGGGTATACGTTATTCTTTAACAGCAAATCTATCAATGTTTCGGCTACTACCACATTGGATGAGTTAATTATGAAGATTTACAATGCGGGTGGTACGGCGTCTATGGATGCCACAGGAAGGTTAGCCATTGATGGGGGCACGCTTACAGGTACGGTTGCGAGGGCTCTGGGGGTAACTTCGGTTACTAACACGGCTTCTGTCGCCGCGACCGGTAAAACTTTGTTAGTCAAGCAGACCATTTATGCGAACAGGGACACTAAGTTTAGTGATTTAGGTATTGCGGGGAACACCTCATATATTGTGCACAATTCGTTAGGGCAGGCGACCACTACGGTTACGTTAGCTAACACCACTTCACTTGGGGCTTTTCTTGACGGGTTAAAAGCTTATCAAATTGATGGTGTTATAGCCGATGGGGTTATAAAATTGGATTCGGCTAGTGGGCAATACATTACCGGGGCTCTTACTACGTCTTTAGGTATTGGTACGCAAACTGTTTCTGACATTGTAAACACTACTGTATATTCGACCTCTGCTGTTCAATATACTGCTTCCGGAAAAGCGGATATAAGCACTAGGTTAGGATCTATTCTCGCCATTAACACTTCTAACAATAAAATGATTGTGTATAATTCCCTAAACACAGCTAAAACGACTATTACCGTTGACGCTACTACTACTGTAGACCAATGGTTCGCTATGCTCGCTAAGCAAGGGATTCAAGCTGAAGTTAATCAAGGTGTGTTTACTTTCATTTCTAAAGAGGGTAACTATGTTGCTGGATCCATCATCGACTCTTTCGGTATGACGCCTACCACCGTGACCGTCACTAAAACAACCGGGACATCTGCGACTTCGTCCAGGTTTACGCACACTGTAAACGAAAACGCAAAAATAACTGATAAAATAAGTACGTTTATTTCGTTACCTACAAACAAAGTTCTTACCATCAAAGAAAATCAAACAGGTGCAACTGTTCGAACTGTGACTGTTGATGCCAACACGACCTTCGAAAGTCTGTTTAAAGCATTAGACGACGGCGGTATTCAAGCAACAATGGAAGATGGTATTATTACAATGACTTCCAACAGAGGCAGGTGGGTAACGGGTGATCTCATGACTTCGCTTGGTATCTCTGCTCTTACACAGACGTCAACAACATCAAAAACTGTCGGTACCTCAGTAAGTTCTGGACGTTTATATTATACCCAAACTATTACTGCAACTACTGATACAACACTTTCCAGCTTGGGATACAATAGTAACTACGCAATATCAGTAATGAAACCAAATGGTGGTACGATAAAAGAAGAGGCTACAATTACATTAAATAGCAGTACTACAATCGATCAACTTTTTGATAAATTAGATGATTATGGTGTTCAGGGTATTATTGCTGATGGTATTATAACCTTTACTTCCGCAACAGGAGCTTATGTACAAGACAAATCGGGTGGTTTGCTAAGTGGTATGGGAATTTCTGCAATGACTTACGTTCAGACAATTTTTGTTACCTCAACTATAAAACAAACTATTACAACAAGTTTCAAAACAACAAATACTCAACCTGTACAATATACAACTACAAGTTGGCAAACAACAGTCACTATTCCAGCTGATACTGTAACTGTAACTGTCAATACATCTGGAACAGTTCCGGGCAGAGAGGTTGTGGTAACTATTACCCAAGAAGCAACTTCTCCTACCATTGTAACCTATATCTCTCAAACAACCTCATCAGCCCCTGTAACGGTAAACTTCTCGACGACAATTCCATCCCAGACTGTCACTCATTCATATTCAACAGTTGTAACACAGAATTTTACTGTGACACAAACTGTATCTACTTCTCAAACAATATATGGGGAAACGACAAGCGTTAGCACTACTACAACTATAACTTCAACTACTACAGAAGTAGAAGGTACTACTTCAAATTGTTTATCTATGAATACTAAATTAATACATATCAACGAACAGAAAATTAGTGAAGGAGATGTTTTGGCGATTGGGAGTAACTTTGGTAGTGCTGAATTAACCGTGACGAGTTCGACTACAGTTGGAGAACTTATTAATATGATAAATAACTCTAGTGTAGGAGTTGTTGTAATGATGATGCATGATGGTAACTTTTCAAAATTCTCAATGGGTAATACTCTGATTAATGGTGATGTATATATCCGGGGAACTCTTGCAAAGTTGTTGGGTATTATGAATATTCCACAAAATGCTACTGTGACATCAAATAACATGAGTACAAAGTGGAAAACAACAACAATAACAACAACAACAACAATAACAACAACTTCAACCATTGCTACAACTCAAACAATAACGGCTTCAAAAACAATAACAGTTTCAGAAACAAAGTCAACCACGATTACGGATTCCTTCACGACTGTTATTGGCGCAAGGACTGTTACTTATTCAACCACCGTCCCCGGCCAGACTCTCACGACGGGGGGGTGGTATACCTTCTATCCAAAGAAAACCTCCGTCACGGGCGTATTTACAATCTCGACATCCTCGGTCACTGTTGATTCTTCGGGAACTGCGGTAGTAAAAACTCCTGCGCATACCGTGACGATAAAAGGAACATCGACCGTCACGATACCGTCGACGACAACAACCGTCGCCGGTACGGTAACAGTTACGGTAAATACTACCACGACTGCTACTGTAACGCAGACTTATGGTCTAAATTCAAACTCTAATCGGCAGAGATACTCTGTTACCCTCAATGCTGATGATACCACTACGCTTACAACCGGTAGCGGAACTGGAACTATTAGCGGTGTTTATCAGGGGCGCAGTTTTACTGTAACTGCCGGTGCCGGGAAATCTATTGGTGAGGTCTTAACGGAACTCGCCGGCTACGGCATTTCCGGCTCAATTTCATCAGGAACTGTAACTTTAAAAGGTACAGGCGATGGTTATATAACAAGTATAAGTGGTGCTTTTGGAATTAATGGTAGTAACTATTACACTAGTACAACCACAACAATTACCACAGGTTCTAACACTCTATCCGGTCGCCAAAACCACAACGTAACATACAGCGCAGAAGCTACAACCAAGATTTCACAAACAAGCGCAGGTAAAGGCACAATTACTGTTAATTACCAAGGTAAAAATTACTATGTAACGGTTTCGGATAGTAAAACTATCGGCGACATCATGAACGAACTTGCAGGCTACGGCGTTTCAGGTTCATTGAACGGCGGTGTCTTGAAATTCCAAGGCACAGGCGATGGTTACGTTACAAATTGGGGCGGTGCTTTCGGTTTGACAGGCGCAAGCTACAGCACTGCAACAACAACCATCAAAACGAACAAAACTTCAAACGAAAAAACGTACACGTCAAATAACGTTACGCTTACTACAGCAACAAAGATTTCTTCTATCAACGGCTACAGTGGCGGTAACGGCAGTTTGATTATTCACAAAACCGACGGAACTTATGCAACAATCAGTGTTGACGCATCCAAAACTCTTGGCGAACTCTTCACTCAACTTGCAAACTACGGTCTTGTTGGTCGTGTCGACGACTCAGGAAAAGTTTCAATCGAAGGTATCGGCAACGTCTACTTGCAAGCCGCAACCGGTGGAAGCAACATTCTTACGGCTCTAAAATTAAGTAACGTAGTATCGAACGTCAAAACTGTTACCGTAAACAGAACTTCCGCTACCCTTCACCACACAGTCACAGTTGCTGCAAAAGGAACAACCACGCTCGGTAACCTTCAAGCAAGCGACAACTCAACAATCAGCTTTAGCGGTAATAACGCAACACTAATTATCAGCGCATACTCTGACGCAGGTAACAAGTTCGCAACACTTACATTCACCAAAACTCAGTCTATCTACGACGTAATCGCATCCCTCGCAAACTACGGCATCGATGCGCGCATAGACTCAAACGGTCGCTTCTCCGTATCAAGTTCTACCCTAAACGATTTCTCTATTAGCGGAACACTAGGTACCTTCCTAATGGGCAGTTACACAAAAAAATACGGAACCGACACAACATACAACATATCAACAAACTTACGTGAAACTACGACCGTCTTCATGAAAGATTCCGACGCACTCTCTACATTCGGAATAACCGGCGGTAACATTATCGTTAACCAAGAAGGCGTTCACTACACAGTAAACATCGACACAACAAAAGTTAAAACAATCGGCGACTTCCGTAACCTCCTTTCTCAATACGGTTTCAACTCATACATCGATGACCACGGCAGACTAAACATCGAAGGTATCGGTAACAGCACGCTAATCAAAGTGAATGGCGGCTCAAATATCTTAGATAAACTAGGTTTAACAAACTGGACGCTCGGCGAAATTACACAAGACAGCGACCACTTAACCGATACAGAAATAATTACAAGAAAAATCTCTATGTCCGACAAGCTTAAAGAATTAACTAATTCTGCCGGCGTTAATCTCGGCATTACAGCAGGTCAAATATACGTCTACCAAGACGGTACCAGAAGCGCAATAAATATTAATACAAACGATACCCTCGAAACCCTTGCCGCTAAGCTCTCTCAATACGGCATATCTATTGGTATTTCACAAAACGGACAACTATACTTCGATGGTAACAACGACAGCTATCTGACTACCAGCGGTATAGCCGGCGCAAACGCGTCTAACATCCTACAAAAATTCGGTATCTCAGGAACTTGGTCTACCAGATACGACTCAACCAGCGAAAAGTTAGATTACACAACAACATCAAACAACGTCGTATCTGGCTCTACTAAATTGAAAAACTTGAACGGCACCGACGGCAAAAACCTTGGTATCACAACAGGCTCATTCTACGTCTACAACAGCGGAGTGCGTACAACCGAAACTATCACCGCTGATATGACCGTAAACGACCTTAAAGCTCTATTAGCTAAATATGGACTAATTACTGACATCGACGAAAACGGCTCAATCTCAATCGGAGCATACGACAACACATACTTAGCTACATCCGCACTCGCGTCTGCTAACTCTAACATCGTTTCAACGCTTTTCGCTAAATGGGATTTCGTAAATATATACAAATCTAACCATCTGGACATCCCAACTGATGAAATTAGAGCAATCACTCGCGATACAAAGTTAAGCGACATTAACGAAGGTACATACAAAGCAGGCATAATTACTGTCGTAAAAGATGGAGTTCAAACAAACATTACACTAACTTCTGATGACACTGTAGGAACACTAATGGACGAACTCGCACTATACGGCTTCGAATCCGTTATCAACGACAAAGGCCAACTGATGATTAAAAACACTGGCGATAGTCTGTTACAAAACTACTCAGACGCTTCTAAAGCCTCTAACGCCCTAACACTACTAGGTATCGATTTGAACAGCTGGATTACTACAAATTCCTACGAAGGCGGACCGCTCGAAGTTACAAAAACAACCACAATAAACGCCGTTGCAGGAAGAGAAACTCTATTATCAAACCTCGGCGTTACAACAGGAGAATACTACATCTTCAACAACGGCGTGAAATATACCGCAATGATTTCTTCCGACGAAACCCTAGGCTCCTTCATGGATACTCTAAAAAGTTTCGGCATAGAAACCAGCCTTGTTCAAGGTGCTAACGGTGCCGTACTTTCTATTGTTGGTAAAGGCGATTCTTACATCAAAAAATCTACAAGCACAACAAACTCTTCAAACGTTGTTGAACAACTCTTCAAAACCAACAAAACTGCATACGAATACAAAGGACTTGAACAAACTTCAACTCTTAAAACTACATTCACAGCTGCTACCGAAGAAACTCTTGTAAGTTACTTTGACAAAAATGCTTCAAGCAAATCAGAAGGCGATTTAACTGTTATCGTAAACGGTCAAAAGAACACGCTTAAAATTACCGCAGATGAAACTATCGGTACTCTATTGCAAAAATTCAGAGATTTAGGACTCGAAGCAACCGTTTCTAATGGTCAAATCATGGTTCAAAGTGGCTATGACACAATGACAATTTCTGCTACGGGAACTACATCAAAATTGTTGGATAATATAAAATTTGAGTATAAAAAAGATTTGGGCGGTTATTCTGCTAGTAACAATACCGTTAAATCTACAACAACAGCTATTGAAGAAAGAACCCTCTCCGTTGCAAGTTATGCAGACTTGAATACAAAAATGAGTCAACTGAATATCTCCGACGGCTCTCTTACTGTTTACAGAAACGGACAAAAAGCTAATATCGAAGTGAAAGCTAACGAAACATTCGGTAACTTGAGAACAAGACTATCAACAGCTTTCTCTGATTTAGATTTAACCTTCGAAAACGGTTACTTGAAAATTTACTCCAAAAACAACGACAACGTTGAAATCGGCTCCACTACCGATACATCTAACTTCGGCGCAATTACAGGCATCGAAAGCAACGGTAGCGGTATCGCAAAAAGCTCAAGAGAATTGTACTGCGTAAACGGAGATTCCGTGTTGACTACAAACGGTATATTTAGGCGCGGTAACGTGAAAACAGGTACTTTCACTGTAGGTAATGCTGTGTTTAACATTACAAGTACTACTACGCTTTCTGACATAATTAACCAAATTAACGCCAGCGACGCGGCAAACGCCTCCGCCTTCTGGGACAACGTCGAAGGTAAATTGGTAATTAAATCAAGAAGCACTGGAGCTGCCCTGGTAAACATCGAAGCAGGTACAAGCAACTTCACAGATATTCTCGGCTTCACTAAATCCGAATGGAACACAGACGGATCCATCAAAACTACTAAAATGGATATCGATACACAAAATATCGGCGATAACGCTAAAATTAAAATCAACGGCACAACATACACTTCAACCTCTAATACTATCGGTAGCGACGTTACAAGAATTAAAGGTCTGACTATCAACCTTAAAGGACTTACTAAAGATTCGGAAGTAACACTTAAAGTTGAACGCGACAAAGAATCTCTTGCGAACGCTGTCTCTAGCGTCGTTGACTCCTACAACGAATTGATGAAAAACGTTGACGATGCTATCGCAACTGACGGAGATCTGAAAAATGAATCAACCTTAAAACTGATTAGAAACCAATTAAGAAACTTGATGACAAGCTCTGATATGGGAACTACCGTATTCAGAAACCTTGACTCTATCGGTATCGGATTCAACTCCGCAAGCGGTAACAACATCTCTACTGCAAACAGCGCAATTATCAGTCTGACCTTCGACAAAGATAAATTCTTCAAAGCTTTCGATGCCGACCAAGATGCCGTTAAAGCATTGATTATCGGTAGCGCAAACAACAAAGGTGTTTTCACCAAAGTCGAAGACCTTGTCGAATCTACTCTGAAATCCGTTTCCGGTTACTTCGAAGCCACTGAAACTTCATACTCTAACAAAATTAAAGACTTAAACAAAAAAATTACTAAAGCTAACAAAGATGTCGAACGCTACAAAGCAAGACTAGAAGCTAAATTCCAATCTATGGATATGCTCATCGCTCAAATGCAACAACAATACAGCTCTTTCTTGACAACATAAAAAAGTATCTTTATGCTACAATTTACCTATGAAAATACTTGGAATAGACCCGGGAATGGCGATTGTCGGGTATGGGTTAATAGAAATAGAAGAAGAAGATAAAATTGAGCTTTTAACCTCTGGTTCAATTCAGACTGATAAAAATTTGCCTGATTCTAAAAGGCTTTTAGAAATTTTTGAAGATTTGTCAACTATTGTTCAAAAATATCAACCTGATTGCGCTTCAGTAGAAGAGTTGTTTTTCTTTAAAAACCAAAAAACGGTTATTCCGGTTGCAGAAGCTCGCGGAGTCATTCTGACTGTACTTGAAAAATTCCAAATTCCAACTTTCGGCTACACGCCGATGGTCGTAAAGCAAGTTCTGACCGGTTATGGAAGAGCAGAGAAAAAAGAAGTTGAACAAATGGTAAAAATTGCGCTGGAGCGAGAAGATTTACCAAAGCTTGATGATACAGTGGATGCAATTGCGATTGCGATTTGTCATTCTCGCTCAATAAGATAAAATTTTAACTAGCAAAAAATATTTTGACGAGTTTTATAATAATATGAAAATTTTACCTATAAACAACTTTCGCATAAATCAAGTAAATCCACTTTCGTTTAAAAGTGTCAATAATGTATACAACACAATTCCTCAAAACGATGAATTTGTGAGAAGCACAGGCTCACTAGACATCGGAAGACTCAAGAATTTGGGCATTAAGCATTTTAGGCTTATAGATTCAAATTCAGTTCGTGGTGTTACATTAGCCAACCAAAGACCGTCTTTGCTTACTGAATTAAAAGAATGTGGGATAAACACAATTATTGACTTACGCTCAGAAGGCGGTGATTCTACAAAGTATGCTCAATCCTGCAAAGAACGTGATTTGGATTATATGAATTTTAAACTGAAAGTTAAAATGCCAATTTTCAACGCTCCTAACGCAACGAAACTTTCTATAGATGAAAGACGAAAACAAAACAAGGAATTTATAGAAGGTTTGCCAAAATTTTTCGATAAAATGAATCAGGGCAAGTATTACATGGCATGCCTGCTCGGGCTTCACAGAACCGATTTGGCGGTAACTTTAAATTATTTGGTAAATCCGAAAGAGCCAGTAACTCCCCCTACGCTTTCACACATGTTTTATGATGAAGAAACAAATTTGACTAATAAATACATTGGTTCAGTTAAAAACCTGCTCAAAAATTTAACGGCAAAGGACAAAGAATTTTTGAAATTGCCTGAAAATTTTAACGAAATTTTTTCTTCAAGAGTTCTAAAATTAAGAATGATGAACTGTGTAAAATAGTTAAGTTTTATTTTTTATTTTATTGAAATCAATATTTATTTAAACTAAAATATTGATATGTTCAAACGAGTTTTTCTTACAACATTAATAGTTTTAAGCTTTGCGCCGGTATTCGCGGAAGAAGTGCAAGTTAAGGAAACATACAAACTTAACGGTCAAATTGAGTATGACGACAATCCTGTTGAAACTATTTATTTGGACGAAAACATAGATAAACCGCAAGTTAATATTCCACAACGTTCGTTAACCCTTCCGGTAAGAGTCTTGAACATTACAACGAACACTAACACGCCCAGGAGTGCCCTTGCAAGGGCGACAGTAACCAGAAATAATATTAAAGACATCCTTCCATTATCAGGAACGTTATCTGACCAATTAGGGAATGGTGTGAGTTACGGAACAACGTGGGGTGAAGAGTTGTCATTTTCTCAGATAGAATCTACTACTGGCGTATTTTTAAGATACGATGCACCAAAGTATTTTTCTTTGGATACAAAGTTTAGACAATCTTCTTCGCAGGATGTTGGTTCTCAATACGGAACAGTTCGTGTAACTCCAGAATGGCATATTACGGATAAATTAACTTTGAAAGATTCTTTTACGAATTATGTGAATGCACCAAAGAATAAGAATGAGTTGACACTTGTTTATACTCCGGCATTAAAAAAATATGCAGAATCTTTAAAGTTTGAACTTGGTGTTGCACAGTCTTATTATACGAACGGAAGACAAAGTTCTGCAATAAATTTTTCTACCGGTTTTAAGTTGTAATTAGTTTAAAATTTTTATATAATTGATTTATGATACGATACAAGCAAGAACAAAGAAGACCAAAAAGGGTTGTAAATAAAGAACGTCAAGACATTCCGCATGTTGAAAAGAAGTTTAAACAAAATTCAACAGCAACGGGTTTCTATTACTCTTTTTTAACGGTTGTTTTGCTTCTTTGTCTTGTACAAATTACTATTAGCGCAGTATTGAATATTTCTAAAATAATTTCGTACAAGGCTAAAATTATACAAATAACCAAAACCAGAGATGAAGCAAAAGCATTAAACGAACAATTGAACGACAGCATCAAGAATTTTTCCAATGTTTCCGGCTTAGAAGCAATCGCTCGAAATAACCTTAAAATGTCAGGCGAAGATGAAGTTTTGGTTATTATTAACACTCCAAAAGAAGAAGAAAAAGAAGAGAAGCCGAAATTAATCGGACATAAAAAACATGATTAAAGATTTATTGCAAGAAGCGTTTGCGCTTAAAGCAAGCGGACACTATAAGCATGCCATAGAGATTTTTTATAAAGCATTAGAACTTGACAATTCAAGTTCCGAACTTTTGCTTGAAATTGCGGATTTGTACGACAAAATCGGAAATAAAGAAAAAGCGCTTAGTTATATTGAACAGATTTTAGACAAAGACCCAACTCACATCGATGCGTTAAAATTTCTTAAACGAGTTTTTGAAAGAAAAGAAGCTTGGCAAGAAGCAGAACAAACTGCGAAAAATATTTACTGTATTTCACATAATTCTGCAGATTTAGCTGAAATTTTCAAGCTCTTAATCAAGCAAAATAAGTTTGATGAAATTTTTGAATTCAAATTTAATACAAATGATAAATACGTTTATTTGGAACTTGCTCGAGCATATTATTACAAAAAAGATTTTCAAAAAGCATTGGAAATTTTGACTAAAATTCAACCGCAAATGGCTGATAATCAAGATTTTCTGCTGCTTTTAGGTCAATGTTATTATTACTCCAATCAAAAAGAACGCTGCATAGAAATTATCGGTCAATTTGAGGCTAAAAATGCAGAACAAATGAATTTCTTAGGGTTGGTTGAAACTTATCTTGAGAATTATAAAGAAGCTGTTTCGTATTTTAATAAAGCAATTAAACAAAATCGTTTAAATTCAGAGTATTATTATAATGTAGCGAATGTGTATTTCAAACAAGGCGAACTTGCATTAGCCAAAAGAAATTACAATTTAGCAATTTCAATATGTCCAGAAAATCAAAACTATCATTTTGCATTGGCAAATTTGTATTATTCTGAAAAACACTACAAAAAAGCACTTGAAGAATTGGAAGGTAATTTTTTCGAAGCAAGATTTTTAAAGGCAGTAATTCTTTACGAAACAGGTTATTTGGCACTTGCAAGAAAAGAATTGAGCGAATTAGCGTTAGAATATCCGAATAGGGAAATGGTTAATGAGTACATGACAAGGATTAACAGCGAATTGGGGCTTAACTAAAAAACTCTGTGTTTTTTATCATCGCCAAAATTTCATCAAGCCTTGGTTTGTCATGCATATACCAAAACCCAATAAGCACTTCAAACGCAGTAGCAGGTCTATACTCATGCTGAATAGAGCGTCTTGCTACGGGAATCGGTAAATTTCGTCCGCGTCTTGCAAGCTCATGCTCTTCTTCTGTCAGATTTGGCATGATAAACTCGAGCATGTCTTTTTGGAAAGATGCTTTCACACGGTCAGTTGTAATTTTATGTAAAAGCTTTGAATTAGATGTTTGCAGAATTGTATAATCTCTAACAAAAACTTCCCAAACAGCATCGCCGATATGTGCGTAATTTCTAAGTGGCATGATTTCTTTTTGCATAGTTATATATTAGCACAATTTTATTTTTTATTGAATTTTACGTTTTGAGTGGGAAATTGAGGGCAAAAAGCTTTGAATATACTTTAAATATACTAATTTTCAAAAAAATAAAAAAAGCTCTTTACAAAAAAAATTTATTTGTTATTATAATTAAGTGAGGTTACTTCAAACGAGCGGAGGCAGACTGAAGCGAGAATGGAGCTCACAAACAATTAAATAAACTGAAATAATCCTCAGTAGCTCAATGGCGGAGCAACCGGCTGTTAACCGGTAGGTTGTTGGTTCGAGTCCAACCTGGGGAGTTTTTTCTATTATTAGGGCAAGAATTAGCTTCAAGCCCTTTTTTAATGCCTGTTTCAGAAGTTCGATTGTTAGCTGTAAATAGATGAGTGGTTTGCGAAAGTCGAATGGTATGCGAATTTGGAAAAGTTGGCTAGTTTAGGGCGTTTGAGGGGTCGGAAATTCGCAAACCATGTGTCCGTCAAAACGGTCAAATTACTCTTTTGAGGGTCAGACGGATAGTATGCGAATTTGGAAAAGTTAGATACAAATTCTTGTTATTAGTGTGTTTAGGGAGTCTTAAAGGTATAAGACAAATGGTTTGCGAATTTGGAATTTGTCCGTTTTGAGTATTTTGAATTTTGTTTCAGAAAAGTATATAAAGTTTACATAATTGCTGTAAAACAACACATGATTTGATATTTATAACATATGCAAAACTTCCGACCAAGTAAGAGTTTTTAGGGTGTCATGATGTTTGATTTTTTACATAAAAATTTTTACGGAACTTTTATTGCATTTTGGAACAATTATTTTTACTTAAAATATCATATAATTCTTTTATATAAATAATCTTAGCAAAAATTATTTTCTAACAAGTGGATTGATAATTTAAATAAATTCTTTATATATTTATACTTTCTTACGGAACCACTTAATGGAACCAAACATTAGTTATCTAATTTATCTTTTTTATATTGTTTTATAATTTTATAAACATAACCTTCTGTAATATTACATTCCAAAGCTAGTTTCATTCGAGATTTTTTAGTACCGTCATAGTTATCAAGAATGTATTGATGTTTATATTTACTTGTGGCAGATTTTGGAATTAATATTGGTACTCCAGCATGTTTTAACATTAGTTTTTTAGTTGCTTCAAACCCAATTAATTTAATAAGGTCGAGTAATTCACAATCCTCAATGGAGTCTTCTGTTAAATATTTCATCCAGCCTGGTTCTTTTTCATTCATAAATTTATATTATCACAAACTAGAATTTTATACTAGAAATTTCTACTAGAATAATTATTGAATCAAATAATGAATTGTTCAATATACTGAAGTTCTAGAAATTACACTCTATCTGATTTTAAATATTTTTAATATAAAAAATAAAGGATTAAAAATGAATAGAGATTGGATTACTACAGTAGAATTAGCTGACATATTAGGACTTTCTGAAAGATATATTAGAAAATCTATTTACCAAGGGAAATTACCAAGTTTTAAAGAGGGACGCTATCATAGAATTCCAATTTCGTCTTTACGAGAAGATTGGCAACTTGAAGCTTTCAAAATCCTAGAAAAAGAAAAATATATAGATAGAAAATCAAATCTTCCAACAGTATATACAGAAGAAAACAAAAAGAAAGCCTTGACTAAATTTAATTTAGTAACAAGTTGGCAACAATTTTTCAAATATTACAAAGGCACAAAAATTCAATCTGTAAAGGATTTTATGAAAATTTATAAAAACTCTCCTGAATATGGTGATGTATATTATAAAATTGATAAAATAAGCCCTTGTACTATGTTACGTTGGGAAAAGAAACTGAAAGATAATAATTATGATTGGAGAGCATTATTAAATAAATATGTTTCTCATAACAAGAAAACCTCTGGTTTATCAAAAGAAGAACAAGAAATTTTTATAAATTTCTTACTTCATCCAAATAAAACAAGTGTTGGTAAAGCTATAAAATTAACCCAACATCTATTAAAAGAAAAAGGTATAACAGAATTTTCTTGTGAAATGACATATAGAAGATTTGCTAAAAAATATATTGCAGAACATTATGATTTATGGGTATTTTCAAGAGAAGGCTCAAAAGCTCTTAGAGAAAAAGTTGTGCCATATATAAAAAGAGATCCTTCAAAATTAGAAGTTGGTGATGTTCTAGTTGGTGATGGACATAGACTTGCTTTTCAAGTTATAAATCCATTTGACGGTAAACCTTGTAGACCAACATTAGTCGGATATCAAGATTGGAAATCTGGAGGGTTAGTTGGGTTTGAAATAATGTTAGAAGAAAATACTCAATGTATAGCTTCAGCTTTAAGAAATTCAATTATGAATTTGCAAAAATACCCTAAATACTTGTACCAAGATAATGGAAAAGCTTTTAAATCAAAATATTTTAATGACACAGAAGAATTTAATGGATTATTTGTAAGTCTTGGTATAACTCCAATTTATGCATTACCATACAATGCGAAAGCTAAAACTATTGAACGATTTTTTAGAGAAATGCAAGATAGTTTTGAAAGGTTATTACCATCATTTGTTGGTGCAAATATTAACGACCAACCCGCGTATCTAAAAAGAAATGAGAAATTTCATAAAAAACACCATAATCCATATATTCCAACAATACAAGAAGTTATTATGTTGTTAAATAAATGGTTATGCTTTCACTATGCTCAACCTTGCCCAAATGTAGAGGGAAAAACTATTGGTGAGGTTCTTGAGGAAGGAAAAGGTTGTTTACTTGGTTTTAATCAACTAGACGATATGATGATGGTTTCAGAAATTAAAAGTATTGGAAGAAATGGCATAAGATTTTTAAAATCAGACTATTATGATGAAGCTTTATACGGACTAAAGAAAAAAGTTTTAATTAAATATAGCTTGTTTGATTTATCTTTCGTAAAAGTTTATACACTTGCTGGTGAATTTATCTGCGTTGCTAAAAGATTAGATGCCATTAATCCTTTAGTAAATTATACAGGCTCTGCAAAAGATATTGAAGATTTTAAACAAAGAGTAAAACAACAAAAACGACTTGAACAACAAACAGCTAATGAATATTTAAAATATTTAAAAAGAGAAAATGGTTATATTCCTTTACTTGAAACAGATGTTTTTGATTATGAACCAAAAATGAAACAAGACAAGTACAGCGAAGCTTTTGAAGAATCTGAAAAAATTGAAGAAGAACCAATTTTTCATAATAAATTTGAAAAATATGATTATTTAAAGAAAAAAGTAAATCAGACTACAGAAGAAATAAGTTGGATTGAAGATTATAAAAAGTCAGTAGAATATAAATTAATATATGAAACAAGTGAGAGTTAAAGAATGAAAAATATATTTGTAAAAACTAAAAATGTGAAAAACTTCATCACTATGACTACAAATTTGCAAACCAGAGCAGAAGGTGTTCCAGGTATGGTTTTAGTTTACGGAGAACCTGGGCTTGGAAAAACTCAAACTGCGTTATGGTGGGTTGCAAATCATCAAAGTGATGCAATTTATGTTAGTGCAAAGCAATCAATGTCTACAAGGTGGTTACTTGAAGAAATCATAAAAGAACTCGGTGATACTCCAAGTTACAGAACATCTGAACTTTTTGACCAAATTGTAAGAGAATTAATCAAAAAACCAAGAATAATTATTGTTGATGAAATTGATTATCTTACGCAAGAAAAATCTGCCATTGAAATGTTGCGAGATATCCACGATAGAACGCATACACCAATAATTTTAATCGGTATGAGCTTAGCAGATAAAAAGTTAAAACGATACAAACATTTATACGATAGATTGTCTGAGATCTTGCATTATCAACCATTTTTTAAAGATGATGTTAAAAATTTAATTACAGAATTGTCTGAAGTTAAATTTGATGACAATGCAATAGAATATGTCTATAAATCCGGAAATAGATTCAGACAGTTAGTGAAGATTATAAACAAAGCCGAAACCTTTGCAAAATCAAACGATATAGATGAAATTCACATTAAAGACGTACAGTTATTATCTCAATAGGAGTTGTTATGGAAAAAATAATTTATTTATCTAAAAAATTAAAAGCATTTACTTTTGATGAAATATTTTTACTCGCGGAAATGGAGAAAGAAAGTTTAGAGAAATGCTTGAATGAATTAGTTGAAAATGGAACTTTAAAACAAGATACGCAAGGATATATTTATGTTGAACATATCCCAACTATGATTAAGGACATTATACAAAGTTCAAATTCTAAAAAACAAAAAGACGAAAAGTTTGGAATATTTATACCGACATTAAACAAGTTTGATAAAATTGAATTTTCTGAATTAGTAACAGATTTTTTGATTAATTATACTAAAAAGTTTTGTTCACCTAGTACTTTGAGGAATTATCAATCAATATTTAATTTAACAGGTTCGTAAGGTCTGCCTTCACCGGAATAGAAACGGCTGAACATCTCGTAATATTCAAGACGCAGAACCTGAATGCATACTATCATTCCTTCAAGTGCCATAACGAAGATGTTGCCTATGATGTAAACGATAACGGTCTTCGCTCCGCCGCCGGCGGCCAAAACCTCAACGACCTTCATCATTCCGACATGGGCGATCGCAAGAGCGCCGATTCTGAGGAACGAGATCGTGTTTGAGAAGTAGCTTAAAAGTACCTCGACCATTTCAAACAGGCTCTGAACGAAGAAGATCTTGTCTTCGGGGAACCAGTTTTTCTCGCCGTTTACCAGCTTTTCCAAAGGCTCGGAAAGATACATTAAAATAAGCGTTACGGCAATTAAGATTCCGGGAACCGTGCCGGGAACATGAATTATTCCGAGCATGGAAAGTGCGAACACCAAAAGGCTCACATAAAATACGAGTCCCGAAATTCCGTTATGTGAAAATATCATCTCTCCGAAATTTCTCTGCTTAAAAAGATTGAAAATGTTAATTCCCATCGCGATGATGATTACGACCGCGCCCATCGAGATCGTTCCGATAAGCAGCGTCGTGATGTTCTCCATCGGGGGAAGCACACCGTGAATTATGTTTTCAAGGCCGAATACCGAGCCGTAGAGCACGCCGAAGACCGCTCCCGAGAACCCGACGATGCCGAGTATCTTTGCCAGGTCGTTATTCTTCTTATATCCGACATAAAGTCCCAAAAGTGCGATCACAAGGCTCTGTCCCAAGTCGCCGAACATCATTCCGAAAAAGAGAATGTATGTCACCGCAAGTATCGGCGTCGGGTCGACCTCGTTATATTCCGGATAGCCGTACATCTTAACGAACATCTCAAACGGCTTGAAAACGGGGTTGTTGCGAAGCTTTGTGGGCGGTGAAACGATGCCCTTTAAGTTCTCCGGCTTCTCGGTGTAGAAAAGCGCCACATCGGGGTCGTTCTTCACCTCTGCGCCGAGGGCCTTCGCGTCCTTCTTGCCCATCCAGCCGACTATGTAAAAATAATCGTCCGAGTGTGCCGCCATATTTCTGACATCGGCATATGCACGCCTCTTTTTCGCTGTTTCGTAAAGTTTGATGAGCTCTTCCTTATACTCATCAAGTCCGGAGGAAGCGGATTCGGAAATTTTCTTTCTCTCCTCCGCGAGCGCCGCGTTTTCCTCTTTTAAGGCCTTTACCATCGCCTCCGGCGTTCCGGAAAGCTTTTCAGGGAGGCGTATTCTCTCAAAATAGAGAGAA
>USFB01000037.1 GCA_900553895.1 uncultured bacterium | reverse complement strand
TCATCGCTCAAATGCAACAACAATACAGCTCTTTCTTGACAACATAAAAAAGTAGTATGAAAAAGATAGAATTTAAAATATGGTAGGTGCTTATTATTAAAAAAGTTTATGCTACTTTTTAGTACATTTCAATAATTCTGTTTATTCCATCTTTTGCCGTATTAAACAATTCAATCATTCTTTCAAATTCGTACGGTTCGCCTTCTGAAGTTGTTTGAAAATCAACAATCTTGCCACTTTTTGTCAAAATAACGTTGGAATCAACCTGTGCATGAGAATCCTCTTCGTAGCATAAGTCCAACTTAATTTCGCCATCTACAATTCCGATAGAGATTGCAGCGATTGGTTCAATGATTGGATTTTCTTTCAAATCTCCTGACGCTAAAAGTTTATCAACAGCATCTTTTAGTGCTAAAAATCCACCGCAAATGCTTGCAGTTCTTGTTCCGCCGTCCGCTTGAATTACATCTGCATCGATTGTAATTGTCATGCCCGGCATTTTTTCTAAATCAACGCAAGCACGAAGACTTCTGCCGATAAGACGTTGAATTTCTTGTGTACGACCTGAAATTTTTTCTCTTTCACGTTTGCAACGAGTGTTTGTGGAAGCAGGAAGTAGAGAATACTCTGCAGTTACCCATCCGCGGTTATCGTTTTCATCCATCCATTTTGGTTTCTTTAAATCAACAGATGCAGTTACGATTACTCTTGTATCACCAAATTCAGTTAAAACAGAGCCTAATGCATGTTTTGTAAAACTATGTGTAAATTTGATTCCTCTAAGTTCGTTATTTTTTCTTCCGTCAATTCTCATAATAATTCTCCTATGGATAAAGCATTTTCTATAAAATAACATTGACAGAGTAAAAAAACAATTATAAAAATTAATATGATGAAATTATAATAAGGCGATAGCCCCTCGTCGGGGCTATCGTTCTTTTTCGACTATGTATAATCCCTTAACGGGAGTGATATTTTGTTGATTACAAGCTGGTTGTCATTGCGAGGCGCGATTTTCTATTTATGCGCCGTGGCAATCCATATTCAATTATTAACCTGAGAATGTTTTATAAGATTTTTCGATGTTGTCGCTTACAACTTTCTTAACAGCTTCAATTTCTGTATTAACCGCATTTCTTTCGTTATCAAGTCTTGTAAGTTTCAATTCCAAGTTCTTATCTTGTTGTTGTACGATAGAAGTTTTTGCGTTGATTTCTTGTTGCTTTTTATCGTAAACATTCTTTTCGTATTCATAATCATTAAATGCTTCATCGTACGCATCTTGGTCTGTTACAGTTTCAGCAGTTACTTTTACCCAGCTGATTTTTCCATCATCATCAGGAATACCAATTTGTGTTATTCTACCAGTTGAAGAATCAAATTCTAATTGACAACCTTTTTTGTTATCAGTTTGAGTGTAAGTACCATCTTCAGAAAAATCGTACATAGATACTTGTTTGTCACTACCACTTGTTACTCCAACAGTATCTGTATTTTTGATAAAGTGAGGAATGTTTAATCCATTTTTTGGTTCAAAATATACTAAAAACTGATTTGCAATATCATCCTTCTGGTGACCATCTTCTAGCAACTCAGGAAAAGCATTACATAAAGACTCAATATAAGCTTTATATGTTGCAGAATCAATTTTATCCGCAGCTTCAGATAATTTATATACTGTATATGTACCAACTGATTTTCCAGTAGAGCTACCATTATAAAGAGGGTTCTCAAATTGTTGATTTTCTGATTTATAATCTAATGTATAAATATTGCTAGTACTTGCAGAAGGATCACTCCCCATTGCTTTCTTTAATTCACTAAAAGTTGTAATTGCCTTAAGAGTTTTTCCATCTTCTGAAGTATACAAACCTAAGCTTGAAATATCTTCATCATCAGCAGTATCCTTAAATTGTTTTTCAGAGCCAGCTTTATATACATTAGTATATTTATCATCTTTTGTTGTTATTAGTGATTTGTAATTATCCTTGCTTAAATCAGATTTCTTGCAAGATACATAAACATCACCTTCGGTTGGTGCTGAAGATAATTGTTTTCCATTTGCATCGTAAATTGTTTGATTAATAAAATCAAGCTTTGAATAATCAGAAACCTTGATAAGTACTTCATCGCTACTTTTTAAACCAGAAGTAGACTCAAGAGCTTTACCTTCAGGTTTGTGTGTACTAACTGTTTTGATATAATTTTCTACTTTAGAGCTTGCATCTGCAACACCAGTTGTTTTTGGAGTAGATGTTAAAGTTGCAGTATACATACTCTTTTCTATTGAATTACCAGATTGTTTAGTTTGAAACTGTACTGTATAAGTATCTATTCTTGAAGTATTTTTTCCAGTTGGAACAACATTTCCAATGGTAAAACTTGATGCGTTTAATTTTCCTGAATATTGAACCTTTGTATAATCAGAAGTTGAAGGAGGTGTTGGTACGCTCATTTCAAGCAACTGGTTATATAATGCGTTTACTTGGTTTGATAAAGTTGTTCTTTGTTGGTTAATTTGTTGACCTTGATATTCAATGTCGTTCATTCTTGCTGTTAAAGCGATTAACCTTGCTTGTGATGCTGACATACCCATAATTGAGTTCTCCTTTTTTCCTTTTGTTTCCTGTGACATGTATATCGGCATTTTTTTTGAAAACTTTAGGATTTTCTTTCGAATTGTTACAAAAATTTACATTATATGGTTGAAATGCAGTAAAGACAGGAAAGTTTTTTAGAGTTTAAGTTAATAATACCTTCTCCCCAACCCCTCCCCCAAGGGAGGGAACTAAAGTCGCTCGATTAATATAAATTATTATTGCGTTAGTTGAACGCATCCTGTTCCCTCCCCTCTTATCCATTTTTCAAGGGGAGGGTGTCTGGAGGACGGGAGAGGGTATTATTAACTCAAAAGCTATCAAAAGTCGGTTGGGCATACCTGCCCAACAACATTATTTTAAAGTTCCATAGATTATCCTATCTATTCCCGCTAAATCTTTTTCAACAATAATATCCTTAAAATCTTTTTCCATAAAACTTTTTACAGCATTTGATTCGCCGATTCCAAGTTCAAATAACAATTTGCCGTTCGGCTTCAAAAACTCGGGAGCTTGTTCTACGATTTCTCTGTAAAATCTTAGTCCGTTTTCATCCGCAAAAAGAGCGATTCGCGGTTCGTAATTCACTTCGTCTGAAAGAATTGTGCCGAGTGGAATATAAGGCGGATTTGAAATTATCATATCAAATTTTTCTTCTTCTCTGACTTTAGAAAACAAATCAGATTTTCTAAAAACTGCGCGGTTATTTATTCCAAGTCTTGTGACATTATCTAAAGCGACTCTCAATGCGTCAGATGAAATATCAACACCTAAAACTGTTGCGTCAGTCTTATGTGCAATAGTGCAAGCAATACAGCCCGAGCCAGTTCCTATGTCCAAAACCTCTTTCAAATCCTCTTGAAGAATAAACTCCATTGCTTTTCTTACAAGGATTTCCGTTTCATCACGAGGAATTAAAACATCAGGTGTTACCTTGAAAAATTCGCCCATAAAATAAGCTTCTCCGATAATGTACTGAATTGGCAGTTTTGTATTTGCACGCTTTTCAGCCTTTTCTTTCAAACTCTCGAGCTGTTTTTCACTTAGTTCGACCCCTTTACATCTATCAAGTTCTGTATAGTGACAAAAATGTTCAAGAAGCATTTTTATTTCTTTTTTTGCTTCATTAGGTTCAATCCCTGCATCAATCAACATTTTTGTAATCGTCTGAATGTTCATTTAAAATTCTCTCTATTTCATCTCTCAAATCTAGTTTTGATAACTCTTCTACATTTTTCTTTTCTAAAGAATATTTTTTGCACAATCTGTCGTAATAGTAAAGCTGTTTTTTTGTCGGTTTTTCTTTTGACATTTTAACTTCTTGTAAAAATTTTCTTTTTTTCTTTTCAAATTCTTTGTTAGCTTCAATTATTGGTCTTTGCTTTTCTTTGTATTCATAATATTTGATACATTCTTTGATATAATCTTCTGTATCACGCAAAAAATCTCTTTCATCAATTACATTTTCTAAAAATGGAAACCTTGATGCGTGCTGTTCAAGATAATATTTTTCATCATCAAGAAACTTGTCCAATATTTCTGAACAAGTTAAACCCAAATTTTGTTTCACTAACGCCCTTAAATAATTACATACCCCGCTTTTTTGTGTTTTGTCAAAGTCGGGGTATATTCTGTTTTTAATCTGGTACATTTAAACCAATTTCCTTTTTTCCTTTTCCGCTCGCCACTTGCTTTATCGTTTTTTGCTTGCGTAGGGTGCAAAAAATTGCACCAATGCTACCATTTTAGCAAATCTTCAATTCCAAACTTCTTTCCTGCTTCTTCATTTGCAAACTTCAAGAACTTCTCTTGCAATGGATTTGTTTGATATGCTCGATGTCTTTCTTGATTGTTATTAACTTCATTATTTGAAATAACTGTAAATCTCTTTCTTTGTTCAGTTGTCATTTTGTATTGCCTCTCTTATGGTTAATTATCTCTTATGTATATATAAAGTATTTAACTCATAAAAAATTGCTTTTTTTGAAGCGTATTATTAAGAATTGTAACAAACAATTTAAAATTTTTCAATTTTTGTAATATTTTGCAACGAAAAACAATTTAATTCTAAATTCCTTTTTAACCTAAATTTAATAAATATTTAATACGATATATCTATACAAGAAAAGATTAGCATATATAATAATTAATTAGGTTAGGATGTATTAACGTGAAAAGGATTATTACACTACTAATAGCAGGTTGTATTTTTTTCTCGCAAGGAGTAGTTTTTGCGGTTAAAAACGATACTTATGATGTTCAAATTAAGAAAAGTAAAAATGCTCCAGATAAGACTTTTACGCTTCAACCATACTGGGAAAGCTATAATGACGAACTTTTAAATGGTTATATTCAAGACGCTTTAGAAAACAACTTTGATATTAAGATTGCTACAAACAGAGTTCGTGAATCAGAAGCATTATTAGGTACAATAAACGCTCAAAGACTTCCTCAATTAAGCTTTAATCCGAGTATTTACCCTTATAAAACGATTTCTCGTTGGACGGGAAAATACGGTAGCGGTTATCTTTTGAATTTTCCACTTTTGCTTAATTGGGAAGTTGATATTTTTGGGAAAATTAATGACAAAGTTAAATCTTCAAGATATAACGTAAAAATCAGCAAGGAAGATTTGAATATTGCCAAACTTTCTGTTTCTTCGGAAGTTACAGCATCTTATTTTAATATAATTTTAGCGGATGCTCTTATAAAGAACTATGAAGAATTAGTTTCTAACATAAACGAAACAATCAGACTCAAACGACAGCTTTATGATGGCGGAATTATTGCTTACGATAATCTTTATACGACAGAGTATGAACAAGTTGTATATCAAAATGAATTAAATGCGTTACTTAAAAAAAGAGAAATTCTGCTTCATCAGTTTGCAGTTTTGAGAGGAGTTTCGCCTGAAGGCGGAAATGATATTGAGCGAGCAAATATTAAAAATTTGAATTTTCCGTTTGATATCAATAAAGAAATTTCTTCAGATTTAATTTTTAATCGTCCTGACGTTATACAAGCAGAATTTGGAATAAAAAAAGCTGCGTTTGATGTAAAAGTCGCTAAAAAAATGTTCTTACCATCAATTAATTTAAACGAGATGATTGGTTTTGAATCTATTAAAGCCGGACGAATTTTTAATTGGGACAGTACTGTCTATCAGCTTGGTGCAGGTTTATTGATGGATTTATACACCGGCGGAGCTAAAACATCTTATTTGAAATACAATAAAGAACTTGCGATTGAAAAATTACACGAATATAACAACGTTTTATTGAATGCATTTTGCGAAATCGAAAACGCGCTTTCAAGCTTGAGAACAGATTACAATTCGTATCAAGGCTTTAGCGGTGCTATCGAAAAATCAAACCATTTTTATAATGTAGCGAATATCAGATATACAAACGGAACAGGCAATAAAATAGATGAATTGGACGCAAAGCGCAAACTTTTGCTAAACGAAAATTCTATGTATAACGCAAAAGTCAGCACATTAATAGACACAGTAGATATTTACAAGTCATTGGGGAGTAAAATCGAATGAAAAACTTTATGAAAATGATTTTAAAGTATTATTATACTGTTGTCGTAATGGCTTTGTTCATTTTGATTATGGGGCTTGTAACTATTGCAAAAACTCCTATTGATATTTTCCCTGAAATCAACACACCTGTCGTAACGGCTGTTTGGACTTATACAGGCATGCCTGCAAGAGATATCGAACGGAGAATCGTTACAATTGCCGAAAGAGCCTATGTCACAAGCGTTGATAATGTTGAACATATTGAATCACAGTCACTTTTGGGAGCAGGCGTAATTCGAGTTTTTCTTCATCCCGGTTCTGATATTAATACGGGAATTACACAGGTTAGTGCGACATCTCACGTTTGTATGAAAACTATGCCAAGCGGGATTATGCCGCCTAATATTTTGAAATACAAACCGACTACAATTCCTGTTTTGCAGGTTGTAATTTCGTCTTTGAAGCTTCCTATTCAAAAGGTTACAGACTATGCGCAAAACAATATTAAAGTCCAATTGACTAAAGTTGAAGGCGCGCAAGCTCCGCTACCTATGGGTGGTAAAGTTCGTCAAATTATAGTCGATTTGGATATGCAAAAAATGGAAGCAAGAGGTTTAACTCCTGCTGATGTTACAAAAGCCGTTGCAGGTCAAAACGTAATTATCCCGTCAGGTAACACGAAAATCGGCGACAAGGATTATTTGATTTCTTTGAATAACGCAAGCGCGACAGTTGAAGAAATGAATAATTTTCCTATTGTTTCGCCAAAAACTAACCAAGTTGTTTACCTGTCTGATGTCGGTTATATCCATGACGGTAATGCTATTCAAACAAATATTGTACGAGAAAACGGTAATGCAGGCTCTCTTATGACCGTTTATAAATCAGGTACGGTTTCGTCTTTGAAGGTTGTAGACGGTACTAAAAAATTACTTCCTATTATTGCAAAAACCATTCCAAAGGAAGTAAACATGCAGGTTCTGTTTGACCAATCAGTTTTCGTAAAAGCATCTATTCGAGATGTAATCTTTTCAGGGACTTTGGCTGCAATTTTAACAGCGTTAATGATTTTGATATTCTTGGGTAGCGTTCGCTCAACCTTTATTATCGCAATTTCAATTCCGCTTTCGGTTTTGTTTGCGGTTATTTGCTCATCACTGTGCGGTCAAACGATTAATATGATGTCATTGAGCGGTTTAGGACTGGCTATCGGTATGCTTGTTGATAACGCAACCGTAGTTATTGAAAACATTTTGCGTAACAAAGAAACGATGCAAATGGCAACAATTAAGGATGTTATTTATAAGTCAGCAAGCGAAGTTGCGACACCGACTCTTGTTTCAACACTTTCTATTTGTACGGTATTTGCACCGATTTTCTTAATGGAAGGTGCTACAAAATATTTGTTCATTCCGCTTGCAATGTCCGTAATTTTTTCTATGCTTGGCTCTTACATGCTATCAAATACGTTAGTACCTGTTCTTGTAGATAAATTATTGAAGAAAAAAGAAGTTTTAAATGAGTCTTCAATTTTGTTTAAGATTAACAACTTTGTAAATACGAATTTTGTGACTTTTAGGAATGTTTACAAAAAATTCCTAGTAAAAATGATTTTAAGAAAGCCGAAAAAAGTAGCCATTATTTATGGCGCAGTAGTTCTTTCTGCTTTAATTTTAACTCCATTTATCGGCGAAAACTTCTTCCCTGAAGTTGATGCAGGTCAAATCAGACTTCACGTTTACGCACCACATGGTACTCGTATTGAAGAAACTGCAAGAGAATTCACGAAAGTGGAAGATGTAATCAGAAAAACAATTCCGCCAAAAGAATTGGATACTATACTTGATAATATCGGGCTTCCTGCCAGCAGCTTGAACCTTGCATTTATGGATAACTCTCAAATAGGTGTCGGTGACGGTGAAATTCTGATTGCTTTAGGTGAAAAACACAAGCCAACAAAAACTTATGTTAAAAAACTGAGAAAAAATCTTAATAAAGAATTTCCTGATATGACTTTCTTCTTCCAAAACGCAGATATGGTAGGTAAAATCCTTAACTTTGGCTTGGCATCTCCTATTGATATACAAATTCAAGGTAAAAATGTTCAAGAAAACTATAAGCTAGCACAAAAAATGCTTGCGGATGTTAAGAAAATCAGAGGTGTAGCTGACGCGCATATTCACCAAATCACAGACACACCTGAAATCAAAATAGATGTTGATAAAACAAGAGCAAGTATGATGCATTTGTCACAAGAAACTGTTTCAAGAAATGTTCTGACAGCTTTAACTTCAAGCGGTCAGGTCGCTCCAAACTATTGGGTTGATCCGACAAACGGTGTAAACTACACTTTGGCATTAAGAGTACCGCAATTTAATGTGGATACGGTTAAAAACGTAACGGATATTCCTGTTGCTTATGCAAATAATAATCCTGTAAGACTTGCAAATATTGCCTCTGTTCGCTCAACTGAAACCGCAAGTGTTGTAAACCATTATGATATTATGCCTGTGTTTGATATTTTGATAAATCTTCAAGATAGAGATTTGGCGGGTGTTTCAAATGACGTTAATAAAGTTATTAAAAAATACGAAAAAGACGCACCGCGCGGTACTTTTATTAACTTGTTAGGTCAAGCAAAATCAATGAACTATGTATTTTCGTCACTTCTTTCAGGTTTGATGCTCGCGCTTGTGTTGGTATATTTGCTTATCGTCGTAAACTTCCAATCTTGGCGAAATCCTTTTATTATCATAACTCCTGTACCACTTGCACTTTCAGGGATAATTTGGATGTTGTTTATATCTGATACGACATTTAGTGTTCAAGCCTTAATGGGTTCTATTATGGCGGTTGGTGTATCTTGCGCAAACTCTATTTTAGTTGTGTCTTTTGCGACTGATAAAATGAAAGAAGGCTATTCTTCTACTCTTGCAGCTATAGAATCAGGTTATACACGTATAAGACCCGTAATTATGACAGCTTCTGCAATGATTTTAGGTATGTTGCCGATGGCTTTGGGTATCGGTGAAGGCGGCGAACAAAACGCGCCAATCGGTAGAACCGTAATCGGCGGTTTATTGTTTGCAACTTTTGCAACGCTTGTAATTGTTCCGTTGTTGTTTGCAATTATGAACAAAAACAAAAAATTTGAGGTAGAAAAAGATGAAGATTAATAAGAAAAATATAATAATCGCAATTGTGGCATTTTTATTGCTTGTTGGAATTATTCCAAAAGTTGTGCGCTTTATAACGACTTCCATAAACGCAAGAGAAGCAAAATATGTTGCGCTTGTTGAAAAACCGACTTTGACAAATGGTGAAGATGGTTTGGAACTTTCAGGTGAATTGAAACCATATTTGCAGACAGAGATGTTTTCGAGAATAAACGGACTTGTTTCTGAAAGATGCGTTCAACTTGGTGACCACGTAAAAAAAGGACAATTGCTTGCAACGATTGATACTCCTGATTTAGATGCAGAAACCGCGAGTGCTAAATCAGCTCTTATTTCTGCCGAAAAACATTTGATGGAAACCAAGTATCAATATAATTTTGCAAAACAAACTTATGAAAGATTTAAAAATTCATCTTCAGATGGTGCAATCTCAAGGCAAGATTTGGATACGAAGTATAACGAGTTTAAGACTTCTGAAATGAATTACTTAGGCGCGCAAGCGGATGTTGATAAAGCGAAACAGGATTTAAACAGGTTGACTGCACTTCAAGGATACAAGCGAGTAGTTGCACCGTTTGACGGGGTAATCAGCAAATATAATATTGATGCTGGTGCAAACGTAGTGTCTGGCGGAAGCTCAACAAGTACAAGTCTTTTTGAAATTCAACAAATTGATAAATTCAGAGCAACTATTTTTGTACCACAAAATTACGTTAGATTTATAAAAGATGGACAGGCTGTTGAAGTTTATATACCAGAAAATCCGAGTCAAAAATTCAAAGGATATATTTCTCAGATTTCAGGCAAATTGGATAATGTTTCACGCGCTATGGAAGTTGCGCTTGTTATTCCAAATGACGGCAAATCAGGACTTTATAGCGGTTTGTATGTAAAAACTAATATTGATGTTAAGGATAGGCAAAAATATTTGACAATTAATCCGGCATGCTTAACTACGTTTAATTCGCCAGACCAGTATGTGGCACAAGTCAGACCCGATTCAACCATCCATTTTATCAAGGTTAAACAAGGGCGCGATTTTGGAGATAAGGTCGAAATCTTGGAAGGCTTAAAAGGCGATGAAAAATTAATTACAAATATAAACGACAACCTTAAAGAAGGGGATAAGGTTGAGTTTAAAGATGTAGAAAAATAAAATGTCCGATATTGCCTGACTACAAACTTTTTCATCTTTATGTTACAATCAAATGGCAAAAAGAAGGAGATTTATAAATGGCACAAAGAATAGGTGTTGACGTTGGCGGTACTAACGTTAAAATTGCGCTTGTAAGCGACAAAGGTAAAATTATTTACTCTAATTCTATCCCAACTCGCGCAGAAATGGGTTACGAATATACTATTAACAGCATGAAAGATGCTATCAGAGATTTATTGAAAGAAACTAAACTAAAAGCCACTGATGTTGAAGCTATCGGTTTCGGCTTTCCAGGACAAATTGACTGCAAAAAAGGTATTGTAAGACTTGCTCCAAATATTCCTGGATGGGTAAATGTTCCGATAGCTGAAATCATGGAAAAAGAATTTGGTATTCCTACTCGTGTTGATAACGACGTTAGAACAGCTGCATTGGGCGAATTAAACTACGGTGCAGGTGTTGGTTGCGAAAACTTAGTTTGTATCACAGTTGGTACAGGTATCGGTTCAGGTCTTGTAATTAACGGCAAACTTGTTCGCGGTGCAAATAATGCAGCAGGAGAATTAGGTCACATTAAATTGAATATGCAAGGCGGTCCTTTGTGCGGTTGCGGTGATAGAGGCTGTTTAGAAGCTTATGCTTCAGGTCCAAGCATCGTAGCTTTAGCAGAAGAATATATAAGAGGTGGTAAGTCTACTAAGTATAGAGAACTTGCGAACCCTGATATTACACCTTATATAGTTGCAGTTGCAGCTAAAGAAGGTGACCCTGTTGCAAAACAAATCTTTAGAATTATGGGCGAATACATCGGAATGGGCTTAACAAGTGTTGTAAACCTGCTTAACCCTGAAAAAATCATTATCGGTGGTGGTGTAGCTGATGCAGGTGACATTTTGCTTGATCCAATCAGAGAAACAATTGCAAAAAGAGCTATGACAATTCAAAAAGAAGTTGAAGTGGTACCTGCTCAGTTAGGTAATACTGCGGGCGTTATCGGCGCAAGCTTGCTAATTAAATCATAGTATTATAAATAAATAAAATAAAAGCCGACTTTTTTCAAAAAGTCGGCTTTTATTTTTATAATAGAATGATTTTGACATAATATTAAGATTTATTGCTAAGTTATTGTGCGAGATATTGTTTTATGTTATATATTGAGTATAAATAAAAATTTTGGGGTGTAAAATGAGAATTCAAGCAACAAATCAAAGTGTGTATCAAAAAATTCAACCAAGAAGAACTGTTAAAAATGTTCGTCAAGAACAAACTTTACCTGAAACTAATTCTGCACAGGTTGCATTTAAAGGCGAAAAAGGTGCTTTACTGGGTATTCTGGGAGGCGCAGCTCTTGGAGCGTTAGGCGCAGCTGTTGTTGTAGCAACTGGAGGTTTAGCAGGTGCTGTTGCAGCAGTTGGTTTATCAGGTACAATGGTTGGTGGTGCGGCAGCAGGTACTCATATCGGCGGTATCGTTGGTAGTGAAATTGAAGATAAGTTAGATGATGATAAAAAAGATTAAAATTAATTAAGTGTTGGTATAATATTAATACTTAGTTTTTATGTTTTAGGGTGGTATCATGATACAAAAAATATCTCAATCAACAATAAAATGTCCTAATTTTAAACAAAGTAATAAGAAAAATGACTATTGTTTAATTGGTAAAAAGCCTGCAATGAGTATCAATTCTGATTTAGATTACCAACGAAAAATTGTTGAACAAAATGAAAGAAAAATTGCAATATTGGGTATAACGGGTTTGACGTTATTATTTGGTACTTTTTTGTGGAATATGAAAACTCTTATTGAATTATCAAAAAATAAAAGTCGTCACATGCCTGCAAATCTTCGTCCTTTTGAATCTCTAAAAAATAATTCAAAAATACCGAATTTAGAGAACTGTAAAAGCGTTAATAAAGATTTAAAAACAATCTTACAGCGACAAGTTAATCAGCTAAAGGCAGGAACGGATGTTTTAATAGAAACAGGTGAGCCTCAAGCTTCTAACAGATTGTTATTGTATGGAACTCCGGGAACGGGTAAATCTTTCTTTTCGAAGATTTTTGCAAAATCAATTGATGCAGAATATATGGAAGTTATGTATTCTGATTTCAATTCAATGTGGGCAGGGGAAGGTGTTGATAACCTGAAAAAAGTCTTTGAAGGAATATTAAAGACCGCTAAGAAAAACCCAAATCAAAAATACGTGGTAACTTTTAATGAAATAGATTCTGTTGTTCAACCTGTTGAAAAATATACTGCTTCAACAAAAGGAACATATTTTATTACTAAATTGGAAGAACGTTCGGTTTTTCTAAACTATTTGGAATTGTTGAAGGAAAAGACTCCAAATGTGACAGTAATAGGAACAACGAACATTTCGCCTAAAAACAACGGTTTGGACGGCGCGGCAATGAGTCGTTTTCAGAACCTGATAGAAGTGCCGTTTCCTGACAAAGATTGTTTGTATGAAGCTTTGAAAATGAATTTGGATAAAATAAAAAACAAAGACAAATTCATAACTGATAATGATGCTAAATTAAAAGATTTGGCGCAAAAAATGGCTGACAGAAAATTCTCGTTCAGAAATCTTGAGTATATTATAAATGATGCCAAGGGCTATCATTTGGACGATAAAATGAACGGCAAAAACGGTGACTTTAAGTTTGAATACTTAAAACAAGCAGAAGAAAAATTAAAGGTTTCTGATGGCGAATTAAATCTTGAAAAATAAATTACTCGTGCATTTCTGCTAAAACGTCTTCAAAGACTCCATTCCAGTCGTTTTGTTTGTGTTGGCGGAATAATTTTACGCTATCGTACCAATCGCAAACGCTTAAATCGGTGTGCCATCTCCAATTAACTTCGTAAGGTAAAAGTACCCAACAAGGAATACCCATTGCGCCTGCTAAATGCGCAAGAGAAGTGTCATTGCAGATTACCAAATCCAAATTTGCCATAGCAGCTGCAGTTTGAGAAAAATCTATTAAATCTTTGCCAATGTCAATAATATTGTTCAAAACTTTCGCATCTTCAGAACCTTCAAATGTTTGGAAGGAGTAATATTGTGTATTTTCAACCTGCATTAATGGTATAAATGATTCTGCCGGTATTACTCTATCAAAATCATAATAAGTATTTCCTTGCCACTTTATACCAACTTTGATTTTGTCATTGTTGAAATATTTTTGTTTATATTCTTCAACCAACTGCATATTAGGTTTTAAATATCCGCTTGAATAAGCAAAAACCTTATCCCCTTTGAGTTTTAATAAATACGGCAAACTCAAAAGCGGTGCGTGCACATCAAATTCTAAATCTTTTTCGGGAACATAAGTGTCAATAATTTCATCAATGCCTAAGCTGTTTTCTCTAAATAATTTTGATAATGGTTTTTGGCACATCAAAATCAGTTTTTTGCACTTTTGAGCAACTAAAGGTAAATACCTTGCAAACATTATCACATCGCCAAAACCTGCTTCATAGTATACTAAAAGCGTTTTGTCTTTTATATTTTCACCTTTCCATAAGTTATCAATTCTAGCTTTATTCGGGTAACTTTTGAATTGAAGCGCAACTGCGGTATCACGGCAAACTCTGTTTTCAAAGAGTTTCAAACCTTTGTCATAATCTTTAATTCGCATAAGAGCCAGACTCAAAAAATATTCCGTATCAGGGTCGTTTGGTCTTATTTTTTGACAAATTTTGAGTGCTGAAAGTGCGTTATTTGTTTGAGCTTCAACGCTATAAAGGTGTGAGAGATTAAACCAAGCGTCATAAGAAGACGGGTCAAGCTTCAAAGCTCTTTCATAAAAACTTATTGCCTCTTTATTTTTCTTTAAATTTTTATAAGCAAGGGCAATATTAAACATCAACGAAAAATCGTCGGGAAATTTTTTTAAAACTTCTGGTGCTTTTTTCACTATTTCTTTGTAAAGTTTTGCTCTGATATAAGTTTGAAAAAGAGTTTCATAGAAATAAGCGTTCGGTTGTTTTTCAACGGCTTTCTCAACAAGACTTATGGCAGAAATTACATCTTTTTGCTGAAGTTTTAAAACTCCCAAAAGATTATAAATTTCTGCATTGTCGCTATCTTGCGCCAACGCTTCTTTATAAGCATTTTCAGCTTCTTCAAGTTTACCTTCCTGGTGAAGCGAAAACCCGACTTGTATTAAATCTTCCGTTGCAGGCATAAATTTCTCTCTCTTTATAAATATTTTAACTTGTAAAACGGCTTATTGCAAGTTAGATTATTATAATTAATAAATCCATTGATTGTCTTGGAAATCTTACGATTTTTTTATAATAACAAAAGTTACTATTCTACATCTATAAATTTATGTACTTGCGGGATTAGACGTGTACGTTTATACTTTTGCAAACATTTATCTAAAATTTGTTGCATAAAACCAGAACTAACTGAAGGCATTTTTCCTAACATCATTGGTTGTAAAACAAGTTCGATATCATATTTTTTTGCCAATTTACAAATATTTTCAATTTCGTCATCTGAGATTTTAGAATCAAAAACAACTTTTGCGTATAAGTTTTTTTTGTTTGCTATTTCAAAAAACTTGTCGTGAATATTCCATTGTGCCGGCATGCCGGTTGCACTCGGAAGTTTAATATCAGCAGAAATATATTCTATATAATCAATAACGTCATTTAATTGTTCATATAATGTTGCGTTAGTTTCCAAATAAATCGGAAGTGGCGAAATTTGAGCAAATTCTTTTATAAAATCGGTATGCAAAAGAGGTTCTCCTCCGGTTAGAGATACTGAATGACATTCTGAATGTTTTTTCACATATTCCAAAAGTTCGGATATTGTATATTCTTTTGCATTTTTTTCATCAAAATCCGTATCACAATATTTGCATTTTAAATTGCATCCGCAAAGACGCATAAATATTTGTTTATAACCCACAAGCGGTCCTTCGCCTTGAATTGATGCAAAGAGTTCTTTTAGTTTTATGGATGACATGTTACTACCTTTTTCTAACGCACAGTGCTTGTAGAAATTTCCGCCAATCTTTTGTACAAATTAATTTCTTCCTCTGACAAATTTTTAGGAATTTGAATTTCTACAGTTACTATCATATCACCAACTTTGTTATTTTGCTCTATTCCGCATCCAGAAAGTCTTATTTTTTGACCATTTCTTGTGTTCGGAGCAATTTTTAAAGATACATTTCCTGTTAATGTAGGAATTGCAATATTTGCACCCAATACAGCTTCAAATGGAGTAATAGGAATTGTTTTAAGAATATTCAAACCATCTGTTTTGTACCCTTTCGGTTCTTTAATATGAACAGTCAAATACAAATCACCGTTTGCACCGCCATTAATTCCCTTTTCCCCTTCTCCAGCCAATCGGATTTTTGATTTGTCACTAATTCCTGCCGGTATTCTTACGTTAAATCTTTTGTATGTAGAAGTTTCACCCTTTCCTTTACAGAAAGAACATTCTGAGCCGTTTACAAATTTTCTGCCATGGCATTTTGGACAAAGATTAGTTTGAAGCATATTAATAACTTTTGTTGTACCGCCTAAAGCTTCAAAAATTGAGATTTCTATGTCTGAATAAATATCTTTACCTTTTTTTGCAATATCTTTTTCTTGTCTTTGAGTTTTGAAGAAAAAATCTTCCCAACTGAACTTAAAACTGTCTTTTGTGTGATAAGTTTGTTTTGAAGTTGTTTTTTCTTCTTTTCTTTTTTCTTTTTGGTAAGTTTCTTTGTTTGTACAGCCGTTTGTTTCCTTATCTGTACCGTTATTTATCCCATTTACCCCCGCTCCCAAACCTGAGTAGCTGTAAAATCTTCTTGCTTTATCATAATCAGCTTTTTTTATATCATTTGAAAGTGTTTCATAAGCTTCATTAATATCTTTAAAATTTGCAATAACGTCCTCTGAATTACCTGCAATATCAGGGTGCCATTTTCTTGCAAGTCTTCTGTATGCTGATTTGATTTCTTCTTGTGTTGAGTTTTCAGAAATATGTAAAATTTTATAATAATCTTTAGTCATACTAGAGATTTAATGATTAGAATAAAAATGTCAACATATTTTTAGGTAATAAGTTTGTACTAATTGAAAACTGTCGGTTGGGCATACTTGCCCAACAACAACTTAATAACAAATTGATTGAAAAAACTGTATATAGATGATACGATTTAGACATGTTGAAAAAGTGTTTATTAATTTTAATATCAATGGCATTTTTACCGGTATTTGCCGGAGAAGTAGAAAACGCAATAAATAAAGGCAATAATGTATTTTTATATCTCTATACACCTGATTGCAGTTACTGTAAAAAGTTTTCGCCAAGATATGACAAACTTTCCAAAATGTATGACGGACAATATAACTTTTTCAAAATAGATGCAAACACAGCTTACGGACGTGATTTGATGATTAAATATCAAGGAAGATATGTGCCCTATGTATTATTACTGAATCGTAAAAAAGGTGTACAAGTTAATCCCGATTGTTTAATGGATAGCGTTTGTATAGAAAAAAATATGAAATATTTTAGAGGATAAGGAGTTTTTATGAAGGGAATTGTATTAGCAGGAGGAGCAGGAACAAGATTATATCCGGCATCACAGCCTATCTCAAAAATTTTATTACCGATTTATGATAAACCAATGATTTATTATCCGCTTTCAACTTTAATGTTAGCAGGTATTAAAGATATATTAATCATTACCAATGAACTCGATTATGATAACTTTATCAAAGTTTTGGGTGACGGTTCTCAATTTGGTTTGAACTTACATTACAAAATACAATATGTTCAAAGAGGTATTGCAGACGCATTTTTAATTGCAGAAGATTTTATTGCCGGTGATGATGTTGCTTTAATTTTGGGTGACAATATTTTCCACGGTCACGGCTTCTCTACAATAATGAAAAATGCCCTAAAAAAACACGCAGGTGCAACCGTTTTCGGTTACACGGTTAAAGACCCTGAAAGATTTGGCGTTGTTGAATTTGATGAAAACCAAAAAGCAATTTCTTTAGAAGAAAAACCCGCTCATCCGAAATCAAATTATGCGGTAACAGGTTTATACTTCTACGATAACAAGGTTTGTGATTTTGCAAAAGAACTAAAGCCTTCTGCCAGAGGTGAATTGGAGATTACGGATTTAAACAGAATGTACTTAGAACGCGGAGAATTGAACGTAGAAATTCTTGGACGCGGATTTGCTTGGCTTGATACAGGCACACATGATTCAATGCTACAAGCAAGTTTATTTGTTCAAACAATGGAATTGAATAAGGGCGTTAAAATTTCTTGCTTGGAAGAAATTGCTTTTAATCAAGGATTTATTACAAAAGACGAATTGCTTAAAAAGATTGAAAAATACGGTACAAAGAACGATTATTACAACTATGTTCGCACGGTAATTGAGCATCCAACACCAGCATTTGTTTAATATAAGCCACACCCTCTCCTATGGGGGAGGGTAGAATTTCAAGCTGAGCTGAGCGAAGCTTAGAAATTCGGGTGGGGGCTTATTCATGACGCATTGCGTTTAATCAATTAATAATACCCTCTCCCGTCCTTCGGACACCCTCCCCTGGGGGAGGGTGCTAAAGTCGTTCGCTGATTGGCGAAGTCGACCTCCATGGATAGGGAGGTCGAAGCTGTTAGCGAAGCTGTGCTGAGACTTACAGATTCGGGTGGGTTACAACAAAGAAAAAAATAACCAATACCCATCCCAACCTTCCCTAACCAGGGAAGGAGCTTTGCTAAAGTCGCTCAAACAATATCGATTTGTTGCGTTAATTTAACGCATGTCACACCCTCCCTCGGGGGAGGGTGCCGAAGGCAGGAGAGGGTGTTATAAAGATTTAGTTTAAAGAGTTGTAAAGAAGTAATTACAACCGCTTGAAATTTGAAAAGGGTTGTTATAACATAATCATGTATTACAAATATGCTATAAAGGTGGTGAAAATATAAATGGCAGAAGTTAAAGTTGGCGAAAACGAAA
>USFB01000036.1 GCA_900553895.1 uncultured bacterium | reverse complement strand
GAACGGTTTCCACCGGTTCATTTTTCAATTCAAAACCTGTTGCAATAACAGTAACTTGAATTTCATTAGAAATATTTTCGTTTACTGCAGTACCGATAATAACAGTCGCATCATCCAAAACTGCATCATGAATAATATTTGCAGCATCTGTAATTTCGTGAAGTGTCATATCAGGGCCACCCGTAATATTAACGATTACACCGGAAGCACCATTGATAGAAGTTTCCAACAACTGTGAATTGATAGCGATTTCAGCAGCTTTAATAGCTCTGCCTTCACCTGTCGCACGACCGATACCCATAAGAGCGGAACCTGATGCTTGCATAACGTTTTTAACATCAGCAAAGTCAACGTTGATTAGACCAGGAATTGTGATGATATCAGATATACCTTGAACACCTCTTAGAAGAACTTCATCAACTACGATAAATGATTCTTGAAGTGATACACGTCTATCAACAACATCTAACAATTTATCATTAGGAATAACGATAAGAGCATCTACTGATTCTCTTAATTTTTCAAGACCTTGTTGTGCTTGGTTTTGTCTTCTCTTACCTTCAAAAGAGAAAGGTTTTGTAACAACACCAATTGTCAAAATACCTAAATCTTTAGCAATTTTGGCAACAACAGGAGCAGCACCTGTACCTGTACCACCGCCCATGCCGGCAGTTACAAATACCATATCTGCACCTTCAATTGCGCTTGTGATTTCTTGTTGTGCTTCTTCTGCAGCCTTTTCACCAACTTGAGGTTCACCGCCTGCACCAAGACCGTTTGTCAACTTAGCACCCAATTGAATTTTGTTTTTGCAAGTTGAGAATTGCAAAACTTGCAAGTCAGTATTCATCAACCAGAATTCTACGCCTGTCAAACCTGACTTAATCATTCTGTTTACAGCGTTTCCGCCACCACCGCCAACACCGATAACCTTAATCTTAGCAGGGCTGATTCCTGGTGCCGGTTGTTGAGTCATATTATCTGATGATTGAATGTTTTCAATATCTTTTCTTCCGAAAATATCTGGTCCTAAATTGTCCACAATTATTCCTCTTTTATTAATTCTATACTATACCACTATATTAACATACTATTTTAAATAGAATCAAATGTAAAGTTATAAAGAGCAAAGTTTAATATAAATTTACATGACGAAACCATGTATTCATGAGGGTTAGACAAGATTTTTCGATTATTAATTTCATCCTTTGGCAGGATAAAATACAGCTTAACATATGTAATAATAAAATAGGTTTGAGGTAAACTAAAGTCTACCCTACTACAAAATCGTAGGTTGGGCAAGTATGCACAACAATAATTTTTGAGGATTTATATAATGAAAAAAATTTGTTATCTTTTGATTTTATCAATAGTTTCAACATTATTTTTCTCTGCTTGTACCGTTAAGGAACGAAAATCAACAATGGTTCAAGCAAAAAGAAGATTTGCAAAATACATTGAACCTCAAAAAGAAAACAATGTAGGTCAAATAGATTTATCAGAAGGTCCTCGTTTAAAATACGATGCTAATTTTGGTCCAAAAACTCCAAACTTTGATATCAAGATAGTAAACCCTTATTAATACAATATGGATAACAATACATTTAACAACAGAAGATTTGTCGGTAGATTAATTTATGCGGTTTTAACCGAACAAAAAAATGTAAGAGAAGCAATTTCACTTTTTCCCGACACAAAAGATAAAGATATTGAATGTGCATATCACGCACTTGTGCATTATGCTGCCGATGAAGATATTCGCTACAGAGATATTGAATATAGAGAAGAACAAGACGATTATTTGGAATTTATCGCACAAACTCTTGTAAGTGGTAAAAACTTACCAAAAAATATAGTAGCTGATTATGAAGAATATTACCATGGAATTTCACATAAATGGCAAAATGGTTTTAAAGGATTTTTAAAAGAATTTTTAAGATTTATAAATTTAGATTAAAATGCTTTTAAAATACAAAAGTTTTGTATCTTTTTTCTATCTTGAAAACCTGATTTTTTATATATTTATTGAATTACAGAGTTTTAAAAATAACAAAATTTTCGCTAAATTTTCTCATGTTCAAAACTATGTAGAAAACGTGTTCAAAAGTCAAAAGTTTTGCACATGTTTTGACATTTTTTGAAAAATATTTTTTAGTTTTTAAAATTATTGTAGAAACATGTTTAAAACTTTAAAGTTTTCTACAAGTTTTGAACATGTTTTTGAACATGTAAAAGCATTATTATTAGGTTATTTCAGGCAGTTTTGCACAAATAATTAAAGCAGATGAAGAAGAAGATGAATTTATATATATAATTAATTAATATAATTATAATAATAAGAAAAGTTCAAAACTTTTAGAAAAAATTTTCAATGTTCGATTAATAAAAAAATTTGACTTTGTTTTATTGTACCAAATTGGTATGTCATATTTGGTGATAGGAAAAAAATTCTTTTATAAAAAATTAACTCTAAATGAGTGACATTCGCGTCGCGAGCGTGCGCGGATGTCGTTTGATAATAAAAAAGAAAAAAGTTTTTGATTTTCAAAAAATATGCTATTATTAAAAAAAAGAGGTTTTTATGTTTAAAGAGTTAAGAGATGAGTTTTGCAAAAAATTAGAAAATGTTTCTGTTGATTTAGAGAAAAAATGTTGGGATTTTTATATAAATTCAACTCCTGAAAATATGCAAAAATACGAGGATGCGCAGGATAATTACTCAAAACTTTTTAGAGATAAAAAAACTTACGAAAAATTTCAAAAAATTGATAAAACTTTTCTTTCAAAACACGAAGCAAAACAGCTTAAAAACCTTTTAAAAGAATTTGACGAAGAATTAAATACAGGTGAAGAATTAAAAAAACTCCGTCAAAAAGAAAATGAAATTGCTAAAAAATTTAATTCTTACGTTTTGAAAATAGATGATAAAGAAATTACAAAAACCGAAATTACAAAGATTTTGCAAAATGAAGAAAATCTTGAAATAAGAAGAAAAGCACATGAAGCTAAAATTGCTTGCGGTGACTTGATTGCAGAAGATATGATTGAGTTTGTAAAAATGCGTAACGAGTACGCAAAAACAAAAGGTTACGAAAATTATTTTGAATACAAACTTAAAGAAGATTATGAAGTTGAAAACGAGTTTTTGGAAAAATTAATTGACGAGGTTTATTCAAAAACTCAAAATACAATAAAAGAAATTCAAACGAAAAAACAAAACGATTTGAAAAATTTCTTTAATGTAGATGAATTACAACCTTATCATTATGGGCTTTTGTTGAGTGATAATCCTGAAAAAGCTGTGAATGAAGTTTTAGACAAAAACGATATTACACTTATTTCTAAAAACATGTACAAAAGAATGGGTTATGATGTTGACAAAATGGTGGCAGACGGTCGTTTAACATTGGATTTGTTTCCAAGAAAAGGTAAAAACACACACGGATTTTGTTTCGGCGTAAAAGCAGGAAAAGATTCAAGGATTTTAGCGAATCTCACAAATAATGTTATTAGTTTGGACACTTTAAACCACGAAATGGGACATTGTGTATATGACCTAGGAATTGATACAAAACTTCCGTTCCTTGACCGCACAGCAGCCTCTCCTGCGGTCACTGAAGCTGTTGCTATGATGATGGGTGATGTTATAAAACGCGAAAATGTTTTGGCAGAATTTTTAGATAAAGATTTGTTAGAAAAATTTAAAAATTCAATAAAAGAAGATGAAGTTTCTTTTGTTTCAAAAAGCTTGTTGATTATTGATTTTGAGCGTGAATTTTATTCTAATCCTAACCAAAATCCTGCAGAACTTTGGAATAATTTGCGCGGAAAATATTTGAACAGATTTGAAGCTCCTGACAATGAATGGGCAACAATTCCGCATTATTTGTCACATCCGGCTTATTATCAAAATTATTTTAGAGCAAATTTAATGAAGGCTCAGATTTATAATTATTTAAAATCTAAACTTGGAGATATCACAGAAAATTCTGAATCTGCAAAATTTATGGACGAAAATATTTTTGCATTAGGTGCTTCTATTGATGAATACGAATTGATAGAAAAGCTTACCGGTAAAGAGTTTTCGGCTGATGATTTTGTAGAAGGCGTTTAGAAAAATGGAAAATTGTTTTATTTAAAAAACGTAGAGTAGATTTTAGTCTGCCATTAACAATTTTCCATTTTCATTTTATAAGTATTTCGCAACACTATTCATCAAATCGTATTTATTTCTTAAGCCGCTAAAGCGTTCGACTTCTTTTCCGTTTCTGAATATTAAAAATGTTGGAAACGAGTGTACGCCATATCTTATCGCAAGTTCAACTTCTTCTTCCGTGTCGACTTGTCCGATGTAGATTTTGTCTAATTCCTTTAGAACTTCTTCTTGTTTTCTGCAATAACTACACCATGGAGCGTAGAATTCAACAAGCTTAAGTCCGTTTTTTATTTCTTCATTAAAATTGTCTTTGGTCAAAGTTTTTAACATAAAAATCCCTCCTAAATAAGATTACGAGGGATTAAAGATTTTTACATTGTCTAATTGGGTATGCTCAATATTGTTAATATATTACAAGATTATTAATAAATGTTAAATAATTTGTCAATTTTTCATGCAAAATAACCTTTATATAAACATAGAAGGTTAGAAACTTAGTGAAAATACAAAACGTTAAAAAAGCTATAAATGTGTTATCAACTCCGCAGCTTGGGGTTGTGAATTTCGCGCGTAAGCCGGAAATTATTTCAATATTTGATACAGGCAAACTCCGTTATATTAATAATGTAGTCGAATATCCGACGCGCAAATTAATTTCGCCAGATGAAGTAAAAGAATTGTTTGTTAATGGCAAGATTGATGGCGGAGAGTTGAGAAATACAATGTATAGAATAAAATTCAGATTATTCTTACATTCATTTAAAAGTTTAAAGGACTTAAAACTTTGGTTACATTCTGTTGATGTATCAAGCAATATAACAAAAAATGATTGTTCTGAGATTGCAGATTTTATGAATATGCATGGAGGAAAATTTACAAATCTTTGGCGTGGTTATTCACAAACAGATATGATACCAAATATAGAGAAATTAGCGCTATTTACAAGAAGTCTTAAACGTATAGATAAATTGGAATTATACAAAAATTTAGATGAAAAGGCTTGGATAAATTGTATAGATGGTATTATCAATAAGCCATCAGAAGTTATTCGTCCACTTTTAGAGTATAAATATGATTCAAGAGAAATTAATGGGGCAATTAGCAATGGTACAACCTCTCAAAGGGTTAAGAATATGATTAATACAATAACGAGATTTTTGGATAAACAAATTCTAAAACATGATATGACTGTTTATCGTGGTGAAGGTGGTTTTGATGTTTTCAATTCTGTTATGTTAGATGAAAATAAAAAATACACATTGAAAAATGCTTTAGAAAAGATTACAAGTGAAATCGAAAATGGACAAATTAGTCAAAATGAAATTAATGAGTTTATAAAAGCTTTTATGTTAAAACGTAATGTTACTCAAGAACGTTTTATGTCAACTGCAATTGATTCAGACGCGATAGAAGATTATGCTAAAAAAGTTTATTGGAAAATAAATCTTCCAAAAGGTAGTAAAGCTTCGCTAATCGAAAGCTATAATGTTGAAAGGAAATCCGAAGCAGAAATGCTAATACAGCGATTATCACAATTATTAATCAAAGATGCAAAATATGACCACAAGAATAAACGATGGTATATAGAAGCAGATTTAGTACAGAACGACATTGAAAAGAAGGCTTTTTAATGATATAATGCAAAGGAGGTCAACATAATGAAAATAGATACAATACAACCTGCAATATCTATGCAAGGCAATATTAAAAAAAATATTTCTCGTAAATTTGCCTTGGCAGGAATGTTTTTGTCAGAAGTAGGTTATTTAGCTAAAGATATCTTTGTACCTCGCAAAAAAGTGTATGTAGAAATAGATGGCAAAAAGATAGATGAACGTGATTTGCCGAACAGTGTTTCAGGTCCTAGCGATTGGGCTGGCATGAAATGGGGGAAAATAGTCTTTTCGCCTGAAGATTAAAAGAAACTAAGAAACTTACAATCTTATGAAGAAAGACAGGCTTTTAGAAACAAACTTATAGATGAAGGCAAATACACCCAAGTGCCATACGAGAATAAGTAATTGTTATGATAAAAATCCCTCCTAAATAAGATTAAGAGGGATTAAAAATTTTTAAATTACCCAATTAGATACGATTTCTAATTAAAGTATCAACATATTGAATAGCTAATTTTGGAATATCAACTTTTTTAGCTTTTGTACCAACTGCCTTTAAAATTTCTTGAACAGAAATTGTTTTATGCGGAAGTGATACATATTTTTCAGCAGCTTCTTTGATATTTTGCAAAGCACTCCACAATGCTTTATTTGGATCGTAAATATCACGACGGCTGATGTCAATCAATTTGCCTGATTTTCTTTTTTCAAATAATAGACTGATTTCTTTTTCATTGTCGTAAATGCGTTGTTTTACTCTATCGCTTGAATCTCTTAGATTAGCATAATTTTTAAATTGTTTTGTAACATCTTCTAAAGAATCTTTTACTTTATTAAATTTATTTTCCATCACTTTGGAAGAGTCTTCTGTTGAATAACTTCTGCCAAAATAACTATTTTTTAAATCATCCGCTCTGCTATAAAACATCTCTGCATCATCATCAAGATTTTTTGTTGCATTGGCAACGGCATTTTCTATATTTTCTGCTTTTTCTTTTTTCATTTCCAAAAACTTATTCAATTTTTGATTATAAACTTTTAAAGAGTCTTCTCGGTTCATTGCAGGAACTTCTGTAATTGTCTTTCTAACCTTGCCGTTGTCGTATTCATAATAGAATTCTGTACCTAAAATATCTTTGGCTGATTTTCTTCCATTTTTTTCTGTGTAAATTTTTTCATTGTTAGGAATACAAGTTCCAAAAACATCAATATCACATTGACGTGCCATTTTAGAATCTATTTCCCAACCATTTTTAGATTCCCAAGCGTACGGACTGTATTCCATTCTCCAATTTCCACCGTTTTGTGCGGATTTATTCGTAAATAAACCTCTAAAATTTGTATTACTTATTGCATTAATTTTCATTTTGTCAACTCCTATAATTATCTGATTGTTTTTAAACCGCGAGAATAAAAATAATTTTTCAATTTATCAAAATACGGTATTAAGTTAGCTTTAACTTTTTCAAATTGTTGATTATGATTTGCTAAATCTTTATTTTTATCGGCTATAATTTGGGGTAAAGCTTTTATGTAGTCACTTATCTTTTTAATATATGTTTGGTTTTCTTCTGCTTTTCTAGTGAATTCACCGATTGATTTAGTCAATTTTTCGATATTTTCAAGAACTACATTTTTTTCAGAAGCTTCTTTTGGCATATTTTTTTCAAATATTGATTTTGTTTCGTTAAAGTTTTTAGAGGCCTCAGATTCTGATATAAAATCATTATAAGTGAAAATTTTTGTTCTATTAATTTCGTGATGACCTTCTGAGTTTATTTGAGCGAGTTTTTCAATAGAATTTAATGTTGATGCATCTTTAGTCTTGTTTGTATCTAATTGTTCAAGAATTTTTGTGTAATTGTTTTTTCTTTCTTGTAAATTTTTTATTTTTTCAGTCAACATTTTATCAATTTCTGTTCTGTGATTTAATTCCATTTCTGCTCTTGGAATATCAGCTTCACAATGTCTTATAGAATTTTTAATACTACTTATTTCAGATGCTATATTATTTTTTTTATATCTTAAATCGTCAGATTCTTTAAATATTGCTTCGCAGTTGGCAATGGTTTCTTGGTTGTATTTTGCATCGTTTACATGAGCTTTAAAATATTCGGCATTTCTTCTGGAATTTTCTTTATCAATATTATTCCAAACTTTTTGCTCGTATTCTCCAACTGTTTTGCTGTCAGCCATTTCTAAACGATAGAAATAATCTTTTGAATCTTTAAATCTTTTTTTAATTTCCCATTGATCTCCATTCGTTCCAAAATACAATTTGCTAACTTCATTATTTATATCAGGGAATTTTGGTTCATCATCATAAACTACATAATCTACCATTTCTCTAAGATTATCATTAACTTTTTCTAACGGGTCTGTATAATAAATTTTTCCTGTGATATTGTTATGAAAACCTCCAAGAGTTTTTTCTATACGTCTTCCCGTATAGGTTGCGGCAGTTCTGTGTGTTACAGGTTCTTCAAAAAGATAAGGACTTTTATCTTCTACAATGTACCCTTTAAATGCCGGTTTGGAAAAATTTGTACTACTTTTGATGGGTGATATTCTCATTAATAACCTCCTTTTTACACATAATTAGAAATTTACTAGATTAGTATATCATTTGTGATATAAAATAATATTTCATCTATATTAGAACAAACATGTTAAAAAGAAAGGTGTATTTTAAGAAATATTAAGGATATGATATTTTTAATTCAAAAATGCAGGTGCAATTTTTTTGCACCAGTAACTTTAATAAATCGTAGAAAAAGATAAAAAGAATTCTGAAATAACGTTAATCAACATTGGCAGAATCCAAATCATAATCGCTGCACCGAACACAGGTTTAAATAGGAAGCTTAATTGAAAAACGTTTACTTGTGGTGCAGTTTTAGAAATTACACCAAGAATAATATCTTGTCCTAAAGTAGCTAAAAGTACGGGAGAAGCTATTTGCAAGCCCATATAAAGTACATTAGAAGTGGTTGTTATCAAGTGATCCATATTGATAATTTTTTCAAGCGGAATAGCAACAGCGTAGATTGGAAAAATTTCAAAACTACGCATAAGAGCGTTAATTAGCCAATAAAAACCGCCGAGTTCAATAAAAATAAGAATCCCCAAAAGTGTAATAATACGGCTCAAAATAGACGTTTGACTATTAGACGTCGGATCCATTACCATGGCTGATGATAAACCCATTTGAGTATTAATCATGTCACCACCTGCTTCAATCGCTAAAATTAAAAGTTGTGCAATATATCCAATAATTGCACCTACTGCAAAGTTTAAAAGCAAAAGTAAAAGTGGTGAAATATCCGCAGGTGGTGCTGCAGGTTTAAGAATAGGAGTAATCATTACAGTAAGAATAAACACAAACGCTAATTTTACAAGTCCGGCAATTTCCTTACGGTTAAAAATCGGAGCAAAACGCACAAATCCCAACAAGCGCGCAAAAACGATTATGCCCGCTGAAAACCAGTGGTCAAATTGTGGAAATAAGATTGAGATTTGTTGTATAAGGTTGTCCATTTTTTTAAGTTGAAAGGTGGAACGGATGAAAAGTTGAAGAGTTTACCTATTCAATTTCATTCGTTTGCATTTCTGGAGGTTTATCCAATTCGTATTCATATTCTTGTGGTGGTTCGTCGATTCCAAGAATGTCGAAACCGTCGACGTCATCTATTGTTGTTTTATCTGCCTCGACCTTGACAGTAAACATAATTTTATCTTTATTGTTTTTAAGCACGCAAAACCTTGTTTCGCCTTCTTTAAGCGGACGTACAAGAAGCGTGTTTTTTTCGTTCATAACTGTAAAAATCGGACATACATCAATAATATCGTTGTTTTCGATGCTAATATCAGTAAGTTTGCCGTCTGCTGTAATAAGGCAGGTTTCGTAAGCGCAAGCGTAGCTTGCGCTTAGTATAAATATTAATGATGTAAGTAATTTTTTCAAGTTTTTTCCTTTTTATCCTGTTCCCCTCGCCCCTTGTGGGAGAGGGGTTAGGGGTGAGGGGTTTATCCCTCTTTAGTTATTGTTGGGCTGAAAGCCCAACCTACATTCTATATTTTTGGCGTGTGACTTTCAAGCGTGCCGTCATTCTGAAGCCGATTAGGCTGAAGAATTCAGCTTTTTAATAACTATTATTTTGTTATTTTATCCTTTCGTTTGGTGGGAATCTAAATCAATTGACAATTATTTATCTTCCCAACATTTTATTAATCTCAACAAAATTTCCCTTTGGCATAGGTGCTTTTGGTGCAGTATCATATTTAATCTTTTGCGCCTTGTCTATATAAGGAACTTTGCCAGGATTTTTCATAACTTCTTTAACCGTTGGCGCGTTTTTAAAAGAATCCTTCATCTCACCTTCGAAAGGAGTTGTGTATTTATAATAATCCGCAGGAAGCACAAACGCATCGTTTTTCGGAACAGAATTGAACGCGAGTGACATGCCTTCTGTAAAAAAGTTTGTAAGCAGTTTGATAAATCCCATACCGCCTATTACAATAACCAAAAATACAGCAAAGATTTTTGGTGCAGCGGCGATGGTTTGTTCTTGTACCTGTGTAACCGCCTGAATAATACCAACGACCAAACCGATTGCGGCTGCAGTCAGTACGCAAGGCATAGAGATTGAAAGCATTACCATGAAGCCTTTTGCAAGATATTCAGTTAGCATTTCCATTTTTAGGTCCTCACTCTAGTTATACTGTTTGAGTTATTTATAATTGACAATTTAATTATAACTCTGCACCAATCCCTGTACAATCAACGCCCAACCGTCAACGGCAATAAAGATAAGCAACTTGAACGGTAGAGAAATGATTGTAGGTGATAACATGAACATACCCAGTGCAAGAAGTATGTTTGCAACAACAAGGTCTAACACGATAAATGGAACGAACACAACGAAGCCAATTTCAAACGCAGTTTTTAATTCGCTCAAAATATAAGCTGGTGCAACTTCCCAAATTGTAATATCTTCAGGTGATTTTGGCGGTGTTTTATGTTTAAGTTCTACAAAAAACGCCAAATCGTTTTCCCTTGTTTGTTTCATCATAAATTCTTTTAAAGGTTTCGAGCCTTCATCAATTGTCGCAATTAAGTTTCCTGTTTTTTGATACGGCACAGAACCTCTTTCATACATTTGTTGAAAAACTCCACCCATTGTGTAAAATGTTAAAATCATACACAACCCAATTGTAACGATTGCAGGTGGTACTTGAACACCCATTGCTGTTTTTAAAAGAGAAAATACAATTGTAAATCTCAAAAAACAAGTCATACAGCAAAATACAAACGGTAAAAGCGAAAATAGCGACATTACCGTAAGCATTTGTAAAACAGGGTTCATATCTTTTATTACTGAGTCCATTTTTATTTCCTTATTTGTTTAAAACTTTAAAATCGTTTTGTGAATGGAAAATGGAAAATGGAAAGTGGAAAATTGTTTTAAATAATTATTAAGATTACATAGTTCAATATTGAACGTATTTAAATTAAAGAATGTAGGGTGCAATTTTTTGCACCATTAATAATTTTCCATTTTCCACTTTCAATTGTCCATTATTAATTACCTCATCCTTTCAGCCAAATTCCTCAAAACCGACTTTCCACCAGCATTTTTAGAACTTAGCATACTTGATTTAATTCCGATATCTGATTTATCCATAAAACTTGCTTTTGGAAGCTTTGACATAGTTTCTTGGAATGTCATTGGGGACTGAATTTCTTGAAAAGCCCCCTCCCTAATCTTCCCTCGAGGAGAGGGTACTTGTGCAAGATTTGCCAAATCAGAGAACTCCCTCTCCTTAGAGGAGAGGGTTGGGGCGAGGTGTTTGCCCGTAAGGGACAAATCAGAAGAGACTTCACCCATACGGTCATTACGTATTTCATAAGCCGCACCACAATCTTCCGCTGTTTCCAATTTAGAAATCAGACTTGTTTTATCTACATCACCTGCAATCAAGAATTTTTCTCTGCCCGTTGATACTATGTAGAGTGTCTTTCTTGGCGCAAGATTCAATGTGTCAATTATTTTTAAGTATTTAGATTTTCCGCCTGTAATTCCGCCTGATGTCGCACTCTTAAAAATCAAAAGTGCAACGACGATTACTCCGACCATTGCAAGCGTATATACCATAAAATTTGCTAAATATCCCATTTATAATACGTCCTTTAAAATTATCCTACTAATTTAACGTACTTATGGAAAATTGAAAGTTGAAAATTGAAAATTATTAATGGTACAAAAAATTGCACCCTACATTTTTTAATATAATACGTTCAATATTAAATTTAATATTGATAAATTATTTAAAACAATTTTCCATTTTCCATTTTCCATTTTCAATTAAACTCATTCCTTCTTTTATTTACCGATTTCTCGCCTAAAGTCAACCTTCTTGCTCGTCTTCCACTTCAAAATCGCTATAATCAAAATCATCGCCATTTTGAGCTTGTTCTTCTGCTTCAACTTCTTCCGGCTCTTCCGATTCGTTTGAAGATTCAGAAGAAGAATCATTTACCTTTTCAATTCTTACGCCGAAACGGTCATTAATAATAACCAATTCGCCTGAAGCAACTGATTTTCCGCCAACTTTCAAAGAAATTTTATTGTCGTAAACAGAACACAAGTCAACAATCAAGCCTTCTTCAATGCTCTTAAGCTCGCCCAAAGTAATTTTAACTTTGTCAAACTCTGCTGACATGTCAACCTGAATACTATCCCACAAATTAGTGTTTGTATTATCTTCCATACCGCCTCCTCCGCTGGCATCATAAGGTTCTATTATTTTAATGTTTGGTTTAACTTGAAATTTCTGAACAATATTGTTGCACACAAGTGTCATTTCAGATGAATTACTGTTTTCAAAAACAACAATGTCGCCTACATCAAGTCTTTTTATATCTGCAACAGGGAAAGTTGTGCTTCCCAAAATCAATTTCACATCAACAAGACTACTTGCAAAATCTCTGTCCTCAAATCTAGGCTCGGTTCTTTGAATTTCTTGAGGTGAAAGAATGTCTTTCGGTACTGAAATTATGAATTTTGCAGCAGAATCCGAAACTTCACTTTTTACAAAATAAGTCAGATGTAAAATCTCGTTGTATCTTCTGTGCGGTTCAATTGTGAAATTTGGCGCAAGTGACTCGTACAGAAAATCGTTAAACGCTGTAATAATCCTTGCTTCAAGCTCTGTAACTTCTGTTAAATCAAATCTGCGGTTATTTTTACCGAGAACTTTATCCAGAATAACATTGATTGCATCTTGCGAAATTCTTATATAAACGTCATTTTTAGAGTTTATTTTAACCTTGGTTACAAAAAATGTATCATTTTGGGAAAGTACATTCATGTTGGTGCTGATTGACGCGAGTTTGTAATCAAAGCCATCAAAAAAGAATTCACTGCTACAGTTTTCTACAACCGGTGTGAAAACTGAATCAAACCATGCAAATTGCTTATATAATTCATCGAAGAATACTGAGTTTATCATACATATCCTGTTTGGAAGTCTTTAAGTCGTTAGGTCTTTAAGTTGTTAAGTTCGTTATAAAGATTTTTATTTAAATGAACTTAGTGTCTTAAAGACTTAATGCCCTAATTCCTTTCCTTACCACTTTCCCACGCTATAGTATCAAATTTCAGCGTTCAAGACATCAACTGTTTAGATGATTTTATTGTAATTGGCAAGCAAAACAATCTATGTGTTTTATTAAGAGGTAAATTTAATTTATAATATTTCCGTATTTTTCTTGGAGTTTACGATATTTTTTGTACTCTTGCCCCCATTTTTGCATAGAATCAATAACAGGACGCAAAGTATAACCGATATCAGTTAGGTAGTATTCAACACGATTAAAAGCGGTTTCGTCTTTTTCTCTTACAACAAGTCCGTCTTCTTCAAGTTCCTTTAAACAATTAGTCAAAACTTTAGCCGTACAACCCAATTTTTTTTTCAGCTCGACAAAACGCATTTCTTTTTTTAGCAATTCTTTTATAACAAGAATTTTCCATTTCGCTCCAACAAGTTGCAAAACAACGCTCACTGGATTTACTGCTAAATCTTTATAATGCAATTATTTATCCTCTTTGATTTTTGCAGAACTATCCCAAAGTTCGTGTAATTTTTCTTTAATTCCCATTCTACCAAACCACTTAATTATGAATCTTTCTTCATAACCAAGTCCACCATTTATTTTAGAGCAGTCTGCCAGATTAAAAACAGCTTCTGAAATAGAAACTCTCACAAAAAAGTGCGGTTGTGCATATTTTTGAGTATCCATCCATATTTTAATATTGTTATACTTTGCAGTGTTTATAGACTTTGCGTTGTGAGCGTCTGATTGTTCACTGATAACAAAATTTCTAAAACTATCTTCCATATCTTTAAATGTAGCCATTTTTCATCCTTAATTTTAATTATTTAAACTGTGTATTGGTGCAGGAATTCTTCCGCCTCTTTCTACAAAACCTGCAGAAGAAAGAGTATTTACATTCATAATCGGAGCTTCTCCTAATAAACCGCCGAATACGACTTTATCACCGACTTTTTTATTCGGAGCAGGTATAATCCTTACTGCAGTTGTTTTCTTGTTAATCATACCAATTGCCATTTCATCCGCAATCATGCCGGCAATCGTTGAAGTTGGAGTGTCGCCGGCAATTGCAATCATATCAAGCCCTACAGAGCAAACACAGGTCATTGCTTCCAATTTATCAAAAGTTAAATAACCTTTTGTAGCAGCTTCTATCATTCCGGCGTCTTCAGAAACAGGAATAAAAGCACCTGAAAGACCACCGACATAAGAACTTGCCATAATTCCGCCCTTTTTAACAGCATCATTTAGCATCGCTAATGCCGCAGTTGTTCCGTGCGCGCCGGCGTGTTCCAAACCCATAGCTTGGAAAATTTGTGCAACACTGTCACCAATTGCAGGTGTAGGTGCAAGCGATAAATCAATCACGCCAAACGGAATACCAAGCTTTTTAGCCATTTTGCGACCGATAAGTTCGCCAGTCGTTGTGATTTTGTAAGCTGTTTGTTTAATTTTGTTAGACAAAACTCCCAAATCTGCTTTTTTATCTAAATCTAAAATAGCTGCTCTTACAACCCCCGGACCTGATACGCCTATATTTAACGCACATTCAGGTTCTCCATAACCGCAATAAGCACCTGCCATAAATGGATTGTCGCTTACTGAATTACAAAAAACAACAAGCTTTGCTGCGCCCAAACCATCTTTATCCGCTGTTAATTCTGCTGATTTTTTGATTGTTTCAGCCATTTTTAGAACAGCATCCATATTTATTCCGGCTTTTGAAGTCCCAACATTTACTGATGAACATAATCTGTTTGTACAAGCTAAAGCTTCGGGTATTGCTTCGATTAAAGCCTTATCGCCCTGAGTAAAACCTTTTTCTACAAGCGCAGAAAAACCGCCAATAAAATCTATACCGAGATTATTCGCACATTCATCAAGTGTTTTGGCTATTTTTACATAATCTTTTGTCTTGCAAGCTTCACCAACCAAAGAAATCGGAGTAACTGCAATTCTTTTATTTACGATTGGAATTGAGTAATCATTTTCAATTTCGTTTGCGTAAGTAACTAAGTTATGTGCGTATTTATCGAGTTTGTATTTGATTTTGTCGCAAACTACGTTTACATCTTCACTTAAGCAATCTCTTAAACTTATTGTAAGCGTCACGGTTCTGATGTCAAAATTGTGAAGCTTAATCATATTAATGGTTTCTAAAATTAAATTTTCATCAAAAATTGTCATAACTTATCTTATTTTAGCATACTTTATAAAAAAAATGAATATATTGAAGTAAATAAGCCCAAAACTGGCAAAAAATATTTTTATGTGTTTTTCAATAACAAGAAAAGGAGTAATTATGCAAATTTTAAATAATATTTCAAATACAAATTTTATGGGCGCATTTAGAATTCAACCGCAAAATGTTAAAGCAAAGGCAGAAATCCCTGCTATGTTTACGCAAGGTTATCAGGTCTTTCGTAATATAAAAGAAAAAGGTGATATGGTTGTTGTATTGAGAGATAATTACGATAAAAGAGTCGGTAATTATATTCAGAAAAATAATCTTACGAATTTGGAATATTATCCGAAAATCAATACAAAATCAGGTTTGGATGATGAAAAACCGGAAGGTTTAATTGAGTTAATCAAAGATAAAGCTGTTGTAGTAAAAACAGAGTTAGAAGATATAATATCAACGATTTCCGAACAAAAGGGAATTAAACGACCTAAAAAATACAGAGCAGAAAAAGAAGTTAAAAAGATTTCGAACGCTTTAAGATTAAATATTGAAAATCCCATAATAGAATCAAATAAGAGTTTTACAAAAATCAGAGATAACCAAAAAGGACGTACTATAGAAGTTATAGCAACAAATCCTGCTACGAGTTATGTATATGTAAAACCTGATTCTTTGAATGAAGATTCGACAAAATGTATAATTAATACAAAAGGTCAAATTATTAAGACTTTTACGACTCCAAAAGACATCAGTAAATTTATGAAGATGTTTAGAGAGATGAAAAATGAAGGCATAAATATACTTGTGTAAAGTATAATTCTTTTTTTGTCATAATATATTAAGCTGTAGCGTGTTATTTTTGCAATAAAAATTTTGTAAATTAACACGCAAAACTTTTGACTTTTTTCTTTTAATCCTTAAAACCCTATTATCAGCTCGTTTTCAGAATGTAATGTAACGAATTGTAAATCTTTGTTTAAAAATCCTAAAGTTTTCAGAAAAAATGCCGATATAAAAATTGTAAGCAAAACAAGGATAAACAAAAAACAAAAAGTACACCCCCGAAGATTTAGGAAAGGATTAACAAATATGCGTATCGAAAATGAAATGTTAGCAAGATTCAACAAAACACAAGATTTAGAACAAAATTCAATTAACATGTCATTGTCACAAGAATTGGACTTCTTCTTTGATAATGTAATGGACACTGTAGTCGACTATTTCAAAGAAGAAGTCACTGTTTAATATTAAGCGAGACTCAATCATACACATTTATTCCACAAAATTATTAACCGCGAGTTTACTTGCGGTTTTTTATTGTATAATAAGGCTATGGGAATAAAAAGTTGGACAGATTATTTTTTGGATTTAGCAAAAACTTGCTCATCACGTTCTAATTGTTTGAGAGCGCAAGTTGGGGCAGTTATTGTCGGTCAAGATAAAAAAATTAAAGCAACAGGTTATAACGGAACGCCTTCAGGAGTTGAATCCTGCTATGAACGCGGTGAGTGTTACAGAATTAAAAACAACATTCCGTCAGGAACTTGTTACGAAACTTGCCGTTCAATTCACGCTGAACAAAACGCTATAATTCAAGCAGGACAAGACCGTTGCACAGGTGCTTCAATGTACATTTACGGTCACAACTTTATTTGTATTTTGTGTAAAAGATTTATTGTGCAGTCAGGTATTATTGATGTTTACCTCAAAAAAGACGACAATGCGCCGATTTTACATGTTTCTGTTGAAGATATAAGAAGAGAGTTGGAAAATCCACAAAGTATTTAAATGAAAATGGAAAGTGGAAAAATTTTAAAACCGTATTTTTTTTGATATTTATTTGTTTGTTTAACAATATAATTATTGAATTCATCTCTATTAATCATTTTTAATTTATCCTTTCTTTAATTTGACTAATACATCAATTTATAATAAACTTTAACAATGAAAATTAGATTTTATGAAGGTTTTAGTTTCTTAAATATCTTAATTTCTTTGTTAATTGTCAATTCGATTGTAGTTATCTGTTGTCCGATTCACATTGGTTTATTATATTTTTTTAAAGTCCCGATAAGCAATATTATTTATCATCTGCAACAATGTTCATACATAGAACTTTTAAATAACCCTTATATGGATTTACCTTTTTTTATATCAAATTTTTTGGTAATTTATTTGATACCAATATGCTCAATATTATTGGTAACTGAAAATTTTCTATTAAAATTTGGAAAAATTTCACAAAAAGAAAAAGTTGAATTTTCTAAAAAGAAAACAATAGTATTATCAATAGTATTAATTTTTGCAATTTTGGCTTATTTAGTATCTTTGGGCGGTTGGATTCATACCATGATACCTTATTCGCCTGAAGAACTCGAACAACTGAGATATGATTAATTATGTCATATTTACTAATCCTTCTTTTTGTTTTAACCTAACATTATGAATAAATTACATAAGTATTTTTCTCTGAATATTATTTCTATTTGTGGACATTTTCTCTGGTGTTTATTTTTCTACACCCTTATCCCATTTGGTATTACTCTTAGAAATGCAGTTACTATTTGTTCTATTATTTACTTATTAAATATCTTACTTTGTATTTGTTTTATATTTGAGTTCATACTTTATAACGTTTTTAATATAAAAAATATTTTTTTAGAAAAAATATGTCCTAATAAGTTTTATAATATAATTTTCATTTTTGGTTTAATATTCAGTGTTTTATTTTTTATATTAATGACCATTTTATATGTTGTTTTTTAACTGGAATTCATTTTTATCTCCATTCAAAATTCAAAACAACATTAACATTAATGTTGTTTATTTGTTATTTAGCTTATCCTACGCAGTTTCTAAAGTTTTATAACTAAACTTTGTTTCAAAGCGATTATTTTTTCATTATACATATTTTGCAAAATTAACCTTGCATTGTAAATAAAAATTTACAAAATAAAGAGTAAATTTGCACATGAGAAATTGAGATTCTGAATATTAATAATACCCTCTCCCCTTCCCCTCCCCCAAGGGAGGGAACTAAAGTCGTTCA
>USFB01000035.1 GCA_900553895.1 uncultured bacterium | reverse complement strand
AAAACGAACGACATTCGCACCGCGAGCGTGCAGCGTTTAGCTGCGATAGCGAGCGAGAGAGTGCAAGCTCTGCTTGCTACATCCATTTGATTAAACGCTCTTACGAGCGTAGGAAGCGGTAGCGTGTTTTCTCTTTCTTTTCGTTCTTTTCTTTCTCTTTTTCTTCGCAACAAAAGAGAAAGAAAAGGACATTTCAAAAAACTTTTTATTTCAAAAAATTCTCTTACTTTTTCTTCTTTATTGCGATAAAAGAAGAAAAAGTAAGCAAAAAGAAGAAATAACGCACTGTTTTCTACGCTCTTACGAGCGTGGTTCAAATTGATGTAGCAAGCAGAGCTTGCACTCTCTCGCTCGCTATCGCAGCTAAACGCTACACGCTCGCGGCGCGATTGTCGTTCGTTATATATATATTCAAGGAGAGAAGTTTTTTACAATTTTTGTAACAATTTCTTAATACAATAAATAAAAAGTGTAAAATTTACATGTTTTTTGTTTTTATAGTATTATATATTCGTTAGTAGAAATCTGATTAGTGCAAAAATGCACTGGTAGTAAAGGAGGCACATGAATTGACAATTGTATCATCATCAATCGAAGAGCTTGAAAAGCAAAACTTGGACAAAGTAAACTTGGGACAACACGTCCTGGCAGAATTTTTTGAGTGTGATCCAAACATTCTTAATAGTAATGATAAAGTAGAAAAGTACATGATAGATGCGGCTCTCGAGTGCGGTGCTACAATCGTTCAAAAATGCTTTCATATGTTCAGCCCTTACGGAGTAAGCGGTGTTGTAATCATTTCAGAAAGCCACTTAGCAATCCACACATGGCCTGAATTAGGCTACGCGGCGGTTGATTTGTTCACTTGCGGTACAAAATGTGATCCTAAAGTTGCTTACGAATTCTTGAAAAAGAAATTTAACTCTAAAAAGGCTTCTTTCACAGAATTAAAAAGAGGTATAATCGATAGAGAAACTCTTAAACTCTCTGAACAACCTTTTGAAATTGCAGAACAATTTGAAGAATAATTAAAAGATACTTATAGAAAAAAAAGAATCGGCTTAAAGTCGGTTCTTTTTTTATGACTCTCCGTTTTTTTGTTTGAAAACATACGCCAAAATTTCGGCAACTGCAACATACATATCAGAAGGGATTACGCCATCAATCGGCACATTATTATACAAATTTCTTGCAACAGGTCTGTTTTCAACTATCGGAACATTGTTTTCTTTTGCTATTTCTCTTATCTGGAACGCCACGTAATCAACACCTTTTGCTACTACAATAGGAGCCGGAGCTTTTGTTTTATCATATTTTATCGCAACTGCGTAATGTGTCGGGTTAGTTACAACAACATCTGCTTGAGGAACTGCTGACATCATCCTTTGACGAGCCATCTGCATTTGAATAGATTTAATCCTTGCCTTAATTTTTGGATCCCCTTCCGTATCTTTATGTTCATCTTTAACTTCTTGCTTTGTCATCTTGATGGATTTTTCATATTCATAAGTTTGATATTTTTTATCCAAATAACCTAAAACAAGCATTGCCAAGCACATATTAATTATCATATTAATTAATACTGAAACAATAATATTTAAAGCAATAGGGAACTCTAAACCTACGAGCCCCAACAAATCACCCTTTCTGCTATTGATTGCCGAATAGCCACAGGCAGCAACGACTACAATTTTCAAAATAGATTTTGCGAACTCAACCATCGAACGTGGTTCAAAAGGATTAAACATCCTTTTTGCATTCTGAAGCATTCTCTGCGGTGAAAGATTTTCAAGATTGAATTTAACTTTTTCTAATGCAAAAACTTGCCCTACATCCAATCTTATAATTAATATAGAAGCAATTAACAGTAATACGAAAAATGGCAACACAATGACCGCCGTATAATGAAAATACGGCAATAATAATCCCATCACATTATCAACACTAAAACTATTCGGGTTAAGATGTGAAAACGTTTCACGCATCATATTTTGTATCGTATCTATCATATTTTTTGCAAAAACACCAAGCAAAGCAATGCCTGCAACCATAACAAGTGCGGCATCCATGTCCCTGCTTTTTGCAACGTTACCACGTTCACGCTCTTTCGTTCGCCGTCGGGTGGTGGCTTCTTCTGTTTTTTCTGCTGCTTCGTTTCCCATCTATTTCATTTTATCAGCTAAATTATATAAAGGCAAAGCTTTATTTTTTACATAATCTTTACTTGCCCTTGTTTAATAAATATTGTACAATTACTCCATTAAATACTATTAGGAGGTATTATGCCAAAAATTTATTTCGTGGATGTTACAAACAGAGATGGAGTACAAACTTCAAGATTAGGTTTAGCAAAATTACAAAAAACTATTATTAACTTAATGTTGGATGATATGGGAATTACACAGTCTGAGTTTGGTTTCCCGACTACCATGCACGAATTAAATTACCTTAATGCGAATTTAGAACTTGTAAAACGTGGTGTAATCAGAAGAACAAAGCTTTCCGGTTGGATGAGAGCTATTGCTTCTGATGTTGAGAAATCTTTTTCGAATTGTCCACTTTTAGAAAACTGCAATCTTTCGCAATCGACTTCCGAACAAATGATTTATGGTAAATATTTAGGCAAAAAAACGCCTGATGATATTATTCAAATGACTTGTGAGGCTGTAGAATGTGCAGTGTCTAAAGGTGCAAAAATTATTGGTGTAAACGCGGAAGACGCTTCAAGAAGCGACTTGGATTATTTGATAAAATTAGCAAAAGAAGTTAAAAAACGCGGTGCATACCGTTTCAGATATTGCGATACTCTTGGTTATGAAGATCCGCACACAACTTATACCAGAATTTACAGGCTTGCAAAAGAAACGCAAATGCCTATCGAAATGCATTTCCATAATGATTTAGGCATGGCGGTAGCTTGTTCTGTTGAAGGTGCAAGAGCGGCTGTCGATGCGGGAGTTGATGCTTATATTAATACAGCGATAAACGGTATGGGAGAACGCGCGGGGAATGCGGATTTGGTTTCTTGCTTGTTAGCAGTTCTGAAATCAGCAGGGTTTAAAAATTCAAATGGTGCTTTCCAAGTAGATGAAAATATTGATTTAAGCAAAGCATGGAAACTTGCAAAATACACGGCTTATGCTTTTGGTTTACCGATTCCGATAAATCAGCCTGCTGTCGGAGATAATGCTTTTGCACACGAATCAGGAATACATGCTGATGGTGCATTAAAGGATAGAAGGAACTACGAATTGTATGATTTTGAAGAACTTGGACGCGGTGAACCTGAAATTATTGAAACAGGTAGAATGATTACAACAGGTGAATATGGCGGAATTAAGGGTTTTAGAAATGTTTATGACAAGTTGGAAATCGAATTTAAGGATGAAAACGAAGCTCGAAACATTTTGGAATTGGCACGTTACGCAAACGTTCATACACAAAAACCTTTGACGGAAAGCGAATTGAAGTTTATTTATCATTATCCTGACATTGCTGCTAAGATTATGACTGTATCACCGTTCTATGAACCAACCGGCGAATTACAAAAACGTTTGGATAAAGGTAGTGTTGCAATGCCACATCATATTATTTAATGTTATTGTTGGGCAGGTATGCCCAACCGACAAACCAACCGCCCCTTTCGGAGAAGATAGAAATCAAGTCGTTGGTTAGTGCATATCACTCCCTCCCATTTTTGTCAATTCAGCATAGGGAGGGTGCCGAAGTGGGGAGAGGGTATTATTAATATTTTTTTATGTTTTTTAATTACTTGTGCAAAACTAAAATTTTTAATATAATTAACCTAATATGACCAAAGAAAAAAAAGAAAAAAATACTGTTTATATCACTCATAGTGGCGAACTGTTGTTTTGGTTGGTTGTAATACTTATAATTACAGCTTTTTCAACTTTTAATTATATTAATAAAGTTAAAACAGATAATAATTACAACATTTATCTTCCTGATGTGGACGGTTTAATTGTTGGTTCTCCTGTTAGAATGATGGGAATTGAAGTCGGGCATATTACTAAAATTAAACCAACAAATGGAGAAGTTTTTGTTAAGTTTATAATCCCCGATAAATCAATTATAATCCCGCAAGGAACTGTTGCTACGGTTGAATTTAGCGGAATGGCAGGTTCAAAGTCATTGGAATTGTATTTGCCTGATAAACAAACATTTATTAATAAAGATGTGCCTATTTTGGCAGTAAATCCGCCAAAACGTTTACATGACGCAATGGGGCTTCTTAATGAAATGTTTGATAAATTCAATGCAATTATCTATACATCATCTTCTTTTGGTCAAAAAGTTAAGCAAATTGACATGCCTGCCGGAAATGCTCAAGATGCAGGTTCTTTCGTTAATTATGCAGATAAAATGGTTGATCAGGCGAATAAAAAAGCTGTGGATTTAGAAAAAAAATTAGGTGGAGTGAATAACAATGGAAAATAATAACTTAAAAATAATATCAAATCCGATTGTGAATCAAAGTTTATGTACAATGCGTGACAAAAACACAGATACACAAGGAGTTAGACTTGCGGCAAGAAAACTTACAAGAATTCTTTTATACGAAGCGACAAAGAATTTGCCTCAAAAAGATGTGGCAATTGAAACACCGCTTACAAAGTTTGTAACTAAAACAATTAATCCTGATATCACAATTATTATTTCACCGATTTTAAGAGCAGGCTTGATTTTTACGGATGAAGCCGTTGATATTCTACCACAGGCGACTATTCGCCATATTGGCATGTATAGAGATGAAAAAACTCTTAAACCCGTTTGGTATTATAACAAGGTTCCGATGCCTGTTGATAACCCAGATAATTACTATGTTTATATAACAGACCCAATGCTTGCAACCGGTAATTCTTTGATTGAAGCTATACGTCTATATGTTGAAAAAGGTATTCCGCAAGAAAATATTTGCTGTGTGTGTATGATATCATCACCAGTAGGTATTGAGGCTGTATTTAAGAATTTTCCAAATATTACCTTAATTGTTGCCGCTGTAGATGATCATTTAAACGAAAGAGGTTATATCGTTCCCGGCATGGGCGATGCAGGAGATAGAATTTTCAATACATAAATTCAAATTATTGTAAAGAATTGTTAATATTTTACTAATTGGAAAATATGTGAAAGCGTTTTTTTCAAAAAGTATTATCATTAATAATATGAATAAAACACGAAAAATTAAACTTACACAAAGAGAAGAAGAGGTGCTTAATCTACTTCTTAAAGGACACAGTAACACCCAAATAGCAAAAATGCTTTCTGTATCAGTCCATACAATAAAAGCACATGTAGAAAGTATTTACAGGAAATTTGGAGTGCACAGCAAAGTACAGGCTGCAATATTCGCAGTTATGAATAATCTTGTAGATGTTGATGAAATTATAGCTTAAGCATTAAACTTATAGCTAATTGAGTTTTTCAAGCATAACAACAGCTTGCGCTTCGATTGCCAATTTTTCACCAACAGCATCCAAACCTTCTTTTGTTTTGGCTTTTATAGAAATATCTTCTAATTCCATATTCAAATTTTTTGCTAATACTATTTTTATATTTGGAATATGAGGCATCATTTTTGGAGCTTGGGCAATAATATTTGCATCTAAATTATTTATATAATAACCTTGTTCTTGAACTTTGTGAAAAACACATTTTAGCAATTCAATACTATCTGCATCTTTGAATTTATTATCCGTATCTGGGAAAAGCGTACCGATATCACTCATAGCAAGAGCACCCAACAAAGCATCAATTATTGCATGGGTTAAAACATCAGCATCTGAATGTCCTAAAAGTCCTTTTTCAAATGGAATTTTTACTCCACCTATAATCAAATCTCTATTTTCAACTAATTTATGAATATCATAACCAATGCCGATTCTAAACTTTTGTCTTGCCATATCAAAGCCTTTCACTATAATTATATTGAATATAATATCATAACCATAAATTCTTTGATTGATAAGCATATTTAATGTAGTATAAAGATTATGATTAAGGAATACTGCACAAAGTTCTTTTTTTACTTTGATAAAAATAAAAAGACTTTTTATAAATATTCAATACTATCGTTTATCGTTGGAATGTTAGAACTTTTAGGCGTGGCATTAACTTATCCTTTTGTATTAAAGATTCTAACTAATAAACAAACTGATTTTTGGCACTCTCCTTTTATTATTGGCTTTTGCATTGTGATTTTGTTTATATTTAAAAATGCTGTCATGATTTTTTATTCATACTTACAAGCCAAATTCACAAAGGATGTAGAAAAAGAAGTAAATTTAAAATTTATAAATTATTTTTTAGGTTCTACTTTTCAAAATTCATCAAAAATTTCACTAGCGGATAAAAGAAATATTTTAGGGTTTTTAATCCCACATACAATAAATAATTTTATTTTAAGATTACAAAATTTGAGCGTAAACTTTTTTATTTTCGCGCTTATATCAGCTTTGCTTGTAATAAAGTTTCCGATTGCAATGGCAATAACTTTGTTTTTTGCTTTTTTGCTAATTTTTATACAGAATAAATGCTTTAAACCTCTTATCAATGAAATTTCTAAAAAATCTAATGAAGCTTCAAGAAATTATAACGAGAGAGGTAATGAAATTTTGTTAAATATTAAAGGTATAAAAGCTTCTCATAATGAGTTATTCTTTTTTGATAACTATAAAAACGCGATTACAGATTTTTATAAGATTTGCGCGAAAACCTCATTTGTTAATACAATTCCACCTTATGTAACAGAACCTTTTATTATTTTATTGCTATTTATTTTATTAGCAATTATATCATTGCAAAATTACAGTGAACCAAACAAGTTAATTGCCTCTTTTGCCATTATAGTATCAGCTATTTTTAGACTGGCACCGACAATTTCGCGAATTCAAACAAATTTGAACGGAATCAATGCTGTTTCAGCGAATGTCAAACAATTGTTAGATTGGTGTGACTCTTTAAAATTAAATACTATTGAGAAAATAAAGACTACAGCATATGCTAATTTTAATAACAAAATAGAGCTAAAAAACATAAACTTCTGTTACAGAGAAAATCAACCGGTTTTAAAAAATATAAACCTTGATATAAAAAAAGGAGAATTTATTGGCATTGCAGGTTTATCTGGCTCAGGTAAAACAACTCTAATTGATATAATTTCAGGCTTACTAACACCTACAAACGGTGAAATCCTTGTTGATGAAAAGAAACAAAATCTACCACTTAAGATTGGTTACATTCCACAAGAAATCTCATTAATTAATGCAACGATTAGAGAAAACGTCGCATTTGGTTCTTCGGAAATTGACGATAGCAAAATTATTGATGCACTAAAAAAAGCACAGCTTTATGAATTTATAAATCAAAATTATACTGATGGAATTTATGCAAACCCATTTGTGGATACAACGGGTTTTTCACAGGGGCAAAAACAACGATTAGCAATCGCTAGAGCTTTGTATTCCAATCCTGATATATTGATTTTGGATGAAGCAACTTCATCTTTGGATTTAAAAACCGAAGATGAACTATGCACTGTCCTGTTAAATTTGCGTGGTGAAAAAACAATTTTAGCAATTGCACACAGACTTTCTACAATTAAATCTGCAGATAAAATTATATTTATGAAAAACTCCGAGATAGCAGATATCTCAGAGTTTAACGATTTAATTAATAAAAATAATGATTTTAAAGAACTTGTTAAACTAGCTTCATTCAAAGAACCCTAACTTTATCCATTAATCTGGTAATTTTTTCTTTAAAAATAGGATCAATAGGAGATGTTGCATAACCATCTATTTTTGCAGCTTCTTCTCTTTCAATAATGCTCTTTTCTAACATAGCCAATTTTCTAATCGCAATGTTCATAAAACCTCCAAAAATTTTATTTCTAACCTTACATATATATAAAGTAAAAAAAAATAGAAAAATTGACTTTTTTGATGAGGTTTATTAAGAAATGTTACCAAGATCTTTTATTGATACGGTGGGAACCGCTTAAGCTTTTCCCACCATAAACCTTGTTCACTACCAATTAACTTTTTCAATAAGTTCAATTTCATATCCGTCAGGATCATTGATAAAAGCAATTTTAGAGCCTTTACCGTTCAAATCAAATGGCGGATAAAGATAAGAATAACCTAATTTGCTAATTTTATCAGTAAATTCATCCAAAGAGTCAACTGAGAACGCAAAATGACCAAAACCGCTGCCTAATTCATATCCGCCTTCAGGTGTTTCGTCATTGTAAGTTAGTTCAATCTGGCATGTATTTTCTTCATCTGTTAGAAAATACAACCAACAATCTTCTAATCTTTTCTTGTGATCAAGTTTCATATTAAGTACGTCTGTATAAAATGCTAAAGATTTTTCAATATCTTTAACTCTAATCATTGTGTGTAGAAATTTCATAGCTACTCCTTATTTAATAATGTACAAACAAATTATATCATGATAGAATTGTTGTATGAAAAATATATTAGAAGAAAAAGTTTATTACGCAGACACCGACGCTTATGGTGTTGTTTGGCACGGTACTTACCTTAGATGGATGGAAAAAGGTAGAGTTGAATTATGCGAAGATGCAGGATTAAATCTTATTGATTTAGAAAAGCAAGATATTGCTATGCCTGTAACAAATATGAATGTTCGCTACAAAGCATCTGCTCGTTTGAATGACATTGTAGTCGTAGAAACTTCTATCAAAGAAATGTCACCTATTAGAGTTACTTTTGAACAAACAATTCGTAACAAAGCGGATAACAAATTGTTTATTAAAGCAGAATTTGAGGTAGTTGCAATTCATAACGACGGCTCAATTTACAGAAAATTGCCGGAAGCAATTACAAACGCTTTTAAAGAAGGTTAGTATGCCTAGATTAAACAAATATATCGCATCAACCGGTTTTTGTTCAAGAAGAAAAGCCGACGAATTGATTCTTGAAGGTCGTGTTAGGGTAAACGATAGACCAATAGAAGAACTTGGGTTTTACGTTCGAGAAAAAGACCGTGTTTATATAGATAACAAACTTGTGAAACCACAAAAATTGGAGTATTACAAGTTTTATAAGCCTGCGGGTTATATTACGACATCAGAAGACGAAAAGGGTAGAAAAACAATATACGATGTAATTCCGCCTGAATTAAAGCATCTAAAACCTGTAGGAAGATTGGATAAAGAATCAACCGGACTTATTATTTTGACGAATGATGGTGAATTTATTAACGAAATGACCCATCCGTCAATTAAAGTACCTAAAGTTTATATTGTATCTATAAATGGCAAATTTACAACAGAAGACGCCGAAAAAATGTTTAATGGAATTGAAATTGAAACAGATTCCGGCGAAAAGAAAATGGCTTACGCAGAAACTTTGCCGATTGAATTAAAGAATAAATCTTCAATGATTCAAGTTGTTTTATATCAAGGTATCAATAGACAAATACGTAAAATGTTTGCGAAATTGGGCTACGAAGTTGAAAGCCTAAAAAGGATTCAACATGCAACATTAACGATAGAAGGTTTGAAAAAAGGTCAAGTTAAACCTATTAAGCCAAAGCAAGTTAAAGAATTAAAAACATATATTGCCAAAATTAAGAGGGAATATGCTAAAAATAGCAATAACAGGTAATATTGCAGCCGGAAAATCTGAAGTTGAAAAAATTATCGCTCAATATTTTCCTGTTTATGACGCAGATAAAATTGCACATAAGTTTTTAGGAAATGTAGATAGACGTGCTTTAGGTGAAAAAGTTTTCTCAGACCCTATTGCAAGGAAAAAGCTTGAAGAATACATTCATCCGAAAGTTAAGGATGAAATATTAAAAATCTTTAGTGAAAGCAAAGACAAATGTGTTTTTGTTTCAATTCCACTCTTATTTGAAACAGGGTTTGATAAATTATTTGATAAAATAATTTTTGTACAATGCGATGACGAACTTAGACTTAAACGCTTGATGAAACGTAATAATTTTACAAAAAAACAAGCTTTAAAGAGAATGAATTCACAGTTACCGCAAGATGAGAAAATAAAGAAATCTGATTTTGTCATTCACAATAATTCTTCTAAAGAAGAATTATCTGTGCAGGTTGAAAATGTTATAACTTATTTCAAAACATTATAAACACTTGCACTTATTGCATTTTCTCGTGTATAATTGATTAACGGAATTAATAATGAGGTTGTTATGGTAAAACTGGGAATTATAGGTTATCCTTTAGGACATTCAATTTCTGCTGTTATACACAAAGCTGGACTTGCGAGCATCGGATTAGAGGGTTCTTATGATGTTATGGAAACTCCACCGGAAGATTTAATAAGCAGAATTAAGTTTATAAAATCTAACGGTTACGATGGGTTTAATGTAACAATTCCACTAAAAGTTCCTATGTCACTATTTTTGGATGATATTGATGATTATGCAAATATTGCAGGTTGCGTTAATACGGTAAAGGTTGGTAAAGATAAATCATTTTACGGATTTAACACTGATATTTACGGTTTCAAAAAAGCTATACCTGAAAATATCGACTTGAACGGTAAAACTGCAAGTATTCTTGGTACAGGTGGTGCTTCAAGAGCAGCTGTTGTCGGACTTGTAGAAAGAGGAATTAAAAATATAGACTTTTATACGAGAAATATAATTAATTCAAGGCAAACACTAGAATACGTTAGAGCTAAATTTCCAGAGATTAATTTCAACGTATATCAAATTCAAAATATAAGAAGTTTGACCGCTTCTGCAATCGTAGTAAATGCAACACCGATTGGCATGAAAGGATTCATGGCTGATCAAATGCCACTGGAAAGAGTGGACTTAGACAAACTGAATCTCGATACCGTTATTTATGATATTGTTTATAATCCTGTTAAAACAGTTTTAATACAAGAGGCACAAAAAAGAGGCTTAAAAACTATTGGTGGCTTAGATATGTTAATTTATCAGGCAGAACGTGCAATTCAGATTTGGACAAATAAAAATCCTGATATTAAATTAATGAAAATTGCAGCATTGGAAGCTTTGCAATAAGGTGAGGTTTTAAATTATGTTTATTTTAGAAAAACCTTATGTGTCAGAATTTTTAATAGAAACCATTGTAAAAAATGACTGGACAATTCTGGATAATGACGCTATCGAAAATGTTGACATTGAAGAAGAAGCACTAAATTTGATTTCTTCTGAAAATGCAAAAAGTTATTATTTAGCACAAGAATACCCTTTTATTTACGGCAATTCCGAAAAATCTTTAGATTGGGTTAAAAATAATTTACCGGATTCAAACCTTAACAAGCAGATTAATTTGTTGAGGAATAAGGCAAATTTTAGAAACGCACTTAAGGACATGTATCCCGACTTCTATTACAAGTCATACGATGCAGCGGATTTAAAAGAAGTTGATGTTGCAGAATTAAAATTTCCACTAGTAATAAAACCTGTTTGTGGTTATTTAGGAAATATTGTACATATTGTTAATAATGAAAAAGAATGGAAAGAAACTGTTGATACGATAATAAAAGAAGTAAAAATTTCTAAAAACAGCTTTTTAAAGGAAATGTTAGATACCTCTGAATTTTTAATAGAGGAATTTATCGATGGTGAAGAATTTGCACTGGATGCATATTATAACAGAAATGGTGAACCTGTTATTTTAAATATTTACCAACATCCATTTCTTAATAATAAAGATTTGCGAAATACTATCTACTTAATGTCTACTGGAATTATGATTAGGTATATGGCAAAATTTGGTTTGTTGTTGCATGAAATTGGCAATTTGCTAAATTTAAAAAATCTACCTGTTCATGTGGAATTGAAAGTAACAAAAAACGATAAATATATCCCTATTGAAATAACCCCAATGCGTTTTTCTTCTTGGTGTGTTTCAGATGTGGCAAAATATGCATGGGGAATTAATGTATACGAAATGTTCTACAAACAGGAACTCCCGGACTGGAATACTATATTGAATGAAAAAGGAAAGGGAGTTTTCTATTTCTCGACCGTTGAAGTTCCACAAAGTTTAGATAAAAACAAAATAGAAGGTTTCCAGTATGAAAGTTATTTGCGTAATTTTTCAAATGTATTAGAAGTCAGAAGAATTGATCCAACAAACAATCCTTTTGCTCTAATTGTTTTTGGCTCAACATATAATAAACAAGAAGTTTTGAATATTTTATCCTTAAAAACGAATAGTTATTTTATTACAAAATAATACTAATCAAAAGCAACTTTTTCACCTTCTGTAATTATATCTTTAATTTCATCTAAAAAGCCAATCAGTTTTTCATCTTTTCCAACAAAAAAGTGAGTCATGTGTTCAAAGTTTTTATCTAGCACATTACAGATGGTGTTGTAAACTTGGGTACCTTTATCGGTTAAGGATGTTTTTCTAACCTGACGACCGTTTTTTGTTTCATTAGTACGATAAATCAAACCTTTTTCTTCAAGAGAATTAAGCATTTGAGTAATATGAGCACGTCCCTTAAACAAGAGCCTTGCCAATTCTATTTGTGAAATTTCAGGACTTCTGACAATTGTATCTAAAATACAGAATTCACCCTGCGTTATACCTATATTAGCAAAATTCTTTTTAAAAACTTGAATAAAATAACGCTCACAAACTTTTGCAGTACATTCTATTTTGAAAAGTGGACTATCCACATAATGATACTTTATCCCCATATTTCTATTTTACAATAAAAAATTAAAAAAGTGAGGGATGTTTTCATCCCCCACTAAGCTTTTTACAAACTCTAAATTACAAAGAGCTTCTGTAAATTTCTTCAACAGCTTCTTTTGTAGCCTTTGTAGGAGCAATTGCTAACAAACCGTCAAGAGAAGGTGTTGTAAATGCCAAGTTTACAAGATTTGGAACATCAGCTTCAGTGAATCCTTCGTCTTTCAATTTGTTAGGAACACCAACTGATTTTAACCACTCATAAACACCTTTAGAAGCTTCGTCAGCAGTTTCAACTTTACCAACAACAGGTTCTAAAATGTATTTTAATGTTTCAGCTTTAGCTGAGAAAATGTTTTTAACAACAGCAGGTAATAGCATTGCCAAACCTAAACCGTGTGACAAATCATGTTTTACTGCACTCAATGGGTGTTCAAGAGCATGTGTGTAGTGAAGTAAGCCGTTATCAAAGCATACACCGCCCATCATAGCTGCGTAAGCCAAGAAATATCTTGCTTCTAAATCTTCAGAATTTTCAATTGCTTTAGGTAAATACTTAGAAACAAGTGTTACAACTTCTCTTGCCAAAGTGATTGCATAAGGTGATGCAACTGTAGATGTAGCTGCTTCAATTACGTGGTTAACAGCATCAATTGAAACAAATCTTGTTTGTTTTGGTGACAATTTAACCATCAAAGCAGGGTCATCAATTGCGTATGTAGGATAAATACAATCATAAGCAATAGCAGGTTTGTAGTCTTTTTCTGGAATTGTTACAACAGCAAATCTGTTTGTTTCTGTACCTGTACCGTGGGTCAAATTAATAGCAACGATAGGAGCTGCAACATCAGGAGTGAAAGTAAATTCATAAATATCATTTGCTGTCTTTTCAGGGTATTTAAGCAAAATAGCAACTGATTTTCCTGCATCTGTAGGAGAACCACCACCAATTGCAATAACAGCTTTTGCACCAAAATCCTTTGCTATTTTTGCAGCTTCGTTTACGGCTGTAGAAGTTGGGTTTGGAGTAACGCCGTCATAATTAACATATTCTATACCGTTATTTTGTAATGCTTTTTCAACAACTGCCCATGCGCCTGTTGCTTTGTATGCGTTTTTACCGCTCATTACAATAACTTTGTCTAAGCCTTTTGATTTAAAATCTTTTGCGATATCTTCAATTTTGTTGATTGCACCGCAACCGAAAAATACAGAAGTTCTTGTTCTAATTTCACGAACTTCATGGATATTAACATCTTTTTCCCACATAAGAATTCTCCTTTCTTTAACACTACAAGATAATTATAGCCTATTAACTTAAAATGTAAAGTTTTATTAATTTTCGTAACAAAAATAGCTGAAATGTAATAGTATTGTAAAGTTTCGCTAAAAAATCATATTTACTACTTGCAAAAATCACTACAAAGTGTATAATGAGATGTATGAAATGCGCAGGACATAGTGTTTGAGCGTATAAGAGAGTAAGAGTGTATAGGAGATTTATCATGAACAAAGAAGAATTAGTAAAAGAAATTTCTAAGAAGACTAAACTTTCTCAAAAAGTTTCTTCAGATGTACTTTCAGCTACATTAGAAATCATCCAAAAAACAGTTGCTAAAGGTAAAAAAGTTACTTTAGTTGGTTTTGGTACTTGGGAAGCTCGCAAGAGAGCAGCTAGAGTAGGTAGAAATCCTCAAACCGGTAAAGAATTGAAGATTGCTGCTAAAACAGTTCCTGCATTCTCAGCTGGTAAGAGCTTCAAAGAACTTGTAAAATAGTTCATTTGAAAACTTATAAAAAGGGCGGATTTCTGAAAGAAATCCGCCCTTTTTGTTTTATTAAAACTTTATCTTATAACTTTTTGAGATTTAGGGTCTAAAATATCTCTTATTGCATCGCCTAACAAATTGAAGCAAAGAACCGCGATAAAAATCAACGCGCCAGGAGTTAAGAGCCAAGGACGATAAAAAATGTTTGTAAATTCTTGCGCTTCTTTTAGCATATTACCCCAACTAGCGTCTGGTTGTTGAATTCCAAGCCCTAAAAAACTTAAACCTGATTCCGCCAAAATGTATGATGGCACGCTCAATGTCATTGCTATAATTACATAACTTGTTGTTTGAGGTAATATATGTTTCAAAATAATTCGCCAATCAGAAGCCCCAAGCGTTTTTTCCGCCTGCACAAAATCCTCATTTTTAATAGATAAAACCATTCCCCTTACAACTCTTGCGAAGCCTGACCAACCAATCAGTGCAAGAATTACAACTATGAGGGCAAATCGTTGAACACTTGTCATACCGCTTGGAAGAATTGCAGCAAGAATTATTAAAAGATAAAAACTCGGTATTGCCATAATAGCTTCTGCAAACCTCATCATCAAAGTATCAATAATTCCACCGTAATAGCCTGAAATTCCTCCATAAATTAAACCTATAGGAAAAACTATAAGAAGGGATAAAAATCCGACAGTCATTGAAATTCGTCCCCCAAAAAGCAGACGAGAAAAAACATCGCGCCCGTTAATATCCGTTCCTAGAAGATATATTTGTCCGCCACCTTGCACGCCAAACAAATGTCCGTGAGTAAACAGTTTCAAATAGTATTTGTGACTTCTGTCTTGCTTAAAAACTGTTTGCATTAAAGAAGGTTCATATTCTCTAACATAATTATATGTGTAAGGACGCGAAAGTTTTCCGCATTCATTAATTGTATAAATTTTAGATGGCGGTGCATAAGCCATCTCTCTATTAGAATACGAGTTAGAATATGGTGCGATAAAATCCGCAAAAAGAATTAACAAATACATAATCGCAAGGATTATGAAAGCTGTTTTTGCAAATTTGTCTTGAAAGATTTTTTTTATAATTTCCATAAGTTTATTTTACCCTTTTCGCTAATGCTCTCTATAAGAGAGGGAACTATCTGCTCGCCCTAATTCTCGGATCTGCTATCATTAGCAGAATATCCGCTATCAAATTACCTAATATCAACATTATTGTCCCCATCATCAATGATGCCATAACTAAATTAATATCAGATTTCATAACCGCCTCCAAAATCAGACGTCCAAGTCCCGGAAACTGGAAAACATATTCAGTAAGCGCAGCACCACTTAAAAGTCCTGCAAACTCAAACCCTAATAACGTTATCATAGGATTTATTGCATTTCTTAGAGCGTGCTTAAAAATCACTTTGTTTTCACTCAAACCTTTTGCACGAGCAAATTTAACATAATCACTATCCAAGACTTCAAGCATATTTGCTCGCATTTGTCTTTGCAAACCTGATAAAGATATTGTAAACAAAACAATGACAGGTAAAACCAGATGCTTAGATAAATCCATTATTTTCCCACAAAAACTCATCTCGTTAAAATCATAACTAGTCAGACCTCCAACAGGAAACCACCCCGTCTTTACGGCAAAAATCAACATCAAAATAGCAAAAAAGAATGAAGGTATTGCCATTCCGATACTCGAAACTACTGTTAGAATTCTATCAAACGCTGTTTCTTTTTTTATCGCAGCCAAAATCCCAAGTGGAATTCCTACTATCCAAGTCATAAAGATTACAATACTCGTCAAAAGCAATGTGTTTGGAATTCTTTCTTTTAGTTTAGTAGAAACCTTTTCACCGGCTGAAGTATACCCTAAATCACCTTGAACAAAAGATTTTGCCCAAGAAGCATACTGAATATAAATCGGTTTATCTAGTTTTAAACGTTTCATTTCTTTACTTAATGTTTCTTGAGAAATAGAAGGATTTAAGCGAAGTTCTGCAAGCGGATCAACAGGGGAAAGTCTGATTATAAAAAAGCTTATTAAAGATACCAAAATTAAAAGTGGTATCACTTGTAGAATTCTTTTTAGTATGTATTTAAATAAATTCATTTTTACCTTTCAATATATTTAAGCCCCCACACGAATTTCTAAGTTTCGCAAAGCTCAACTTGAAATTCTACCATCCCCCTATAAAGGGAGGGTATATTAATTTATATAAACCTCATCCAAATTATAAATCAAACCACTCAGAGAAGTCGGGAAAATATTCTTAAACTTTTTCCTGATAGCAGTAATTCTAATTGGTGAATACAAATAAATTATTGGCTTTTGATTATAAATAATCGTCTGATATTTGTCATACAAAGGCTTGCGTTCTTCGTACGTAAGTTTAAGCGCGCCTTCTCTAAAAATTTCATCTAACTCTTTTTCCCAATCCAGTCTATCATCTATTGTATATCCATTTGGACGCTGATTAAACAAATGTAAGCTTCCATTTGAAGTCCAAACATTTTTGCCGTCGTGCGGTTCAAGCGGAGTTCCGGTAAGTCCCATTATTGCCATATCCCAATCATTAGTATTTGTCATTTTATTAACAAGAGAATTAAATTCAACAGGCTTAAAGTTCACCTTCATTCCCAAATCTTCTAAATCTTGTTTAACCATAACACCTAAAGCTTCGCGCTCAAGGTTACCTGCGTTTGTATATAAATCAAATTCTACTCGATTATTTAAAGAATCGTACAATTTCCCGTCTTTTTGCTTAAAACCTGCTTTTTCAAGACTCTTTTTCGCAACCTTCAAATCACACGGATGCCCTTTAATATATTTATTTAAATAAATAGAATTTAAACTCTCGGCTGTAAATAAAGGTTCTGCAACACCCGATGCGATATTTTGCACCATATTTTTTCTATCAACCGCCCAATCAATTGCAGCTCTGAAATCCCTATTAGCAAACCATTTATGTTTAATAGGGTTTACGTAAGGCTTGCCATTTTTATCTTTTCGATTATTTAGATTAATGACCAAAAACAAAGTTCCTGTATCAGGTCCTAAATTATAAACTTTATAATCTGATTTTGCTTCATTAAGTTTATATTGCGCAACATTCGCACCTCGAATTCCCAAAACATCAATTTCTTTTGCTTCAAATTTCAAAATTTCATTATTTGAATCACCAACAATCATATAAACAACTTTATCGAGATAAGGCAATTTTTTATTATTCAAATTAATTTTGTAATAATTCGGATTACGTTCAAACACAACTCTTTGCGCCGCAACATATTCTTTTAATCTGAATGTGCCACCTGACACAATAGTTTTAGGATTTGTATCAGGATTTAGAAAGGCGTTGAATACAGATTCGCCCTTATCAGAATATGGTTTAAAATAATGTTTAGGCACAATAGGATAAGAAAGTTGTCTTAAAAATGGCGCAAATGGCTTAGGTGTCGTAAACTTTACGGTATAATCATCAAGTTTTACAAGTTCAGGCAATTTACCGTCAACTTTCATCGCATCCATTGCGGAAGGATTTCCCAACCCTTTAAAAACAATTTCGTTGTATGTGTAAATTACATCCTCAGCAGTAATCGGCTTATCATCAGACCATTTTATGCCGTGCCTTAAATGGATTATGTAGTCTTGACCATTTACTTCAAAGCTCTTAGCAAGCTGTGGTTGCACTTGACCTGTTCTCGGATTTGTACCAACAAGCCCATCATACAACATTCCAGCCATAGAAGAAGATGTTGCATCTTTTGTATTACAAGGGTTGAATGTTTTTGGTTCTCCAATAGTAGAAAGCACAATTCTTCCGCCAAATTTTCCAACCGGCGCTTGTGATTGCAAATAATCCACGCCATTTATCGTAACATTTTTTTCCTGAGCAGGATATTTTATTTGAGATGAATTATCTTCTATTATTTGTAAATCTGTACATTCAGGTTTATCAACTTTAATACAAGCTTTAAGACATATCCCCAATATCAGAACTATAAATAAAAAACTTAGAACTCTCTTCATAGAATAAGAATACCACGTATAAAAAGTTTTTTCTTAGTCCTAGCGGGTAAATTATTATGAAGAAATGTAACAATTTTCCAAAAATCGTCTTCAAATCCTAAAGTTTTTG
>USFB01000034.1 GCA_900553895.1 uncultured bacterium | reverse complement strand
GGCGGAATGTCATAATTCTTGTTTAATTCTTCAACTTTTTCTTTAGAAACAGTTAGTTCATTCTTTTTCAAAACTCTGTTCCAAATATTTAATCTTGAATCTTCTGAAAGTTTTTCAAACTCTATACAATAAGTCATTCTTCTTAAAAACGCCGGATCAACGTCATAAATATTATTTGTTCTCCAAATTACAGGAACAGGAATTTGCATTTTGCAAAAATCATTCTTTAATTTAAGTTTTTAACACCCAAAAAACAGGCTTACATATTGACTTTTGCCGAAAAAGTGATTAAAATAAAATTACATTTTAGATTTATCACGAATTAGGTGCAAATATGTATATAAAAAGAACTTCAGAAGATGTAATTAAAAATTTATCAAAACAGTTTAAAGTAGTTTTAGTAACTGGTGCAAGACAGGTTGGAAAAAGCACTTTATTAAAACATTGCGACGAAAACAGAAATTATGTATCTTTAGATGATTTATCCGAAAGAGAACTTGCTATTAATGAGCCGAAATTATTTTTAGAAGCTCACAAAGCTCCATTGATTATTGACGAAATACAATATGCCCCAAATCTTTTGTCTTATATAAAACTAATTGTTGATAAGTCAGATAAAAAAGGACAATATTGGTTGACTGGGTCTCAACAGTTTCATTTAATGAAAAATGTATCAGAATCTCTAGCTGGTAGAGTTGGTATTTTGGATTTAAGGGGCTTATCATTAGCAGAATTATCTCAAACTCCTAATAACGAACCGTTCTTTCCAGATTTAGAATACATTCAAGAAAGAAGAGAAAAACACAAAAATTATTCAACATCTGATATCTTTAAAATTATATACAACGGTTCTTTTCCGGCATTAAACAACCAAGATGAATTTCAAGACAGAAATGCTTTTTATAGTGCCTATATAAGAACGTATATTGAACGAGATATCAGAGATTTATTTTCAATATCAAATGAAATGAAGTTTTTGAATTTTATCCGTGTTGTTGCAGCAAGAACAGGACAAGTTTTAAAATATTCAGAATTAGCAAATGCCGTAGATATTTCAGAACCAACTGCAAAAACTTGGTTATCAGTTTTGGTATCGTCTAATATGGTGTATCTTTTAGAACCTTATTATCGCAATATTACAAAAAGAATGACAAAAATGCCTAAAATATATTTTCTTGATACAGGCTTATGCTCATATTTAACAGGTTGGTCTAGTCCTGAAGTTATCGAAAAAGGTGCTATGAATGGAGCATTTTTTGAAACATTTGTAGTATCTGAAATTTTAAAAAGTTATAGACACAATGGCGAAAGACCTTTGATATATTGGTATAGAGATACTCAGCAGAAAGAAATTGATTTGCTTATTGAACGTGATGGGAAACTCCACCCAATCGAGATAAAATTAACCTCTAATCCTAATAAATCAATGTTAAAATATTTTAATGTATTGGATAATCAAGGTTATGGCGGGTTAATTTGTATGAGAGAATCTGATATTCCGCTAACTGAAGATGTTAGTGCAATCCCTATTAGCTATATTTAAAAAACTGCTGGTAGTTTATACTTAATTAAAGATACTTTAGCCAAAATATTGATATGTTTAGTGATATTAAATAGGATATGAATATGAAAAAATCTTGCACCCAAATTACGGCACCGATTTTCTACAACGGAGCTTAAAGAACATAATCTAAGTAAATTTTGTTTTACATGTTGACAATGTGAAATTGCTTCAATAGCATGAATACAAAAGGAGATTTGAGAATGGGTGAAGATTTAACTTTATTTGAAGATAAACAGATTAGGCATATTTATGATGAAGAGAAAGAAGTATATTATTTTTCAGTTATAGATATTGTTGCAATTTTGATTGAAAAAGATTATCAATCAGCTAGAAAATATTGGAATAAATTAGCACAACGTTTGCGTGATGAGGGTTCAGAGCAAACGGTGACAAATTGTCACCAGTTGAAATTACAAGCTGATGATGGGAAAATGCGTAAGACTGATGTTGCTGATATCAAGACAATTTTTCGTATAATCCAGTCTATTCCATCAAAGAAAGCTGAACCTATTAAACAATGGTTGGCTAAAGTCGGTCAAGAACGTGTTCAAGAAATGGCAGACCCTTCAAAAGCTATTAATAGGGCAAGAGAAACTTATCAAAAACTTGGTCGTTCTGAAAAATGGATTCAGCAACGAATGACAGGTCAAGAAACCAGAAATAAATTGACTGATTACTGGAAAGACCATGAAATTACAGAAGGTGAAGAATATGCAATTCTTACCAATATTATCCACCAAGAATGGTCTGGGTTATCTGTAAAAGAACATAAAGATTTGAAAGGGTTGAAATCACAAAATCTTAGAGACCACATGTCAGAAGCTGAACTTATTTTTACGGCACTTGCAGAACTTTCTACAAGACAAATAGCTGAGAGCGAGAACTCAACTGGCATGGAAGAAAATAAAGTTTCTGCTAAGAAGGGTGGAAAAATTGCAAAAGAAGCAAGGGAGAAATTAGAACTTCAAACAGGAAAGAAAGTCGTAACAGATGAGAATTTTTTACCGGAGAGTAAGAAATCTAAACAAATTAAAAAGAAAGACTAATGAATATAAAGAAAATTCTACATATTTGTATTTATTAACTTAATATTTACAAGATAACTATCTTATATTGTCTAATGAAACCTATTACGTTATTTCATACAGACGATTGATGCTCAAAGGTCAAATGACTGCTAAAATCTTCAATACAGGAGAGAGTAGTTGTGAATAGACACGATATGATTGAAAGAATTGGCAGTAGTTACCTCACTTCCAATATAGAAGCTGGAGAATACAGTTATGTTGTAGAAGCAGGTTCTAAGAGTAAACTTGAGAATCTTTTAGGACGTACAGTAAAACATTTCAAGTTGGACATTAGATTTGAAGATGATGACTTCGTTATATTAATTGAAACAAAACAACGTTTTACTGATGCTGATATCGAACAATTAAAAGAGTATTGGGAAGAAGAAAAAGTTCTACATTCAGGGAAGAAAATTATATGTATTCTAGCAAATACTAAAAATGATAAGATAAAAGTCTGGAAATCTGCTATTGATGATGAGCATTTTCTCCCAGATGAAACAGTGCTTGACACAATAGAACACTATAAGTCATTGTTCTATCTGAACAAACAGAATGATAGAGAAAGAGTGTTGAAGAACACCTATGCTTTGAATGAATTACTACACAAGAAGGATATTGATGAAGTATTAAGAAGCCAGTTTGTAGGAACTGTACTACTTCATATTAAAGATTTATTAAAAAGGTTTGGTGCTACAAAAATTGATGAAGATTTAAAAATAAAATTAAATGATACTTTAAAAATGATGTCTGCAACACAAATTATTGCTGGTATAAAAGGTACTTTGACCGAGTTACTTGACGGTTCAGATAATAAAACAAAGAAAATTGAATTACTTCAAAAGAATGTATTAGACAATCAGAAAGTTAAAGCACTAGCTCAAAAAGATTGGATTGAAATAATAGATACTATTCTCATGAATATTTATAAGTACATAGATACTAATAGCTCAGAAGGTCAAGACATTCTAAATTTGTTCTTTATTGCATTTAATAAGTACACTGGTAAAGCTGACAAGAACCAAGCCTTTACACCTGACCACATTACAGAATTTATGTGCAGATTAACAGAAGTTGACTGTACAAAGGTTGTACTTGACGGAACATGTGGCAGTGCGTCATTCTTGGTACAAGCAATGGTTAAAGAGCTGGCAGATTGTTGGAATGGGAGAACAGAAGAACAAGCTAAAGTCCTTCAAAAGAATGTTAAAGAGAATAACATCTACGGTATTGAAGTTGAAGAAAAAGCATTTGGATTGTCTGTTACCAATATGCTGATACATGGCGATGGAAACTCTAATATTAAACTGGGTAGTTGTTTTGATAAAGATAATAAGAAGTTTATTAAAGAAGCTGACCCTAACATTATTCTGATGAACCCACCATATAATGCAAAACCAAGAAGCATTCCTGACTATTATAAATCAGAGTGGGGCAAAGCCAAAGATGGTAAAGAAGACCCAACAAAAGGTATGGTATTTGTTCATTACTTCTCTGATGTAATTAAAGAGCTTAATTCAGAACGTGTAAGAAATGGTAAACAACCAAAGTTGGTTAAACTGGCTGTACTATTACCTCTGGCATGTGCAATTGGTACAGGTAGTCTTATAGCAAAAGAAAAAGAAGTTTTGTTAGAAGACAATACCTTAGAAGCTGTCTTTTCTTTACCTACTGAAATATTCTATCCTGGTTCATCAGTTTGTGCTTGTTGTATGTTGTTTACTCTTGGTCAACCTCATATAAGAACAGATGGAACAACAAGAAGTACATTCTTTGGTTACTGTAAAGACGATGGATTTGTAAAGAAAAAGAATTTAGGACGTGTTGAGCAATTCATCAAAGATGAGAAAGGTAACTTCACAATCTCTAAATGGAAAGAAATTGAAACAGAATGGCTTGATTTATTCAGAAATAACACTGTTGTAGATGGCAAATCGGCAGTAAAGAAAGTTAATGCTGATGATGAATGGTTGTGTGAAGCCTATATGAAAACTGATTATACTAAACTGACAGCAGATGATTTCCAACGTACACTTAATAATTACCTATCATATCTTGTTAAAGAAGGTAATGTTTATGAAAGTAATGGTGGTGTATAAACATGGAATTGGATGTGCAAGATTGGAAAGAATTTAAAGTTGGCAGGCTATTCCGATTAGAACCGACAAAAGGTATTATTTCGGATGATTTAATTGAAGGAAAAGATATACCATACATTGGTGCGAAACATGACACAAATGGATATATGATGATGTGCAAAAGAGAGGATTTTGAGAATTGGATATCAGAAGGTAATTGTATTGTGTTTATTCAATTGGGTGCAGGAAGTGCTGGATATGTTAATTATTTACCTACAGATTTTATCGGCATGAATGGGAAAACAATATGTGGATATATTGATGGTGTTTTGAATTCATATATTGGGTTATTTCTGGGAACAATATTGTGTCAAGAACGCCCCAAATATAGTTTTGGCAGAAGCTGGACGGGTGATAGATTAAAAGAGACTAAAATTGCGTTGCCAATTAAATATAATTCAAATAAAACTCCATATATAGACAAAAATGGGACTTATTCTGATGAAGGTTACATCCCAGACTGGCAGTTTATGGAAGATTATATCAAGTCATTACACCACAAACCTATTACAACCAAAGTTAAAAATGATAATATCCCAGAATTAAACATACAGTTATGGGAATGGTTTTCTATGGGTAAATTATTTGACATTAGAAAAGGTAAAAGACTGACATCAGCTGACCAAGAAGAAGGGAATAATAATTATGTAGGTGCGATTGACTCCAACAATGGAATTGCAAACCACATTGGACAAGCACCAATACATGAAGCTAATACGATTTCATTGAGTTACAATGGCTCTGTGGGAGAAGCGTTTTATCAATCTGAACCATACTGGGCAACTGATGATGTAAATGCTTTATATTCAAGATACAAAGGTTTTAATAAACAAATTGGACTCTTTATGGCAACTGTTATTAGACAAGAGAAGTATAAGTTTTCTTATGGCAGAAAGTGGACACTAGAAAATATGAACAGTACAGATATAAAGCTGCCTATCAAAAGAGACAATAACGGAAGCCCCATTATTGATGATAACCGTACATACTCTGATAATGGTTACATTCCAGACTGGCAATATATGGAAGATTACATAAATTCATTACCTTATAGTGATAGAATTTGATAATGATAAGAATATTTATTTGGGGTTATCCTATTATAAATAGAAAGAATATGAATGGACAATAAATTAAATAAAGGAGAAATAGTAACATATACAAGCCCAGATGGTATAATATCTCTTGACGTAAAATTGGAAGAGAATACAATTTGGCTAACTCAAGATATGATAGTTAAATTGTTTGATTCAAGTAAAGCTAATATCTCAGAACATATTTTTCACATCTTTGAAGAACAAGAATTAGATAAAGATTCAACCGTCCGCAGCGAAGGTAGTAGAAATGTTACAAGAGAACTTGATTACTATAATCTAGACTTGATTATATCAGTTGGTTGCTATTGATAAAGATTATCATTGTGTAGTGTCTATTCTAAATAATAAGGAATATTTTATGAACTAAACTTCCAGCAAATAATACATGTAAAGTAAATCAAAAGGTTCATTGGCTTATAAATAGGTTTAATGAATTTTGTTTAAATAATCAATTTGAAAAGTATGTACTTGATATTAATAAGTTACCTAAATTAAATGAATATATAAAAATCCCTTGAGCAAGTCCCAACTATTGAACAATAAATTTGAATATATAGTATAACAACGCTTTAAAATAGCTAAAATACACTAAATTTACTAAGTTTTGAAGGCTAATAATCAAGTAAATTCAGTAGGATGATGTTTATAATGCAAAAGGAAATCCCTCTGATAATAATTACCAGAGGGTTTATTGATGTCAAAGAAGCAAACCAAAATCTATCATTCAAACTGTTGTAGGGTATTTTCTACATTGCCTTGTGTTATCCCAATATATCTCAGAGTTATGGAAGGGCTTATATTTATTATTCTCTAACTTAAATATTATATTTTAATTATATTGTGGATAGAAAAAGGAGAGAAAATAATGAATAATCTAGACGAATTAACCTCTAAAGATTTGTTAAAAATGAAATGGGAAGAACAACTGGTTACACAAAATGTTACTCAAATGGTAGAACTGACGTTTACAATTCTAAAGGTCAGAAACAATATACTTACAAACGCAGTTCAAATGGAACTGTTACCAAATATTCCAAAACTGGTAAAAAATTAGGAACGTATAAGTAGAAAAATTGTATTACAGGATGAATATTTTATAACTTTGAGCTTTAGTAACAATATGTTATACTAGAAACAAGCGATAACAAAGTTAGGAGTGAATATGCAAAATTCTGCAAGCAAAGTTGAAGAAATTCTTGCAAGTCTTAATAACGAGCAGAAAAAGTGTGTTGAAAATATTGATGGGAAATTTCTTGTTCTAGCTGGTCCTGGCACAGGAAAAACTTACACCGTAATTAAAAGATTACAAGCTATGATTTTGCAAGGTGTTGCTCCTGAAAAAATCTTGTGTATGACCTACTCCAGAGCCGGTGCAAGTGAGATGAAAAAGCGTGTTTTAGAAGAACTCGACGAAAATAATAACAACGTAGAAATTCACACTTTCCACAGCTTTTGCAATAAAATTATCGGAGAATACGCAGAAGAATTCGATGTTCCGGCTAGTGTAAAACTGATTCCCGATAGCATTAAAATTTCTCTTTTAAAAGAATGTATTGATGAAATCGACGATGCTGTTTATTATAAAAGCGAAAAAGCCAATAAATACGTGTGTTATGGGGCGATTAAAGAGGGAATAGAATATTTAAAAAGATTTAGAATTTTAGACAAAAAAGGTGAAACTTTAGAAGCTAATATAAAAAGTGATTCAGAATGGTTGCCGGCTATAAAACAATTGGAGTACGAACGAGATTATGAGCCTAAAAGTAGAAAAAATTATGCAAACAACATACAAAAAATAGAGGACAAAATTGGAAAAGTCAGAGAACTTTATAGATTTTTCAACTTGTATCGAGAAAAAATGGAATTAGGCGGATATATTGATTATGATGACATGATTAACTATATCTTAGAAAAATTTGAAAACGCACCTGATTTTGCGGAAAAGATTTCTAACCAATATGATTATATTATTATTGATGAGTACCAAGATACAAACAAAGCGCAAAATGAATTGATTTTCCACCTTGTTGATAATTCCGCTAAGGGTAATGTATTTGTTGTTGGCGATGACAAACAAATCATTAACGCTGCTCAAGGTTCGAGAATTGATAATATCAAAACTTTTTGGGATAAATATGGTAAAGAAATTGGTGAGCCGATAAAGTTTGTTGAAAACAGACGTTCTACACAAACTATTCTTGATGTTGCAAAAACAGTTGAAGAATTAAATACAGAACTCCTTGATAAAGAAATTAACCTAAAAGCAGTCAATGAAAAAGTTTTAGAACACGAGAAAAAAGTCCGATTAAATGTTTATTATGACGAAGAACAGCAAGCAAATGACATTGTTAAAGAAATTGACGAACTTATTAACTCTGCTGAATGTCCGATAAATAAAGACACGAAAGAAAAAGATTTATCGGAAATTGCGATACTTTCTACAAGCAATGACGAATTGGCTTATTATGCAGAATTATTGCACAACAGAAATATTCCTTACGAATTAAAAGAAGGTAAAAATATTTTTGAAGTTAAGTCTGCAATTGTTTTGTATTACTACTTGCAAACCCTAGTAAATCCGAATGTTAATTCAGATAAACTTTTTAGACTTTTGTTGTTGCCACCATTCAGTATTTCAGCAGAATCGTTTACAAAATTGTATGAAGAAAGTTCAAGATGTACGAATTTTATTGATGCGATGGAGCGAGTTATACAAGATGAAAACGCGCCTCGGGATATCAAACATTTTCTTACTGTTTACAAGAATCTAAAAACAACAATGTTGCAAGGCGAAACCGTTTACAGAGTTGTTTCTCAATGTGCTGCAAAAACAGGGATTTTGGATTTCTTCTTCAATTGTGAAACTAATAAATTAGAAAACATCCAAGCTCTAAAAAGATTTTTAGATGAAGCTTACACATATTCAAGTCAATACAAAAAAGTTAATTTAGAAGATTTTGTAGAATATTTGGATATGCTTCAAAACGAAGGAATTGCATTAAAAATCGAAAAAGAAGAGGGGGGAAATAATGCTGTTCAACTTACGACTTATCAAAGCTCAAAAGGTTTAGAATATACATACGTTTATATGCCAACACTTAAACCTAAAAAATGGGAAAGTAATTCAAGGCCGATAATCAAGCCATCAATTCCATTATCAAAAGAGGACGAAAGAGATGAAGCCACTTGGAAAACTTACAAACGAGCTGATAAAATCAATAAAATGTATGTTGGTATGACAAGAGCAAAACATACTTTAAGACTTTCTTACGTTGGCGGAGACGGTAGCGAAGGACATTCGGCATTGCTTAGAGTAAGTGAAATTTCACCGGAATTATTAGAAATAAATTCGTTTGTGGAAGATAAAAAAGAACCGCAAATTTATAAGTGGGCAAAAGCATTTACTGTTGAAGATTACGACTACAAGCGTGATTTCAAATCAAGAATTGATGTAGAATTAAACAAAATCAATTATTATTCACCATCATTGGTTAATCCTTATATCAAATGTCCGAGAATGTTTTTCTTTGACAAAATTCTTCAATTGAGTTCACCTAAAACCTCAATTCCGGATGCTTTGAATTTTGGTTCTGCTGTTCATAAAGCGTGCGAAAATGCGGTTAAATCGGCTCAAGATGAAGGTAAATTCTGGGAAAGTGAAATTTTTGTTGAAGAAGTTAAAAAACAGATAGATAAGTTTGCTTTTTCTTCATTTAAGCAAAGAGAGCAATACAAAACAATTGCAGAAACTACTATTAAAGAGTTTTACGAAAAAGATTTAAGCTTGACTGATATTAATACTATTTACAACGTAGAAAACGATATTATCACCGAGTTTGAAGGCGTTATGTTTAAAGGTCTGCCTGATAGAATAAACCTTGTTGACGGTAAATTTAGGATTTTTGACTACAAAACCGGACGTGCAAAAGATGAAAAAGAAATTTGCCTAACAACGCTTGAAGATGACAGATTGGGCGGACATGAGGATTATTATATCCAAATGGGCTTGTACAAATACTTTTTAGAAAAAACTACAGGCAAAAAAGTTGAAACTACAACTTTTGTATTTCCACAAGAGTTTAGAAAGCCTTGTGTTGTTGAATACACTGATGAAGACATTGAAAAAATTCTTGATAAATACCGCAAGGCAATAAAAGGTATTCAAGAGCAGAATTTTGACCCGACACCAAGCAAAAATTCTTGTGCTTTTTGTCCTTATCAAAATGACTTGTGTGTTTGTAATCAGTAGGCTTTAAATAAGAAGCTCCAAATTTTATGGTATAATTAACTCATAGGAGTTAATATGACACCGGAAGAAAAAGCAAGAATTGAAATAGATGCAATGCTTGAAGAAGCTGGTTGGGTAGTTCAAGATCGTTCTGAACTCAATATTCGAGCATCATTAGGAGTTGCAATTAGAGAATTTGTGATGAAAGATAATGGTGAATCTGATTATCTTTTGTTTGTAGGTGGTAAAACGATTGGTGTGTTGGAAGCTAAAAAAGCAGATTTATCGTTGAGTGGTGTTGAAAACCAATCGCAAGGATATGCTTGTAATTTGCCGGAGGGTGTAAGATGCTGGAAGATGCCACTTCCATTTGTTTACGAAAGTAATGGTTCAGAAGTTTATTTTAGAGATTGCAGGGACAAAGTTTGTCGTTCAAGAAGAGTTTTTGTATTCCATAAACCGGAAACCCTTTTAGAATTAATATCAGAAGAAAATACTCTAAGAAATAATTTTTTAACTCTTCCTGAACTTGATAGAGAAGGTTTGCGCGATTGTCAAATAGAGGCAATTGAAGGGCTTGAAAATTCTTTAAGAAATGGAAAACCTCGCGCGCTAATTCAAATGGCAACGGGTGCGGGAAAAACTTTTACGACTTGTAATTTTACATATCGATTGTTAAAATATGCAAAAGCAAAACGTATCTTGTTTTTGGTAGATAGAAATAATTTGGGTGAACAAACAAAAAAAGAATATGAACAATTTAGACCTAAAGGGGAAGATAACTCATTTACAGATATCTACATCGTTCAGCACCTTCAACAAAACAAAATAGATAAAGATGCAAAAATTGTTATTACGACAATTCAAAGGCTGTATTCTATGTTGAGGGGAGAGGAAGAATACGACGAAATAAATGAAGAAGGTTCTGCTTTTGAATATCTTACATCGCTTGGTAAACCAAGAGAAGTAATTTATAACAAGAATTTACCGCCTGAATATTTTGATTTTATTGTAGTTGACGAGTGTCATAGAAGTATATACGGTGATTGGCGTCAAGTGCTTGAATACTTTGATGCATTTACAATTGGATTAACGGCAACACCATCAAAACAGACATTCGGTTATTTTAACAAAAATATAGTATCTGAATATCCTTATGAACGCTCTGTTGCGGACAAAGTTAATGTTGATTATGAAATCTATAGTATAAGGACTGATGTTGGTGAAAACGGTGGAAAAATTGAAAAAGGATTTACAATTCCGGTTCGCGACAAAAAGACGCGCAAACAAGATTGGGAAACTTTGGATGAGGATTTGAACTATACAAAAAATGATTTAGATAGAACCGTTCTGGTGCCTGATCACATTAGAACTGTTCTTCAGTGTTATAAAGATACAATTTTTACTGAATTGTTCCCTGAACGTGAACATACTTGGGTTCCTAAAACGTTAATTTTTGCAAAAGATGATAACCACGCAGAAGAAATCGTAAGAATTGCAAGAGAAGTTTTTAACAAAGGTAATGATTTTTGTAAAAAGATTACATATAATGTTTCAGGAGTTAAGGCAAAAGACTTAATTGCAGAATTTAGAACCTCGCCGAATTTTAGAATTGCAGTGACTGTTGACATGATTGCGACCGGTACAGATATAAAACCGCTCGAAGTCGTAATCTTTATGCGTGATGTACATTCTGAAACCTATTATGAACAAATGAAAGGTCGTGGTTGCCGTACTATTAATAACACTGACTTACAACAGGTTACACCAAACGCAGAGGCTAAGAACAAATTTTATTTGATAGACGCCGTCGGTGTAACTGAAAGTAAAAAATCTTCATCTTTACCGCTTGAGAGAAAAAGAACAGTATCTCTTAAGAATTTGATGGAACAAGTTGCAGTTGGTAAAGTTGATGATGATACGTTAAGTTCTTTAGCAGGGAGAATTGTAGCGATTGAAAACAATATTGATAAAGTAGAGCGTCAAAAAGTTCTGGAAATGACCGACGGTAAAACTTTATCAAATATTGCTAATGACATTTTGAATACGATTGATTATGATATAACAGAAAATCTATCAGAGGATGAAATTCTTGAGATAAAAGATAAAGCTGTTGAACCATTCTTTGAACCTGCTTTTAGAAGGCTTATTCTCGAACTTAAGGCAAAATCAAAGCTTTATATTGATGAACTTACACCTGCAACTATTATTCATTCGGAATTTAGTGTAAAGAATTCAGAAAAACTTACTGCAAACTTTAAAGCTTTTATTGACGCAAATAAGGACGAAATTGACGCGCTTTCTATTATTTATAATAAACAGTACAAAACTCGTCATTTGACTTATGAAAAAATAGATGAGTTGCATAAAAAATTGTCAGAAGAAATGCCACCGTTGGAAACAGCTAATTTGTGGCGCGCATATAAATTGCTTCAAAAAGATAAAGTTCAAGAGGTTAAAAATCCTGCAAAACTTTTGACAAATATTATCCAATTGGTAAGATTTGCGATTGGTCAAGATGAAAAGTTGGAAGATTTTTCAGCTGTTGCAAATTCTAAGTTTGAACTTTGGAAGGGCAGACAGATTAAAAGAGGTGTAAAATTTTCTCCAGAACAACTGCAATGGTTAGAGGAGATTAAAAACTACATTGTTGCAAACGCTTATATGGGGTTAAGCGAAATTCAAGAATATTTGGGAGATAAGGGTGGAATAATAAAAGCAAAACAAGTTTTTGGACAAGAACTCCAACCAATACTTGATGAGTTGTCATTGGCGTTGGTGGGATGATAAGTAAAATGTTTTTTACATATTCATGTCTGCTAAGGTAGACAAAATTATAAAAATATGTTATTCTATATATAGAATGGAAAAGCGCTTATGGTAAATGTATTGAAGTATCTTAGGGTGTCAAATAACTACTCTCAAGAAGAATTAGCCGAAAAATTAAATATAACTCGTCAATCATATATAAAGTATGAAAAAAACGGAGTTAATGATATTAGTCTTATCAAAAAAATTGCACAACTTTTTGATGTGGATTATTCTTGTATTATTGAAAATAAATTACCTAAAGAATATTCATATAATATTGTAGAAAAAGAACCAATATGTGCTAATGAAGAAGATTTAAGAATAAATATTCCAATAAATAATATACAGAAATTTAAGCAAGTGTTTTTGTATATATTAAACAAGGTTGGCGCAAAACCTAATATTGGTCAAACGGTTTTATATAAATTGCTATATTTTATAGATTTTGACTATTATGAATTATATGAAGAACAATTGATGGGATTAAAGTATATAAAAAATACGTTTGGTCCCACTCCTGTTGATTTTGCGAAAATTATAAAAGATATGGAAAAAGATGGGGAAGTTGAAGAAGTCAGAACAAGGTACTATGACAAAGAGATGACAAAATATTTACCGCTTGTTAAACCGGATTTAACATCTTTATCTGCTAGAGAATTGGAACATATTAATAAGACTCTTGAAAGACTTTCTGATAAATCTGCAACAGAGCTTTCTGACTTTTCTCATAAAGATATTCCGTGGATAGGAACTGAATATAAAGAAATAATTGATTATGATTCTGTTTTTTATCGTAATGAAATTACATCTGTAAGGGAGTATGATGAAGAATATTAATTATGCTTCTATTCCTGAATTTGATAAAGATTTCAAACGGTTAGGGAAACGGTTTAAAACATTAGAAAAAGATTTTGAGTTAATGAAGCGTATGTTGTTAGTTCCTCATTATGTAGACGGTTTTCCGACTCCCCCAAAAGCCTTGGTAGATATAGAAGGATTCTGTTCTGAGAGTTATAAATCGAAAAAAGTTAGAAAATTTACTTGTGCTTCTTTAAAGGGAAAGGGCGGAAATTCAGGGATTAGAGTTGTTTTTGTTATAGAAACTGAAGAAGAGGATTATAATATTACTTTTATAGAGATTTATTTTAAAGGTGATAAAGAATTAGAAGATAGAGAAAGGTTGAAAAATTTTATAGCAACGTTGGAATAGCTTTGTAAAAAGTTTTGATGGTAGGTAGAAGTGAAACTTGATTATAATTTTATTAAAGAAATACTTTTAATAATGGAAGAAAATGATTCACATGAGATAGAGAATTTGGAATTGATGCAAAAATTAAACATTTCTCAAGAACAAGAAGATAAGTTTATTGGACATATTTTGATATTAGGTGATAGCAATCTTATTGCTTCGGCTCATCTAAAATATCCGTTTGGTTTTGCGAAACCTTTTTCCAAATCACCTTATCAGATTATCAATGATAAATATCGAATGACTGCTAAAGGATATGAATTTTTAGATATGCTAAAACAAGATACCGTATTCAATAAGGTGAAAAATTTTACTATTACAAATGCTTTTGAAATAGGGAAACAACTACTAATATCATTGGCAACGGGGGCAATAAATGGTTAGTAAACTTCCTCAAGGCTGGGTTGAGTGTGTACTCGGAGATGTTTTGTATTTACAAAATGGGTATGCTTTTAATAGTAAGGATTATTGTGATAATGGCATTTGTGTCATAAGGATATCCGATATTCAAAACAATAAAGTAAATACTAAAAATGCTGTTAAATATAATAAAATGGATATTGGTAAATGTTATATTGTTGAAAATGGTGATTTTCTTTTAGCTATGTCTGGTGCTACAACTGGTAAAACTGGTGTTTATTGTGAAAAAAGTCCAGCATATTTAAATCAACGTGTTGGCAATTTGAAAATATATTCTCAGAAAGTTTTGTGTCAAAAGTATAGAAATTATTACATAATGTATAAACGTTTTGCAATCGAAAAGAAAGCCTATGGTGGAGCACAACCTAATATTTCAAAACAAATGATAGAGTCTTTAAGACTTTTATTACCACCTCTTAACGAACAAAGACGGATTGTAAGGAAGATTGAGGAAGAATTTGGTAAGATTGATGAAGGAGTTGAAAAACTTAGGTTTGCGCTGGAACAAATAAAGCAATATCGTCAAGCCGTTTTAAAGTCTGCATTTGATGGAAAACTTTACAAAACGACTGAGTGGGAGGAAAAAAGTTTACAAGAACTAACGTTAAAAATAGGCGATGTAGATCATAAAATGCCTAAAGAAGTTAAAGAAGGAGTTCCATATATTTCACCAAAAGATTTTTATGGAGTAAATGGGATTGATTTTATTAATGCAAAAAAAATAACTAAAAAAGATTATAAAATATTATCCAAGAAAATAGCACCAAATTATGGTGATATTATTTTTCCTCGTTACGGTACAATAGGAACACTGAGATATGTTGATACAGAGGAACAATTTTTAGTTTCGTATTCTTGCGTTGTTATTAAAACAATTAATGAAAAAGCTGAGAGTAAATATTTATATTATTCGTTGCTATCACCACAAATAAAATCTCAAATTCAAAGAAGTATAAGGCAAACTACGCAGGCAAATATAGGAATACAATCTATAAAAGATTTTAAAATTAAGATTGGTATTAAAGCCGAACAACAACAAATTGTCAAAGAAATTGAAAAGCGATTGAAAGTAGCTGATAGGATTGAAGCTGTTATTCGTCAAAACATAGACAAAGCAGAACAACTTAAACAATCAATTCTAAAAAAAGCTTTCGAAGGTAGGCTTGTACCACAAGACCCAAACGACGAACCTGCGTCAGTTTTGTTAGAAAAAATAAAAGCCGAAAGGAAAAATAAATGTTTGATTTCGTAATTAAAAGCACTCCAGAACAAATAATCAATTTTTCTTCTTTATTTTCTACTCTTGTCGGTGGTGGAATAACATTAATTAGCGTATGTTTAACAAACCATTTTAATAATGATATAACAATGAAAGTTAGTCACGAAAATGAAATTGCTACAATATTATCTATCGTTGAGGAACTCAAATGTTTGCAATATGCTTTTGAAAACGAGTTTGATTACTATTTTTCAGATATTAAAGAGGATACATATATAGAATATCCAATTACTATAACACAGGATTATACTACTGTTTATACTCAGAATGTAAATAGAATAGGGATTATAAAAAATGAAAAACTAAGAAATGATATTATAAAAACATATACACTTATAAAAAAATTAATTGATAATCTTTTGCATTATAATTTACAAATTCAACAACTCAATGTTCAGCGTCATTCTTTTATAAAACGCCTATATCCAAACTTTGTGGCAAACAAATGTTCTGAACAAGATTTGAATTACACAATTGTAGATTTGAAAAAGAGTTCTCCAAAAAATATTGCAGTATTGGCACAACGTTCTGATTTAAAAAATCAACAAATCATTAATTTTATAAAATCAGATGATGAGTTATTAGTGAAATTGATATATTGGTCTAATAGTATGAAAAGTTTTTATACTGAAATAAAAGCTTTAATCAATGCTATAAAAGAATTAAGCGAAATTATTTATAAAGGAAAAATAAATGAACGAAACTAATTTAGTAACAAAAGTTTGGAATTATGCAACTATTCTTAAGGATGCGGGTGTTGCATATACAGATTACGTTGCACAAATTACATATATGTTGTTTCTGAAGATGGATCAAGAATATTCTGATAACCTTAATCAGCCGTCTTTAATTCCTGAGGAATTCCGATGGAAGGCTTTGATGAAATTAGATGGAACAGAGTTAGAAGAAAGATATTCAAAAGCGTTATCAAAATTATCTAAACAAGGTGGAATTATTGGAGCAATTTATACAAAGGCGCAGAATAAGATTGATGAACCTGCAAAATTAAAAAGATTGTTTTCCTTAATTGACGGTGAAACTTGGATTGGTTTAGATATTGATGTAAAAGGCGCAATATATGAAGGTTTATTGCAGAAAAATGCGAATGAAACTAAAGGTGGTGCCGGACAGTATTTTACACCAAGACCACTAATAAAAGCTATTGTTGAAGTAATGCGTCCGACTCCTGATATGACGGTTTTAGATCCGGCATGCGGAACGGGTGGATTTTTGTTAGCTGCTTATGATTATATGAAAAAACAAACGACTGACAAAAAACAAATTCGTGCGCTTAAAGAAGAGCGAATTTTTGGTTGTGATAACACTTCGCTTGTAGTTAGTCTTTGCGCCATGAACCTATATTTACACGGTATTGGAGGCACGGAATGTCCGATTAAGCACTGTGATTCTTTGATGAGTGCTGGCGATGTTCGTTACGATATGGTTCTTACAAATCCGCCTTTTGGTAAGAAATCTGCAACAAAAATTATGGGCGAAGACGGTTCTATAACAACAGAAAAAGAAAATTATCAACGCGAAGACTTTATTGCAACAACATCAAATAAGCAAATAAATTTTATGCAACACATTATGACAGTTCTTAAAACTTTCGGAAGGGCTGCGGTTGTTGTGCCTGATAACGTTTTATTTGAAGGTGGCGCAGGAGAAAAAGTTCGAAGGAGGTTGTTGAATCAATTTAATTTGCATACTATTTTGCGACTACCAACCGGGATATTTTATGCTCAGGGAGTCAAAGCTAATGTACTTTTCTTTGACAAATTTCCGCCAATAGAAGATGGGCATAGAACAAATGATGTCTGGGTTTATGATTTTAGAACGAATATAAATCTAACTCTGGTAACAAATTCTCTTAACGATGAACATTTGAAAGATTTTATAAATTGCTATTCTGCAGATGATATAACAAAGAGAAAAGAAACCTGGAGTGAAAAAAATTCGGATGGCAGATGGAAAAAATTTACTTATGACGAGATTATAAAGCGGGATAAGACAAATCTCGATATAACTTGGATTAGAGATGAAAGCTTGGCGGATTTAGAAAATTTGCCGGAACCTGATGAGCTTGCACAAAGTATAGTTAAAAATTTAGAGGAAGCCTTAAATGTTTTTAAAACACTGGATGTTTAACAGCATCTGAATTATTTCGATATTAGAACAATAAATTGCGAGAAAAACTTTTGCTTTATTTGGAGCATAGCATTTAGCTATCTAGTCGATTGCATCTTATTGTTTTTTATAATAAAAACATTTTAGTAATTAATGGAGTTTTATTATGGATACAAAAGCGTTATTTAAAATTGGTTATGGTCTTTATGTGCTTACTGCGCAAGATGAAAAAGACAACGGATGTATTATTAACACCGTTATGCAAGTAACTTCAAATCCATTGCAAGTTGCAATTGCACTTAACAAAAAAAATTACACAAATGAAATGATTCAAAAAACACGTAAATTCAATCTTTCAATTCTTTCTGAAAAAGCTGATTTCAGTATTTATGAACATTTTGGCTACAAATCAGGGCGTGATACGGACAAATTCGCAACATTTTGTGATGTAAAAAGAAGCCCAAATGGTCTTTTATATATAACCAAAGGTACAAACGCTTATTTGTCAGCTTATGTTCAAAATGAAATAGATTTAGGTACTCATTCTTTATTTATCGGTCAACTTGTTGCAAGTGAGAATTTAAATGATGATAAATCCGCAACTTATGATTATTATCAAAACAGCGTTAAACCAAAACCTGAAAACACCGTGAAAAAAGGTTGGCGTTGTAAAATCTGCGGATATATTTACGAAGGTGAAGATTTACCTGTTGACTATATTTGCCCTATTTGCAAGCATGGTGCGGTAGATTTTGAAAAACTATAAATGAAAATATATTGATAAATTAAACTTTATTTGATACAATAGAACACAAACATTGAAAATAGAATACAGGCTAAAGATTTTGACAAACATTTACTGATTTTCACTAACAAGAAAGGAGGTTTGAATGTTAGTTGAAATTAGCGAAAGAGAATTAGCATTATTAATAATACTAATTCTCATACTTAAAGTCCTTTAA
>USFB01000033.1 GCA_900553895.1 uncultured bacterium | reverse complement strand
GGTATTACTCTTGCATACAGATTAATAAGAGATAATACTATAAAAGCTCTTAAAATCGGCAGAGAATACAAAATACCAAAAGCAAATGTAATTTCATATTTAATTAGTGAAAATAAAACTACAGACTAGATTTTTAACAACTTACATGGTATTATATACTTGAATATCAGTAAGTAGGTTAAATTAGGTCTGTTATGTTTTAGAAAGGAGTTAAAAATGGTAACAGTAAGCCTACACGAAAAAAATGGAAAATATCATGCCGTTATAAATTATAAAGATGATACAGGAAAAAGAAAACAAAAATGGCAATCTACACATTTACCTGTAAAGGGTAATAAAAAACTAGCAATGCAAAAAGCTGAACAAATGCGAAAAGAATTTGAACAAGAACTTGAATTAAAAAATACAAATAACAAAGATAATGAAGTAATAAAAGGTATATTGTTTGTTGATTATATGAAAAATTGGCTAAAAATAATAAAACCTACAATAGAACTGAATACTTATGGTTCTTATGAACAAATGGTAAATTATAGAATAAATAACTACTTTACTGCAAATAAAATAAGATTAAAAGAATTGCAACCTATTAATATACAAGATTTTTATACTTATTTATTAAATGATGGATTAAGCAGTAACACAGTAATTCACTATCATGCAATAATTTGTTTAAAATGGAATGCTATTAATTTTGAAAACAATTCTATTACTATAAAACATACTATTGTTCAAGTTAGTATAAAAGGTGAAAGACAGGTACTTGGAAAAGATAGAACAAAAAATAAGACAAGTTATAGAACATTACCTTTAGTTCCAGAAGTAGCAGAAATATTAAAAAGATTTAAACAAATACAAGAAAACAATAAAAAGCTATGTAAAAATGATTATATTTCAAAATATGAAGAATATATTTGTGTTGATTCTTTAGGTAATATAATAAAACCAGACTTTATAACAAAGCATTTCAAAAGATTACTGAAAAACAATAATTTAAGAATAATTAGATTTCACGATTTACGACATAGTTGTGCAAGTTTATTACTAGCTAGAGGAATACAGTTAAAAGAAATACAAGAGTGGCTTGGACATTCAAATTTTAATACTACTGCAAATATATATGCACATTTAGATACAAAGGTAAAACAAAAATCTGCAGATGTATTGTCTAATATTTTAAAAGGTCAAAAAAATATATCTAACTGTGAGGAGTTAGATATTGAAATCGGTTAGATATTTGTTAGATATATCTTAAAAACAAAAATATTATCAAAACGATGAAAGCCTTGATAATACTATGGTGGGCAGGGAAGGATTCGAACCTTCGTACTCGAATGAGAACAGATTTACAGTCTGCCGCCTTTAGCCACTCGGCCACCTACCCATATTAAATTATCATTAAAAATGCCTTTGACGAGATTTGAACTCGTGGCCTCTCCCTTACCAAGGGAGTGCGCTACCCCTGCGCCACAAAGGCATATTTCAGAACTACTCACCCCCTTTGGAGTGCTACCTCTCATAAAAGATACTCAATCTTTTATTCGGCAGAGTCCCTGCGCCACAAAGGCAAATGCCACAAGGGCTGTAAGAGAACCTCTCTTATTAAAAAAGCCGGTAATAGGAATCGAACCTACAACCTACGGTTTACAAAACCGTTGCTCTACCGTTGAGCTATACCGGCGACAAGATTTATATTAACTTAAACATATTTTAATGTCAAGAATTTTCTTTTAAATAAACAATTTATAAAATTAGAATTTAGCATATGAACCAATAATTCTTGCACTTTGGCACAACGGTTCAAGATCTGCTATCAACTGTTTAATAATTTCATCATGCTTATGTCCATCAAAATCTATAAATACAGCTTGTTCTTCAGCATTATCGTTCATCATCTTTGAATTAATTTGCGTAATATTGATATGATATTTTACAAACACTTGAACAATATCCAGTAATGCACCTTGGCGGTCTTCCAAGAAAAGAACAAGACTTGTTTTATCTTTACCTGTTGGTTTTGTTTCTGCATCACCAATAACTATAAATCTGCGTTTATTATTTTTATCATCCTCTATATGTTCTTTTAAAACATTTAAATTATAAATTTCTGCTGTTTTATGCGTTCCAATAATTGAATATGTCAAATTATAATTGCACAAAAGCCTTGCTGATTCATCCATGCTTTCTGCCACTACTATATTTAATTGTCTTGGCATTTCATCTTTCACGAAGGTTTTACATTTTCCCAATGCGTTTGGGTTTGCAATCAATCCCGTCAAGCTATAAAATTCGGTAGTTTTAGACAAAATACAGTCGTTTACCGGCACTATTGTTTCCGCTAATATTTGAATATTTTGATTTTTTGTTTGAATCAAGTTATCAATAGTTTCCCTGATTATGCCTTTATAAGTAGTTTCGACAGGAAGTATCGCAATTGCGTTACAGTTTTCATCCACATATTCAATACATTCTTTTATTGATGTAAGTGAGAGTTGATAAAGAAACAAATCGTACGCACAAAACAGCTTATCCTTTGCGATTTCAGAATAAGAGCCCCCCTTACCTAAACATACTACTTCATTAAAATCTTCAAACATAAAAAACTCCGTATCTTTTAATAATTATACTACAAAACAAGTTTATTTATTAACTAAAAAAAACCACTTTAGAAGAAAAGTGGCTAAGGAAAAGGAAAAAGGGAAAATAAATAGGTTATAAATCTAGCTAAAAATACCGAAAGTTCTTTCAATATTATCGTTTCTAACAGTTTTAATTGCATCCATTTCTGTTGTAATAGATGTTCTTTCGGTTTCTAATTTACTCAAATCCTGATCGTATTTTGTATCTTTTTTATTAATCTTGTCCAGTTCGTATTCGTAAGTCGCTTCTGCCTTTTTCAAATCTTTTTCATCAGAAACTTCTGTAAGATAATTTTGGTTAGTGCTCGTTGCAACACTTGTTTCTTTCCATTCTTTTTTTGCTGAATTATTATCATCAAAGAAATCGATTAAAACTCTACCTGACGTTACCATATTATTAAACCATTCAGCCCCATCATCACCAGAAGTATATTGTGCATCAATTTCTTGGCAGCCGCCATTTGCTTGAATTTCATCAAACAAATTTACATAATAATTAAACATTTGAATATCCATATTTTCCGGTAAATCTTCATTATACTCTACCGGTTCTTGCGGAGCAGTTTTGTCACGGCGCATATATTCGTAAGTATTATTTCTAATTTCGGAATTAGAATACAATTCAGATCGAAAACTATTTAAAGCTTCTTGTTTTTCAGAAGTCGTTGATTCGCTATTATTTGAAGTTTCCAACAAATTATTGTAGGCTGTTACAACTTTACCACTTGGGTTTTCTGCCTTATATTTATCAAAAGCATAACGTTCTGCATCTGTCATGAATAGGTTTTCAGAACCTTCAGTCGTTTCTGAGCCAAAATTGCCCTCGCTGTTAGTACCAATGCCAACTTGGTTACCTTGACCATAGGCACCGTTCATGTTGACATCAGAATAACTGTAACTAAGTCCCATGCCCATCATTGCCCAGGCAAATGAATACTTATCACTAAAACAACCCTCTGTATAAGCGTTATAAACTTCTGAATCAACAATAACTTTACCGGTTTGAGAATCTCTTATTGCATATTGTTTTTGACGATTTTCATCATAAGTGCAAACAGAAGAAAATGTTGCATCTACATAACTACTTGTTCCATTTGAGTTTCTAAATGCAACTTGAATTTTTGTTTTATCCAAAGCATCACAATATGTCTGGTACAACTCATCTTTTTGAGTTGCCAAAGCTATTTTTTGGCTTTCAATGTTTTGAGCTTTATACTCAATGTCATGAAGCCTACTCGTAAGAGTTAATAAATTAGCTTGTGATGCTGACATTCCCATTTTGTTGCTAGGTCCTTATATTTTCCCTTGTATACCCATGTTTACGGCACATTTAGCTAAAAACTTTAGAGATTTGCAAGAAATCTTTACAAAAATTTACAAAAAAAATGCGATTATTACATGATGTAATAATCGCATTTCAATTAATGATGTTTTTCTATTAATTATAGTTTATACTAAAGTTTTCATCCGCAACTCTACCGGCGCAATATGTACCATCAGTAGTAGGTTGTTTTCCGCTACAGCCGCTTGCAGTGTTCCAGCGTTTATATGATGAAGAATAGTTTGCAGCCGCATCACCACCAAATGGATATATATTACCATTTTCCCCTAACAACAAGAAGTAGATATCTTTACCAATAACATTCGGTCTTTTGTCACCATTTACATCTAAAATAATTTCTGCTACCGGGTGGCAAAAAAGCTGAGTTGCTGCACAATCATTATAAGAAGCGTCATATAAGAATCTTACGTTAATAGTTGCAGAATTACCAAGATAGTATCTTATTGAAGTATTACTATACGCAGTCTTTTTATCCAGTTTATATGATTTTACAGGCCAATTTGATGCAACTTTTTCAATTTTAAAATGTTTTTTCATAGCAGAATTAATTTCAGTATTGGAAGTATTAACTTCCTTGCTTACATTTTTTGCCCATAAACTTGTGTCACGCAAATCTTCTACACCTTCTTGAGCCATCATTTGTTTAAAACCATTGTTCAAAACAGACATATTTATTTTCAAACCATTTGCCCAAGTATTTTTATCAATATTAGTCATAATTGCCGGCATTGATATCGCAGCAATAACACCCAAAATTGTTATTGCAATCAAAACTTCTGCAAGAGTAAATGCTTTTTTCATAATTTACAAACCCTCTCTTATATATTATCATTCTTATTGTAGCAAATTTTTTAATTCATATCAACTCTGTATTGCAAAGCCAATGTCAAATGTTTTAATTCGATATTAGCTTTGCCTTCTAAATCAGCTATGGTTCTTGCCATTTTCAGAATTCTATTGAATTTTCTTCCTGAAAGCATATATTTTTGTGCAGCTTCTTTCAAAAAGTCGGCAGATGCTTTATCGAGAACGCAATACTGCTTAATTTGTTTTGCACTTAATTCAGAATTTGTTAAGATATCTTCGTTTTTATAACGTTCAGCTTGAATTTTTCTGGCTCTTATGACACGTTTTCTAATTTCAGCAGAAGATTCCACATTACTTTGCGTATTCATCAACTCTTCCGTTGTTAATCTTGGCACGCTTACAACCAAATCAATTCTATCCAACAGCGGACCTGATAATTTTGACTGGTATCTTTTTATTTGAAAATCCGAACATGTACAAGGTTTTTCTCTATCGCCTAAAAATCCGCAGGGGCAAGGATTCATAGCACCAACCAGCATAAATTTAGCAGGATACCTGATTGAAGTCTTAGCTCTTGAAATTATAATTTCTCCATCCTCTAAAGGTTGTCTTAGAACCTCCAGCACTTGTCTTGGAAATTCTACCATTTCATCTAAAAACAGAACGCCTCTATGCGCAAGGGTTATTTCACCAGGTCTCGGGTTTGAACCGCCGCCAATAATACCGTTTGGCGAAGCCGTATGATGAACGGTTCGAAACGGACGATTTGTTATCAATGGTTTATTCTGTTCCACAAGTCCACAAATACTGCAAATCTTTGTAAGTTCAAATGCTTCTTCTAATTCAAGAGGCGGGAGAATAGACGCAAAGCATTTTGCCATCAGAGTTTTACCTGAGCCGGGCGAACCTGTCATCAAGACATTATGTCCGCCTGCAGCTGCGATTTCTAAAGCCTTTTTAGCTTTCTGTTGTCCTTTTACATCTTTAAAATCAAATGTAAAATCAACTTGCGCATTTTCTTCAAAGTATTTATTAACATCAATTATAGTTTGAGTAATAGGTGTTTCAAGATAATGATTAACAATATCACACAAATGTTTTGCACCATATATTTTTACACCTTGCACAAGCGCAGCTTCTCTTGCGTTATCAAAAGGTACAAAAACAGTGGTAACTCCGACATCCTTCAACCCACTTACAAGAGGTAAAACACCATTAATTTTTCTTAAAGAACCATCTAATGATAATTCTCCTATAAAAGCAGTGTTTGAATCATCCTTTATATCAATACCCTGTTCTTTTAAAATGCCTATTGCAATAGGTAAATCAAAATTTGTACCTTCTTTTCTGATGTCAGCAGGTGCAAGGTTTACAATAACACGACCGGTTGGAAAAGAATAACCTGAATTTTTAATTGCGGAATGAACTCTTTCTTTTGCCTCTGAAACAGCATTATCCGGCAAACCTACAATACTGATGTTAGGCAATGCATTCGCCACATCTATTTCCACTTCCACACGAAAAGAATTTATACCTGCTGTTGCTGCTGTAATCGTTTTTGTTACCATTGAAAACATTATAATACAAATATTTTTACAAATAACGCAAATTTTATTTTTAGAAGTTTTTGAATTATTACTATGAGAATTACACCAACCTACAATTTTAACAATTATAATTATAAAAACGCCATTGCAAGTAAAGGTAATGCCAGAGCAGTGGTCGATAAAAACAACAACTTGCTTTACAGAACTACAACCTATTTTTTTAGAGAAGATTTGGATTGGGATAATTTTTTTGCATTATTGAAAAGAAAATACCAAAATATTCCTAAGGTTAATTTCATCAACCATTGCTGTTCAAATGGTGAAGAAACTTATTCCTGCATTAGCGGTATGAAAATTCATCTTGGGGAAGATTTCGCAAAAAAATTCTTTCCAATAATTGCAAAAGATATAAACAGAGAAAACATTGATAGTGCTAAAAATTACTCAAAAATTGGAATTTCACCAATAGATTATCGTCAAATTAATTATTATACAAACTTCAATATACACAAATTTTTCGATTTTGTACGTTCTGATACTGATATTTACGACGCAGCAGTCATTCCAAAAGAAGAACTTAGAAAATGTGTTAAATTTGAAAACAGTGACATTTTAGACGACATAGACAAACTTCCTGATACAAATAGCGTGCTTTTATGTCGTAATTTTTGGCCTTATTTAGACGCTTTTAAACGAGAAGAATTAGCTTCCAAATTGGAGAAAAAACTGGATGAAAGTTCACTCGTAGTTATTGGTGATTATGATATTTATGAAGCTAAAACTGATGAGCTTTTAATGCAACACAAATTTATACCTACTTCCGTAAAATATGTTTTTACAAAAGCTCCTAAAATTTAGACAATCTCATTTATTTTCACATAATTTTCATAGTAATACTTAAAAACAAGTACGGCTATAAACACTAAATAATAAAAGTTTATAAGCGTAAAAATAAAATGAGTTACAACATTTGCACCAAACAAAGTTGTAAAAATTGATAAAATAAAATATGAAACAAACAAGATTAAAAACAATCCAAAGTTTTTAAAAAACTTTTTGCTGAACAAGTCTTTTAATGACACAAAATAAGCTTTAAAAGGATTTTTTTCTTTGAAAAACAATGCAGGGGAATAAAACATAATCAGAAAATATGTTACTGACATTGTGAAAAATAAAAGCATATTCCAAGCATTAAGTTTGAATAATTGTTCTTGTGTTAAACTACCTAAAAACGCTTTCATTGCTGTAAAAGATTCCATACCTTTTGTCAAAGTTTCCGGAGTAATTCCTATATCTCCGATTAGCTTCATACCGACAAAATAAGAAACAAGAATTAATAACACAGAAATGAACATTGTATTAAGCATTAACCCTAAAACCGACAAAAAATATTCTCCGACACCAGCGGGAAATTCTTTTAATAATCCGTTCGGGTCTTCTTGTTCAGGATTAGAAACACAAGTTTTAATCATAAAAAACCAACCTGACAAAAACGCACCGACCATTAATCCAAATAAAACAAGCGCAATTAACAAGCTTAATAAATTTCCGCCAACAGAAAATAAAATATACAAGCTTGATAATAGCGAGAACAAAATTAACGGCGTCGCTAAAATTATGTATTTATTTGTAAGTTGAAAACTGTCTTTTATGTAACTAAGCATTTTTACTCCTAAACTCTGTATTGAAGAACGGACTGTTCGATAATATCGTCAGAAACTTTTGATGCAAAATCTCTAAAACTGTTACTGATATTAGATGAAGGATTGACTTCCGAAATCGTCATGCCTTTATTAATAGCTTCCATAATCGTGAAATAATTATTAGGAATTTTCCAATAAACTTTTTGTGCAAGCGTATTTTCTATATCATCAATTTTGATTTCATCGTTGTCCATATAACGATTAACTACAATTTTAACTTTGTCTTTCGGATATCTTCTTGAATGGAATAAATTCAAACATCTTTGCGCATTTCTTATTGCAGGAATATTTACAATTGTTGTAAACATTATCCAATCCGAACAGTCAAGAATTTTAAGTGAATTTTCATCAATATTTGACGACATATCAACTATAATATACGAAAATTCTTTTCTCAAAGCTTCGAAAAGCGCAGGAATTTGTTGCGGTTTAATACTTTCTGCCTGCTCAATATAATTAGGGTCTGATAAAATATAAAGCGAGGTATCTTTATATTTTTCAAACGCTTTAATTAAATTAGAATTCTCATTATTAACCAATTTATTTAAAACATAGTTGACATCAAACACCGGATTTAGGTTCAAAAATGTTGAAACGTCACCTAACTGTAGGTTTAAATCCAAAAGCGCAACTTTGTCTTTTGCAACTTTTGCTAATTCTAAAGCCAAATTAATTGCAATTGTAGTTTTTCCGATTCCGCCCTTGTTTGAATAAACAGTAATAATTTTTGACTGAGTCGAAATTTCGTCAGCAGAAACACTTGCTAAAGCTTGAACAATTCTGCTCAGATCTTCTTTAAGAACAGGTTTTGGCAAAAATTCTTTTGCACCCAATCTTAAGGCTCTTATTATATCATTAGTAGAACAATTTGTAGAAGTTATAACCAGTTTTGGCGTGCAAAGTTTAATTCGGTCTGCCATTTCTTTAATATCTTCGCCATTTGAAGATATATCCATAATTACAATAGAATTAGCACCGCATTTTTTTACTTCTTCGTAACCATCTATATAATCATCAAAAAGCTTAACTTCACCTATAAAATCAAAGCTTTCTAAATATGATTTTATAATTTCTCTGGAATTGCTGTTTTTGTCAAAAACAATTACCGAATTTTGCATCTCTAACCTCTTATTATCAAATACAGATTTTAATATACACCAAATCAGAAGTTAGAACAATCAACTTTTAGACTAATTTCTTTAACTTCCGGTTACACCATCTTTACTTTTTTGATAATTTTTCTTCATTTCTTCTTGGCGTTGCATAATTTTCAACATTGTTTCCATATCCATTTGTTGAATTTTGCGCTCATATTCTACTTTTTTAACTTTTTCATCAAACTTCTTAGCTTCTTTTGCATCTTTTTCTTTGGCTTTTGCAAGTTCTTTTGCTTGTTTTGCATCAAATTCAACTTCTGAAACAGGAATAACTTCAGCTTCTTCTTCCATTCTATACCCTACAATTGATATAGGAATACTTGAACCTGTCAAAGATTCCAGCCTTGAATTTTCGCCATAAACATCAATACTCCAAGTACCTAAAAATTTCGGAACATCACCGGTGTAGGCGTAGGCACAAACAACAACTCGGTTTTCATCATTAGCGTCAAAACCTAAAGGATAAATATCCCAACGTTTTTCATCAAAATCGACTCCACCCGCTTGTGCCCAATAATTTACAATCGCATCTCTGATTTGTGGTAACTTTTGAGCTTCTTTTCTATTAAAATCATATACCCATAAATTTGTCTGCCAAATTCCATCATGTCTGTAACCGATTTTTTCTTTAACTACAAGTTTTGTATTGTCACTTGAAAAATCAATCGGAGTAAGTGTTCTAAAAATAAATTTTGTATCTATCGACTTATCGGTTGAAATCAAAGGTTTATCGACTTTGTTTAAAATATTAGCTTTCTTGACTTTTTCAATATCCGAAAGCGAAGAATCCAAATTTATTAAAAACAAATCACAACTTGTGCAATCGGATTGTGCGTAATAATAAACAGCAGGGTAAACAAGCTTTGTAAAATCGCCGGATACAATTCCTTGTGCGTTTATTTGTCTGTCAAAATTTAATTTTCTTGGTAAACTCAACTCAGGACTGCCAACGGGGTCATTATATTTTACTAGATGAAATTTCTTTTGCGGAACATAAACCATGTTTTCATCTTTTGGCATTTCTGCTTTATCTAGGATTTTTGCGCTAATTTCTCGACGGGATTTTGCTCGAGATTCATTTTCGTATTCTTCAACCGTCATATAGCCAGATTTAGGCATTTTACTTTTTTCGTATTTTTCAGTTTCACCGACTTTATCAACGTTATTTCTATAAATTGTCTCAGCAACAACTCTATCCTGTTTTTTCATAATCGGATATTTCATTTGATTAAAATGGATTTTTGCAGCCATTATCATGCCGGCTAATGCTTCAAACATTAAACTAAACCCTCTTTCATTGCTGTAACTGTTGCTTGAGTTCTGGAAGAAACGCAAAGTTTTTGCAAAATACTATGAACGTGAGCTTTTGCAGTCGCTTTTGTAATAACTAATTTATCTGCAATTTGCGGATTAGAAAGACCTTCGACCATAAGTTCCAAAACATCCAATTCTCTTTCTGTTAAACCATAAGAATTATTTGATTTTTTAGGCTCAGGTTCTGTAACAACATTTGCGCTTGGTTTTTGAAGGTTTGAAAATACCATTTTTGCAATGCTCGGATCTATCCAACCAACACCTTCATAAACGGATTTAATCGCGGAAATTGTTTGTTCAGGCGTTGCACCTTTCATAATATAACCGTCTGCACCGGCTTTAAAAGCTTCAAATACATCGTTTTCGCTATCACGTGAAGTAAAGATTAAAATTTTAACGTCAGGATTAAAATCTTTAATACGTTGAGTCGCTTCAATCCCATCTATATTTGGAAGTCCTATGTCCATAAGAATAACATCAGGTGAAAATTCACGAGCCTTTTTAATTCCGTCCAATCCATCTGCTGATTCCGCTACAAGCGTAATACCTTCTGCTTTATCTAAAAGCATTGATAAACCCATTCTATAAAGCTCGTGGTCTTCAACTAACAAAGTATTTATCATACTAAACTTCCTTCTTTTTGAATAACTGAATCCGTAAGCAGGAATGAAAACTCACTGCCTTTATTTAACGTACTTTCCAACCAGATTTTACCACCGTGCGATTCTATAATTTGTCTTGACAAATATAAACCTAAGCCGGTACCTGTTGAACGTTTTTTACTCGTACCTTGTGAAAATCTTTGGAACATGTTTGGAATATCTTCTTGAGGAATTCCCGAACCGTTGTCGGACACAGAGAAAATTAAGTCATTACCTTCATTTTTTAGTGTTATTACAACTCGTCCGCCATTTTGTGTGTAATTTATCGCATTTCCGCAAAGATTGCAAATTACACGTCTAATTTCACTTCTATCGGCATTTACGGTTAAATCTTTGTTTGTACATTCAATCTTAAATTCAATTTCCTTTGTTTGTGCAAGCGGTTGCAATTCATTGTACACTTGTTCAACAAGATTATACATATTAAAGTTCGTTTTAGTTAACTCTAATTTATCCGCATCATATTTATAAACTTCTAAAAGAGCATTAACTAAGCCCAGCAAATCCTCGTTACTTTTTTGCATTGTAGCAAGTAAAAGTTTTTGTTTTTCATCCAATTCGCCCAAAGCACCGTTGAGGAAGAATGTTAGTGTTTGAATAGCAGCTAACAATGGAGTTCTCAAATCGTGTGTAAGCGTTGCAATAAAATCATCTCTTAATTTATCTGATTTTTTCTGTTCCGTAACATCTCTTATTACACCAACAAAACGTTTATATTCATCATCTGGATTAATCCTTGCAAAACTGATTTCTACAGGTGTTTCAGTATTGCTCAAAGGATTTTTGATGTAGAATTCTCTCAAAAGTAGTTCGCTTTCATCAAGCTTATGTAGTTCTTTTGAAATAAAAGTTTTTTTGCTAAACAAATAATCGTCAATGGAGGTCATTAACAATTTCTCCCCAACAAGTCCGATTAAAGTTTCGCATGCCGGATTTACTTGTTCTATAATTCCGTCTTCGTTAATAATTACAATTCCGTCAGCACAATAATTGAATATCCCTTCTAATTTTGCATTAGATTGTTTCAAGTCTGCCGTACGTTCTTCAACTATTTGTTCCAAGTTGTGTGAATATTTTTCCAATTCTTTTTTAGCTTCTTCCAATTCAGAAATTTTTTGTCTTAATTCGCTTAAAAGATAGCTTCTTTCAATACCATTTTTGATATTGATAATCAAATCATCGTTATTCCAAGGTTTTTCAATGTATCTGTAAAGCCCGATTTCATTGATGGCTTTAATAGCGTTTTCTTTATCAGCGTAACCCGTTAGTAAAATTTTACTCACTTCAGGGTAAAGTTTTTTTACTTCTGATAAAAATTCTAAACCGTTCATTTCAGGCATCAAAAAGTCTGAAATTACTAAATCAGGTTGATTATCTTTTAAAAAAGTTAATGCATCCTTTGGACTATTAAAAAAATGAGCATCAGAAAAGCCTTCAACTTTAAGCAATGTCTTAAAAGCAGAAGTAACTATTCTTTCATCATCGACTACTACAATCTTCCCCTTAATCATATTTCTATATTAACCCAAAGATTAATATTAGACAAATTATTAACTTTTATAAATAATATGTTATAATCAAATTATAAATTTTATTGGAGAGTTTTTATGATAAATAAAAAAGGTTTCACTTTAGCAGAAGTATTAATCACACTCGGTGTTATTGGACTTGTTGCGGCTTTAACACTACCCTCAATGTATAACAATTATCAAAAAGCTTTGATTGGCAAAACATTAGCAAGAAGTGTTGAACTTGTAGAACAGGGAATGTTAAACATAAGACAGGAAGCCCAATTAAATAGTGAAACAGGGGCTACTTTTGAAACACTATCAAGCATAAAAAAAAGTGATTTAGGCTTAAGTGGTAATGTTTATATTACTGATAGCAATGCTTTTTACAATTCGACAAAAAGTTTTTTAGGAATAGAAAATTCAGATTATGATGCAAAGAATATATCAGCATTTGCAGGAAATTTAGATACAAATCTCAAGAGCCTTTATACTGCATATAAATTTAACAAACTTAATGCAATTGTAGCATTTCAAAATAAGACAGGAACCACAACAAGCAATGACAGTATAATATCTCGTGTAATTATAGATGCAAACGGAGCTGCGAAACCAAATACTTTTGGCAAAGATGTTTTTATTTTTGGTTTAACAAATAGTGGGACCTTGATTCCTGCCGGCACGCAGAAGTATGCAGATTTTGACAGTAAAATTCCTGCAGATGGATGTAGCGGTTCAAGCGTTGGTAATGGAACTGCTTGCGCAGCCAGAGTTATGGCTGACAAGTGGGAAATAAAATATTATTAATAAGAAATTTGAAGAAGAAAGGAAAATAAAATGGCAGAAGCAAAAATTTTGGCAACAATCGACAGAACAGATACTGAGCAATTACAAATTTCAATTTCAGAATACAAAGGCAAAAGCTACTTCAACTTGAGAATTTATTACACAACTGATGAAGGTGCAACTTGGCTTCCTACAAAAAAAGGCGTAACATTTGCTCCTGACCAATTAGACGTTTTGTCTGACGCGATTGAAGAAGCTAAAAAAGAATTTATGGCAGAAGAATAGGAGAAAGAGTTTAGAAGTTGAGAAGTTGAGAAGTTGAGAAGAAGTTTTAAAATATATTTTTATAAATTCTCCTAAACTGTTAAACTTCTAAACTCCTAAACTTCTAAGCACCATGAGTATTCAAGACGAATTCATAGCAACAGTTTCACACGAGATGCGAACACCTCTTACAAGTATAAGAGGTTTTTCGCAAACTCTTTTAAACTCTTGGGACAAAATTAAAGACGAAGATAAAAAGAAATTTATCGGAATCATTGAAGACCAGTCAAATAGGCTCATTCACCTTGTTGAAAATATATTATCTGTTTCAAAAATGAACGCAGGCAATCAGGTCTTAAAACAAGTTGACATAAACGCTTGCATCAAAAGAGTTTTGCCAATGTTAGAAGAACAGCATAAGCAAAATAAATTTGAAACAAAATTGAGCAAAGAAAACCCGATTGCATATATTGATGAAGATAAATTTCAACAAATAATGACAAATCTTATTGATAATGCAGGAAAATATTCCGCAAAAGAAATTATCATATCAACTGGAATTCAAAACGACATAATAAAAATTAAGGTCCAGGATTTTGGCGTTGGTATTAAAGAAGAAGATTTTAATAAGATATTCCAAAAGTTTTCAAGGCTTGAAAACCATTTAACAAGTAAAACTCAAGGTAACGGTTTAGGACTCTATATAACAAAACAGCTGGTTGAGAATATGGGCGGAAAAATTAGTTTTATAAGTAAATTTGGCGAAGGCACAACCTTTGAAGTCGATTTTCCGATTTATAATCAAGAGGAGGCTCTAAAATGCTCTCAAATGTCTTGATTATTGATAAGAGAAAAGAACTTTCAATAAAATACAAAAAGAGTATTGAAGACAATGAAACAACGACTGTAATTTCACGCAACCTTAAAGAAGCATTGCATTATATTCAGTTTGCAGAGCCTGATATAATCATTATTTCCGATAGTCTTGAAGAAAAACTTTCTGATTTGTGCAGAAAAATCAGGACTTTAACCTATAATACACGCCCTGTTATTATTGCCCTTTCAAAATCTGCCGATACGAGCGACAGAATTGAGGTTTTAGAAAACGGCGCAGATGATTTTTTGAGTGAACCCGTAAATATAGATGAATTCAAAATGCGAATCAGAGCGCATTTAAGACGTGATATAGAATCTAATTTGGATTCTAAAACACTTTTGCCCAACAAAAAATTTGTAGAAAAGAATTTAAAAAGATTGTTGAATAATGATAACAAGCCCGCGGTTTTGTTATTGGGTTTGGAGAACTTAAAAAACTACAAAAGTGTGTACACGGATGTTGCAGGTGATAAACTTATTCAAACTCTTGTTGCAATTATCAAATCAACACTTGATAATAACGATTTTTTAGGTCAATTAGATGAAGAAAATTTTGTAATAATAACAAATCCTTATACTGCCGAAAAAATGGCTATGTTTTTAACATTTGCGTTTGACACGGTTGCACCAAAATTTTATTCTGCACAAGACGCAAAACGCGGATATATGTTACTTAAAGGTGATAGAATGGCAGGTATGAGAGCCAATTTCGTTTCACTTTTAATCGGTGGTATTGTTGATAATTATGAACAGATTGATTCGATAGAAGCGTTGGAGCAAAGGCTTTTTTCAATCAAGAAAATTGCAAAAATCCCGAGCGGTTCAAATTATGCAATAGATAGAATTAAACTTGCAGGTGAAAATTCAGTAGTAGAACCTAAAATAAACAATTCTATCTACATAAAAGAGCCTGATGAAGCATTGGCATTACTTTTAAGGACAACACTTGAACTTCAAGGTTATGATGTGACTGAAAATTTAAACTTGAATTCATCCGAACAGCCTGCTGTTTTAATCATTGACAGCAACGATGATTTGTCAGGTTTGGATTTTTGTAGAGAAATTAAAGGCAAACAAAATTTTGTTAATACAAAAATTATTGTTACAACGACGGTTCACAATAAAACCGCTGTTTTAAACACTGGAGCAGATTTATACTTACCAAAACCTTACGAAATTTCTGATTTAATACGTTGGATAGAATTCTTCAGAGGATGAAATATTTTTTATAGATAACTGAGTTTTAAAAATTTACAAATAATAATTCTCAAAACTACTATATATAAAGGATTACAAACTTCGAAAAATATAGTTTAATGTACATAGGATAATAGTATAAAATTCGGAGATAATTATGGATATATTTGCAGTAGTTGGGATGTTTCTCGGTATAACATTCATTCTGACAGGTCAAGCTATGGAAGGCGGTAATATAGGACAGTTACTTCAAGTTACAGCTGCATTTATTGTATTAGGTGGTACTTGTGGTGCTGTTGTGTTGAGTTTCCCACCAAAAGTTTTGATTTCAGCTGTAAAAATGCTCAAAAATGTATTTATGCCTCCGAAATCTGATTTTGAAGCACTAATCACTGAAATTGGCGGATTTGCAACAAAAGCAAGAAAAGAAGGTATAATTGCGTTAGAAAAAGAAGCTAATAATGCGTCCGATTCTCTTTTAACACTAGGACTTGGAGCTGTTGCCGACGGTACTGACCCGACTCTTGTTAGAGAAATGATGGAAAACCAAATTGAACAACAAGAAAACTATGTTCACAACGCTGCAAAAGTTTTCGAATCATTCGGCGGTTACTCTCCTACACTTGGTATCATTGGTGCCGTTCTTGGTTTGATTCAGGTTATGCAGAACTTGTCTGATCCATCAAAACTTGGCGCAGGTATTGCGGTTGCATTCGTTGCAACAATTTATGGTTTGTTCGCTGCAAACCTCGTTATGATTCCTATAGGGACCCGAATTAAATTTATATACCAGGATGTATTTTTATATAAAAATATGATACTTGAAGGTGTTTTATCTATCCAAGCAGGTGAAAGCCCTGTTTTAATTGAAAGAAAATTGCGTTCATTTGTATTAGACCAAGGTAAAGGCAAGGAAGGCTAATGGCTAAGAAAAAAAGACAAGAAGAGCCTGAAAACTTAGAAAGATGGTTAGTATCATACGGAGACTTCATCACACTTTTGTTTGCAACTTTTGTTGTATTATACGCGCTTGCACAAGTTGATGTTTCGGATTTTGCAAAGCTTGAAGAATCATTGAAAAGTGCGTTTACTCAAAATACATTATTCGACGGTCAACAATCTGTTATGGACGGTAGCGACTCTATTTTTGATGAACAGCAGATGGCAAACTCATTTATTCCGAGTCTTATGCTTGAATACATAAGCCCGAAGTATGAAGAAACTTCATTTAATGAAATCGAAGATTCTATAAAACAATTATCAGAAGCGGGTGAACTAGGCGGTATTTCTACAAAAATGACAGACAAAGGTTTGCTTATAACATTTGACGACAAGTATTTGTTTGCACCTGCATCTGCAAACCTAGATGCGGATGCAAAAAAACTTTTGGACAAAGTTGGCGTTTTGATATGCAAAAAATTTGTTCTTCACTATATGCGAGTAGAAGGTCATACGGATAGCGACCCAATCAGAAGCTCACAATACCCTTCAAACTGGGAATTGTCTTCCGCGAGAGCATCCTCTGTAGTAAGGTACATGATTAGCCGTTTCAAGTTCTCACCTTCTTTATTCTCTGCAATCGGTTACGCTGATACGCGTCCTGTTGAAAATGCAATTTCACCTAAAGACCCTGCAAATAGAAGAGTTGAAATTTTAATTCTTAAAAATAAATACAGACGCGATTTCGAAACAAGAAATGATGACACTTTAAAACTTACAAAATCAGAACAAGAAAAAATTCAAAAACAACGACAAGCAGTAATTACAGCTGTTGAAGGAGATTCAATTTCGCCTGCGGCAAGAAAACTTTTAGAAGATAATAGACAGAAACTTATCTCCAAGCAAAAGAGCGAAAAATTATCTAATAAAAACATGGAATTGTATGTAAATCTTGATAAAGATGTGCCAAATGCTGACAAAGATGACATCATGCCAGCGATAGAAAAACGCGTTATTAAATTAGATACAAACATTCCTGAAGATGAGGATTTCGGCTTATGATAACACATTCTGTCGGATTATCATTGGGACCTGCTTCATCAATAGAAAGCGGAGTTGCGGTTAGAGAAATCGCAACCGGAAAATTGATTTACGTTGACAAATTGTTTTCTATGAGCGATGTTCAATTGTTTTTTGATAACTATACTTCTTTAAAAAATTCTGTTATTTGTGTTTCCCTTCCGTGGGATAATACAATGATGGAAGGCAAGTGGAGAGTTTTATCCAAACCATACCAATTGATACACAAACACAATGCAAATTTTTTAAATCGCGACAATTGGATGCAAAGATTTTCACCAAGAGGTGCGGATTTATTGCAGAAATTGAAAGAAGACGGTTGCGACGTTTCCAGATTTGAGGTTTATCTAACAAGACAAAAATTTAATCTTTATTCTAACTATAAAGAACGCTCATCTGCCGACTGCAAATTTTTGCAATCAGCTTTAAAATTTGAATATGGATTTGACGAACTTCCAACTAACATGATGCCTGTTGCACAACTTGAAGCAATTGTAGGTACTCTTTTAGCAGAAGAGAAGTTAAAAGGTAATACCAAGAAGATTTTTGAGTTTAGGAATTTAGAAGTAATTAATAAAGCTTAATTTGGAGATTAATTACCAAATTGAAAAACTCGCATATTTACGTTAAAATCTTGTTTGTCGAAACTCAAATCAAACGCTTGAAATTCAAAACGATAAAAATAAGAATTCTGCCAATTTAAAACGATTATTTGAGCGAAGCGCAGATACATTACCTTACCAAAATGTTTCACCTTATGAAGTTGTTGTCGGCAACCTTTATGACTGCGCAAAACAAATTGACATTTTGGAAGCTAAGCCTAATCTTGTTTTTACGCCGGTTAAAACACTTATTAAGGGATTCCCATCAGAAAATTTTTTGAGAGAAATTCGTTTAGTTAAAAAATCGGTGACAGCATTTCACAAACAAATTTACTTAATCGCTTGATTATATTGGGTTAAAAGTGTTCAACAATGGTTTCTGATATCGGAGAGTATAGTATGTAGGTGGAAACCACTTATGCTCTTCCTACACTAATTGCTTTTATGTATCTTTACCACCCTCATCAGTCCTTCGGACAGCTTCTCCCTTGAGGGGAGAGCGGATTTTCGGTAGGGCGATGTCGAGCGTTAGCAAGCAAGCCAATAAGAGCATTTAACATGAAAATAACTACTAAAATCCGTAAGGATTTGTTGTTATTGGAATGTTATGCTCGCCCGAAT
>USFB01000032.1 GCA_900553895.1 uncultured bacterium | reverse complement strand
CTTTTTCAATCTTCATACCGTCAGTAAAGAACACTGTTGCACCTGCAGGTATGTGATAAGAAGTAGATTTTTTAGCACCTTTAACTTCAATATCAGCTTCATAGATAGAAACTCTAACAACATCCCCGTGACGAGTTCTAAGTTCTCTTGTTTTAAGCTTAGATTCAACTGTACCTGCTTCTGTTGCGTGAATTTCTTTAGTAGCTTCTTTAACGCCAACCGCACCACCTGTGTGGAAGGTTCTCATTGTAAGCTGTGTACCAGGTTCACCGATTGATTGAGCAGCAATAATACCAATTGCTTCACCAACATCAACTAGTTTTTGAGTTGTCATTGCCCAACCGTAACATTTTTGGCAAACACCATATTCAAGACCGCAAGTTAAACCTGAACGAACTTTTAGTTCTTGCAAGTTTAAGTGAGCGATTTTCTTAATATCTTTTCTGTCCATTGTAGTATTTTTTGCTACAAGAAGAGTTGTACCATCTTCATCAAAGATATCTTGAGCAACTGTTCTGCCCAACAATCTGTCGATTAGAGGAACAATAATATTATCACCATCTGTGATAGGTTTCATGTTGATGCTCTTTTCAGTACCGCAATCAGCATCTCTGATAATAACATCTTGAGCAACGTCAACCAAACGTCTTGTCAAATAACCTGAATCGGCTGTTTTCAACGCTGTATCTACCAAACCTTTACGAGCACCGTATGAAGAAATGATGTATTCAGTACAAGAAAGACCTTCTTTAAAGTTTGAAGTAATCGGCAAGTCGATGATTTGACCTTGTGCGTCTGCCATCAACCCTCTCATACCAACCAACTGAGAAACCTGTGATAAGTTACCTCTCGCACCAGAGAATGCCATCATATATACCGGGTTTAATTTATCGAAGTTTTCAACTACTTGTTCTGTCAACTTAGCTGTTGTTTCAGACCAAGTATCAATAACCTTTGTATATCTTTCAACTTCTGTAATTTCACCCTTTAAGTATCTGTTTGTTGACTTTTCAATTTCAGCTTCAGCTTCCTTTAACAATTCTTTTTTAGAATCAGGAACTGACAAGTCAGCGATTGAAATAGTAACACCCGATTTTGTAGCGTATTTGTAACCTAAATTCTTAAGTGTATTAGCTAACTCTGCAGTTTTTGCTCCGCCGTATTCTAAATACATTTGAGAAAGAAGCTTTTTCAATCCGCCTTTATCCATTTGTTTATTAATAAACGCTGGAGTTTGTTTTGCATGTGCGTATGTATTTTCCATCTTTTATTTTTCCCTTTTAATCTTTAACTACACTAAAGCTGATCTAACTGCTTCGTTGAATATAATTCTACCAACAGTTGTTTCAATTCTCTTACCTTTTTCATCACGAACTACAATCTTATCATGAAGTGTAATTACTTTAGCTTCTAATGCGGAAATAGCATCTTGGAAGCTATAGAAGTAACCTTGTACATCTTGTTCAGGATTTTTCATAATAGTTAGGTAGTACATACCTAATACCATATCCTGAGAAGGTGTGATGATTGGCTTACCGTTAGCAGGAGCCAAGATATTGTTTGTAGCCAACATAAGCATTCTAGCTTCAGTTTGAGCCTCAATTGATAGAGGAACGTGAACAGCCATTTGGTCACCGTCGAAGTCGGCGTTGAATGCCGTACATACCAATGGGTGAAGTTGAATTGCACGACCTTCTACTAATTTAGGTTCAAATGCTTGAATACCTAATCTGTGAAGGGTCGGTGCTCTGTTCAACATAACAGGGTGTCCATCAATAATTTCTTCTAAGATATCCCAAACTCTAGCGTCTGAGCGTTCAATCATTTTCTTAGCAGATTTAATGTTTTGAACGAATCCTCTTTCGATAAGTTTATTAACAACAAACGGTTTGAATAATTCAATTGCCATTTCTTTTGGCAAACCGCATTGGTTAAGTTTTAATGTAGGACCAACTACGATAACTGAACGACCTGAGTAGTCAACACGTTTACCTAACAAGTTTTGACGGAAACGACCTTGTTTACCTTCGATAATGTTAGACAATGATTTCAACGCTCTGTTGTTTGGACCAACAACAGTTCTACCGCGTCTTCCATTATCGATAAGTGCGTCAACAGCTTCTTGAAGCATACGTTTTTCGTTTCTTACGATGATTTCAGGAGCACCCATTTCTAATAATCTTTGTAAACGGTTGTTTCTGTTGATTACACGTCTATATAAATCGTTCAAGTCAGATGTAGCAAATCTGCCACCGTCCAATTGAACCATTGGTCTTAAGTCAGGAGGAGTTACAGGAAGTACATCCATAACCATCCAAGTAGGGTCTGTTTCAGAAGAAATTAAAGAATCTAATAATCTTAATCTCTTAATCAACTTACCTTTTCTTTGAACAGAATTTACATGACCTGCTAATTCAGTTCTAATTTCTTCTGCCAATTCTTTAACATTAATTTCACCTAAAAGTTTCTTGATAGCTTCAGCACCAATACCAACTTCTAACTTAGATTCTTCATTTTCCATGATGAAATCTTCGTATTCTTCTTCAGAAAGAAGTTGAAGTTTCTTAAATGGACTGTCAGCCGGGTCAATAACTACATAGTTATTAAAGTAAATAACTTGTTCAAGATCTTTTAATGTCATATCCAAAAGCAAACCAAGATAAGATGGAATACCTTTCAAGAACCAAATGTGAGAAACAGGAGCAGCAAGCTTGATGTGTCCCATTCTGTGACGTCTTACTTTTGAATCTGTAACTTCAACGCCACATCTTTCACAAATGATACCTTTGTGGCGAACTCTTTTGTATTTTCCGCAATAACATTCCCAGTCCTTTGTTGGTCCGAAAATTCTTTCGCAGAATAAACCATCTCTTTCAGGTTTAAGGGTTCTATAGTTAATAGTTTCAGGTTTTGTAACCTCGCCATAAGACCACTTCAAAATTCTTTCAGGTGAAGCGATGCTTATGCGTATATAATCAAAATAATCAATACTTGTAGACAATTTTCCTATCTCCTTATATTTCGCCCAATGTTGCTGAAGTATCAAAGAAATTAATATTTAATAACTCTGAATCAATATCTGATAATGTTCTCTTTGGCGCAGCTTTGCGCAAATCTTCCATATCAGACATCAAATCAACTTCAACGCCATTTTTCTTAGCAACTGTAATATCTAAACCGATACTTTGCAATTCTCTTACAAGTACCTTAAATGATTCCGGAATACCAGGTCTTGGAATGTTATCACCCTTAACGATTGATTCGTAAGCTCTATTACGTCCGTTTACATCATCGGATTTAATAGTCAACATTTCTTGAAGTGTGTAAGCCGCACCATAAGCTTCCAATGCCCAAACTTCCATTTCTCCGAATCTTTGACCACCGAATTGAGCTTTACCACCCAAAGGTTGTTGTGTAACTAATGAGTAAGGACCTGTTGAACGAGCGTGAATCTTATCATCTACCAAGTGAACAAGTTTCAAGATATAAGATAAACCAACTGCAATCGGTTCATCGAACGGTTCACCTGTTCTACCATCGATTAGGTAAACTTTACCGTCTTCTCTAACCCAATCACAACCTGATTCTTTGATACCTCTTAGAAGTTCAGCCTTAGTTGCGATTTCTGATTGGTTATCACCATATCTTTCATCGAATGAAGGTGCTTCATAGTGTTCACCTGTCAAGTATGCAGCCAAACCTAGTAAACATTCGTAAGTTTGACCAACGTTCATACGAGAAGGAACACCTAGTGGGTTCAACACGATATCAACTGGAGTACCGTCTGGTAAGAAAGGCATATCTTCTTTTGGAAGAATTCTTGAAACAATACCTTTGTTACCGTGACGACCTGAAAGTTTATCACCTACAGATACCTTACGTTTTTGAGCGATATAAACTCTGATTACTGTATTTGCTCCAGGTGGTAATTCATCGCCTTTTTCTCTGTCAAATACCTTAACATCGAGTACTCTACCGCCTTCACCGTGAGGAACTCTTAGTGAATTATCTTTAACATCTCTTGCTTTTTCAGCAAAGATTGCTCTTAACAATTTTTCTTCTGGCGGATGTTCAGATTCACCCTTTGGTGTAACTTTACCAACAAGGATATCATCTGCATAAACTCTGGCACCGATACGAACAATACCACGTTCATCCAAATGTCTTAAAGCTTCTTCTGAAACGTTTGGAATTTCTCTTGTGATTTCTTCCGGTCCAAGTTTAGTTTGTCTTGCATCAATTTCTAATTTTTCAATGTGAACTGATGTAAAGATATCATCGTGAACGCATCTTTCTGAAAGCAAGATAGCATCTTCGAAGTTATAACCTTCCCAAGGCATATAAGCTACCAAAATGTTTTTACCGATTGAAAGTTCACCGCAACTTGTTGAAGCACCATCTGCGATTACATCACCTGCTTCAATCTTATCGCCTTCCTTAACAATTGGTTTTTGGTTAATACATGTATCTTGGTTAGAACGTACATATTTCATTAATGTATGTAAATGTTGTTTACCGGCTTGGTCAGTGATGATAATTTCTTCACCTGTTACACGAGAAACAACACCGCTAACTCTTGCACAAACTACCATGCCTGAGTCTTTTGCAACTCTTCTTTCCATACCTGTACCAACAACCGGTCTTTCAGTAATTAGAAGAGGTACTGACTGACGTTGCATGTTTGAACCCATCAATGCACGGTTCGCGTCATCGTGTTCAATGAACGGAATCATAGAAGTCGCAACAGAGATAATCTGAATTGGGCAAACTCCCATGTAGTCAACTTTTGAAGAATCACTCATAATGAATTCTGATCTGTAACGAACCGGAATTTGAGCTGCTTTAAATGTGTTATCAGGGTTCAATTGAACGTCTGCTGGCGCACATCTGAAGTTTTCATCTTCGTCAGCTGTCATATAAACAACTTCGTCTGTAACCTTACCATCTTTAACAACAAAGAATGGAGATTCTACGAAACCATAGTCATTAACTCTTGCGTGAGTAGCTAATGAACCAATCAAACCTGCGTTTGGACCTTCCGGTGTTTCAATCGGACAAATACGACCGTAGTGAGAAGGGTGAATATCACGAACCGCGAAACCAGCTCTTTCTCTTTGTAAACCACCAGGTCCTAATGCTGAAATACGTCTTTTGTGAGTCAATTCAGCAAGTGGGTTAATTTGGTCCATGAACTGTGACAACTGAGAAGAACCAAAGAATTCCTTCAAAGAAGCAACTAAAGGTTTTGTATTTAACAAGTTCAATGGAGTTAATGTTTCAGAATCTTGAAGAGTCATTCTTTCTTTAACTATTCTTTCAATTCTTGATAAACCAACTCTGAATTGGTTTTGAAGAAGTTCGCCAACAGAACGAATTCTTCTGTTTCCTAAGTGGTCGATATCATCCAATGAACCTTCATCATAAGTTAAGTTGATTAAGTATTCGATTGAAGCAACGATATCTTGAACAGTTAATGTTCTTTGATTCTTAGGAATGTTCAAGTTTAATTTTTTGTTTAATTTATAACGACCAACACGACCTATATCGTATTTCTTATCATCAAAGAATCTTGATTCTAAGATTTGACGTCCGCCTTGAGCAGAAGCAGGGTCACCAGGTCTTAATTTTTTGTACAAATCAATTAAAGCATCATCAGTTGTTTCTGTTGTATCTTTATCCAATGTTTTCTTTAAGAATTCAAAGTGAGTGAACAAAGATTCCATTTCTGAAACAGTAATACCCATTGCTTTAAGTAATGTTGTAGCCAAGATTTTTCTGTTCTTGTCAATCTTAACGTAAATAATATCGTTAGAATCTGTTTCAATCTTCAACCATGCCCCTCTGTTAGGAATCATAGTTGCGTTATAAAGTCTTTTACCTGTTGGAGAAATTTCTCTCTTGAAATATACACCAGGAGAACGAACGATTTGAGAAACGATAACACGTTCTGCACCGTTTACAATGAAAGTACCTTTGTCTGTCATTGTAGGGATATCACCGATGTAAACTTCTTGTTCTTTAATTTCACCGCTATCACGGTTTACAAGTCTAACCATTACACGAAGCTGTTTTGCATAAGTTGCGTCATGAATACGAGCTTCTTCAATTGTGTATTTTGCATTATCGAACGTGTAGTTAGGTAAGAAGTGTAATTCCAATCTGCCTGTATAATCTTTTACAGGAGAGAATGCTAACAATTCTTCTTTTAAGCCCTCTTTCAAAAACCATTCAAATGATTTTTTTTGCACGTCAATTAAATCCGGTAAATCGTCCAAACGTGTATTAGGAATACCCATTGGCGTTACTCTTTTTGCATATTCTGTCGACATTAATTCACCTCATCTATTCTAGTGATTACTATATAAAAATTTACTTTTTATCTACTTTTATTTCGGACATAATTATCCCATATACAGCATGTTAATTAATCGTACTACATCAAAAAGTATCGTCAAGTTAATAAGGGTATAAAGTACAATTTTTCAAGTGGTTTGTTTACAAAAATTTACAAAACACATAATTTTGGGTATATGTTCTGCCTCATAAGAGGGGCGATAAAGAAGTATTGGTTTTTCATGGGGTAACGTTATGTTATAAGTTAGTTATTTACATTAATTTTTATAAAGTGTATTATCTTATTATGTTACCTAAAGAAAACAGATTAAAGAAAAAGTCCGCTTTTAATGCTACATATAAAACAGGAAAAACTCTTCATAAAGACGGAATAACAATGTTTTGCGGAAAGAGTAAAACCGGAGATTATCCGACAAAAATCGGTTTTGTCGTAAGCAAAAAAATACACAAACGAGCAGTTAAAAGAAATCGTATAAAAAGACTTATGCGAGAAAGTGTAAGATTAATTATCAAAAATAATAATCTCAACACCGACTGCATGTCACTTGTATTTGTAGCTTCTGCCAAGCTTATAAACAAAAATTTTGCAGAAATTGATGCTTCAATAAAAAAATTGGTAAAAAATTTATGATAGACGGAATCATAACTCCTGCACTGCGTGATATAGATTATTTAGCACCTGCAGCTCCATATCCGGTTATTCCGTCAGGTTTAACCGTTCATCAAAGCACTTTATACCGTTATGCCATCCCGACTGATGAGCAGCCGACTTTAACAATTTTAAATTACATACCTGACTACAACGGGAATTTTATAAAACCAGGGCATTATGAATTAGCTTTATCAGACGACAGAGAATTTTTATATTTAATCGAATCAAAAGCTCTTGTCGCGGTTATTCCGGTTTTTAAATTAGCTGAAAACGAAAAAGAGCTGAGAAAATATTATGAAAAAAATAAAGAGTTATCAAAAGAGGATAGGGCGGAATTAAGGCGCAAAAAACGAAAAGAAAAATTTCAAAATATTATTAATGCAAAATACGCAAAAACCGGCGCAACACCACCAAAAGAATATGAACACATGGAGGCAAATATCGAATACATAAAAGATGGCGGTTATTATCTTATTATGTATGAAAAGGGTTTTATAAGAGCTTGGGGAGCTATCAAAATACGAAAAGATTAAACATACGATTCTATTAAATCAAGAACTTCGCAAACGGAATAATTATTTTGAGCAACAAAGAAATTTTTACCTGTTTTTTCTATTACATAATCTAAAGAATTTCCGTCCAAAAAAAGGTTTGTAAACGGCTTTAGCATAATCGACGGAATTACAATATAATCCGCTTCAATATCTTTTACTGCATTTATTAAATCATCTGATGTAATAAGTCCTGCAACCGTAATGTTTTTGCCCCAATAAGTTGATTTAACAGGGTCAACCGTGCATTTAAGGTTTACGATTTTATTTAATTTTGTTGCAATATATTCAAACGCGGATTTTGCAGCAACCGAGCATGCAAAACTTATTTTCAACTTTTCAGAAAGCCTTTTAGGGAGTTCAAATGTATCAAAATCATCCATAATCGTTCTGAGAGAGCCTACACCGTCATCTAGTTGCGAGAAATTGCCGTAATATCTCGATTTCGGAATTTCTTTTTCCGCAAGCAGAAAAAATTCATCCGAACAACAAACTTTTTTATACTTAGATGAAATTTTAATTGTTTCTTCTGCAACCTGTTTATCAACAGTTTTAAGTTCACTATCTCTAAATTGTGTAATTCCTACAGGAACAATTGCAATTGTTAAAACAGCCGTTCCTAAAGAAGTCAAGTCTTTTAGAGTTCTATCCAATTCAGCTCCGTCGTTATACCCCGGACATAAAACAATTTGAGCATGGAACGGAATTTCATGTTCTTTAAACCATTTCAAATTTTCCATAATTTTCCCGGCATTCGGATTTCTAAGCATTTTAACACGCAATTCAGGATTTGTAGTATGTACAGAAATATAAAACGGACCTAAATGCAATGATGCAATTCTTTCTTTATCAGTCTCGTTAAGGTTTGTTGTCGTAATATAAGTTCCTTGTAAATAAGAAAGTCTATAATCATCATCTTTAATGTATAAAGTATTTCTCAAACCTTTTGGTTGTTGAGCTACAAAGCAGAAAATACAATTATTTAAGCAAGGTTTAACTCTATCAAAAACCGCACTTTCAAAAATTATTCCTAAATCGTCATCGTAGTCTTTTTCAAGCTCGATTTCTTCTATCTCACCGTTTTTCTTTTGTATTTCAATTGTCAAAAATTCGCTTTTACACATAAAGCGGTAATCTATCATGTCTTGAAGTTTTTCACCATCAATAGAGAGAAGAATATCACCTTCTTCAATTTCAAGTTCTTGAGCTATAGAATCCTCTACTACGCCACTAATGAGTGCAGGCATGCTCGAAACCCTCCAACAATGATATAAAATTTTTGTATTCGCAGGTCAGATTGTCAAAAACCATTTTTGGATAAAAAGAAAGTTCTTTTTCTCGCATCATGTTTTGTGTATCAAGCAGAATATTTTCAGCTTTCATTTTTAATTGTCTGAGCATTGTTAATTGTTCTTCGTTATTCAAACAATCAGAACATGCCAGTTTTACGCGAGCCGTTGTAAAAAATTGAATAGGATTTTCCAAAGGCGGTGCCATAATCAGCCGTTTCAATTCTTCAACACCTTCTTTTGTAATTGAATAATAGCATGACGGACGTCCGCCTTCTGACATTGTTTTTTGTTTTTTTACAAAACCGCCGTATTCAAGACGCATAAGAGCCGGCTTTATAGTTCCGTAACTCGGTGTCGTCAGCACTGCAAAGGTTGCGCGGATTTCTTTTGAAATTCCGTACATCGTTAAAACTTGCCTGTTCAATTCAAATAAAATCAAAAGCTCAATCATACGGTTATTATAGCATGAAAGATTTAAGATAATTATTGTATAATTGTTATAAAATGGAGGGTTAAATGATTCATTATTTTTTAGGTTCATATATAGTAACAATTTTTGGTTTGATTTGTGCTTACTTATGGGGGGAGCATGTTCATAACGGAACAGGCATGATATGTGTATTCATAGCGACTGTACTTGCTATATTGGAAGTTAGTTTGTCTTTTGATAACGCTGTTGTAAACGCTATGAAGCTTGAAAAAATGTCTGAAAAATGGCGTCATAGATTTATCACTTGGGGTATCTTGATTGCTGTTTTTGGAATGCGTTTTTTATTCCCGCTTTTAGTAGTTGCAATATTTGCAAAACTAAATATATTATCAGTTTTAAATATGGCGTTGAATGATGTTCATGAATATGCACATTATTTAGAATTAACTCATGCGCCAATTGTTACATTTGGCGGTGCGTTTTTGCTTATGCTGTTTATGGACTATTTTACAGAAAAAAACAAAGAAGTGCATTGGATTAAGCCACTTGAAGATAAACTCCAAAAACTTTCAAAAGTCAGAGGAATTTGTACTACAGTGACATTAATAGCACTTGGTTTATTAATGTTTGAAATTCCTGCTGAAATCAGACAAAGTGTTTTAACCTCCGGCATTTCAGGTATAATTACATACCTTGTAATTGACGGGGTTGCAGAATGGTTGGAAAAAAGACAGGAAGAACGTGCTAAATTGTGTGCTGATACAATTAAATGTTCAGGACTTGTAGGTTTTTTATATTTGGAACTTATAGACGCTTCATTCTCTCTTGATGGCGTTTTAGGCGCATTTGCATTAAGTCAGGACATTTTAATTATTACAATAGGCTTGTTCATTGGTGCTATGTTTGTACGTTCGTTAACTATAATGCTTGTAGAAAAGAAAACTCTGGACCAATATTTATATCTTGAACACGGTGCGCATTGGGCAATTGGAACGCTTGCTATATTAATGTTTGTATCAACTTTCCATGAAGTTCCTGAAGTTGTAACCGGACTTTTGGGGCTGATATTTATTTTATCAGCATTTATTTCATCAATAATTCATAACAAAAAGGCTGAAAAATAGAATGTTTAAAGATAAAAATTTATACTGCGTTGGCGGATATATAAGAGATGAAATTTTAGGCATTAAAAATTTTGATATTGATTATTGTTATCAAGGTAATGCTATAGAATTTGCGAAAAATAATTTTCAAGTAATAAAGGAAAACCCTTCATTTGGTACGGTAAAAGCTTTTGTTGAGAATATAGGTGAAGTAGATATTGCGTCTACGCGTGAAGAACGATATCCGAGAAAAGGACACTTGCCTGAGGTTTTTAATATTGGCTGCTCATTAGAAAAAGATTTAAAAAGACGTGATTTTACGGTAAATACGCTTGCTCGTTGCACAAATGATACTGATAAAATTATTGATTTTTTTGATGGACAAAGCGACATAGAAAAGAAATTGCTTAGAATATTACACAAAAATAGCTTTATAGATGATCCTTCAAGAATCATAAGAGGGTTGAAATTTAGTGTTAGATTCGGTTTTAAATTGGATGATTTAACTCAAAATTTGCAAGAAGAATATTTGAATAACATAAATTATGATGTAAGTTATCATAGATTAAAAAAAGAACTTATTGAAACTTTTAACTTGAATAAACAAAAGACGTTTGATTTATTTGTGGAGCAAGGTATTTATAAACTTTTGGGTGAAAATCAGCAAGTTCCGGATATAAGAATTTCTATCGAAAATTTAATTAATGAAAATCCTTGTAAACATGTTTGGATGGTATATTTAGGTTTGTTTGATTTATCCAAGTTTGAATTAACACGCCAAGAAAAACGAATTGTTGAATGGGCAGAACGTTTACGCAAAGAAAAACCTACAAATAATACTCCGCAAGAAAGTATATTGCTTAACAAATTGTATTTTTCAGCCGTCTAGTGTATCATATATTTTATAGGGAGAGGGTAGATGGAATCGTTATTTAATTTAGAATTTATTATAAGATTATTGATTGCACTTGTTTTAGGTTTCAGTTTAGGCTTAGAACGTGAACTTACGAATAAATATGCAGGTTTAAGAACTCATATTTTGGTTGCTTTAGGTGCTTGTATTTTTACAATAATTTCAATTTATGGTTTTCCGACTTTTGCGAGCGGTGATAACGTAATATTAACTCAAGCAACAGGGATTAGAGATACTTCGCGTGTTGCAGCGCAAATTGTAACAGGGATTGGTTTTATCGGTGCAGGGACTGTGCTTCGTAACGGACCGATGGTCTTCGGGTTAACAACTGCCGCTACTTTGTGGATTGCAGCCGGAATCGGCATGGCATGCGGTGCCGGCATGTATGGAATTGCAATATTTGCTACAGTTTTAAGTGTTGCTGTTTTAACTCTTATCAGAATTTTTGAAAAACAATTTTTACCATCAAGCTCAAAACAATCAAAACGTTGTAGGCTGATTATTTATTGCGCGGAAGAAGATGTTAAAAAGATTCATGATTATCTATCATCAAAAGTTGAAGGTATGTTTGATTTCACATCAAAAAAATTGGCAGAAAATCCTGCTAAATCAAAGATTTCTTCTACATTTGAAGTAAGTCATAAAAAAGTAACAAAAGAACTTTATAATAAATTGAATATTTTAGCGGATTTAGATTCTATAACATTGCAGGAATTGAATGATTAGAAGAAGCGGAAAGAAAAAAAATAAATTCAAAAAATCAAAACAACAAATACTTGTTGAGTATTTGAGAACGATTGCAATATCATTTGCGTTCGCTCTTTTTGTAACAATTTTGCTTTCGTTTCATGCCAGAAGCGAAATGATAAAGAATCTTTACGTAGATGCTGAAGAACAGCAAACGATAGATGAAACTATTGCAAGACAAGTCGTTACGCAATCGGATTTAACTAGAGATTTGCGAAGTAAAAAATATGCTGTTTGCATGCATGTAGGAAAACTATATGAAACTGCGCATGATTTCTATAATGCTCAAATCGCTTATGAATTTGCAGTAGAAAAAGCACCAAGCGAAAATTATCACGCTTATTATAAACTTGCGTCCGCTTTAATAGCCCAAAACAAATTAGGTGAAGCAAAAGATATTATTAACTCTGTTAGAGATATTCAAAACAAGAGTCTGATAAAATTTAAATCGAGAGCCTATATTGAAATGGGCGATAAATACTATTCTCAAGGCAAGTTTTTAAGCTCTGCAAAGAGTTATGAACAAGCAAAATATTATTATGATAAATTTGCCAAAAAAGATAAAGTTGTTGATGAATCTATTAAAACAAGAATAGTAAACGCTTATATAGAAACCGCTAACGTGATGGTGAAAAGCGGACAAAATTCTGATGCGGTAAGATTTTTGAAGAAAGCGGAAAAATATGCACCTAAGAATTTTGAAATAAGATACAAATTAGCAATAGTTTACTCCGATTTAGATCCTATTAAATCTGTTGATTATTTTGAAAAATTGTTAGAAGAACAACCACAAAATATTGATTATGGCGTTTATACAAAGGCTTTAATGAAAGCTTCTACAATTGCAGAACTTCAAGGAGATAAAACAAAAGCGAAATATCTAAGATACAAAATTCACTCTGTTGATTTGTTTGTAAATAGAAAAGTTGTCTATAAAAATGATGTTGACGTTATTTTAGATTCATTTAAAGTAAGAAAATTCTTGTTCAGATATCAACTGAAAGCTAAATATAGAATCAAAAATAACTCTTCTGAAAACATAAGAAACTTGTCAGCAGATTTTGTTTTGAGAAAAAGAGATAAGGTACGTGATATTACAGTTAAGAATTTTGCAAACAAAGAACGACCTTTAAGAGTTGGTGGAGAAACGAACACCGAGCAAATAAAACTGGGTAAAAGTATTTTTACAAAAAAAGAATTAAATGAATATGTTATAGATATTTATTTATACAAAGATGAAAAATATAAAACACTTATAAGTTCAATACCGGTAAGTACACTTTATTCATCAAGATAAAGCGTATCGCCCCAACGATACAATTTATCACCTGCAACAAATAAATCTTCATCTAAAATATTAGCTACCACATGTTCTTTGCTACCTAAAATTCTAAAATTAGTATCTTCAATATTGTTTTTCATTTTTTCTTTTTTGCCAAATATATCCTCATAAGTAAGTTTTTCTTTTCTTAACATATTTAATTCTTCGCGCATTTGTAACATATCATCAAACATAGACTGCATTGATTTATTATAATATTTTTCATAATAGTTTGTCATAAAATCTTCATTTGTTTCTTGAAACTGAATATTTTGTGATTTGTCATAAAAATCAGATAAACAATTCTGAATATCTTCTTTTTGCTCTTCGCTCATTTCCGGTTCTGAAATATTTTCATAATCCGTATCATTTTGAATAGGGTACAATTCATCTTGTGTGTTTTCGTAGATTTCATCACTTTCAGAATTTGAACAGTCATCTTCTATATGTGAGAGTTCTTTAGTCTTTGTAGAAGTAAATTGTTCTTCTGCATTTTCACAATCTTTTTCTAAATAGCTATTTTGTACAGAATTAGTCAGCTGAGCAGCAGAACTGTTCATTCCTGCACCATTATTACCATAATCATTTACGGGATTACTATTTGCCAATGGAGTTTGTGGAATTTCCTGTGGTTCTGGCATGTAATTATTTAAATAACTGTCGTTACAATCTTTGTTATGATTCTGAGATTGAGGTGCTATTGATGTCTGTTTGTCTGTATTTGATGTTTGAGAAGAAACAAACTCTTTGGCATTTATTACTGCTTTTTCAGAAGTTATAGAAAGCGATTTAAGCTCACTCTTTTCTTGAAAGATAGGTTTTTCATCATCCAAGGGAAGTTCTTCTTCTTCTTCTTCTTCTTCTTCTTCTTCTTCTTCTTCTTCTTCTGCTTCTGCTGCTGCTACTACTACTGCTTCTTCTGCTGCTGTTTCCTCCTCTTCTTCTGATTTAGCGTCCTCTTCGTTTAGAATTTCACCTTGTTCTTCATTTTCGTATTCAGAAATAATTTCATCTTCAACGTCATCATCAAAAGTTTCATCTTGATTATCGTTTTCTATTTCAGATATTTCAGACTCTGTATTATTTTCGTTCTTATTATCTTCTTCTTTTTGTAAAGCTTCTTCATTATCTGCAATAAATTCATCAATATTATCAAAATATTCCAAGTTTTGTTCTTCTGTTGATAGAGGAGCTTCATCTTGTTCTTGTGTATTTTCTATTTCATTTTGAATATCGTTATTATCGATATTTTCAAAGATTTCTTTGTTTGCATTTTCGTCAATAATATCTTCATCGTTTAGAACATCATCTGTATAAATCGTCAAACTTCTGTTTATAAGAACGGGTGAACCTTGTTGAAGGTTAAAATATAGCTTAGCTAAAGCTGAAAAATTTGCATTAGAGAATTCTATATCTACAGTGTTATTATCAGGGAAATAAAAATTATTGATAGCAACTGCACTATCTAACTCATTTATAGAATTTACAAGTCTTGCAAATTCTTGCATTACAAATGGGGCGATATTGCAAATTGCTCTGAAATTGGCATTAATTACAACATTATCTCCTAACCATTCACCATTAATTGTAATACCCTTTAAATTTTTCATTGCCCATCCTTGTAAGTTCTACATTATATATATCGGCATATTTTTTCTAAACTTTAGCAAATTTGCATTTTTTGTTACATATTGTTACATTATCATATTATTTTCTATAAAAAAAGCTTTTAGCCAATAAGCCTCTCTCTAACTACCTCTCGAAATTTTGTACTTTTGTAACAAATTGTAAAGAAGCTGTCTGAAAATGTCAATTTCTTTTAAGAGAAATACTTTATCTATATGTAAGGTAAAAGGTTAATTAAACAAAGATTTATAGTAGGAGGTCATTATGTCACTCGGTTATGGCATAACAGGAATTGGAAACGGATTAGGAACATTAGGACTTGGCGGTACAAGTTCATATTACGATCCGACAATGATGGGTATGGCTGGCGCATATTCTCCATACGGTTCAATGGGAATGATGGGTGCAATGGGTTCTATGGGAATGATGGGAAGTTACTCACCATATTCAGGAATGGGTATGATGGGAATGTACAATCCTTCTTTTATGGGACAAATGAACAAAGCTTATCAGCAAATGGAGGTTGATCAACTTAATCATGCCGGTGCAATGCATAATTTAATGTTGCAAAATCAGACACAAGCCTTTACTGATCAGGATAGAGCAATCTTTGAAAAAGCAATGGTAGATGCAGGAGTTAATAAATGTGTTACTAACTTAGCAGAAATGGTAAGAAAAGGTAATGCAGATGGTATTTGTCAGACTTATGATGAATTGAAGCAAACTCTATATACAAAATACAGCGATTATTTTAAAGCAAATTCAAACAAACTTAATCCTTCTGACAGTGTTGCAAACTTTGTAGAGCTTTTATACAGTCAAATTATTTCTGCTCAGCAAGGTGAACAAGTAGATTTAAGAAGCGATATTAAAAAATATGGTGAAACAGCATTTGAGCATGGCTTCTGGAAAAACTTCCACGGCAGTGATTACCATGACAAAACTTCAGAACAAGCATTAAACTATATGTTTGGAACACCGATTGATAATAAAGCCGGTCATGAAAGAATGGAAAAATACGGTGCAACCGCAGAAAAAATTGCAGAAGTAGGAGCTGCAGCAGCAGTGGGTGCAGTAGCTGTTCCAACAGTAGCAAAAGCAGGAAAAAGTGTATTGAGTTCAATCGTTTCACTAGGTTCAGAAAAAGGTGGCGAAGCAATTTCTAAATTAAGTACATTCAATAAAAAATGGGCTTGGGCAGGTGCAATCGGTTTGGCGATTGGTGATTGGTTGTGGCAACAAAGCCGAGCTTAATTACATTTTAAATAATCTTTCTTTTCTTAACCTAAGCTAAACTTTTAAAGTTTAGCTTTTTATTTTGAAAATTCTTCTTGACTTTAAATCTTGATATTGTAATATAGTAATTGCGATGGGACGTCGCCAAGTGGTAAGGCAGCTGGTTTTGGTCCAGCCATCTCGGAGGTTCGAATCCTTCCGTCCCAGCCAATTAAAAGATTCTCTTTTGAGAGTCTTTTTTTTTATTAAGCATTATTAAACTAGAAAATGCGTGCTTTTATTGAATTGCACATATGACTAATATAAGTTTGTAAATTCCTGAGTGGTTTGCTTAGGACAGATGGTGCGATTATTTTGGGTAATTGGCTTGTTTAGGGAGTTCGAGGGGTAGGAAGTAATCAAACCATGTGTCCGCCAAAACGGTCAAACTACTCTTTTGAGGGTCAGACGGTTGGTGTGATTATTTTGGGCAAATAGCCTTCTATATACTTTGATTAGCGAGTTTAGGGTGTATATAGGGAATGGGACAAATGGTTTGCGTATTTAGGCAAAGTCCGTTTTGGGTATTTTGATTTTGGGTTCAGAAAAGTATATAAAGTTTACATAATTGCAAAAAGAATAAAAACCGATATAATTATTATGTTGAAATAAGAAAGGAAATTGAAATGAACAGAGAAGAGTTAGTTGCAGAAATCGCAAAACAAACAAAATTAACACAAAAATCAGTTGGTGAAGTATTAACAGCTATCATCGATGTTACTCAAGATACAGTTAAAAAAGGTGAAAAAGTTACTCTAGTAGGTTTTGGCACATTCGAACCAAGAAAAAGAGCTGCAAGAAACGGTCGCAATCCTCAAACCGGCGAAACAATCAAAATTGAAGCTAAAACAGTCCCAACTTTCTCAGCTGGTAAAAAGTTTAAAGAAATTGTTAAATAGTTGTTTTTTGAATTTTCAAAAAAGGAAACGAGGTTAGAAATAGCCTCGTTTTTTTTATTGATACAAAACCGACACAAAAGTCGGAAGTGGTGTTCCAATTTGTTTTCTTCGGAGCTAAAGTGTTCGGTGATGAAAGATAGTTATATAAATATAAAAAAAATTGCGGAAGCCAAGGGATTACGCTCAACTCGCTCGATAAGATTGGAATTGAACAAAGTTGAAAGCAAATACATTTCTCGTGAAGTTAAAGTCAATGGTGGAACATCATATGAGATTTTGTTTTCAAGTTTAGAACCTGAAATCCAACAAAAACTCAGAGAGGCAGAAAATAAAACGACAGCAATTGCACCTTTGAATTACAAACCAACAAATTTCGTTTCAGACAAAACAAGAATTACGGCGAATTTCAGAGCAAATATTGTAGTTGCATTACAAAAATTAAGAAAACAGTATTCAACCAAAAAGGAAGCAGATTCCGTATTTTTAGATTTATATAATTCAGGCTTGTATCTTCCGAAAGCCTACAATTTTATCGGAAGTATTTCAATCGGAACTCTGCACCGTTGGGTAAAAGTATTTGAACAACACGAATCGACAGAATGCCTGCAACCTAAGTACAAATGGTCAAAACAGGGTGAATACAACTCAATTTTAAACGATGAAATGAAAAATATTTTACTCACACTTTTGTTGCATCCGAGCAAGTATAATTACGGAAAAGCGATTAAGCTAACTAAAGAAATTTTGAGAAAACGAGGATATGAGGCATTACCATGTGATTTAACCTTCAAGCGATATGCTGAAAATTTTAGAAAAAATAATTATGCAGAATGGATTCTCCGCCGAGAAGGAATGAAAGCATATCATGACAAGGTTGAACCATACATAGAACGTGATCTTTCAAAGATTGAAGTTGGTGATATTCTTGTCGCTGACGGTCACGTTTTGAATTTTCAAGTTATTAATCCATTTACAGGAAAACCTACAAGAGCAACATTGGTCGGATTCTTGGATTGGAAATCAACCGCTCTTGTCGGATATGAAATTATGATGACTGAGAGTACACAATGCATCGCAAGTGCATTAAGGAATGCAATTATTAATTTAGGTATGATTCCAAAAGTTGTATATCAAGACAACGGAAAAGGATTCAAAGCTAAGTTTTTTCAAGATTGCGATTTTGATGAAGATATATTTAATGGAGTGTATGCTAATTTAAACATACACTCCGTTTTTGCAAAACCTTACAATGCTAGAGCAAAAGTTATTGAACGATTTTTCTTAGAATTTCAAGAAGAATTAGAAAAAGGAATGCCGAGCTACATCGGAACAAGCATTGAAGACAAGCCTGCATGGTTAAAAAGAGGAGAGAAACTTCATGTTGAATGGCACAAAAAGTTAACTAATAATTACATTCCAACCGTTCAAGAAGCAATTAAATATATTAACAGTTGGATTGAATTTCACAACCGAAATTTGTGTCCTAATGACCGTTCAAAGAGTATTCAAGAAATGTTGGACGGTGTTCAAAAACAGAATATTAATAAAGAAATTCTTGACGATTTGATGATGAAAACCGAATGTCGAACAATTAATAAACATGGAATTACGTTTTTGAATATGCATTACAGGAGTGAGGCGATTATTGGGATTAGGGATAAAGTCAATATTCGATACAGTTTGTTTGACCTTTCAAAAATTCACGTTTATTCAACCAAGGGCGAATTTTTGTGTGTTGCTCATAGAGTGCAAAAAGTTCATCCGATGGCAAGAGTTCTCGGAACGGTTAAGGATATGGAAGAATACAAACAACAGTACAAAAAGCAGCAACAATTTAAGAATAAATTAATTAAGCAGGTAAAAAAGACCTTTCCAAAAGAGGAAATTCAGCTTTTGGAAATTGAAAAAGAGCCGACTTTGGAAATTGAGCAATTTGATAAAAAACCGAAAAAAGAAAAAAAGAAAACGCCTCGTGAACAACAAATGAACAAGCCAATTTTTAGTTCAAATTATGAAAAATATGAATGGTTAATGCAAAATGGTTGCACGAATTCGGATGATAGAAATTGGCTTACTAAATATATTAGAAGTGATGAATATATTAATTTATATGGAGATTAAAAATGAAAAACATCTTTGTAAAAACAAAAAATGTGAAAAACCTTATAACTTTATTTAATGAAGTTCAGAATCTGCCTCCGAATATTCCGAAACTGGCTTTGGTTTATGGAGAGCATGGATTAGGTAAAACTCATTCAATAATATGGTGGGCGACAAGAAATGATGCAATATATGTAAGAGCAAATAATGAGATGACTCAAAATGGGTTGTTACAGGCGATAGCTGAAGAGCTCGGTGAACGACATTATTATTACATGCAAGAAAACTACAATTTGATATTGAAACATTTAAAACAAAATCCTCAAATAATAATTGTTGATGAGGTTGACTATTTAGTCGGAAATAAAAATGTTATTGAGATTTTAAGGGATATTCAAGACAACACAGGAGTTCCGATTATTCTTGTCGGAATGGGAGCTATGGATAAAAAGATTGCTAGATTTAAACATTTTGAAGATAGGATTTACAAAAAACTTCAATTTGAACATTTCTCACCTGATGATATAAAAGAAATTTTGGAGCAAATTACAGAAATAAAATTTACAGAAGATGCTATTTTATACCTATCTACAAGAACAAATCAGTTCAGACAACTTGTAAAACTTCTTGAAAAAATTGAAAAATTATCTCAGAGAAATAGCATTGACGAATTTGATGAATACACATTGAAAGGAATATTAAATGAAAGACAAAATCTTAAAACTTTGCCGAAGATTGAAAAAATGTACGCTTGATGATTTTACGGAGTTTATTGGAGTTGACGGAGAAAACTTAGAATCCTTATTGAAATATTTAGTTTATACTGGCGATTTAATGGAAAATGATGGAGTGTATTGTCTATGCCAAAAAGTTTCTAAAAAAGGAACGAAAGAAAACAAAAATTTTCAATTAATGACGATGTTTCATTCTCTAGAAACGATTGATTTAATAATAAGGAGCTTCTGTCTTTCTCTTCCAACTCAAAAAGTAGCTTGTTTAGTAGATGTTGGTGATAATTGCTTATGTGATTTTTATAAAATTTTCAGAAATCTGATTTATGAACGCCAAGAGAAAAAGCTTTTAAATCATTATTGTATAACTCCACAACAAGGACGTTTTAGACAATTCTTTAATAAAATTGCATATTTTTATTCATATGACAGTGAGATTTTTGTCAGTAAAAATCTTTTACAGGCAAAGCATCAGAAAATATTTTCAGATGATGAAATTCAAAATTTTAAAAAGATATATTCATATTTATCAAGGATAGAGTCACACCATCAAAATGAAACATTTATGTATCAACGATTAGCTGAATACATTTGGAGAAGAAATAAAGCATTTGAAGAGCTATACTTAGATTTAAAAACCAATTTGCTTAACATTTCGTAATAAAATTGTTGCCAATTTTGAAAAACTCGCCATTATTTTGTTAGAACCATTTTTTAAATTTTTGTGATTTTTAAAACCCTTTTATAGCCCATATTTTGTTTCTGTTAATGGTCAACTTGTTGACCATTAGTAATTTTGAGGGTATTTCAATTTTTTGTAATGTAAATATAATTAAATTATGAGTTTGATTTTTCGGATAAAGAAGTCCTTTGGGGCTTAGTTGTCGTGCAAAAAATTAGCTCTTCGGCTTACAAAATAAGTCGAATTTTAAAACTTGATATATATAGGGCAATTATCAAGTAAAGGAATTATTGAATGGATGAGAATCAAAAAAACAATCGCAAAAAACTAATTAAAATCATTATGGTGTATTTAGAATTGACACCATCACAAATGGCTGAAGAGCTGAATGTATCTGTAAGTGTTATCAGCAAACATATTTCAGGAGATAAAAGATACTATCCTTGCGATTTATTTTTGATTGAACAAATTTTCAAGATAAAAATACTGGGGTATCAAAGAATATGGATATAAATACTGTATGGATACCTATTGAAAAAGTTTCTGAATTGTTAAATATAAAAGAAAAAACTATTAAAAATTATTGCTATCAAGGAAGTTTTATTTACAAAATTGAAAATCAAAATGGCAACAGACATTTGTATATTCATAATTCATCAATAAAAGACAAAATTTGTAGTCAATTGAATGATTACAATAATGGTATTGATTCCCAAAACTATTCCGATGCTCCTGTATGGTCTAAGTTTCAAGCTGAAAAGTATATTCAAATATTAAATGATACTCAGAATCTGAAAGGCAATGCTTTACAGCAATTTGTAATGGAGTGGAATAAAAACAATTTGAATAATAAAACATCATATTCTTCAGTTATAAGAATGAGAAAAAGATTGAGAAAATATGGTGTTTGCGGTCTGCTTGCGAATTACGGCAACAGAGCCGGTAAAAGCATTGTAAATGACGATTATTTTGATTACTTTAAAAACCTTTATTTAATTGAAGGTGCACCGTCTGCAAGTTCTTGCTGGGATATGACTTTTGGATATGCAAAAAGACTTGATAACTCAATTTTAAAAGAAAAATTCCCAAACGTTAAAACCTTTATGCGCAGATTGGAACGTGAAATTCCTTCACAAAGCATTTATTTAGCAAGATACGGTCAATCGGCGTGGAATCGCAAATACGGCGGATATATTGAAAGAGATTATTCAAATATTACTTGCGGCAAAGTTTGGGTGTCTGACCACGCTCAAATCGATGTGGCTTGCTTTACAGATGAAGGAACGGTTGTGTTCCCTTGGGTTACGGTTTGGCGTGACTATAAATCAGGAAAATGGTTGGGTTGGCTGTTGCAAACAGGAAATCCAAACTCAGACCATATCTTCCAAACCTTCTACTATTCTGCTTCCGAATATGGTTTACCTGAAGATGTGATTATTGACAACGGTAAAGATTACCGCTCAAAAGATTTTGCAGGCGGTAGAAATCATTTTAAAGTAGATATAAACGAAGGTAGAGCAAATTCAATGCTTAATGAATTAAATGTAAATGTGCATTTTGCTTTGCCATACAACGCTCAAACCAAACCTGTTGAACGTGATTTCCTAAAAATAAAAGAATTATTATCAAAACATTGTGTCGGATATCGTGGCGGAAATGTTGTTGAAAGACCTGAAAAATTAGCAAAAGAAATTAAAGATGGAAAAATTATTCCATTTGAAAAATTCAAAGAAATCTTTGACGATTTTATCATTAATATTCTAAACAAACGACCATCACAGGGTAAGAACCATAACGGATTATCACCGAATGAATTATTTAATCAAGAATTTAAAGAAAAAATCACAACTTCTCGTGATGCTTTGAAATTGTTCTGTATGAGAACTTCCAGAACTTTCACAATCGGAAGAAATGGAATAAAAGATAATGAACTTGGTATTACTTACTGGTCAGATTGGATGATTTCAAAAACAGGCTTGAAAGTTTATTTAAGACGAGATATTCAAAACTACAAAGAAGCTTGGGCTTTCAGAGCAGATAATGAAGAATTTGTTGGCAAAGTAACAGCAGTAAGAGCC
>USFB01000031.1 GCA_900553895.1 uncultured bacterium | reverse complement strand
TCGCTGTCTACACCGTGAAAGGGTGTTGTCCTAGGCCTCTAGACGATGGGGGCTTATCGACAATTTCTATATTACCAAATCAAAATTTGATGTCAAGCAAAAAGTTTAAATTTTTTTTGCTTGAATTTATCACTTCTTAAGCTTAAAATTAAAAAAAAGAATTGAGGAATTTATGATTAACAAAAAATCTCGTGACGAAATCAAAAGAATGCGACATGCAGGACACATTGTTGCTCTTGTTCATAAAAAAATGAAAGAAGTTGTTGAACCCGGTATTTCTACAAAAGAACTGGACAACATTGCAATGAAAGTCATTAAAGAAAACAAAGCTATCCCGACTTTTCTTGGTTACGCTGGTTTTCCGGCTTGTATTTGTACTTCAATTAACGAAAAAGTCGTTCACGGGATTCCGTCAGAAACAGAAATTCTTAAAGAAGGCGATATAATCGCTATAGATGTTGGGGCAACTTACGGTGGCATGGTTGGTGACAGTGCTTGGTCTTATGCTGTTGGCAAAATTTCAGAAGAAAAACAAATGCTTATGAAAGCAACTGAAGAAGCTTTATTTGCCGGTATTGCAAAAATGAGAGCAGGCAATGTTCTTGATGATATTTCAGGCGCAATAGAAGATGTAGCTAACAGTTACAAATTAGGTATTGTTCGTCAATATGGCGGACACGGCGTTGGTCATGAAATGCACGAAGACCCGTTTTTATTTAACTACAGAGTTGGCGACCAAACTCTAATCAAACAAAATACTGTCATTGCAATTGAGCCTATGTTAAACTTAGGTGGCGACGAAGTTTTTGTCGAAGACGATAAATGGGGCGTTGTAACAAAAGACAGAAAACCATCTGCGCACTTTGAACATACAGTTCTTGCAACAGATGGCGATCCGATACTTATGACGACTTTGATGGAGTAAAGTTTACTTCAAAGTCCAGATACTTACAGTATTAACTTTGCCTGTTGCGTTATCTTTACATTGTGTTGTAAATTTTGTTCCATCGCATGTTGTTTTGCCATTAATAGATGTACAAACTTCTGTGCCAATTGTTGTTCGAGTTCTATTATCGGCTTGTCCTTTAATGCTTGATTTTTGGTCAGCAGCTGCTTGTTGGATATCTTTTATTGAAAAAGTATAATCTTTTGCAGATTCAGCAGTATTTGACATTCCAATGAATTGGTATGCAACTGCGGCATCTTTGCTTATACTTTTTAATTTTTGATTATACTGATTATAGACTTGTCCATTTTTTACAGTATATTTTCTATCATTTATTTGAAAGCCAAAGTCACCTTTAAACTTTAAATCTTTTCTGTGTTTTTGTCCATTTTTTTGATAATAAACTGGAATTGATGCTTCGCCAACTTGTTGTACCATTATTTGCTCCTTATTAATATCTCGTATATATATATAAAGTATTTCTTTTATAAAAAATTGCTCATTTCAAACACAATATTAAGTTTTATTAAGAAGTTACCTATAGACAAATGTCTTTGTGTGTTATAAAATCAGGTTAAACGATTAAAAGAGGTAAAAATGGATCAAATTATTAAAGTAGCGTGGGAACTTAACGAAAACGCAGAAAACCGTTATAGATTGGTTTATGAAATCGCTGAACTTGCTAAAAAGTTGGTTGATGAAACTCAAATGAAAAAAGCCCGAGACGAGTTTGGTTTTGAAGAAGCTGTAACAGATAGCGCATACAAAAAGGAAAATCCTGTTGAACATGCTATTATGGTTAAAGCTTCTGAGTCAGATGATACTGAACTTGTAGGCTAGTTTAACATTTTTGAAATAAAAAAGAACTTCCTATAAGGAAGTTCTTTTTTATTGGGTAGGTTTTTATAAGCCCCCACCCAAATTTCTAAATTTCGAGCAACAAGCTCTCAATTTGAAATTTTACCCTCCCCCTATAAAAGGAGGGCAAGAAAAAAATATGTAACAATTTGTAAAAAGCATGGCAATTTTTTTTATTGACATTACTTAAGATGAAAGGAAGGTTGTAGTATGAACAAGCACAGTAAAAAATTAATGAACCTTAAATGGGGGTTGTAGAATTATGATGATTAATCCGGCTAAAATTTATTCTACATTAGGAAACCCTAATTCACTCATACCATTGGGTGTAAAAGATATTTCAAGTTGCTTGGGTATGACAGCAGGTTCGTACGCAACAGGAAAAGAAGAAGGATTTGACAGATTCATCGACGAGTTTGGAACTGAAGCATTGTGGCTTGGTGGAATTCCGACTCTAAAATGGATTTATGATAAAACTGTGTTTAAAGCGTTTGGGCTAGATGCAAAAATCGACCCGAGAAACCTTAAAGACATGGATATGTTTGAGAAGGCTAAAAAGTATGCGCCGACTGACGAAATCAGAAATAATTTAGAAAAAGTCGGCAAAAATAAAAGATTATTTAAAAATCTTGCTGCAACAAAATTTTTCGCTTCTACAATTGTTGCTGCAGGAGCTTATATAGGTTTAACAAAATTAAAACAACACTACACCGACCAGAAAATCAGAAAAAATTTGATTAAAGAGTATCAAGCAGAGGTTAAAAAGACAGAAGCCGAAAACAACAAACAAGATGTTGCAGGCTCTAAACAGCCGACATTCAAAGGATTAGGCAAAATAGTAGAAGAATTCGCATTTTCTCCTGTTAAAAACATGTATATTTTAGATGGTTTTATTACATCAGAAAGATTGAAAGACTCGAGAACATCTCAGGAATTTGCAGGATATGCGATTAAAGAAGGTTCTGTACTGATTTTCTTATATTATGCTGGTAAAAAAATCCAACAATTTATGGAAAATTCAGCAAAGAAGAACCACAACAAATCAATTACTTTAGATTCAAGAGTTTTGGAAAGTGAAAATTTGAAGAAGATTTTCCAAGATGGAAGTATTGAAAATAGTATTAAAGCGTTTGAAGAAGCTAAATCATCAAACGGCAAATTGTATGAATTTTTACACGAAAATCCAGATAATGAAGTTGTGAAAATCGCAAAACAGTCAGATTTATTAACAACTTACAAAAATACAAATAAAATTGATTCAAGAGCATTTGTTGATTTTGAAGAAATTAAAGGTGTAAATGACAAACTTTCTGAATTATACGGACAATATAAAGATGCAATTAAAAAAGGCGAAAGCGCAGACAGCTTCTTTAAAAAATTGAGAAAATTAAAAAGAAATTCAATTAATATGAATATCGGAGCTTGTGTTTTAGCACTTGGCGTCGTAACTCCTGCAATCATGCTTATTAAAAGAATGACAGACAAATCAGGTCCTGAGTTCCAAACCAAGAAAGAAATTAAAGAACAATTAATTAAAGAGGGTGTTATTTCTGCCTAGATAATATTGTATAAAAAAATCTTTTTTGTGTATAATTTAGTAATGAAGGGCGAGTTGGAATATTAAGGCTCGTGAAAGAAAAGAAGGAAAAGATTTTGAAGCAATCACGATTAACAATAGCGATTTTTGTAGCACTATTATTAGGCGTCCTTGTTGGATGGGCGTTTCCGGCCTTTGCAATAAAACTACATGTTTTAGCAGAAATTTTCCTTCGAATGATAAAAATGATTATTGCGCCATTATTGTTTGCAACCCTTGTTGTTGGAATTGCAGGGCATGGTGACGTCAAAAGTCTTGGACGTTTAGGCATCAAAACAATTGCGTATTTTGAAGTTGTTACAATTTTAGCATTGTTTATCGGTTTAGGATTTGCAAATTTATTTAAACCCGGCGTAGGAATGGAACATATTGCCTCCGCTCAAACCGGCTTGAATAGAATTGTAGAAATGGCATCAACAACACATCATAATTCGTTTGGGGAATTACTTTTAAGTCTTTGTCCTACAAGTATTTTTCAAGCAATGTCAGATGGTAACTTGCTACAAATCGTGGTATTTTGTATCTTTTTTGCCCTTGCTGTTTGTGCTGTTGGTAAAAAAGCGCAACCCGTAATTGATATTTTAAATTCGGTTGCATCTGTAATGTTTAAATTCACTGAATATGTAATGTTTTTTGCTCCAATGGGGATTTTTGGTGCAATAGCTTATACAGTAGGTTCAAACGGTATAACCATTTTACTTAATTACGGAAAAATAATTTTGTCCTTGTATGTAGCTTTAATAGTGTTTGTTGCAGTAGTTTTAGTTATTGCCTGCAAACTTGTTAAAATTTCAGTTAGAGGTTTAGTTAAAGCAATACAAGAACCGGCTTTATTATCTTTTACTACTGCAAGTTCAGAAGCTGCATTGCCAAAAGCAATGACTATTATGGAAAAATTCGGTGTTCCAAAATCAATCGTAGGTTTTGTAATGCCAACAGGTTATACATTCAACCTCGACGGTTCAACTCTATATTTAGCGATGGCTGTTTTATTTTCTACACAATTGGTTGGTATAAATATGACAATAGAGCAACAATTAGTTGTAATGTTTGCTCTTATGTTAACCAGTAAAGGTGTTGCAGGAGTTCCGAGAGCTTCTATTATTGTTCTTGCAGGAACATTAACAAGTTTTAATATTCCAATTGTAGGTGTAGCTGTTTTATTAGGTATTGACCAAATTTTAGATATGGGAAGAACAACGGTTAACTTGATTGGAAACTGTGTTGCTACTGTTGTTATTGCAAGATGGGAAAATGCTTTTGACTATAACAAAATGGCAGATTTTATTAAAATGAAAAACTTGAAAACAAATACACTTACAAAAATCAAACATGATGTAAGTTTTCAAAAAGATTTTGTTGGCGAAAAGGTAGAAGTCGAAGTTTAAAATTAATGAATGAGGAATAAAATATGGAATACAAAGAAACGTTAAACTTGCCAAAGACTACTTTGGAAATGAGAGCAAACGCTACTAAAAAAGAACCTGAAACTCAGAAGTTTTGGGAAGAACATGAAATTTACGAAAAAAATATTGCACAAAGAGATAAAGCAAACAAGTTTATTTTACATGACGGCCCTCCATATTTGAGTTCCGAAAAAATCCACGTTGGTACAGCTTTAAACAAAATTTTAAAAGATATTTTGATTAAGTATAAATCTATGTCAGGCTTCTATGCACCTTATGTTCCGGGGTACGACGGACACGGTTTGCCAATTGAAAATAAAGTTGTTAAAAATATTAAAGGCGGACGTGAAGCTGTTACTCCTGCAGAATTAAGAGCAAAATGCAGAGAATTTGCTTGGAACAGCTTGAAAGGTCAAGAATCAGAGTTCAAACGTCTTGGTGTTTGGGGTGATTGGGAACATCCTTATTTAACTATTAATCCTGAATTTGAAGCTGAACAAGTTAGAGTTTTCGGCGATATGTATAAAAAAGGTTATATCGAAAAAGGCTTGAAACCTGTTTATTGGTGTGCATCTTGCGAAACTGCTTTAGCTGAAGCAGAAGTTGAATATGCAGACCATACCTCAACTTCAATCTATGTAAGATTCAAATTTGACGAAGAAGCAACAGAAAAAATCGGCAAATTGGTTGACCTTCCAAACAAAAATGTTTATGCGGTAATTTGGACAACAACTCCTTGGACAATTCCGTCAAACATGGCAATCAGTATGCACCCAAGATTTGATTATACATTCTTCACATACAAAAATGATGTTTATGTAATCGCTCAAGGCTTGTTGGCAAGCTTCCTAGAAGGCGTTAATTGGGAAGAAAAAGATATTAACGTAATCGGCTCTGTTAAGGGTGCTGATTTAGAATTATTAAACACAAATCACCCATTGTATAACAGAAAATCACCAATTATTTTAGGTGAACACGTTACGCTTGATGCAGGTACAGGTGCAGTTCACACAGCTCCGGGACACGGTCTTGAAGACTATGAAGTAGGTTGCAGATACAATATTGAAGTATTTTCACCGCTTGATAGCAAAGGTGTTTGGACAGAAATCGTTGGTGACAAAGATTTAGAAGGAATTCCTTACTATAAAGGCGGTAAAATCGTTATTGAAAAACTTCAAAACTGTGGCGCATTGCTTGCAGCAGCTGATATTAACCACTCTTATCCACACTGCTGGAGATGTAAAAATCCTGTAATTTACAGAGCAACTCCTCAATGGTTTGTTAAGGTTGATAAATTCCGTGATGCTACATTAGAAGCAATTAAGGGCGTAAAATGGATTCCTGCAAGCGGTGAAGCAAGAATTTCTAACATGGTTCAAGGTCGTACAGATTGGTGTATTTCTCGTCAAAGAGCGTGGGGCGTTCCAATCCCTGTATTCTACTGCGAAGAATGTGGTGAACCTATTGTTACAGATGAAACTATTGAAAACGTAGCAAAAATGTTTGAAAAAGAAAGTTCTGATGCTTGGGTTAAATATTCTGCAGAAGAATTGTTGCCAAAAGACTTTGTTTGCCCTCATTGCGGTAAAAAACATTTCAGAAAAGAAAAAGACATTATGGACGTTTGGTTTGATTCAGGTGTAACTTGGAGAGCTGTTGTAGAAAAACGTTCAGAACAATTAGGTCACACTCCTGTTGAAATGTATTTGGAAGGTTCTGACCAACACAGAGGTTGGTTCCAATCTTCTCTATTAACTTCTATGGCTGTACAAGGTAAAGCACCTTACAAATCAGTTCTTACACACGGTTTTGTATTTGGTGAAGACGGTAGAAAAATGTCTAAGTCTTTAGGAAATTACATCAGACCTGACGATATCATCAAGAACTATGGTGCAGATATTTTAAGACTTTGGGCAGCGTCAGTAGATTATAGAAACGATACTAAAATCGGTGATAATATTATTAAACAGCTTGCTGAAATTTTTAAGAAAACAAGAAACACTGCAAGATTTTTGCTCGGTAATATTTTCGACTTCGACCCAACTCAGGATTATGTGAAATACGAAGATTTGAAACCGATTGATAAATTTGCGCTTCACAAATTAAACAAGGTGGTTGAAGAAGTAACAGTTGCGTTTGATAACTATGAATTCTACAAGTATTTCCAATGCTTGCAAAACTTCGCAGCGGTAGACTTGAGTTCATTCTATCTTGATATCGTAAAAGACAGACTTTATACTGCGGGCAAAAAATCAGTTTCAAGACGTGCTTGTCAAACTGTTCTTTATGAAACATTACAAGTTTTGGTTAGAATTTTAACTCCTGTTATGCCTCACCAAGCAGAAGATATATGGCAAAACACTCCTGAAATGCAACGTGGCGGATTGGAAAGTATTTTGCTTGCTGATTGGGTAAAATTTAATAAAGAATGGGATAACGCTCAATTAGAAGAAGATTTTACAAAAATCTTGAAGACAAGAGAAGTTGTAACTCGTGCAATTGAACCGCTAAGAGCAGAAAAGAAAGTCGGAAGCTCTTTAGAAGTTGCAGTTTATGTTAAATCTGATGATAGTGAAATCTTAAAAGCTAACGCTAAAGATTTAGCCGATATCTTTATTACTTCTCAAGCTTACGTTGCTGCTGAAGCTCCAAGCGAAGTGTTAAACGAATACACAGAAAACGGCATAACAGTTTGGGTAACAAAAGCGGAAGGTGAAAAATGCGAACGTTGTTGGAAATTTAGAAAACTCGGCGAACACGCAGGACACGAAACAATTTGTTCAGATTGTTATGACGCTGTAACTGAATAAGATGTATAAAAGAGGGGAACGCTAAAGCGTTCCCTTTTTTTCTGTATTAATATCAATACCACCCTCATAAGAGCTCCGTTCAGCTTCGCCCTCGAGGGGAGAAGCTGGCTGGAAGCCTGATGAGGATGATACAGATACCTTTAAAATCACCTCAAAAAGCTAACAATTTTTCCGCCATAATTTTTTTGTTTTAAAACCTCATAACCGTCAAATTCTATTGTTTCCGAATGTTCAGCAATAATCACATCACCTTTAACTTTAGACAAAATATCTTCATAAATCCCGCTCATATAAGGCGGATCAATATATACAACGTCAAAGATTTCATCTGTTTTTAGAATAAGTTTTGTACTATCACCAATTGTTAAATCAGGTTTTAAACCAACTGTTTGATAATTTTTTTTAAGAATTTGTGCGACTTTAGGATTTTTTTCAAAAACTTTGACTCTACTGAATCCTCTTGATAAAGCCTCTAAACCCATAATTCCTGAACCGCCGAAAACATCCAAAAAACTTTTGCTTTCAAAATCGCCGATAATTGAATACAAAGTATTAAACACACCCATTCTGACTTTTGAAAGAGTCGGTCGTGTGATTTTTTCATCGGGAGATTCAATTTTTCGTCCCTTATAAATTCCGGCAGTAATAATCATTAGTTACAATCCAATTTTTCAATTTTCACATTAAAAATACTTTCAATATCAACACCGTTTAAAATACTTGTAATCAAATCTTCCGGCGCAAGTTTACCTTCTACGTGCGAAATAAGCCCCAATATTTTAACGCTTGTATATTCTTCAATAACTCGCGGAATAGCCGTTAAAAGAGTTTTTGGACAATCATTTTTGATGTTATTCAGAATAACACCTCTTATTTCAACCCCCTTTTCTTGTGCAGTGTAAATTGAAAGCAAAGTATCATTAATTGAATCTTCTCTTGGAGTCACCACAAAAAGAACAGGCAATTGAAGTCTTTTAACCATATCAACGGTTTGCACGGAAGGTGCGAGCGGACTTAGTAAACCGCAATCACCATCAAGAATTGTGCAATCAGAAACTGCTGAAATTCTTTGGAATTCGCTATTAATAAGTTCAACGTCAATCGGCTCATTTTCTTGCTCAGATGCTATTAATGGCTCATATTCAGATTTAAATAAATATGAAAAATGAGTATCAATATACGGATCAACTGTTTTAACGTAAGTTAAATCAGGTGATTGCATAAAACCGTTAATTTCAATCCCTGCGGTTTGAATAGGTTTATAAACACAAGTAGAATAACCAAGACTTTGCATTGTAGCAGCAAGTCCTGCTGTTAAAAAAGTCTTACCTTCTTTTCTATTTGCCGATGTAACGTAAAGATTTAGCATAGAATCTGTACCGTAATATTCCTTGAACGTTGCTTATTATCAAAATCTAAAAGCACAACTTGCTGCCAAGTGCCTAGGTTCAAAAGTCCGTCTTTTAACGCTATATTTACGGAACTTCCTACAAGTGCCGCTCTTACGTGCGCGTAACCGTTTCCATCGTGCCAAATTTCATCGTGATGATATTCCATGCCGGTTGGTGCAATTCTCTCTAAAGCTTCTTTTAAATCTTGAACAAGCCCTTTTTCGTATTCTATTGTTGTAATTGCAGACGTACTGCCTTGAACAGACACACAAACCAATGCGTCTTTTAATTCATGTTGATAAACACAATTTTGAACATGTTTTGTAATATCTATAATATCATTATTTCCGTTTGTGTTTATAACAAAATGCTCATTAATAATTGTCATTTTAGACCTCTTATTCTATTACTTTATACAAAGTTGATGATTCTTGAATACTTACATTACCGTTTGGTATAATAAGAACTTCAACTTTTTCTGTTTTGGATGCATATTCTATTTCGATTATATCGCCGACTTTAAGTTGCTTGGCAGGTTTTGCGCTATTACCGTTAACCAACACTCGCCCCATTTCAGAAACAGTGTTTGCTACCGTGCGCCTTTTGATTAATCTTGAAACTTTTAAAAATTTATCTAATCTCATATTTCTCTAATAATTTCTTTAACTAAAGTTTTGAATTTATCTTTTGCTATACCTGCAGCTTGAATTACATCTGCATGAGATAAGCCAACCGTGCTAACTCCAGCTGCAGAGTTGCAAATACAACTTAAACCTATAACCTTCATTCCTGCCCAAGAAGCTACAATTGCTTCAGGGACGGTTGACATGCCGACAGCGTCAGCACCAATAGTTCTTGCCATTCTAACTTCAGCAGGTGTTTCGTAAGATGGACCTGTAAGTGCCATATAAACACCTTCTTCAAGTCTTATGCCAAGTTTTTTTGCAATTTCTTTTGCTAACTTGATATATTCTGGAGTGTAAACCGCACTCATGTCAGGGAAACGTTCGCCCATAGAGTTATCATTTGCACCAATTAACGGATTTACACCCATAAAATTGATATGATCAGTAATAATCATCAAATCAGAAGGTTTGAATTCAGGATTAACCCCACCTGCTGCATTTGTTACAACAAGAGTTTCAACTCCAAGTTTTTTCATAACTTTTACGGGAAAAACTACTTTTTGAATAGGATGACCTTCATAAAAATGGAATCTGCCTTGCATCATAACAACTTTTTTACCGTTAATTTCTGCAAAAACAAGCTGGCTTTTATGTCCTGAAACTGTAGATGATTCAAAGCCCGGAATTTCAGAATAAGGAATTGCCTGCAAGCAATATTCATCCGCCAAATCACCAAGACCTGAACCTAAAATTATACCGATTTGCGGTTTAAAATCACCAATTTTTTCTTTAATAAACTCGACTGCACTATTTAACATCACACTAAATCTCCCGTATGTTATCTTATAACAAACATGCAGGAGCTTGCAGGATTTAAGGCATAATGTTTACAAAACTTATCAATGTTTTGTCTGCACTCTGACTGAATTCCAAGTTTTGTTGTAACGATTTGTAAAGATTTAGATAAAAACTCTAAAGTTTTTCAAAAATCTGCCGTTAATCATGATGGTTGTACAAATATAGGAGAAAATATAGATGGGTAATAGTATTCCTGATTACACAAATTTGAAAGCAAACATGCAAGGCATGCAACAATTTTTTAAAGATGGAAATGTGCAAATTAATGCGAAAGATTCACAAACAATTGCATCAATCTTTAAACAATGTGATACGGAAGGCAAAACTGATGCCAACGGGAAAGAAGTTGGCAATGGTGAATTAAATGCCAAAGAAAGAAACAAATTTCTAGATACGCTAAAAAAAGTTTTACCGGAAGCCGTATATCAAAAAGTTGAGGATTTTATAACAACGGCAGATGTAATTGAAGGTTTAAGGGCAGAGAATAATGCCAAAAACAATGTTGAAAATTCAAAATAATGGCTTAAATGGCTTAGTTTATTAATTACAAAAGGATGCCCTAGTTTTGAGCATCCTTTATGTATAATTTAATTACTTGCTAAATTCAATCTCATCATCCTTAACGCCAATCTTAATCGTATCGCCGTCAATGAATTTTTGAGCCAATAACAACTTAGATAATGGGTTTTCAACCATTTGTCTTATTACCCTCTTCAATGGTCTAGCACCATAAATAGGGTTAAAGCCACGTCTTGCAAGCAATTCTTTCGCTTCATCAGTAATTTTAAATGAAATATTTTGTTGAGCCAATAAATCTCTCAAATGATTCATTTGAATATCAACTATTGCAGACAATTGTTGTAATGACAATGCTTTAAAGAAGATTGTTTCATCAACTCTGTTTAAAAATTCAGGTTTGAAACGTTCTCTCATTACAGCCATAACTTTTTCTTTTGTTTCGTCAAAGTTTGCTTTACCTGCATTGTTGATAGAATCTTCCAAAATGATTTCACTACCGATATTACTTGTCATAATGATTACGGTATTTTTAAAGTCAACCGTTCTGCCTTTAGAATCCGTCAAACGACCATCATCAAAGATTTGCAACATCAAATTGAATACATCAGGATGTGCTTTTTCGATTTCATCAAACAATACTACTGAATAAGGTTTACGTCTAACAGCTTCGGTTAATTGTCCGCCTTCTTCGTAACCAACGTATCCCGGAGGTGCACCAACTAATCTTGCAACGTTATGTTTTTCCATATATTCAGACATATCAATTCTGATAATCGCATCTTCATCATTAAACAAGAATTCTGCAAGAGTTTTAGCAAGTTCTGTTTTACCAACGCCTGTCGGACCTAAGAATATAAACGTACCGATTGGACGTTTAGGGTCTTTCAAGCCTGAACGAGCACGTCTGATTGCATCAGAAACTGTATTAACAGCTTCCTCTTGACCTATTAAACGTTTGTGCAAAACATCTTCCATTCTTAAAAGTTTTTGCATTTCAGATTCCATAAGTCTGTTTACCGGAACACCAGTCCATTTACTTACGATTTCTGCGATATCATCACCGTCAATTTCTTCTTTAAGAAGTTTATTTTCATTTTTTTCTTTACCTTGAATTGATTGAAGCTTCTTTTCCAATTCCATCAACTTGCCATACTTAAGTTCTGCTGCTGTTTGTAAATCTGTGTTACGTTCAGCTTCTGCAATCTTCGTTTTAACCTTGTCGATTTCATCTTTAATTCCTGCTTCACCTTGAATTGAATTTTTTTCGATTTCCCATTGAGCTTTTAATTTAGAAATTTTACCTTCCAATTCATCAATTTCAGAAGTCAATTTATCAATCTTAGCAATACTTTCAGGAGAAGTTTCTTTCTTCAAAGCTTCTCTTTCGATTTCAAGTTGAATTTTTTGACGCATCATAACATCAATTTCTTCAGGCATTGAATCAATTTCAATACGAAGAGCTGATGCAGCTTCATCAATCAAATCAATTGCTTTATCAGGTAAAAATCTGTCTGTAATATATCTGTCAGAAAGTTGTGCCGCTGCAATTAACGCGCTATCAAGAATTCTAACTCCGTGGTGAACTTCGTATTTTTCTTTCAAACCTCTCAAGATAGAAATTGTATCTTCAACAGACGGTTCATCAACCATAACAGGTTGAAAACGACGTTCAAGAGCAGGGTCTTTTTCGATATACTTACGATATTCATTAATTGTTGTAGCACCGATTGTTCTTAATTCACCTCTTGCAAGCATTGGTTTTAACAAATTACCTGCATCCATAGAACCTTCTGTTGCGCCTGCGCCTACTACCGTATGCAATTCATCAATAAACATAACGATTTCACCGTTTGATTCTTGAACTTCCTTTAGTACGGCTTTCAAACGTTCTTCAAATTCACCTCTGAATTTTGCACCCGCAACCAATGCACCTAAGTCCAAAGATATTAGTTTAACATCTTTCAAGCTTTCAGGAACATCACCTCTGATTATTCTTTGTGCTAAACCTTCAACAATTGCTGTTTTACCAACTCCGGGTTCACCGATTAAAACAGGGTTGTTTTTTGTTCTTCTGTTTAAGACTTGAATAATTCTTCTAACCTCTTCATCACGTCCGATTACAGGGTCCAGTTTGCCTTTTCTTGCACGTTCCGTAAGGTCAGTTGAATATTTTTCAAGAGCCTTCATATTTTCTTCTGCATTTTTATTATCCACTTTTTTATTACCTCTTATTTTTTTCATTGCGTTCAAAATTGAATTTGTATCAACACCATTGCGTTTCAACAAATCTTTTATAAAAGAATTTTCCAATTTTGTCATCGCGATTAATATACATTCAATTCCGATAAAATCATCCTTCAAGCTTTCGGCTTCTTGAGTTGCGATTTCCAATAAAGCATTTGTATCACGAGATAAAAATACTTGTTGAGATGCACTTACACCAGAAATTGTCGGATATTCTTTAATTTTAGCTACGATAGCATTAATAAAGTTTTGATTTAAAAGCTTAAGTTCTTGAAGATAATCCTTCGCGATTCCTTTATCTTCAATCATAGCCATAATTATGTGTTCGGGTTGAACTTCCGAATTCTTATAGAAATCTTTTTTGGCATTTGCTGCAAAAATTATTTCTTGAGAATAGTTTGTAAATTTTTCAAAATCAATCATAATATCTTACTCCGTATAATTATATTTTAATTCTTTTTTGAAAAAATCAAGGTTTATTAATCTTTAATTAATTATTTGACAACCTTTGTTCTCGATATACAGCTAAACATCCCTTGCAGAATAAGGCATTATTAAATAGAAAAACTTGATTTTCATTATAAATCCATTAAAATAAAAATATGTTTAAAAGAAGATTATTAATTTTAGCTTGCCTATTGCTTTGTGTTCCAACTTTTGCTGACGATAACACAAACGGAGTTTATGTCGGAACACCAAAAGGTTTCTATGATGACATTGACCCAAACAGCCTGGAAGAAGATGAAGATTTTACACCGCCTGCGCAACAACAAGAAGCATCTAATCCATCTTATAGCGAAAATGAAGTAATTATTCCGCCAACAAGAACTAAAGCTACAAAAGACTATGCGCAAATTTATAACGATTTAGACGTACCTACTTTTTCATACCTTCATGATATCGACCCTGACCAATATTACGATATGAAAGACACATCTTGGTCTGTTTATCCGTTATTCAGATTAAATTCGCCACTATATTTTAAAAATATAACAATTGAACCGGGGTATTACTTATTGACACCAAGAGAGCACAACGGCAACTGGTTTATGCTGTTTAAACAAAATGGAACTGTAAAACACATTATACCTGTCTACGAAAGAGATTACACTCCCGAAACTTTCTATAATGACCATATTCCAAAGCCTAAATATACAACTGCACAAAAAATACACATGGGATTTTTAGATTTTATCGGAAACTTTAAAAGCACAAAGAGAAAAACTCCTGTCCAGTCTTATTTGGAAGTTAATGACTTAGAAAATTATTTTGTTTCAATAATTATTTATTATGGTTCGCACAAATATTCTACAATATTTAGAACTATTCGTTTATAGGTGCTTGAAAAAAGGTTCTATATAACTTATACTGTATTTACGAACATTGATAGAAATTTATACATGGGGATGTACTGGTTTTGACGCCCGTCCGGCGAGGACAAGGGGCAAGCCGAAAATGCGTAAGCATTTGAGGTGGAGTCGAGAAAAACGGTGTCGTGTTGCGTTTAGCAATACGAGCAGGTTTTTCGAGCGGAGCCGTTCATCCTTAAGTTACAATACATGGGGATGTACTGGTTTTGACGCCGTGATCGGTAGATCCTGGTTGCGAGTACGGGCGCTGTTCCCGTTTATCAACGAGCAAAACAAATTAAATGACAACAAAGTTGTTTCATTAGATGCTTTCAGAGCTCAAAAGCTTGCTGCTTAATTGGTAGCGCATCCCTCTAATTTAACCAGCTTGCCGTTTAATTAGATGAAAACATGCAAGATGCAGTGTGCAAATGATGGTATGCACATCAAGTTTTCCCATTGAAGGTTAGGCTTCCGCAAAAAGTCTTTGACTTAATTCAGGTTTTGTAATTTTCCTTATTAAGTTAAGCTAATAAATTACTACACTCGTAGACATCAGTTTTTATCCACGATGGACGTGGGTTCGACTCCCACCATCTCCAGTTTATTTGTTATCAATTCAAAAATTATGCGGGAATCAAACCCGCCAAGCTTCACTTGAATGTATTCTTACCTCTCAGCAAACGTGACATTAAGTCACCTTTGCTTCGGCAGAGTCACCATCTTCGGTTTTATAAAATGACAAACTATTTTCCTTCGCTCTAAAGTTGCACAAGTTCTTTTTAGTTTTATAATTAGGAAAGAAGGAGAAAGTTATGAAAAAAGAATTAATTTTTCTTGGACCACCGGCTTGTGGAAAAGGTACTCAAACAAATAGATTATCTGAATTTTTAGGATTTCCTCATGTTGATACAGGTTCTCTTTTAAGAGCAGAAATTTCTAAAGAATCAGAAGAAGGCAAAATTGCTAAATCTTTTATTGATAAAGGTCAACTTGTTCCTGCTGAATTGGTAGGCAGAATTATTGCTAAAAGATTGGCTGAAAAAGATTGCGAAAACGGATATGTTTTAGACGGTTATCCAAGAAGCTTAGAACAAGCAAAAATGCTTGAAGAAATCAATAAGAGTGTTGATAAAGAAGAAGCTTCATTCAAAGCTATCTATTTTGATATTGATACTCAAATCCTTATCGAAAGAATTATTTATCGTGAATCTTGCCCTGTTTGCGGTGAAATTTATAACAAAAAATTCAAACCTTCAAAAGTTGCAGGCAAATGCGACAAATGTAACGTTGATTTGAAAACAAGAGCAGATGATAACGAAGAAACAGCAAAATTGCGTTTTGAAACTTATTTCAATGAAACAGCTCCGCTAGTTAAATTCTATGAAGACAAAGGCGTTCTTTATAAAATTGATGCAAACGGTTCAATTGATGAAGTTTGGGAAAGACTTTTAAAAGTTGTTAATGCTTAGTTGAAAATATTTTTATAGATAAAAAGAGAACGTGTATGCGTTCTCTTTTTTTGTATTATTAAAAACTAATTACATTTCTCCAACCAAATCATATTCAGTAGCATCAATAATTTTAACCATCTCAATATCACCAGGTACAACTTGTTTATCAGTTTTGATATTTACAACACCATCAATTTCCGGCGCATCATATTGAGAACGTGCTACGATTTCTCCATTATCTGCATAACATTCGATTATACAAGGAATAGTTTTACCAATAAAACTTCTGTTACGCTCAATCGAAATCCCCTGTTGAATTTCCATAAGTTTTTTATAACGCTGTTTTGCAATCCTTGCACCAACTCTGTTAGGCATATTATAAGAAGGCGTTCCCTTTTCTCTTGAATAAGTAAACACACCCATTCTATCAAACTTCATATCACGAACAAATTCGCACAAGTGTTCAAAATGTTCTTCTGTTTCACCCGGATAACCTACAATAAATGCAGTTCTAATTGAAACATTTGGTATGCGTTTTCTGATATTTTCAATCATAGGACGATAATCGAAAGCAGGACGATTCATCATTTTTAACATTTCAGGATGTGAATGTTGTAACGGTATATCAACGTACTTAACCACTTTATCCAATCTTGCTATTGTATCCAAAAGCTCATCTGTCATTTGGGTTGGATACGCATACATAATTCTAAGCCAGCCTAAACCTTCGATTTTGTTTAATTCTTCAAGAAGTTTTGCAAGCATAGGTTTTTTGTATAAATCAACGCCATAGCCTGTTGTATCTTGTGCTATTAAAATAATTTCAGTAACACCTTTTTTAACAAGCTTTTTAGCTTCTTCTATAATGTCTTCCATTTTTCTTGAGTGATAATCACCGCGCAAATATGGAATAATACAATAACCGCAACGATAGTTACAACCGTCAGCAATTTTTATATAAGAACTTGCGCCCATTGTAATTTGTTGACGTTCAATATTTTCAGGATAAATATAATCAGGTTTTTCACTAACCTCGCAAACATATTCGCCATCAATCTTTTTAAGAACTTCGATAATTTTAGTAAAGTCTGTTGCACCAACAATCCCTGCAAGTTCAGGAATTTCTTTTTTCAATTCTTCAGGATGTTTTTGAGCCAAACAACCTGTTACAATAACTTTTTTACCGGCATCAACAAGTTCTAATATCGTTCGGATTGATTCGCGTTCCGCATCACAAATAAATGAACATGTATTAACGATTACAGTGTCTGTTTCTTCTTCATTGAGTGTAATTTCATAACCGTTTTGAGCCAAAAGCCCCAAAATTAATTCCGAATCTACTAAATTTTTTGCACAACCGTGACTTACTAATGCTATCTTTTTCATACAAAAATTGTAGCATAAATAAGTTATATATTTGCAAAGTTTGGAAACATAAACTATAATAGCGAAAGAGGGCAGAGAGTATGCAAGAAACAGAAAAACAATATCTCGAAGATTTTAAGACATATTTAAGTGTAGAAAAAAACTTTTCCGAACATACGCTTTCTGCTTATTCTTCTGATATTGTAAGTTTTATATTATGGCTTAATAATACAAGCTGTATAGATGTTGATTTTAACAAGCTTAGAGAATATTTACATTTTATTCAAAGATTTGATTACAAAAAAACAACAATAGCAAGAAAAATTGCCGCTATAAGGACTTTTTATAAGTTTCTTTTTCGAGAACGTTACATAGATTCAAATCCTGCAATCTCTTTATCCGCACCAAAGCGTCCGAAATCTTTACCTAAATTTTTAACACCGGAAGAAGTTGAGCGAATCTTGAATAATGTTAAAATTGAAACTCCTGCAGGTTTTAGGAATCGCGTAATCCTAGAGCTTTTATGGGCAACCGGCATGCGTATTTCAGAATTGAGCAACTTGAATTTTGGGGATTTAAACCTCGACGAAAACGAAATAAGGGTTTTTGGTAAAGGCGCGAAAGAAAGGATTGTGCTTGTTTCAGACAGAGCAAAAGGATACTTAATTCAGTATATAAATTCTGCGCGACAACTTATTGCACCTGAATATAACACTGACGAAATAAATGAAGACACTCCGTTATTCATAAATAACACAGGTTACAGACTTCAAAACAAAACTGTCAGAAAGGTAATAAATGAAATTGTAGAAAAAATTGAACTCCCTAAAAAAGTTACACCACACGTTTTTCGACATAGCTTTGCAACCAAATTGATTGAAAACGGCGCAGATTTAAGGGTTGTGCAAGAGCTCTTGGGGCACGCTGGAATTTCTAATACCCAAATTTATACACACATTTCAATGAAACACATGAAAGATGTTTACGAGTCTGCACATCCGCACAGTCAAACTTATACAACAAATACATAAATTAATACGGCAAAATCTCCGACAATTAATCACGCACAGATTTTAAAAGAATCTATCAATAACTTTTAGCACCACAAATTTTGCAAGGAACACCACCACGCTGAACTGCTTGTTTTCTACCAATTTTTATACAATTCACAGTACACTTTTTTGCACTGGCACAACTCTGCGCATGGTATTTCCCTGTTTTTGTATTGTAAACAACCGTATCGGCAAAACTATTTAGTGGCAAAAACAAGCCTATTAATAAGATAATAGAAAATAATACTTTTTTCATTAAAACCTCAAAATTTCTTTAATTGACCAATCAAAATGCTTTCATTATTATAATACAAGAAGGTTTAATTGTATAAAATACTATTTCGCATTTTGAGAAAAATTTGTTTATCCTTTGTTTTTGAGTTTATCACGCTCAGCTCGGGGCGTTCCTTCTTGGTGATATTTGTATCTGTCAACCTCTATTGCTATAAATGGAGAATTATTAATTGATTTGCTACATAAAAAAAGCCAGTAAAACTCGCAAAACAAGGAATTGCGGAAGTTGGATTGGCTGAATTTAAGTCTGCAATAATTGCTTCGAAAAGTCTTAGTACTAAAATACATTAAAAAAGAGCCTTTCGGCTCTTGATTTTAAATGGTGGAACTTGACATACGATTTAAAACTTGAAATCACCAAAATCGCCTAGTGATGTAGGATTGAAGTATGTCAGAAATCCGCATTTTTTATAATTGGAAATTGAAAAAATTTTACGTAAAAAAATGTAGAATTATCAGAATTAATTTTTAAATGTAGTTAAGTTATTAGCTTAAAGACCTAGATTTCTTACTTAATCTCATTAATTCGTTATACACATCTTTCGATATTTTATCAAATGATTCTATTGGCCAACGATACATAACAAATTCTTCAATTTTAGGACATTGCACCGTTTTTGAAGTTTTACTTTTTAGGTAGTCTAATTTGCCTTCTTTAATAGCATTGATTGCTTTATCTGCTCCTCTTGACATATATTTGTATCTATACAACCTGTGTGTATAAAAATCCATTTTATATAGTGGAAAAAACTTTTCCATTTTTTCTAATTGTTGAAAAATATCAAAAGCTATAGTACTAAAATGTGATAAAAACTCAATAAAATCTCCTTGTGCATTTAATGTTACATATCCTTGTTTTGAATTTTTCAAAATTTGTAAATCTTCAAAAAATTGTTCTAACAATGTTTCATATTGTTGTTCCATTTCAAATTTTTGTTTTATTAGTTCTTCGTTATAAATTCTTTTTTTATTCAAATCATCAATATATTTCATTGCAATAAAAGTGATTAAGCCTGATATAATCCCTGATATAAGTTGCATTAGTTCATATTTTTTGATATAAAATGATAAATTCAATGCATCTAACCAATTAATAATATTATTAAGATTAAATATAATACACAAAACAATTATCACAACAAATGCTCTAAACAATATTTTTGCATAATACAAACACCTACACAACAGCCAAGCCATTATTTCTAAAGGTTGCATGCTACCTCCTAACCTCTTTGAACTTATTATACATAAAACTTAAAAACAAAAATCCTTAATTTAACATACTAAATATTTCATCAATTTTTATCTTTATCTCTTCATCGTCTGGAATAAAAGCAATTCTACGCCATTTTTCTGATATTTCCACCGTTATACCATAATTTGCAGGTGCCATTAGTCTATTTTTAATTTCAGAGAATATAGAAAAATGGTATTTTTTTGTTACCGTTTTACTTCCATTTAAAGCTTTCGATACAAAATTTCCATCGGTTAATAAATTTAAATCTATTAATAAGTTCCTAGCTTTATTAACAGAAACCTTTGTGACATCTTTATCTGTTACAAGATGATAGCATTCTGCAATATGAGAACAAGAAATTATATGCGTAATATGAGAATCTAAAGAATTTATTGTAAAATTAGCTTTTTCATTTGCTCTTGCTACCTTAAAAGAAGAATTATTTTCATCTACACTTTGTTTTTTAAATTCGTTTATCAAGTCTGTAATACCACTTGTTAATTGATCAATTTTTTCAGAATTTCTCCTTAATTCTTCTCCAACTTGAGTGTTTAACTTCATTGCAACTTTATTTGCCAATGTATCATAATCTAATTTATTTTCATTATTTTTGTTTAATAAATTCTCAAACTGCTCAGAAGTTAAAGGCGTATCTTTCTGAGAACTTATTAAGCGTAATGTTCTTTCTTCTTCCATCTAAATAGCCTCCTTTAATATTAATTGAGAATTTTGTTCAACAACCTCTGTTGCTAATAGATTTTCAATAACTTTTCTAACATAAGATATAAAATCTTTACTAACATTTTTGATATTTATATCAGGATAAAATTTAGAAATTAACTCTAAAATAGAGATATTTTCTAAATAAAAACTATGTTCATTAATAATGTTATTAAAATCTTTTATTTCAACGTTACTTAACATTTTCAAAAAGAAGCAATAATCATCATTCATATTACGCAAAAGTTTATCAATAGTCTTTGATTGGTTTGATTTATATGTTTCCCATTTTGCGACATTTTTAGGACCTATTTTTAATAACAATTCTAATTGTAATTGCGTTAGGTTATATTTCTTTCTAATAGCTTTGATTTCTTTTGCAGTTAAAAGATTTTCACTTTTTCTCTCTTTTTCAAGAGCTTTTTCAAATTGAATTTCATAATTATCCAAATCATCAGGATTATAGAAAATTTCATTACAATAATCACATTTTGAATAAGATAAATTTTCAACAAGAATATCTTTACAACCATTAGAAGTTTTATGCTTCGTTTGCAAAGTTCCGTTTTCTATTCTTTTTAATTCATGATTACATTCTGGACATTTTTTCATAATTTATTTCCTTTTGAATTGTATAACAACACTTTCATCTGAAACTATTTGAAGTTTAACATAAGCAATTTCTTTACCTATTGGAACATGATAAACATCTTGCCATAACTTATTATCATATTCAGATGTCATTGATTTGTAAAAATAAGAGTTTTCAATATTTAGTACATAAGATATTATATCCCTATACTTTAAATCGAAATCACACAAAGCATTTTCTATTGCAATTTTACGAATTAAGTATTTCTGTTGTTGAATTAACTCTTTTATGAGTTTTAGGTTGTAGTGTGGAACTCTTTTTTCATTATGCTTCATATTAACATTGTAGCATAATGCTACTATTTTGTCAAGATGTCTGGATTTATAAATTTGTGTTTGAGAGTTATTTATGCTAAGTTTCTATCATGTCAATAATTGATACTAATTTAAATTTTGCCGATGATACCAAAAATTATTGGAATAATTTTTGGGAAAATAATAATGGATATGGTTCTAGTAACATAGATCCCGATACCAATAACAAAAAATTACAAAAATATCACCAAATACTATGGAGCAAACAATTACCAAATGGTGAATATATGGATTTACAACCAAGTCAAGATTCTTATGGAACAAACATTTTATTATGGAAAGATTTTGTTCTTAGTAGTGATTCTTTGATAAATGGTTTTAGATGGCCAACAATGAAATCATTGATAGATGAATTGAAAGTTGAACTTCCTAACTATCAACAATTTCAAGAAGAATATATTCGAAAAGCGTATACTATTGGTGGAATGATAGTATTCCCAAGACATAGAAATAGTATTAATCAAAGACGTGGATGTTCTCCATTTATAAAAGATAGAGTTGATTTAACAATAGAATGTATCCGATTATATTATGAAGGGAAAGAAAATCCTTTGAGTTATGTTTTAAAATCAGATGAAAAATTTTTCAATCTTTTTAATGATTTTAAAGGTTATATTAATTATTTTTACCTTCAAGACATTGTTTCAGAAGATTATAAAAAAGTTAATATTTATATAGGTTCTGGCAATTTAAAAGATTCTCCTTTGCCACAAAATACAAAAGAATGGTTTATATGGCATGATAAAACTATTGATTTTCTTAAAAAAAGAAATGCACGGATAGCACAAGCAATGTCATAATATATATAGGTATAGTATTTTTAATGCGTTTTGATATAAATAAATTTTGTCGCGATAGTTTGTAAATGTGTTTATTATTTAATAAAAAAGGCTAATTTAGAAATAATTATTTTAGAGAGGGTATATTGCTAAAAAGCGATTGCGGAAGTTTGTTTCGCTGAATTTAAGTCTGTAATAATTTCTTCAAAGGATGAGTACTTTCAAAGCACTAAAAAAGAGCCTTTCGGCTCTTGATTTTAAATGGTGGAGGTTAGGAGATTCGAACTCC
>USFB01000030.1 GCA_900553895.1 uncultured bacterium | reverse complement strand
TCTCTGAATTCGTCTTACATATATATAAAGTATTTCAGAAATGCCAAATTTCAGACTTGGATTTTGTTGTTACAAAAGTTAATATTTTGTTTAAAAGTGAAGTGTAAAAACAGCTCTAAAATGACACTAAGCCGATAATTTCACGCCAGTCATTCTGAGAAGCTGTGTTTCGAAAAATCCGATTTGTTATTAACTATTATAAGTCTGTAAAATACAATTATTACTAGAAAATCTTGAAATAACTACTTCTTAGTTTTAATTATTACAATTTCTTAACATTTATTCTGGACGAATTTTCTTGTTATTACTGAATTGCAGACTCGTTTTGTAACAAATTGTAAATATTCATCCAAATTCATTAAAGTTTTTAGAAAAAATGCCGATATACATTATATATCTAATGAGGTGTGTTTATGTCAAACTTCACAGTAAACGGAGTATATTCCTACACAAGTGCAAATATTTACTCTTATTTGGGTCGAACTCCTGTAAATTCGACTTCATTAGAGCGTGCATTTGATGATTTTAATGTTACTCCAACAGGTACTACTGATGATTTGAAAAAACTAGACTCTGCGATGTATCAAGAGTATTCGAAGCAGGTTCAGGAACAAATTGATAATCAAAACAGTCAGCAGAACATTCCTTGGGCAAGCGTTTGCGCACAAATAGGAATTCAAGCTACCGGCGATTATGACAAAGACTATGCTGCTTTTAATAACGCTATTCAGTTATTGAGCCAAAGTGCAATTGATGGTCAGGCAATGACATATTTTGCAGGTTTAAAAACTGAAGCATCTCAGGCGTTTGGTCTTTCAAACAAACCTTCAACACAAGATGCGCCTATATCTTATCAAGCTTATCAAGCGCAGTTCTTGTATTAATTTTGGGGCGGTTGAGAGAGCTAATGGTTCAGCCGCCTTTTGGATTTTTCAAATCCTTATGGTATAATCACCGTAAGGATTTTTATTATGAATATACTTGTAACGGGCGCAAGCCGTGGTATTGGAAAAGCGATTGCAGATAGTTTAATTAAGGCAGGACACAATGTTTTTGTCTCTGCAAGAAACGAAGAACTATTAAAGCTTTATAAAAATTATTGTGTTTGCGATTTAGCTAATGAAGTTGAAAAATTAGGTAAATTTATAGAAGCCAATAATATTGATATTTTAGTGAACAATGCAGGTGAATATATTTATTCTCCGATTGAAGAAATGACATTCACACAAATTGAACATATAACAAAAGTCAATTTTGAAGCACCTTTATATTTGATATCAAAAGCTGTTCCTTATATGAAATCAAAAAAATGGGGCAGAATTGTTAATATCGGTTCTATAAGCGGAGTTATGGGAGAAGCTAACGCAAGCTTGTATTCTGCAACTAAATCAGGATTATTTGGTGCAACAAAAGCTTTAGCTTTAGAACTTGCAGAATTTGGGATTACAGTTAATACAATTAACCCCGGATGGGTAGATACCGAGATGGGAAACGCTTCAGCAGAAGACGGCGAATTTACAAAAGACGAGATTGTTGAATGTATTCCGCAAAGACGATTTGTTTCTCCTGATGAAATCGCAGGAATGGTGAAATACTTAATTTCAGAAGACGCAAAAGGTGTAACCGGTCAGGCTGTAAACTTATGCGCAGGGCTGACTTGCGGATGCTAAGAAAGAAAGGATAGATATGTTATCAAAACAAGAATTATTAGATTTATATAATATGGACTTGGATGAGCTTTTAAACGAGTCAAAAAAATATTTAAAAGATGAAGTAGAATTTTGTTCAATTATAAACGCTCGTTCGGGCAAATGTTCGCAGAACTGTCGTTATTGCGCACAAAGTTCACACTACAACACTAATATCGAATCATTCCCGTTGATTGATGTTGAAACAGTTGTAAAAGCTGCACACGATAGCGTAAATAATGGTGCTAATAGAGTTGCAATCGTAACTTCAGGCAAAACTCCCGATGAAAGCGATTTTGATACAATGCTTGATATGATTAAAGCATTAAACAAAGAAGGAATTAAAAGTTGCGCAAGTATTGGAATTTTAAACGATGAGCAAGCTAAAAAACTTGCAGAAGCAGGGCTTGTTCGTTTTCACCACAATATAAATACTTGCAAATCTTATCACCCTCAAATTTGTACGACTCATACTTATGAAGACAGATTAAATACAACAAAGCTTGTAAAAAAATACGGTATGGAATTATGTTCCGGCGTTATTCTCGGTATGGGCGAAAGCGTAGAGCAGAGAGTTGAAATGGCTATGGAACTTGCGGAAATTAATCCTGAGAGTATTCCTGTTAATATTTTGACACCAATTAAAAACACTCCGTTTGAAAATTATGGCGATAAAATCGACGAAGAAAATGTTTTAAGAACTTTGGCAATATTTAAAATAGCTTGTCCAAATGCTTCAATCAGAATTGCAGGCGGAAAAAAAGCCAGACTTTCGGAAGAAACTATTGAAAAAGCATTCAGATATTGCGTAGATTCAACAATTGTCGGTAACTATTTGACAACAACAGGCTTTACACCGGAAGATGATGAAAAATTAATAGCAAAAATAGGCAGAAAAAGATGTCGCTCTTTAGTTTGTTCTTAGTTTTTGTAAAAATCGGTGCGATTCTTCTTGGTGGCGGATATGTAATTTTGCCGATAATGACAAGCGAATTTGTTGATAAAAGAAATCTTGTAAGCCATGACGACATAATCGACTATTTTGCGCTTGCACAATCACTTCCCGGAATTATTGCAGCTAATATGTCTATGTTTATCGGCTACAAATTGCGCGGTAAATTGGGCGCAATTGCAGCTATGATAGGTGTAACATTTATTCCGTTTTGGAGTATTGTTTTGTTGGCTTCAATTTTAGGGACTTTGGTTAATAATTCATACGTACAAGGTGCGCTTTGGGGAGTTGGAGTTGCAGTAATTGCTTTAATCGTTTTAACCGTGCGTGAAATGTGGCAGAAATCAAACAAGAACGCATTTTTCTACACAATTTTTGTTTTAACATTGCTTGCACTTTTGATATTAAAAATCACTCCAATTCAGAGCATTGTAATCTTTACGTTAATTGGTGTTATTTATAAACGTTTAACTCTAAAAAAGGAGGAGATTGAATGATTTATCTTCAACTTTTTTTAGAGTTTTTTAAAATCGGTTTGTTCTCGTTTGGTGGCGGATATGCAACGATTCCTTTTTTGTACCATATTTCACAGGTTTACAATTGGTATTCGCTTGATGAATTAACTCAAATGGTGGCAGTAGCTTCCATTACTCCGGGGCCTGTCGGGATTAATGTTGCGACTTATGCCGGATTAAAAAGCGCAGGCGTTTTAGGCTCAGCTTTAGCAACAATAGCCGAAATGTTGCCGTCGTTATTCTTGGTAATTATTGTATCTAAACTTCTTAAAAAATTCAGTGATAATTTTTATGTTAAATCAACGATAGAAACGCTAAAACCTGTAAGTTGCGCGCTTTTGACCTCTGTTGCGATTGGGTTATTAAAGCCTGAAATCAGAGATATTAAAGCAATGATTTTGCTTGGAGTTTTACTTTTGTTGAGTTGGAAGTCTAAGCGCGACCCGTTGTATTATATTTTGATTTCGGCGATTACAGGTGTATTGTTGGTGTTTGTAAGATAATAATTGAAATTCTACCCTCTCCCCCAAAAACACTACTGTCCATGATAATTTTGATACAATTAAAATAGCCGGTAGGGTGGGAAAAGCGTAAGCGATTCCCACCTTTTTTAATGTTTTCGGTGCAAAAATTTGCACCATACATTTTAAAAATTTTCATACGTTAAAGATTAAATATATTTTACAAAATATATTTAATTATCTAGCTTGCTCTACGCATTAAATCTGAAAGTTTAACGTTTTTGTTCTTGATTGATGGTTCGTTTTGCTTAACAACAGGAGTATCTTTTAATTGTGATAAGCCGATTTTTTGTGGTTCTTTTTCAAATATTAATATTTTATGCATTATTGTTTCAAATATACTCATGATAGTCTCCTTAAGAATTATTATACACTAAGTTTTTAAATCCTTATCATACATTAAAACTATTTTTTACTCCAAATTCATTACTCCTTATGATATGATGTAACTATACAATAATAGGGATAAGAATTTGAATATAAGTTTAGATGAAAATTTTGATTTTGCCTGTGAACTTTCAGAAAAAGAATTTACTCACGAAGAATTATTAGAAATGTTAAACAATGGAAATATTGCAGAACGTCAAATTGCAGCCTTAAAATTTGACAAGGTTGAAAGCGAAATTGACGCCCTTGCTTTAATGAATAATTTAACGGGTTGTGACGGTAAAATCAGAGAAGCTGTTGCTTTAAGAATAAATCAACTTGTAGCAACTAAACCGGAATGTCGAAGTTATTTTAATTTCCCGCTTGTTTTTGCAGATGCAACAATTGATATAAATGCAAATATTTGTAGACTTGTTGTTAATAGTGCAAAACTTCTTAAAAAAGAATCTGATTTTACACATATTTATGTGCAAAGAATTTTGGAATTTACTCAAGATGCGTTTGATGAGTTAGATAGATTTATTTTTAGAGATAAAAAATATGTTATTAATAAACAACTTTTTAAACTCTATTGGTGTTTAGAAACTTTGCAGAATTTTTATATGGATATAGAAACATCAACGCTTGAAACAATTTTGAGCAAAGGCGCAGAACAAAGCGAATACACAATCAGAGAAAAAGTCGCACAAGTTGTAAAACTTTCAGGATGCTTTAAAGAGTTAGAAGAAAAATTGAAGTTTGATGAAAATTATTACGTACGAGCAGTGTTTGCTTGATATTTTCTTAAATCATCAATGCGCCTTCAAGTAAATCAGTATGACCATCTAAAATATATTCTGCAAATTTTTGTGTGTCAATTTGAGCCGCAACAATAGACATCAAATCAGATGGGAGTTCAGAAATCATAGTTACCAAAGATTCTTTGTTTAAGTTAATCATCGGTTTAACCATATCAGGCTTCATCATTGTTGAAAGCATGTTGATGTATGTTTGGTTAGGAAACAATTGTAAGTATTCAGGTTTTTCTTTTGTCAATTGAAAAGTTAGTTGTCTTTGAACATCAGGGTCAATTGCTGACATGAAATCTCTATATTGATCCATTGGCAAATTTGCAATGCTGTTAATCAAATCCATAGGATTTGTTTCTTCAGAAGGTTGTCCGGTTACTCCTTCTACAAATTTAATCATAACTTCCGGTGGCATACATTTTAATTGCTCTATAACATCTTTTCTATCCAATTCATCGTGTTGAAAGAATTGTGCCAAATCATCTTCCGTAAACATTGAAACAATGTCAGCAAGAGGAAATGCCCCTAATACGACTCTGACAAGTTCTTCAATATCAACACCTTCAAGCATTTCTAGTAATTTATCTTGCGTAAAGAAATACAGACCCATTACCAAATCATCGCTATCAAGCATTGGAAGGATTTTTTCTCTTGTTTCTGAATTCATGTTATGAAGTAAAACAAATTTGTTTTCTACATCAGTAAGTTTAAAAATCTTTATTAATTTTGCAGGAGAATTATACATCTCTTGTGCAAATTTAACAGCCTGCGAGTTGCCTTGAGCTGCTTCTGCTTCAATAATTTCATCAACAGATTTTAGACCGTAATCCTGAATCATTCGAGAAGAGGTGATATTCATCCTCTCTGCAAATAATTTCATATTAGCATCTATAACTAATGACATACTCGCTCCTTGGTTATACTCTTATATATATAAAGTATATTATTTTTAAATAATTGCCTTTTTTGTAACGGTTTGTAAAGAATTCTTTTTATCTCTCTCCTTCCCTTGTTAGGGAAGGTTGAGATGGTTGTCAATTTTCCATTAAAAAATGTGGTATAATATATACATTATGAAACGCATTATTTTTATTTTAACATTATTTTTGATTTTTATAAATACAGCAGTTTTTGCATCGCAAACTACTGTTACAAAAGAAATCACGGCAATAGCGTCTGATGGTTTTACTTTAAAAGGAAGTTTAGAATACCCGAAAGTAAAAGGTCAAAAAGAATTTAAGACCGTTGTTCTTCTACACTCGCTTGGTTATTCGTCTGAGTGGTGGGAAAATTTACCGCAAAATTTGTTGAGTAAAGGTTATGCGGTTTTAAAGATTGATTTACGCGGACATGGCAAAAGTGTTTATAATGCAAAGCTAGTAAGGACTTCTTGGTCAAGTCTTACCAATAATGCTTATGCCAAATATCCTGACGATGTGATAAAAGTTATAGAACGAGTTAAATCCGAAAACAGCAAGAAGGTATTCTTTAATGAATGGGCAATTGTCGGTTCTGATATTGGCGCAAGTACTGCAATTTTGACAGCTGATAAAATTACTTATAAGCCAAAAACATTGGTTTTGTTATCGCCGGTAGTTAAAACAAAAGGATTGTATGTTCCTGTTGTATTGGCAAATTTGAATAATATTGATATTTTTTCAATTTCAGGAACCAATGATATTTCCGGACATAACGCACAAAATTATTTAAAAAAGTTTGCACAAGCAACTTTTGCGACTTATACGTCTGACGCGCGTTCTTCCGGCATGCTGATGTTAAAAAACGATGCGAGCTTAGCCAGAGTAATTACAAGTTGGATTGGTGAGTATTTAAAATAATCTTCCAAAGTTTCGATTGTAAGTTTTTCTACTCTACAAAATAAATAAGGACACCTATATGGCATCCTTATTACTATTAAACTTCTAAAAATTTTCTTGCACAATCAAACATTGTTGTTACAAGTCCCGAGTTTGCATAAATATTCATGCCGGCAGATTCAAGCACCTGTTTCATTCGAGTTTCCCACATAGAATAAATTTCTTCTTCAGGCATATTAAGAGTTTTGCCTATCATTTTTAATTCTTTATAATCAATGGGCAGTGGCAAAGCCCCCCTTAAAACATCTACGATATCTATACGCTTTTTACGAGGAAACGATTTTAAGAATGACACAATTGAAAGTTTATTTTCTTTGATATAACTTTTCAAAGTTTCAACGGATTCATCTATAAGTATCGGCTCTTGAGGAATTCTGTATTCGGAAAATTCTTCTGGTTCAACATTCATAACCGTTGCAATACGTTCAATTGTAGTTCCTCTTGTAGAAAACGGAACGGTTTCGTCAATAAGGTTGTAGACATAGGATAAAGTTACACCTATCATTTCTGCAAAATCTCTTTTGTGAAGAGCGTTTTTTTTAAGAAATTTTGCAACTTTTTCAGAACTTTTTTCAGGAATTATTTGTTTCATAATTATCATCCTTTCGTTTATTTTTCTTTTATTCAGACCTTAAATTTTGTTACCTATAAGATACGACATTGTAAAAAATTTCATAACCTACCTTTGGCATGTTATGGGGGTAATTGAATTAAAGTTAAAATTATAAGAAATAAGCTATACACAACCACGGTTATTTGGTATAATAAATAATCATGAAGCGATATAAGCGTAAAAAAGAATCTTTTTTTTCTAAGATAATAAATTGTGTTTTAACACTTCTCATTGCTTGTGCAATTGGTTCGCAAGTTTGCACTGCGGCAAATAATAACTTAAGAGTTGCACAAGTTAGTGATGCGCATTTTTCTTCTTTTGAAGAAAATACGTCTTACAAATTTTTGAAAAAATCTCCTGAACTTTTGGACGACGTAATTTTTCAAATAAACACTTCCGGTCCTTATGATTTTGTAATGTTTACAGGTGATTTGGTTAATAAACCAAAGGTGAGTGAATTAGAAAAATTCATTTCGCATGCAAATAATTTGGTTTATCCTTGGTATGCTATTGATGGGAATCACGATATCAGTATAGATGGTCCGCTTACAAAAAGAAAATTTTTAGAAACATTGGCTGCTAACAATGATAACATGCAGCAAGAAAACATTTATTACGCATTTACTCCTAAAAAAGGATTTAGGGTCATTTGTTTAGATTCTATCATTGATTATAAATTAACATCAAACGGCGAAATCTCAAACGAAGAATTCATGTGGCTTACTCAAGAATTGGAAAAACATGCAAAAGATACGGTTATAGTTTGTTCGCATGTTCCTATTATTGAACCGTTTTCCAGTCCTAATCATAAAATGCAAAATGAATATGAAGTAAGAAAGCTTTTAAAGACTCACAAAAATCCTTTAATTGTTTTACAGGGACATTATCACACGACAAAAATCATACAAGATGATAATATGTTAGTTGTGGCATGCCCGTCATTGGTTACTTATCCGAATTCATTCAGAGTTGTTAATATAAATTCTAATAAACAAAGAACTCTTGTTGATGTTTATTTGAAAGAAACTAATTTAAAAGACATACAATCACGTTCAAAACTCAGACTTATGGGTACTGAAAGATTGTATGGAGAAGAGAGCGACAGAAACGCAAGTTTTGAATTAAAAAATTATGGAGATTAAGAATGGACGAATTTAAAATAAAATTCAGAGGTGTTAGAGGCAGTTATCCCGTACCGCATAAAGATTTTTTGAAATATGGCGGAAACACATCTTGCGTGGAAGTTAGAGTAGGCGGACATTTAATTATTTTGGACGCAGGAACAGGTTTAATAAGTTTGGGTAACGAACTTATGCAAAAATACATAGAATCAGGGACGACGATTACAGACAGAACTCCTGTAAAATGCACAATTTTATTGAGCCACATTCACTTAGACCATATTCAAGGTTTTCCATTCTTTAGACCATGCCACTTGGCGTCTACAAGAATGTGTTTGATGGGTGGAGTAAATTACAACGAAACATTAGAAAGCGAACTGGCTAAACTTTTGTTCACAAAGTCGTTTCCGCTTGATTTAGGCGACATTGCAGCAGATTTAAAAATCTTTGATTTGAACGAAACTAATTATATTATTTTTAAATCGGGCGAAATGCCAAAGGTTATTAGAGTTAATGACTTAAAAGAAGGTGATTATACGGATGATGATGTTGTTATCACTTGTTATAAATCCTATGCTCATCCTCAAAACGGTGTATTTATCTATAAAATAGCCTACAAAGGAAAAACTCTTGTGTATGCGACAGACAAGGAAAGCTATCCGGGCGGTGACAAAAAGTTGGTTAAGTTTGCTAAAGGGTGTGATTTACTTATCCATGACGCACAATATTCAACAGAAGATTATTTGAGTATTTATGTTCCAAAACAAGGCTACGGTCATTCAACTTTTGAAATGGCATTAGATTGTAAAGAACAAGTCGGTGCGAAAAAGCTAGTTTATTTCCATTATGACCCAGGTTATAATGACGAAAAATTAGATTTATTGTCAGAAGAATACGCATCAGAAGATGCTATTATGGCTTACGAAGGATTAGAAATCGAACTATAATGAAAAAATTTCTAACTATATTTTTATTGTTAATTGTTGTGATTTGTTCAGGTTATAGAAAACCATATAAATATACAATTGATGCCGGAAAAGACGCATTTTATCACAATAATGTAGGAATAAATTATCTTAAAGACAGAATTTATTATGCGGCGATACAAGAATTCAAAATCGCAATTCAGCTAAGCCCAAACACTCAAGCAACCGCGATTTTCAAGAATAATTTAGGCGAAACATATACTTTTATCGGTTATCCTGAAATGGCAAGAGTTTGTTTTGAAGATGCAATTAAATTATATGGTTTAAATTTTAAATATTACCAAAATTTGGCAGAATGTTATAGAATACTTGGAATTACAAATACTAAAATGAAAGAGTTAGCAAATTCTAAAAGTCCCTATGACAAAATTATGTTAGGGCTTTTGCAAATCCAAGCAGGACAAACACGAAAAGGTGTAATAACATTGGATGATTTATGCTCTTCAGAACCTGATTTGCTTATTACGCCTGCAATCAGGCAGTATTTAAGAGAAGTTACAGCAAAATTATAGCCTAAAAATAGTTTTTAAGAGCTTTATTAATACCAGCATTAATAATAGAGGCTGTTTTTGGCGGTCTTATATTGTAACATGCATCTTGTAATATTTGAAACGCACTGCTTGTGTCCCCTCCGCACAGCTGTGTAAGCATTCTTTGAGTTTGAAGTGCAACTTTCTGAAAACTCATGTCACGTATTAAAGGTTTGTTGTTTGAAATAATACGTTTAGTTAAATCAGCAATAAGAGTATATGCCTTCAAATAACCGGTTTCTATCTGTTTAAAATCGTCATCATCCAACTTTGTTGCAACTTCCTCTAACTCGTGTCCATTTAATAAAATATCATTATTTAAATACATTGCACGATGTGCCGGGTTTTCTGAATAAACACACATTATAGTGTCATCTATATCGGCTTTTGTAAAACATCTTGAGTACTCAGCAAGCTTTTTATATTTATCTAAATCATTTGTGCCTTCGTTATCTAGCTGTACTGCAAACATTGAAAGCCTGTTACCTTGTGCTTCCTGGTTAAAACTTATTAAATTTTTAAAGCCCTTAAAATTTGGCGTGTTGTAGTTATTTGAAATTTTCATATTTATATTAAAACACCTAAAAAAATTTTTTGCTATTAACTCAAAACTATTTTATAATAATTTTATGAACAAAAAAACATCTTTTGCAGGAAGTTTTTATCCTGAAAATCCTGAAGAATTAAATAATTTACTGAATTCTTTTAAAGAAGAACAAACTTTTGATTATAAATCAAAAGCAATTATCGTTCCGCATGCGGGTTATGCTTACTCCGGCCATGCAATGATGTCAGCTTATCAACATTTAGAGGCAAACGAGAATATTTTTATTATTGCGCCATCTCATCATGAGAGTTTTAACAATATTGCACTTCCAGAATACAGTTTTTTTGAAACACCGTTAGGAAATTTAGAAGTAAATAACAAGCTTATTTCAGAAATCGCTGAAAAATTTCCAAGTATAGTTGCAGATGAAGTTTTTGAGAATGAACATTCAATCGAAGTTCAATTGCCTTTTATTCAGAATATGTTTTTGCCTCACAAACAAAGTGCAGTTGATTTTGTAAAGAATTTAAAAAAAATTGGAAAAAAAATTAAAATAGTCCCTGTTCTTGTCGGAAATTGTGATTACAGATTAATTTCTGATTTAATTTCTGCTTATTGGGAAGAGTCTTCGTTTATAATTTCATCGGATTTAAGTCACTATTACACACAACAACAATGCCGACAAATTGATACCTATACTGCAACCGTTATAGAAACGGGTAGAATAGAGTTTCTTGAACCTCAACAGGCATGCGGTATAACAGGGATAAAAGGATTGGTGGATTTTGCCAACAACAATGATTGTGCATTGATTAGAACAGAAATGTATAATTCCGGCGACATTAGCTCTGATAAAGATAAGGTTGTCGGCTACGGTGCTTGGTTTTTATACACAGATTCAAGAAATGATTTTATTGAAAGATATTTTTCAAAATATGTTACGAAAGTTGCAAGAACGAGCATAATTGCAACAATCAATCAAGAAGAATTTATTCCGCATAAAATTCCAGCCGTTCTTACTCAATTTGGTGCATCTTTTGTAACTCTTAAATCAAATGGAGAACTTCGAGGCTGTATCGGTTCAATTTACCCAACCAAACCTCTAATTTTGGATATTATGGATAATGCTAAAAATGCAGGATTTCAAGACCCTCGATTCGAACCGCTTACAATAGAAGAACTTGATAAATTGGAAATATCGGTTTCAATACTTTCTGCAATTGAAAAAATCGACTTCAAAGATGAAAGAGATTTATTATCAAAAATTTATCCACATGGAATAATTTTGGTTGAAAAAGATTTACGAGCCGTTTATTTGCCGGTTGTTTGGGAACAACTTCCCGATAAAGAAATTTTCTTGAATTCTTTAAAAGAGAAAGCAGGGCTTCCACCTGAATATTTTTCAAAGACTTTAGAAGCCTATAAGTTTGATGCGATTTATATTGAAGAAGCTTATTTGTAGCGAAATTTTTCACTCATTATATCGCTTAATCTCAAATATATTGTGTAATTTTGACAGATTTTTTATGATAAATCTAAAACATTTGAAATTCTATCAGTTATTGTGTAATATAATATAAAGAGTGCTTTTGGACTTTGTGAGGAGTGTAAGCTTATGAAAAGATTTATAAAATCAGTTATATTATTATCGGCGGTTGTAATGGCTATAGGACAAGCCTATTCTGCAACTCCGAGTGAAATGTACGATGATGTTTGGAGAATTGTTAATAAAAAATATTATGATCCGTCTAATAATGCCCAAGATTGGACAAAATGGCGTTATCGCTACGAAAACAAACTTAAAACAAAAGAAGATGCTTATTTAGCAATAGAAACAATGCTTGCAAGCTTAAATGACCCATACACACGATTCTTAGACCCAAAAGAATTTTCTGAAGAAACGCAATCAATCAAAGGTTCGCTTAAAGGTATCGGAACACAAATTGGTTTAAGAGATGGCGAATTAGTTATTATTGCACCTCTTGAAGATTCTCCGGCTGAAAGAGCAGGCTTGATGGCAGACGATAAAATTCTTGAAATTAACGGCGAAAGCACAAAAGGAATTAACATTGATGCGGCTGCCGATAAAATCAGAGGCGAAAAAGGTACAACAGTTACTTTATTAATTCAAAGAAAAGGTGTGCCAAACAAAACTTACAGCGTTGTAAGAGATGAAATTGAAGTTAAGTCTGTTTCATGCAAACCACCGTTTGAAACAACAAACATTCCAAACGATATTCAATACATCAGATTAAGTTCATTTATCAGCAAAAACGCTGCAACAGAAATTGAAAGTATTTTGAATAATTCAAGCAGCGTAAAAGGTTATATTTTAGACCTTCGCTCAAACCCTGGCGGACTTTTAACTAACGCTATCTACATTTCTGATATGTTATTGCGAGGCGGTGTAATCGTTAGCACGGTTGACAGAGATTCATACAAAAGCACAACTCGTGCTAGATACCAACAAGTTACCGATAAGCCGATTGTAGTTTTAATTAACAAAGGCTCAGCTTCTGCAAGTGAAATCTTAAGTGGAGCGTTAAAAGATAATCATAGGGCTACAATTGTAGGAGAACAGTCTTTCGGGAAAGGTTTAGTGCAAGAAATTAACCGTTTGCCTGATGAAGCCGGCATGAATATTACAATTCAAAGATATTTAACTCCATCCGGAAGTGATATTCATAAAAAAGGTATAACTCCTGATGTTGTGGTAGAATTGACTAAGGAAAACGTTGACGCAAAAGACGACGTTCAGTTAAAGAAAGCTATTGAAATATTGGAAAAAATGACATGTCTTGTACAAAAGAATGGGTAGTTCGCGGGGGAAAAGGTAAAACCGAACGAGCAAATTTAATAGATAGATTATTAGAAGTTAGGGGCATTACAACTGCAGAGGCGAAAAAAGATTTCTTGAATCCTCTTGAGATAACGTTAATGCACCCTAACGCTTTTTGCGATATGCAAAAAGCTGTTGATAGAATTGTTAAAGCCATAGATGAAAAAGAAAATGTTTTAATTTATGGCGATTTTGACGCAGACGGTGTAACTTCAACATCTGTTTTAATGAAAACTTTCAGCTACTTAGGTGCAAATGTTGATTATTACATCCCTGAGCGTGAAAACGAAGGTCATGGTTTGCATACAAAAGCTTTGGTGCAATTACTTTCACAAAAGAAGCCAAAACTGATAATTACAGTTGATAATGGTATAAGTAGCGTTGAGGAAGTTAAATTTATAAACAGTTTTGGTCGCGATGTGATTATTACAGATCACCACGAAGCACCTGAAGTTTTACCTGAAGCGTACGCTATAATTAACCCAAAAGCAATGAATGCACTGGATGAAAAACTTACTCCTCAACAAATTGAGTCGTTAACCTCATTAGCGGGTGTAGGGGTTGCATTTAAGCTTGCTCAAGCTGTTTTAGAAAGATATGACAAACTGGCTTTCAGTTTAGAAATTTTGCCTTTTGTAACTGTTGGTACGATTGCGGATATTGTTCCGCTTATCGGAGAAAACAGATATTATGTTACAAAAGGTTTGGAACTTATTGCATCAGGCAAACACTATGGTTTAAAAAGAATGCTTGATGTCGCAGGAGTTGGAACTGATAACGGTTTAACAGCCGAACAAATCGCGTTCACAATTGCACCAAGAATTAACGCGTCAGGTAGAATTGACACAGTCGATAACGCAATCAAAGTTATGATTTCTGAAAACAAACAAGAAATTGAAATGGCTATTATTTCGCTTGAAAACTTTAATAAATTGCGTCAGGAAATGTGTTCTAATACTTTTGCAGAAGCTGACGAAATGTGGCGCGCGTCAAAAAGTCGAGACAATGCGATTGTTTTATTTTCTAAAGACTGGCATGTCGGAATTGTCGGCATTGTAGCGTCTAAATTTGTTGAAAAATATTATAAGCCGACTTTCATTATGAACTATTCGGAAGATACAAAGATGTTTCGCTGTTCAGCGCGTGGCGTAAAAGAATTAAACTTATATGACATCATATCGAACATTTCTGAATATTTAGAAGGATTTGGCGGACACCAATTGGCGGCAGGTTTTGCGTTTAGTGAAGAAAAAGCAAGTTTTGAAACTGTTAAAAAAGCGTTAAATAAAACTATTGATGAAATGCTGAACGGACAAAAATTAAACCCATCTCTTGAAGTTGATTTAGAGCTTTCAATTGATGAAGTTGATGTAGGTTTAGTAGAAGAAATATCTAAACTTGAACCGTTTGGCGCATCGAACCCTTCTCCAACATTTGTTGTAAATAATTTGACTTTGAAAGAAAAGAAGTTAATGGGTTCAACAAAAGACCATTTAAAACTTATTGTGGACACTCCAAACGGCACAATGGATTGTGTTTGGTGGTCAAGAGGCGATATTCCTCTTATTCAAGGAGATAAATTGGATATTGCATTTGCACCGCAATTGAATACGTTTAACGGTGTAACTTCTGTCCAGTTAATCTTAAAAGATGTTCACTCAGACGCCTTAGTTCAAGAGGAAGAAGTTAAGACCAAAATTTATGACCACAGAAAGAAAACAAATATTCTAGCACAGGTTAATGACTACATCAAAAATTCTAAGCTATCTATATGCGCTTTTGTAGAAGACAGGGCAATTATGGAAGGTCTTAAACCGTTCAAGGATATTTGTGAACATATTGCAAACAGAAACAGTGCAAACAAGAGTGATGTTTTGATGTTCTTTGATTATCCTGCGGACGAAGATGTTATGCAAAATCTTATGACAACAGTTGCACCTGATGCAATTCATTACATGAGATACCAAAACAATAAATACAATGAAGAACAAATTTTAAAAATGTTTTCCGGCATGATTAGATATACTTGTAATACACTTGACGGAAATTTCGATTTAGAAAGAGCTTCGACTGCGCTCGGTGTAAACAATCCTGTAATTGAAACAATGCTTGAAATGTTTGAAGATACCGGCATGATTAAAATTAAAGCACGTAATGAAGATGCATTTAAGATTGAATTTTTACAATCGGTTGAGCTTTCTAAAGCTTTACACACAATAAAGTATGCAGAGTTTGTTGAGCTTATGAATACAATTAATGATTACAAGAATAAGTTCATGACTATTGATATCGGAGTATAAGTTTGTTGCGCTCGGCTGAAGTCTATCAACTAATCCGTTAATGGTACAAAATACGTTCAATATTTAACCTATAATAATTGATAAAAAGCAGGTGTAATTTTTTGCACCATTAATCTTTTTAATAAGCAACATTTACAAATTTGCACTGCCGTCGTTTTTCATCTTATCCAAAGCTTGTTTTGCACCGTCATAGTTTCTACATAGTTTTATTACAAATTCAATCGATGCTTTATCCTGTTTAATAGCGTCTTTGAGTTTGTAAATATCCGCTAGTTGGAGTTCTTTTGTATCATTTTCTCCATACAAGTATTTTTTTAATAACTTTTGAGAATCAGCGTCTAATCCTGCGATTCCGTGTTTATAGGCAAACCAATTATAGAAATGATATAGAAAATAGTATTTGTTAATTTTGCCTTTTGACAAAACAAACATCTCATCTGTTTTAAGTTTTGGCTGTTTTTGAATGGCAAGTGAAAGATACAATGCAAGACTTCCTGAAGCCGGATAAATAAAGCCTTCATTTTCGCCAACCGGATTAAGTAGGTTTGCAGCATTATCAATAAAATAAACCTTTGCACCTTGATTTTCTACATAATTCAATATTTCATTCGGTTCATAATTATATTTTTTCAATATTAAATTAATTTCATCTTCAAGCTGTTGTTTTTCAATATCAGCCATCGTATTTAAATCAAGCGTACAGCCGTTTGAATAATGGCGTTTTCTTTTAGATGTGTTTTTAACACCTAATGTTTTTGAAAGTCTATATTTTAGGATTTTTTCCTGAACAGAAAGAATCAAATAAATTATATTTTTAAGCATATTGTTTTTCCATATTTTCTACTTGTTTTCTTGCAGAATAACACAAATCTTTGCGTTCGTCTTTCAATTCTTCGACAAATTCTTTGTTTACGATAGAACAGATATATACAAATGCACTTGTAGAACAGTTTTGAGCAAGTTTCTTTAATGAATTCAAATCATAACCTTTAATAATCGTAGCAAGTTGAGGGCGCATATGTTTTAAATTAGGGTTATCAAGAACTGTTTCGATTACGGTTGAATGACCGAATTTTTTAATGGCGTAATCAATACTTGTAGTTCTGATTTCTTTTGCAATAAGAATTGAATTGTTAGTTTGTTTTGAAACAAGATTTGAAACTTTTGCATTTTTTTTGTCTGTTATTGTTTCTTTTTTGTTATTATCAATTTTAATATTCGGTATAGTTTTGCTTAATGGTTCTGTTGTTATTTCTTGTATATGATAAGTAGGCTCTGTAGCCATTTCTTGAATAACTTTGTTTTCAACAAGTTTTACCTTTTCTTCATTTATTGTTTTTACTTTATCAGAAATTTCTTTATATTCACTCTTTGTTTCCAACTTTTCATTTACACTTTTAGTAACAACTTTGTAATCATCATATTTTTTAGCATCGTCATTCCAATCAGAAATGAATTTTGCTTTTTCATCGTTTGTCATATTGGTGTTTTCTAAAGCACCTTCACCAATACCTTTTGCAGAAGATGTGAAGAAATCTTTATCCAGATATGCAGGAACTTCTTTCCCTGATTCGTAAGCATCTCTTTTTGCTTTATAATCATTTTGATATTCTGCAACGGCTTGCGCAGATTTTGCGGAAACTATTGTTTGAGTATATTCTTGAACGATTTCCCCGGAAGGCTTTTCACCTCTTTCGTAGTAGTCTTTCATCAAACCTTCGGTGTATTCAAATTTTGCTTTATCGGCGGTTGCTGTCTTTTCTGCTTTATCACATCTTGTGTTTAGTACGGTTTTGATACCTGTTGCCATTCGTTTGGCAGGAAGCATTACAACAGCTTCTAATGCTGTATCTGAATCATTTGTTGCTAAAACTTCGTTGAAGCGCGCATTTTCTGCAAATTCGTGTTCAGCACGCCATTTTGCTTCCATTTTAGCTCGATATTTTGGTGAAATTTTGGCTAATCTAGCTTGCAAGCGATGTTCGAAAGCTTCTTTACGAGCTTTTACCATTTGTTTAAATTTTGCTCTTTTTTCTTTTCTGCTTAATTTTTTGAAATCAGTACCCAATTCGGCGTTGATATCACCAGCTTCTTCTTCCATAGATTTTATATTAACACCGGCTTTTTTAGCTTCATATTTATTTTTAGCACTTTCCGTAACAACTTCTGCTGTGTTTGTTTTATCGGAACGACCGTGTTTCCTTTGTAAAGCTATTATTTTATCAAGTTCTTTTTCCAAAAATAGCATTACTTCTTGTTTTTGGACATCCGTAAGTGCTTCAAATTTTTCCTTTGATAGTCCTGCAACTTGCGGAATATTCTTTAAAACTTGCGCAAAATTAATATTGTTAGCTTGGCACTTTTGTTTAATAGATTCCCTGATTTGACCAACAGAACGTTTTTGAGTTTTATTTGCAGGTTGTTTTTTATTTTTATTGTTTATAACAACTGTATCTTCATTTTTGCCAACATTTTTACATTCCACAATAGCATTTGGTTTTGCTGATTTTGTTAAATTTTGAGCAGGTTTAACTTGGGTGTTGTCTGTAACACCTAAAACTTCTGTTTTTATGAAGTTTTTTACTCTAGTAAAAATACCCATAGTTATCCTCGTTATATATATAAAGTATTTTCAGTATATAAATTTGCTATATTGTAAAGAAATATTACAATATTAAACACAGATAAAACTTAACAAAATTAGTGCTTTGTAACGATTATACTTGCTAGAAAAACATGTTTATAATATGATTTTGGTGGTTACACTGGTCGATAGGTTCGCCCTAGTCCAAGGAAAAATGACGCAGTTTAGAACTTCATATTTCCGACAGATGGAGCAGTTTAACCCGTAGTAAAACAAGTTAAAAAAAAGGAGACACAAGATGTCAGTAGCATCACTTATCGAATTATTAGAAGCTGGCGTTCACTTCGGACACCAAACACAACACTGGAACCCAAAAATGAAACCATATATTTATGGTGCAAGAAACGGTATCTATATTCTTGATTTAAGAAAAACTACTACATTGTTAGACGCTGCTTATGATGCAGTTAGAGATTATGCTGCAAAAGGAAAAAATGTTCTTTTTGTTGGTACTAAAAAACAAGCTGCAGAAGTAGTTGCAGAAGAAGCAAAACGTTCTGGCGCATACTTTATTAACAGAAGATGGTTAGGCGGTATGTTGACTAACTTTGAAACAATCAGAGGTAGAGTGAACAAATTAAGAGAACTTGAAGATTTTATCGCTTCAGGTCACGCTGAAAAATTACCTAAAAAAGAACAAGCTCAATTAAACAGACAATTAGCAAAATTAAGCAAAACTTTAGGCGGTATTAAAGAAATGCGTGGTTTACCTGATATTATCTTCGTTGTAGACCAAGCTAAAGAAGATATCGCTATTGCAGAAGCTAACAAATTAAACATCCCTGTTATTTGCTTGGCTGATACAAATGCTAATCCGGACGGAATTAACTACATCATCCCTGGTAATGATGATGCTATCCGTTCAATCAAATTGATTACTTCTAAGTTGGCTGATGCTGTTTTGGAAGGTAAACAATTAAGAGAAAACAATGCAAATTCTAAAGGCAAAGTAGAAGCAGTTACAGCTGCTGACGCCGGTGTAGAAACTGCTAATGTTTAATTAAAACTTTAAGTTGAAAGGTTGAAAAGTTGAAAGGTTCATTTTATTTACTTCGTTCATATTAGTAACAGTAAGAACTTATAAACTTTTTAACCTTTTTATAATTATACAGGTGAAAATGAGCGGTAGCGAATAAAACGAACCATTCAACTTTTCAACTGTTAAACATTTCAACTCAATAAAAGAAGGAGAAAAATTAACATGAATATTACAGCTACAATGGTAAAAGAACTTCGTGATAAAACTGGTGCTGGCATGATGGATGCTAAAAAAGCATTAGTTGAAGTTGACGGTGATATGGAAAAAGCAATGGAAGTACTTCGCCAAAAAGGTATGGCTTCTGCTGATAAGAAAATGGGTAGAATCGCTGCTGAAGGTAGAATCGGTTCTTTCGTTAATGAAACAGTAGGTGCTATGATTGAAGTAAACTGTGAAACAGACTTCGTTGCTAAAAACGCTGAATTTATCGAATTAACAAACGGTTTAGCTCAAATGGTTGCAGAAACAAATCCTGCTGATGTTGATGCTTTATTGGCCTCTGTTTGCCCTAAATGCAACAAACCAATCGCTGACGTTATCAAAGAAAAAATCGCTTCAATCGGTGAAAAAATCACTGTTAGAAGATTTGTTAGATACGAAGGCAATGTTGCAACTTATATCCACAATGGTAAAATCGGTGTTCTTCTTAACACAGATGCTAAAGATGAAGTTTTGGCTAAAGATGTTTGCTTACATATCGCATCTTCAGCTCCTGAATTCATTTCTAGAAAAGACATTCCTGCTCACGTAATCGAAGAAGAAACAAGAATTGAAATGGGCAAAGAAGACTTGGCTAAGAAACCTGAACAAATCAGAGCTAAAATTGTTGAAGGTAGAGTTAATAAATTAATGGCTCACAGATGCTTGGTTGAACAACCATTCGTTAAAAACCCTGAACAAACAATTGAACAATTGATTTCAGGTAAATTCAACATCGTTAAGTTTGATAGATTTGTTTTAGGTGAAGGCCTAGAAAAAAGAAACGATAACTTTGCTGATGAAGTTATGAGCCAATTAGGTAAGTAATTTAACAGTTTGATGTTATGAATTAATCTAAAAAGGATACACTTTTTGTGTGTCCTTTTTATTTGAATAAGTTAATGGTGCAAAAAATTTACAAGAACAATACCACCCCCATCAGCCCTTCGGGTAGCTTCGCCCTTGAGGGGAGAAGCTGCTCAGAGGGCTGATGAGGGTGACCCTTTAACTGCTCAAAGAATTTCATATTGACATTAAGAAATGTTTTAACAAACTTTTCCTAATTATTCCTTCTTTTTGTATAATGATAATATGAAATTTAAATATGCACGTGACGCGTTGAAATACTTAATAGAAAAATTTTCTATTGAAGAAATTTATATTCCGTATTATCTTTGTGATGTAATTCGTCATTCGGTTGTTGAAATTGGCTCAAAGCCACTTTTTTATCATATAAATGATGAATTTATGCCTGCGCAAGAATTCCCAACAGAAGCTTTTATTTTATACCCGAATTATTTTGGAATTTGTGATAACAATGTCAAAATAATGGTAGAAAAATATCCGAAACTGATTGTTGATAACGCACACGCATATTATGCAAAGCCAAAAGGGTTCGCAAGCTTTGATTCAGAAAGAAAATTTTTGAATACTGAATTTGGTGCAAATTTGTATATAGGAAGTGAAACTAATAATATTAAACCTGATTATAACAGGCGTAATAAGTTTTTAGCGATTCACGAGAAATTGAAATCAAAAAATTGTTTAAATATCAAATTAAACGAGGATAGTATACCTTTTTGTTATCCGTATCTTGTCGAAACAATTGAAGAAGCTGATAGATTTGTAAAAGAGCATGCAAAATTAACTATTTACAGATATTGGAACGCACTTCCCAAAAACTATAATGAATATAAGTTTTATTCACGTTTGGTTCCGATACCGCTTTAAATATAAGATATTAAATTTGGGATATAAAAACGGGCTTTTCATTTATGAAAAGCCCGTTTTTAAAGTTTTAAAACTACTTGATATTTGAATAAGTCCAAGCATCGAATGTAGGAGTTTCAGAAATGTTTAATTCTTTCTTCTTTTCTCCAGCTGAGCAATCGTCGTGAGCGATTGGCTTATACAATCTGTTATAGTATTCAATTACCATTCTATCAGAATTGAAGTAAGCTTCTGCTGTTCTGATTGCTTGACGCATCATTCTAGCCCATTCTTGTTTGTTGTTGTAGTAAGTTGGGATGATTTGATTTTCAATGATATCCATCATGCATCTGTGATCAGCCCAATGTCTTTCTTCCCAAGGCATATCATCGTCGATTTCAGGGTATTCAACAGTGTAACCGTTGATTCCAGGGAATGTACCTTCAACTGTCCAACCATCGTATGTAGACAAGTGAAGTGCGCCGTTTGCGTTAGCTGACATACCTGAAGTACCTGATGCTTCGAATGGTCTTAATGGAGTGTTCAACCATACATCAGTACCACGTTTTAGCATACCTGAAAGTTGTAATTCATAACCAGGAAGAACAACAACATTCTTCAATGTGTGAGATCTGTTCAATAACTTGTTGAACATTTCTTTACCCATAACATCATCCGGGTGGAATTTACCAGCGAAGATGATTTGGATTTTGTTTTCATCTAACAATTTATTGATTCTATCTTTATCCATCAAGATTAACCAAGCACGTTTGTAATCAGCAAATCTTCTTGCCCAGGTGATTGTTAATACATCAGGATTAAATCTCTTACCAGCTACGTTTGCAACATATTTGAATAATTCTTCTTTCATTTCGCGTTTTGCAGCAAGTAATTCGTCGAATGATTTGTCACCATTCATTCTCTTATCTTGCCAGTAGTGAAGGTTTACAGCGTTGGTGATAGCTCTGATTGGGCATCTGCCGTCAACCCATTCCCACATTTTGTTAGCAACTAAGCCGTGAAGTTGAGAAACTGCGTTTGCAATTCTTGACATTCTTAAAGCTGCAACTGTTAATGAGAAGTTTTCGCCACCCAATTGAATAGCTCTATCTCTTGAAGCGCCTGCGAAGAAACCGCCTTCTAACAATGTATCAACCCAGTGAACTTCGTTACCTGCAGCGACAGGAGTGTGAGTTGTGAATACAGTTTTCTTTTGAACTTCTTCAAGGTTACCGTTGTATTGTCTTAACAATTCGAATGCAGCAGGAAGTGCGTGACCTTCGTTCATATGGATTACATCGAAGTTGTAACCGGCTGCTTGAAGAACTCTAACACCTGCGATACCCAAGATAGTTTCTTGAGCGATTCTGATTCTTTCATTTCCATCATAAAGTTTATGAGAAATGCTCTTAGCCCAATCACTGTTACCTTCAACATCAGTTGTTAATAAGTAAACAGGGCAAGTTCCGAATAATTCAGGATCTACTCTGAATGCTTTAACCTTAACTTTTTCACCGAAAGTATCAACTTCAACTGTGATACCAGTATCAACTAAGTAATCATAATATTTTCTGATATATGCTACTTCAACGTTGCCGGAATGGTCGATTCTTTGGTCATAATAGCCATAAGACCATAACATAGTTACACCTACCATAGGCATTTGTAAGTAACCAGCTGATAACATGTGAGAACCAGCTAAAAATCCTAAACCGCCTGAATAAGTCTTTAGCGATTGATCCATTGCTATTTCCATAGAGAAATAAGCTACGTTTGGTAATGTCATAATTTTTTAAACCTTTTCTTTTGTGTACTACTTTTGGACTAAATGTCCAATAAAATTATATACCAACAACATAAAAATTTTTCAATCTTTTTGTTTTAAAAGTAATTCTCTAAGATTAGTTTTATTCGTGAAAGCAAGTGGTAGCCTGAAAAATTGAAACATTAAGATTTGTAAACAAATAGTTCTAAAGGATTAGTTATTTAGTGTAATTTGTACATTTAATATATATTTGTGTGGGTGATTTTTATTGATTGGGAAAGTTAATAAAAGGCTGGATTGTTTCGGTGCTAATCGCACCTCACAATGACGCCAAACCGGTAATCTCACGCCACGTCATTGCGAAGGCGATTAGCCTGAAGCAATCCAGCTTTTTATT
>USFB01000029.1 GCA_900553895.1 uncultured bacterium | reverse complement strand
TATTTCGTAACCGGTGGTGGTACGGGCGGACACATTTATCCTGCAATGGCAGTAGCAGACACTTTAACAGAAAGTGGTGCGAAAGTTTATTATGTTGGAAACAAGCGCAACATGGAATTTGAACTCGCATCTAAAAAAGGTTATAAGTTTTTGCATGTAAGTGTTTCAGGTATGCCAAGAAAACTTAATCCAAAGTTTTTTGTTTGGGGAGTAAAATTGGTTAAAGCGATTTTGCGTTCCGTAAGATACATAAAAAAATACAAACCAAATGCTGTTTTTGCAACAGGCGGTTATGTTTCTGCACCTATGATTTTTGCGTGCAGAATAACTAAGACTCCATATATTATGCATGATTGCGACGCTATGCCGGGACTTGTTACAAGAAAACTTTCAAAACGCGCAAAATATGTTACTTTAGCGTTTGAAAAAGCAAAAAAATATATTCCGAACAAACATACGGTTATCACGGGAAACCCAATTCGTGCAGGCTTTAGAACAATGACTAAAGCAGAAGCAAAAGCTAATATGGGGTTGGAAAATCGTTTGACTCTTTGTATTATGGGCGGTTCACAAGGTGCAAAATCTATCAACAATACAACAATTGAACTTCTTAAAGAATTTTCTCAAGAAAGAAATTTGCAGGTAATTTTCCAAACAGGAAGAAAGAATTTTGCTGAAGTTACGGGAAGATTGCAACAAATTTATCCTGCATTTGAACAAGATAAAAATTTGATTGTTAAACCTTATTTTGACGATATGATTTCAGTTTTAAAATCAAGTGATATCGTAGTTTCAAGAGCAGGTTCTTTGAGTCTTTCAGAAATTTGTGCGTCAGAAGCTGCACCAATACTTGTTCCATATCCTTACGCAGCAGCAAATCACCAGAGAATTAACGCAAAATATTTGTTAGAAATGGGTGCTTGTATTTATGTTGAGGATAAAGACTTAGACCCAAATTGTTTGAGAGAAAGCGTTGTAGAGCTTCTTGATAATCCTATTAAGATGAATTATTTGAAACAAAATGCATCTCATTTGGCAAAATTTGATGCAGCGGAAGAAATTGTCGGATTGTTGAAAAGTCTTTAAAAGTTAATGGTGCAAAAAATTGCAATCTACCTTTTCCAAAATGGAAATCTTTCTTTAACAAAACCTCTTGACCTCTAACACTACAAATGCGATAATCAACTTATGAATTATTACAAAAAATACACGCCATATTTGTTTTTGCTTCCTGCAGTTGCGGTGTTAATAGTATTCTTTTTCATACCGTTTTTTCAAACATTTGGATTAAGTTTTTTTGATTATTCATCAAGTATCTATAACCCAACATTTAACGGTGTCGATAATTACATAAAACTTTTCAAAGAACCGATTTTTTACAAAGTAATGTTCAATACTTTTATGTATTTAATAATCGCGGTACCTTTTTTGGTAACATTTCCGCTATTTTTAGCAATTCTTATTAACCAAAAAATCCGCGGAATTACTTTGTATAAAATCCTGCTTTACCTGCCTGTAATCGTTTCTATTGTAGTAGCAGCAATTGCCTTTAAGTGGCTTTATGCAGGACAAGGGATATTGAATTACATTCTGACACTTTTTCATCTTGAACCGATTGGCTGGCTTGTCGATACCAAATGGGCGTTGTTTTCTGTTGCAATCGTAACTATATGGAAGGGTATCGGCTATTATATGATGATTTATTTAGCATCTTTAATGAGCGTACCGCAAGATTTGTACGAAGCTTGTGACATTGATGGCGCAAACTTTTTAACTAAACATCTTACAGTTACAATTCCGCATATTATGCCAACAATTGCTCTTGTTTCAACAATAAGTACAATTTCAGCAATGAAGGTTTTTGCAGAAATCTACGTTATGACAAAGGGCGGGCCTTTAAATTCTACAAAAACTATTGTTTATTATATTTATGAACGGGCTTTTGAAAACCTTGATTTGGGCTATGCATCAGCTCTTGCAGTAGTTTTGCTGATTGTAGTTATGTTATTTTCACTCATTAACATTCTTTGTTTTGAAAAAAACAAATACGGTGATATATAATGAAAATCCTTGTTGTTACTGACTTATACCCGATAAAAAATGATGAAAAATTCACACCAAAAACGATTAAAAATTTTGTTGACGGATGGGAAGAATTAGGTCACGAAGTTCGTGTAATTAAACCGAATTTTATTTTTAATTCTTTTTTGAGAAGAAAACCGTTTTATAAAAGCGATATATATGAAAATGTAGAAAATATAAACTATTTTTTACCGTTTATTGGCAATATCAAGAATAAAATCAAAACTGAATTCACTCCTGATATTGTAATAGCACACATGCCAAGCGGTGTAATTTTTGCAAATAAACTTAAATTGCCGTTTGTAGCCGGTGTGCATGTTTCGGATTTAGAGGTTTTAACAAATCCGATTTATTCGATTTATTTTAAACCCGAACTTGAAAAAGCTTACAAAAACGCAACAAAAATTGCTTGCAGATCGAACGTCTTAAAACAAAAATTTTTAAAACTTTATCCTGAATATAAAAACAAAACTTTTGTCTGTTATTCAGGGATTGATTTTGAACCGATAAAACGCAGTTGGCAACCTTCAAACAAAATAAAAGTTTTGACTTGCGCAAATCTAATTAAACGCAAAAACGTTGATTTGGTGATTAAAGAGTGTGATAGTTTGGATGTAGAACTTCGAATTATTGGCGATGGGAAAGAACTTAAAAATCTGAAAAAGCTTTCTTCCAAACCTGTTTTTCTCGGATATTTACCACATGCAAAAGTTTTAGAAGAAATGAAAAAGGCGGATATTTTTGCACTTCCGAGCGTAAATGAAACTTTCGGTATGGTATATTTAGAAGCCATGGCATCAGGCTGTATTACCATTTGCCAAAAAGATGACGGTATTTCAGGAATTATTAAAGACAAAGAAAACGGTTATTTTTGGGAAGATGGAATTATTGAAAAAATTATAAATTCAAAAAATCAAAATAAAATTTTAGAAAACTGTTTCAACACAATCCAAAATTATACTTCTAATACCGCTTGTCTGAATTATTTGAAAAAAGCTCTTGCGCGAAAGGTAGATTGAAGTCTACCCTACTCTTATAAAAATTTGAATTTTTAACATTTGTAACAATCTACACCATCTATAGGGTTGAAAAGCATAAAAACATGCTTTATAATAGGTATATACTCAGTATAACTATATACCAATTGACTAAGAAATAAAAAGGACTTTATTATCATGGCATCAACAATATCATTTAGCGGTTTGGCTTCAGGCTTAGATACCAAATCTTGGGTAGAAGCATTCGTTTCTGTAAAGCAACAAAAAGTTACAGCGTTACAAACGGATTTGAAAAGTAAACAAACAGTAAAAAATACTTTGAATGATACAAGAAGTAAATTTACTGCCTTGCGTTCTGCTATCGAAAAATTGACCGATGCAAAGTTTGGCGGTTCAATGGACTTGTTTGCAAAAAATTCTGCAACATCTTCTGATACAGATATTTTTACTGCTACTGCTACTCCCGGTGCAACAAGACAAAATTATGATATAACCGTTCAACAGCTTGCAACTTATACAAAAGCAACTTCTAAGAATGCTGCAAGTGCAGTTGCTGATGATAATACAAAATTAAAAAATCTTGGTATTTCAGATGGTACTTTGACTGCCTATGTAAATGGTCAAAAATATTCAGTAAATATAAATGATACGAACACTTTAGGTGATTTGAAAGCTAAATTAGCAGGCTTTGGTGTTAAAACAGATATTGACAACAACGGTGTTTTAAGTTTTTCTGCTCAAAATGAAGGTGATACTATTCACATCGGTGCTACAACTGATAGTACGAATTTAACATCACTTATCGGCTTGACTCAACAAGAAGACGGAAGCTATAAATCAACAAATTCATTGTTTAAAGCTACTGTTGCTTCAAAATTGACTTCAGAAGATTCGGGTTTTAATACTCAAATTAAAAAAGGTACATTCTCAATTGGCGGTGCGACTTTCAAAATCACGGATAAAACCACTCTTTCATCATTAATTTCTGAAATTAACAGCAATGATGACGCTCAAGCTTACGCTTTTTGGGATGATGCAGCGGGTAAGTTATCAATTACATCTAAAAAAGAAGGTGCTTCTTATATAAATATTGAAGCAGGAACAAGTAATTTTACAGATGTGATGGGATTAACAACTTCCGAATGGAATGATGACGGAACCGTTAAATCATCTAAAATGTACACTGATGCTCAAGAATTGGGAAAAAATGCTCAATTTACAATCAATGGAACTAAAATGACATCAACATCTAATACTGTTACTTCTGATATTTCAAGAATGGATGGTATTACGTTAACATTGAAAAAAGTAAGTACGGAAGAAAGTGGAACTTCAACTCTAAAAGTAACTCAAGATACAAGTGGTTTGGTTGAAGCTGTTAAATCATTCGTAAGTGCTTATAACGATGTGCTTTCCAATGTGGATGAAGTTACTGCTAATGGTGCTAACCTTCACGGTGAAACTTCATTAACAAGTTTGAGAAACACAATCAGAAGCTATGCAACTGCTAAAAATTCTTCAAACGGTGGTGTTTACAGTCTTCTTTCAGAAATCGGTGTTTCTACAAGTTCTGCTGACGGTAACAACTTGAATGCTGATACAAATTCATTGACATTGGATGAAGACAAGCTTAAAAAAGCATTGGAAGAAAATCCAGAGTCTGTTAAATCAATTTTGACAGGTGAAGGCGGTGTTCTAACAATGATGGAAGACGCAGTAGAACAAAGTTTAAAAGCAACAACAGGTTTCTTTGATGTAAAAACTTCTACTCTTGATTCTGACATCAAGAAAATGGAAACAAAAATTAAAAAACAAAATACGAATATTTCTACATATAAAGCTCAATTGGAAAAGAAATTTTCAGCAATGGAAACAACAATTGCGCAAATGCAACAAAATTATCAATCTTTCCTTTCATAGAGTTTTGGTATAGAGTTCTATATATTTATTTAGCGACTATGACATCCGCTGTCCTTTGCGTCAGTTAAACCGTCATAGTCGTTATCAATTCCGTCAGAGCAAGAACCAACAGACTCCCAACCTTCGGCTCTCGGATAGCCTGTTAGCCATTTATCGGGTATTCTGTCCCATTGGTATAAAAAGAAGCGTTTCAAATATTTTGCAATTTCTGCGTTTTCTAAAACAATCGTATTTTCATCATTCTTTGTTTCGCCACTTTTAGAAAAATTCATTGAACCGATGATGGAATATTTATCATCAACAATCATTGTTTTGGAGTGCATTTTGCCTGCGTAGTTTTCAATTTTTACGGGAACTCCGTTTGTTCTCAAGACTCTAATTTTAGAATATTTGCTAGAAGCATTCAACGCGTCTGAAATAAGCCTTACATCTACTCCACGTTGTTTTGCATTGATTAAGGCTTCAACTACTCGATTTTCCGTAATTACAAAAATCGGGATGTAAATATAATCTTTTGCATTTTCAATAATCGGCAAAACTGCATTGCTTATTGTTTTATCCTGTGGTGAAAAATAAATCTGCATATTATTTGCTTTATTGTTCGCTGTTGGAATTTTTGCAGAGTGAAAATTACCGTTGAACATCTGCTCAAATTCTGTTTTATAAATCTTTGCAACATCCGCTGAATTAATCACAATTATATTGTTGGAATTAAATCCTGACATATCGGTGTGTGAAAGGTTAGCAGAACCTGTAATTACTATTTTATTATCAAAAATATAAAACTTGTTATGCATTGTAGCGTTGGAGTCCTTTAGCCCTCTATCACTTTTGGAGTTTACAATTAAGCTTACAAATTTAAATGTATCAGGATAAATGTTTTGGTTTTTTGTGTTCACATCATAAATTAATCTAATTTTTACACCGCGATTTTGCGCATCTTTTATTGCTTTTTCAATCGCCGGAGTTGATGAGTAGCCGTAAATCGCCATATCTATTGAGCTTTTTGAGGTATTAATATTTGTCAAAATTTCTTTACAGATATCACTTGAACAGTTTCTGTCAGGCTTAAGTTTTGTGGTCAAATCAGAAACAATGATTTTTATATTTCCATTATAAAATGGTTTAAAGTAAATTTTTGATTTTTCAAATTTTGTCAGTTGCGTCCTTCGTGTCTTTTTAACAAAAGCTTTTGGAAATAATCTATAATAATGACTTTTTCTTATTACTATAAAATCGCTTTGAGCAAATTCTTTTGATATCGGATAAAATTTATCGTTAGCAAAAATTCCGTATTTTGTGTGCCTAATTGATTTTAACAGTTTATTGAATGTGGATTTTCTGCATGGTTCATTGTTTCTTATCCCAAAGGCGGAATTTTCCAGTTTCTTTTGGTAGCTGTATTTATAATAGATTAAATCCCCATTTTCAACCAAAACATCACGCCCGCTCAGAAGATTTTGCGACCAATATTTTGCCAAATTACCGACAATAAACGCTTCATCCTCCGTTATTCCGAGTTTTGTTGCCAGTTCTTTATTTTTTGAAGAATAATTTGCATCAAAAGTTTGAATATCATCAAATTTCAAGATTTCATCGTTATCAAGTTGTATTTCTGTTGGTGATATTACATTTTTTACACAAAATTCTTTGTCTTTTGGCAAAAACGAAAACGTAATTAACAAAAGAATGAGAGTTGTTGCTGTCAAAATTTTAGTTTTGTTCATTATTGGCATAATTTGTTATTTCAAAACCCAATTTTTCAATTTTTTCTTTTAGTTTTTGATTTTTTGTAATCTGAAATTCTTCAAAATGGTTATCAATTGTGCCATCTTCGTATCTGCAAGGGTGAATTAGGGCTTCTACTACAACTTTATCGTATTTAATCGCCATCAAGCCGTAAGAAATTGCCAAACTGTTCATCATAGAAGTGAATGAAACGCCAAGCAAATAATCGTTTGTCGTCAAACCATATTTGAAAACGGTTTTTTCGTTTATAAGCGTAAAGAATTCCAAAAGTGCAACTTTAACTAAATTTATCGGGTATTTACGGTTAAAAATTCGGCTTGCATCCGGCATGAGATAAGGTTTTTCAAACTGTGTTCTGATTTGTTTTATACCGTATTCTTTAGCCAATTTTGCCGTTAATTCAAAAATCTTTGGAATTGAATGTGTATGCACATGTGAGTCGATATGAGTAACTTTTGTACGGCTCATAACTTTTTCTATTTGCGCTCGGAATTCTTTTTCAATCTGCTCCATAAACACTTTGTTATTTGGGTTTAGCGATTTTAAAAGCAGTGCGCCGAAAGAGTTGTTAAAATTACCTTGATTATCCGTAAGTTGGTCTAAATCAGGACACAAGGATTTACCTTCGATAATATTCAGATGAATTCCAACACCTAAATCAGGACAAGCAGGGATAACTTTTTCACAGGCTTCTTCAAAAGCTTCGCCGTTAGCTGTAAGACTAGTACTTTTTAAAATACCTGATTCATAGCCTTCTAAAACAGCTCTGTTGTAAGCTTTGCTCATTCCAAAATCGTCTGCGTTAAGTATAAATTTTTTCATAATCTTGTCCTTTTTGAATTCTCAAAAAATTTACAAACTCAAATAATATTCTTTCAAAAGTTTTGCATCGTCTTCGATGTTAGGGCTTTCGCAAACAACAGCACCTTTTACGTCAAAAGCCTTAAATGCTTTTAATAAATCTTTATAGTTAAAATCGGATTCTTCCAAGTTTAAATGCTTCTTTTCACCTTTTGCACCGTATTCTATACCTGCAACGTGGGCATGAAAATTATCCAGCGCAACTTGTCCCAACTCATTTCCGATTGTTTCAAAAATTTCTGAAAATTCATCATAAGTATTTACTATACCGTTATATCTGGCATGAAGATGTGAAAAATCTACGCAAGGCAAAACTTGTTCAAACTCTTTAGAGAGTCTTACAATTTCTTCTAAATCACCCCATTGCGTAGCTTTTCCTGTTGTTTCAGGTCTAATCCAAATTTTGTTATTTGTTTTTGATAATGCATCAACAATAATTTGTGTTTGTTTTGCAACCTGTTTATATACAAGTTCAGCTTCCATACCTAAATAATATGCGGCATGGTAAGTTATACTATAACCGCCAAGTTCATTTGCTACATCTGCGGTTTCAATAATTCTTTGTGTACTTGCTTCTACTTTTTCTTCTTCTCTTGCGTTCAAATTAACGTAAAATGGCGCGTGCGCTGTAATAACTTTTTTTGAGTTTCCAACAGCTTCGCGACTTTTATCGCTTATTCTAACTCCGCGTACAAACTCTAATTCAAGTCCGTCTAAATTCATATCATCAAGAACTTTAAAACCGACTTCATATCCTTTGCCTTCTGCCCTTAGCGGTACACCTGCCGTTAAAAAATTTAATTTATCCATAATATTACCCTATTATTTAAACTCTTCCCCGATTTTAGGATTAACAATTCTGATAAAATCTTTGCTGTCGCCCATAAAAAAGCTTCCAAATTGCATAACCGTTGGCACAACAAGACCTTTAGAAGTAGCAATAAAGAATTTATCATCTTCAATTTTTGCAACCGTTCCGGCAGGATGCGGAACACAAAACGCGTCAGACGCGACTTCCACCTTCATAATTTTCATCATATTTCCACGAAATGTCGTGCTTGCGAGTATAAATGGATTTAATGCTCTAACAAAACGTTCTATTTCTTCAGCAGTTTTATTATAATTTATAAATAATTCTTGTTCGCTCAAGCCTTTTCCTGAAATAAAATCACCATTCGGCTGTTTTATTCTCGGCAACGGTTGGTTTTCATACGCTCTCAAGACTTGTAAAAGCAGTTCAATACCAATAACGTTAAGTTCATTAAAAATCGTTCCCATTGTTGCTTTTGAATGTATATGATAAGGTTTTTGAGCGATAATATCACCGGTATCAAATTTGTCATCCATAAAATGAATAGTTACGCCGGTTTCGGTTTCGCCATTCATAATAACACGTGAATAAGGGTTTCCGCCTCTGTATTTTGGAAGCATTGAAGGATGAACGTTAATAAATCCGTCTTTAGTTGATTCCAAAAGAATTCTGGGAATTTTGTAATTGAACGAACAAACAACTGCTGCATCAACATTCAATGCACGAATTTTTTCAATTAATTGAGGTTCATCCAATTCATCATAATCAACATAATTCAATCTTCTTGAATACACGAAATTTTTGAAATCATAATACATGTTGTGGTCTTTTTTAGGGCCTAAAACTCCAACAATATTAACGCCCGCCATCAATAGACCATCAAGCCCGATATAAGCCATATCAGGAATTCCGACAAAAAGTATTCGTTTTTTAAACATCGTTCTATTGAACATTAAGCACTAACCTTTGTTTTAATCATTTCCTCAAGAATCTTTGAACAATCATTAACCATATTTGAGCAATGAGCTTTTCTTTCAGGAGATGCCATATCCATTCCTCTTGTCAAAACTCTGCAACAAGTAGCTTTGTGAGTTTTTGTAAATTCTAAAATAAATTCTCTAGCAGTTGCTCTTGCTTGAACATCGTTGCCTGCTTGGTTTTCTTTTCCAAACAAATAGCCTAAAACAATTTGAGAGCCTGCTATTGCACCGCAAAGACAACCTGAGCCCATACCTCCTGAAAAAGAAGTTGCTACAGGCAAAAGTTCTTTTGGAACCAATCCTTTTTCTATTGCTTCCATAACTATACTTTCAGAACAAGAATAACCTTGATTAAAATATTCAGCTGCTTTCACTTTTTATCCTCACTTTATTTTATATTACCATTAAATCTGATTTTTAACTAGAGGGAAAAATAAAAAATGCGCCTTGCGAGCGCATTTTTTATTGAATTCTTAAATTCAGTCAACTTTTAGCCTTCTAACATCTGTCTAACAAGCTCGTTCACAGTTTTAGGGTTTGCTCTGCCTTTAGTTTCTTTCATAACTTGACCAACAAAGAAACCTAACAAGTTTGTCTTACCGTTTTTGTAAGCTTCAACTTGATTTGGATTAGCATCAACAATCTTTTTAACGATTTCTTTGATTGCGCCTTCGTCAGATATTTGGCTCAAACCTTTTTTCTCAACGATAGCAGACGCTTTTTCACCATTTGTAATCATATCTTCAACAAGGATTTGTTTACCGATGTTGTTAGAAATTGTGCCTTTTTCAATTAGAGAAATTAATTCTGCTAAATTTTCAGGAGTCAACTTAGTTTCAGTAATTTCAACTTTGTTTTCTTTTAAGTATGCTGCAATTTCGCCCATCATGAAGTTTACAGCGATTTTTGCGTTAGCACCGAGCTCAAGAACTTTGTCAAAGAACAACGCAAGTGGCATTTGTTCAACAATAACACAAGCATCATATTCGCTTAAGCCAATACTCATATATCTTTGACGTTTTGCTTCAGGAAGTTCTGGCATTTTTGCTCTGATTTCTTCTACCCATTCTCTTGAAATTTCAAGAGGCATCAAATCAGGTTCAGGGAAGTATCTGTAATCGTGAGCGTCTTCTTTTCCTCTCATAGAACGAGTTTCTTTTAAGTTGTCATCCCAAAGTCTTGTTTCTTGAACAACTTGACCGCCTTCTTCAACGATTTCGATTTGTCTGTCGATTTCATATTCGATAGCTCTTTGAAGTGCAGAGAAGCTGTTTACGTTCTTAATTTCAGCTCTTGTACCAAATTCTTTAGAACCTTTTGGCATAATTGAAATGTTTGCGTCACATCTCATAGAACCTTCTTCCAAATTACCGTCGCAAACACCAAGGTATCTAACGATATCACGAAGTTCTTCCATATAGTTTCTAGCTTCTTCGCTTGAGCGCATATCAGGTTCAGAAACGATTTCAAGAAGCGGAGTTCCTGCTCTGTTTAAGTCAACTAGAGAATAAGTTGCACCGTTAATACCTGCTGCACCTACGTGAACTAATTTACCTGCATCTTCTTCTAAGTGCGCTCTTGTAATACCGATTCTTTTACCTTTAACATCGATATAACCGTTTACACAAATTGGTTCATCGTATTGTGAAATTTGATAACCTTTTGGAAGGTCAGGATAAAAATATTGTTTTCTATCAAATTTACAACGGTTTGGAATTTCGCAGTGTAAAGCCAAACCTAGCAAAATACCCATATTTACACATTCTTTATTAAGAACAGGCAAAACACCAGGCATACCCAAAGTAATAGGGCTGATTTGCGTATTTTGTTCGTTGCCAAATTCCGTTGAATCAGGTGCGAAAATTTTTGACTTTGTTTTTAGCTGTGCGTGAACTTCCAAGCCAATCACGACTTCGTATTTATCTCTTAAATCTGTCATATTAAATCCTCACTGTTTCTTTTTCCCCCTCGCCTCGAGGAGAGGTTTTACATTTTACTTCCAAGTTGCAAGTAATGCTACAAGCTTGGAAGTAGCGTGTTCTGGGTGAGGTGTCAACCCACACTCACTTCTTAATTTTATCATAAATATATGTTTTTCAAATGCTTAATTTCAAGCTTCGGTTTTAAAAGTATTGAAACAACATCTATTCGATACTTTTTGTAATTAGGATTTTCTTGCAAATATAGGCTTAAACCTGTTCTAATGTTTTTGTACTTAGTTTTTGTTATAGCTTCTAAAGGATGTCCGCAAATATCGGTTTTTCTGGTCTTAACTTCTACAAAAACAAGTGTGTCTTTATCTTGTGCAATAATATCAATTTCACAATAACGTGAAAAATGACGGTTGCGCTCAAGAATTTTGTAACCTTGTTTTGTTAAAAACTTTTCTGCTATATCTTCGCCGTTTTGACCGAGTTGTTTGTTTTGCATGCTGTCCTTTCTTTTTTAATGTTAATAACACCCTCTCCCCTACCACGAGGGAGGGAACTATAGGCGTTCAATTAACGCATACACCCTTCCTTGGGGGAGGGTGCCGAAGGCGAGAGAAGGTATTATTAACTTAATTTTGTACATAAATCAACATCGACTCTCTGTCCTTCTTCAAATACAAAATATCTTTCTTTTCCAACTCATCCAAAATAAAAGGAAAAACTTTATCCTTTTCATAATCTTTAATCAAATAAAACCAATATTTCTGATTTTTCTTCAATCCATTAAAATATGTTTTGGCAGCTTCTCTGGTCGCGGGTCTTATATCCATCTCGCGGACATTATCCGTATATAATTTATTTCTGCTTGAATAAAAAAGAAAACTGCTTACAGAAGCGGAATTGCACAAAATTATATCTTCTTTTGGATTAAATTTATCTATCAAAACCTGCATCAAACTTTCAGGTGCGTATTTCACGATTTCATTATCATTTCTAAAACTATACAAATAATTGGGTGAATATTGAACAAAACCCAGAATAATCATTAACAAAATAGAAGCTACCCCTATTTTATTTTTTATAATATCCAAAGGACGCAAAATAAATAAAAGAAAAATTGGCGTTAGATATAAAGCAACCCTGCCAACCATCGGATAAATATTAAATAACGATGCTAATAACGCTGTTACTAAAACTACTGTAATAAAATAAGAAGTTTTTTGTGTATCTTTTTTATCCAAAACACAACTAACAAAACCCAATACAAATAATATAAATATAAACAACATTAATTTATTTGGGGCAAAATCAAAAAGGAAATTAAATGTGATGATTCTTACCAAACTAAAAATTGAGAAATTCCAAAAACCGTTTTCCCAATAATTAGGAAAAGCTAAATCCAAATCAATTTTAGAAGGCAAAAGTACATTCCAATAATAAATGCTCATCAATAAAACAAACGGAATACAAATCGCTACAGATTTTGTATAAAATTCTTTTTCTTTGTAATTTTTAATTAAATTCAAAATAAATAATCCGAAAATAAAGAATAAAGAAGGTAGCGATATCAAAGGTAATACCATTAAAGCAATTGAAAGCAAAACAAGTTTTTTAACATTTAAACTTTTAATATCGATTTGCGGAAAATAATTTATACAAATCAAACCTATCAAAACATCTAAAGAATACTGTTTAAAAATAAAAGCATAAGATATTAACATTAAATTTATCGCAAAAAGAAATATTGCAAAAAGCATAGTTAATTTTTTAGAAAAATAATTTTTACAAATACGATAAAAAAATCCCAATGATGCAATGCTTGCAACATAAGGAATAAAATGTAGAACTCGTTCTTCATAGCCGAACAAATTCGCCAAAATCTTTGATAAGAACATAAAAATTGGCGGAGCAGATTGAGCATCACCTAAAGGTAAAAACATTTGCCACAGATTTTTATCAAGCATTGTTATTGCAAGTCTACATTCATCGTCTTCAAATGCAGTCCCATTAATATACAAATTTGTCCTTATAAATACTCCAACCAAAAAGATTATTCCTATTAAAAAATAAAAAGAATAGTCCTTAAATTTTTCTATATTAAACACTTAGTGCTCCTACTAATCCGCAACTCTTATAATGCTATTGACTGTACAATCCTTAAGCTCATCAACAACTTCTCTGATTAACCTTTCTTGAGCCTGTTCAGTAATTACCGTGATATCAGCCGTATTATCGCTGGAAACTCCCTTTTGCAGAATACTTGACAAGCTTATATTCTTGCTTGCACAAATTGTACCGATTTTAGCAATTACACCGATAGCATTTGGAGCTGTTATAGAAATATAGTATTTATTATACGTATCTTCAATTTTTACAGGTTTAGCGGTGGAATGGTGATGGCATCTCATCATTGGAAGCATATAATCAGTTTTACCGAATTCTGCTTTAATAGACAAAATATCACCGACTACAGAACTTGCAGTTGGAAATTCACCCGCTCCGGGACCTGAAAGCACGATATCACCAATCGGGTGACCGCTTATTGCAATCGCATTTTTAACATAATCAATGTGAGCAAGCATAGAATCTTTTGAAACAAGCATTGGATGAACTCTTACGTCTGCATTATCATTTTCATCGATTGTAGCTGTTGCAATAAGTTTGATTTTATACCCGAATTCGTTCGCTTTTGCCATATCTTCTCGGCGAACTTTTGTAATACCTTCTCTATAAACATTTTCTATCTTAATACGTTTTTTAAATGCAATTGTTGCAAGTGTTGTGATTTTATACGCGGCATCAAAACCTTCTACGTCACCTGTCGGGTCTGTTTCTGCATAACCCAATTGTTGTGCTTCTTTTAAAACGTCTTCATAAGAGGCTCCATCAGTGTCCATTTTTGTCAAAATGTAATTTGTTGTTCCGTTCAAAATTGCATGAATTTTTCTGATTTTATTCCCTGCCAAAATTGTTTTAATTGGCATGATGATTGGAATACCGCCTGCAATTGCAGCTTCATACAGCACAACTCTGTTGTGTTCTTCGGCTAAATTAAAAAGTTCTTCGCCTTTTTTTGCTAAAAGTTCTTTGTTGGCAGTTACAATATGTTTTCCGTTTTTAATCGCAGTAGAAATATAATCCCATGCCGGATTAACACCGCCAATAAGTTCTACTACAACATCAATAGAAGAATCATTAACCAAATCGTAAGGATTATCCGTCATTATTGAGTTTGGAACTTCTACAGAACGAGGCTTGTTAATATTTTTCACGGCAATTTTAACAATCTCGATATCATCCATTTCTTGCAAGGTTTTATAAACACCGGAACCAACAGTACCAAGACCAATAATACCGATTCTCAACTTACTCATTACATTCTCTCCTTTGTTTTAATTTATAGGTAACAAGCCCTCAGAATAACTGTTACTTTTATAGAGCAAGTTTAACATATTATAAGCTTCATGGCAATGAGTCAGCAGGCAAAAGAGATGTTGTTAAGTAGAGAATTATTGCGTATAAATTTATAGATGTTAGAATAACATTATGGAAAGTTTAGCAGAATTTATACAAAAAAGAAGAGAAAATGCAGGTTTGTCAGTTAGCGGTTTGGCTAAAAAAACAAACATTAAGCAAGAAATTTTGGAAGATATTGAATCCGGCAAAGAATTGTTTTTGTCTGTAACTCAACGTCAGCAAATCGCAAGAGTTTTGAAGTGTTCGCCTAAAGAACTGAAAAGCCACGAACGCGATTACAAGTTTGAAATTGTAAGCAATGACACAATTGACGAATTAAAAACAAAAATTTTAAATAGAGAAACAAATCTTAGATGTCCGCTATGTGGGGAACCGCTTGTAACAAGAATTGCAAGAATGTACGATTTGGAAGACAACTTAATTCTACAGCCAAAAGCGCATTGTGTTAAATGTGTTTTTCAGATTAAAGAATAACCTTAGTTTTTTAATATTGGTGCGGAATTTAAAAGCATTTTTGTATAATCTTCTTTTGGATAATTAAAAATCGCACTTGTCGTGTTTTCCTCTATTAGTTCGCCAAAATACATTATTCCGACTCTATCAGCCAAATATTTTATTACGCTCAAATCGTGTGAAATAAATAAAATCGTCAAATTTCTTTCTTTTTTTAATTCTTTCATTAAATTAATTATTTGAGCTTGAATACTCGCGTCGAGTGCACTAACAGGCTCATCCGCAATCAAAAGCTTCGGATTTAAAATCAAAGCTCTGGCAATTGCTATTCTTTGTCTTTGTCCACCCGAAAACTCGTGAGGATAACGAGTTAAAATATCTTCCGTCAAGCCAACTTCTTCTAAAACATCCATTACAACCGCTTTTTTTCTTGATTTAGAAAAATTTGTGTTGATATCAAGAGGTTCTTGCAATGTTTCGCCAATTTTCATCTTAGGATTCAAACTTGAATAAGGATTTTGAAACACCATTTGAACGCTGGTTGGATAAAGTTTCTTTTCTTCTTTTGTTTGTTCAAAAATATTTTTACCTTCAAATAAGATTTCGCCACTTATCGGTTTTACAAGCTTTGTAACAGCCTTTGAAAGCGTAGATTTTCCGCAACCTGATTCACCTGCAAGAGCATAAATTTCACCTTGTTTGATATTCAGTGAAACATTTTTTACTGCTGTAACAGTTGAAGCTTCTTCATTTTTAATACTTTTATACTCAACGGTAAGATTTTTGATTTCTAATAAATTATCCATGCAATTATTTTATCATGGTTGAGTTTATGTTAGAATTGGCTAAAAGGTTAAGGTGGGTTTACATAAGAAAACACCTCACCCTAACCCTCTCCCACAAGGGGCGAAGGGAACAAAATAAACAAAAGGAGTAACTATGTTTGATATGTTCGTAAAAAAATACATCACTGTAAAGAATATCATTTTCTTTATAATCGCAATTCTATTTTTGGTATTTATCACCAAAATCAAAGATATCGCAATTCTATTTTTTGCATCTTATGTAGTTGCATGTTCGCTTAACCCTATTGTTGATAAACTAGAAAAAAAGATGAAACGTCCGTTGGCATCTGCTTTAGTTCTTGGTGGAGGACTTTTAACTCTTTCTTTGTTCGTTATTCCAATCGGTGGCATGGCAGGACATCAGATAAAAGCTTTTTTAGAAGCAATACCTGAACACATTGATGCGGTAAAAGAATTTTTAATGAACATTCCGCTTATTCAAAACTCATTACAGGGTTCTGTTGATTTTGGCGAAATCATAGCTTCCGCATCAGGTGTTACTACGAATTTTGTAAATACTTCCATTAACGCAAGTATGGGACTTGCAACTGCTTTAATATACTTCTTTGCGGGTTGTATCATTGTATATTATTTTATGGCAGATAAAGACGCTGTCAGAAAAACTTACATGAGCCTTTTCCCTAAAGAAATGAAAGTAAGAGCAGAAGAAATTCTTGATTCTATTTCACAAAAAATCGGCGGATACGTAATCGCTCAATTGGTAACAATTGCAAGCGTTGGAATTATTATGACAATCGGGCTTTTGATTTTGAAAGTCGATTATGCAATCTTACTTGGCTTGTTAACCTCTGTTTTAGATTTAATTCCTGTTGTCGGTCCTGCTATCGCGCTTATTATAATGCTTTTAGCGTCTTATAAAATGGGGGCTGTAACTTTATTCTTTATTGTTGTAGTTTTTGCAATTGCTCAATGGGCAGAAAACAATTTTGTAAGACCTTACATCTTTTCAAAATTCTTGGATTTACATCCGCTAATTATTTACTTCTTTTTGTTCGTAACGGCACAATATCTGGGCGTAATCGGCGTTGTATTTGCACCTGCAATTGCAGCAACTGTTTGCGTTTTAATTGAAGAACTTTATATAAAAAATGTAAATTAATATGGAAAAATATCTGTACACAAAAACAAACGGCAATTTTAATTTTTTAATGGCATATCCGGCTATTGAAGAGTTTGCACTGGCATCTTTAGGATATCTTTGGCTATACAAATTAGCTGATATGCAAGAAGGAATTAACGCAACAAGAATTTCAACAGATAATATTCCTAATGTAAGAAATGTTGGCGCAATTGCATTTTCAATGTCTTTTGACTTTGATTTTATGGGTGTTTTTGAAATATTAGAAAAATTAAAAATACCTTTTTCCAGAAAAGAACGCGATGAAAATTATCCGTTAATTTTTGCAGGAGGCCCTGTTCTAACGACAAATCCACGCCCATATGAAGAATTTTTTGATTTCATGATGATAGGTGATGGCGAAGATTGCTTTGTAAAAGTCCTTGAAATCATCAAAAACAACGATAAACAAACTGCGCTTAAGCTTTTAGAAGATATTGAAGGAATTTATATCCCCGAAAAGTCTGTAAAGAAATACACTGCAAATCTTAGCAATGTAATTTACACACCGATTTTGAGCGAAAAAAGTTATTTTAAGGATACCTTTATAATTGAAGTTGCACGCGGATGTATGAACAGATGCGCTTTTTGCACCGCTTCATATATCAATTTGCCGTTTAGACACTATGAGTATGAAAAAATTATTGAAGCCATTGATTTGGGCTTAAAACATACAAATAAAATTGCATTATTAGGCGCACAAATCAGCGCACATCCTCGCTTTAACGACATAATGAATTACTTGAAAGAAAAAATGGAGAATGGCGAAGAAATCCAACTTGGTATTTCATCTTTAAGAACCGATTCCGTTACGCCTGAAATGGTTCAGACTCTTGTTATGGGCGGTCAAAAACATTCCACAATTGCAATAGAAAGCGCAAGCGAAAGACTCAGAAAATTTATCAACAAGAATTTAAAAGAAGAACAGATTCTTAATGCCGTAAAAGTCGCACGCGAAAACGGTCTTAAGGGACTTAAAATTTATTCAATGATTGGAATTCCAAACGAAACACAAGAAGACATTGATGAATTTTTAAGACTCGCCAAAATTTTAAAAAATGAAAACAAAGGTTTTAATATTGAGTTTTCATTCTCTTCTTTTGTTCCAAAACCTCAAACTCCACTTCAGTGGTCAAAGCGAGAAGATACAAAGAGTTTAGAGGCAAAACAAAAATATTTAGAAAAATCTTTGGCTAAAATAGGTGTCGGAGCTAAATTTTGCAGTATAAAATGGGATTATTGGCAAACTGTTTTATCAAGAGCCGGAGTAGAAATCGCTCCATTACTTGTAGAAGTTTACAAACGCGGTGGGAAAATCGGCGCATATAAATCAGCTCTCAAAGATTTAAAAATTGATATCTCCAAAGCAATAAACGGTTATGATATTGACGAAACTTTGCCTTGGGATGTCGTTGAAAATTATCCGCGAAAACAACTTTTGATTAATGAATTTGAACGTCTAAAGAAAAAATTATAATTGATTTGGTGAATAGTAGAAGTCAGGTGGTAGACTTTAGTCTACTCTACATTTGTTTATTAAGAAGAGATTATGCCACCCTCATCAGAGCTCCGCTCAGCTTCTCCCCTCAAGGGAGAAGCCGTTAAATGCATCAATTTAGCGCGTTTCATTGCTTCTCCCTTGAGGGGAGAAGCTGGCTGGAAGCCTGATGAGGGTGATATATAAAATATCAAACTAACACTTTAGAGCACTTAATATTTCCATCACAAGCATTTGCTACCGCAACCAGCTTGCCGTTATTAATTAACAAAACAATTTCATCTTGCAAATTCTTTCTTGCAGAAATTTTCATTCCATGGGAAACAAATTCTAATTCTTTTGAATTCAATTCATAAATTTGATAATTCAATTTTTCAAGCGGATAAATTAAATGTTTTTTAACTTCTTCCAAACTTGTTAAATCTTCCAATTTTACAGAGTCTTCAACCTCAAAATCTCCGGCTTTAACACGAATAAGTTTTATCAAGTGTCCGAAGCATCCCAAATTTTTACCCAAATCATGCGCAATTGAGCGGATATAAGTACCTTTTGAACATTTTATATAAAGTTCTAAAACGCGATTTTCTTGGTCATAATTTAATATCTTTAGTTCGCCTATATTAACACTTCTGGGCTTGATTTCTACTTCTTCACCTTTTCTTGCGTATTCATAAAGTTTTTTACCATTGACTTTTATTGCAGAATAAATCGGCGGTAATTGTTCAATATCACCGCGAAAGTTTTTTAATGCGTTTTCTATTTCTTCTAAATAAGGAGTTTTATCAGAAACCTCTACAGTTTCACCTTCCAAATCGTATGTTGTTGTAGATTTGCCTAATTGAACCGTACCGATATATGCTTTGTCATCATTCAAGTATTCAATCAGGCGAGTAGCTTTGCCTATGCAAATAGGCAAAACACCTTCTGCAAAAGGGTCAAGTGTGCCTGTATGCCCAATTTGTTTAATCTTTGTAATGCGCCTTAAAATCGCAACAACGTCGTGTGAAGTCTTGCCTTTTGGTTTATATATATTCAAAAAACCGAACATCTATTTAATCTCGCCGCGTGAAATTTTTTCAATAAGGTCAAGAACTCGAGAGCCTTGTTCTAAGCCGTCAGAATAAATAAATTTGATTTCAGGAGTAACTCTAAGACGAATTCTTTTGCCGATTTCAAATCTGACTTTGCCTGTATTTTTTTCAATAATTGCTTTATCTTTTTCAACTTGTTCGGGAGAACCCAAAACGCTGTAATAAACTTTTGCGTAAGAATTGTCGTGAGAAACTTCCACGTCAACAATGGATACAACACCTTCAAGACCTCTAACTTCTTTTCTAAAGATATCAGAGATATCACGCATTAATTCTTTTCTGACACGTTCATTTCTTAAAGTCATTGTTATTCTCCTTGTTTAATAGCTTATATTAGCATTATATCATGAAAAATCGACATTTTCTGTCATAACAAACAACTTTTCTACAACTTTATTAATACCTCTTGATTTTTAATAAAAAGAATGTTAGTATTAATGTGTTGCAAATGCAACATGTTGTAAAAATAACATACTTTAAATAGAGGATTGATTAATTTAAAAATGCAAGAACATTTTACTAATACAATATTTTATCAAATAGAATTGACTGCTAAATACTGTAAACTTTTGGGTTCACAGGTGTTTGAAAAATATGGCACCGGAATAAGTTGTGAAGAATATTCAGTTTTGGACGTTCTTGCAAACAGCCCTAAAATGTGTCAAAGGGATTTAGCAAAAATTATCTTGAAGGATAGAGCTAATACAGGAAAGCTTTTAGATTCTTTAGAAAAACGCGGTTATGTAACAAGAACGCTTTCAATAAAGAATAATCGACCTGTAAAAATCGTTGAGATTACTGATAAAGGAGTTAAAAAGGCAGAAGAAGTTTTAGAAAAAATCAGACCACACTTTCAACGTGTTATGGAAAAAATTAATAATAGTGATGTTGGAAGAGTTAGTGATTTGTTAAAAGAATTAAGAGAAATTTTAGACGAAACTTTGGAGATACAAATTTAAACAATGGAAAATGGAAAGTTGAAAATGGAAAATTGTTTTAAATAATTTATCAACATCACATAGTTCAATATTGAACGTATTTTATTAAAAATGTAGGGTGCAAATTTTTGCACCAAATAATAATTTTCCACTTTCAATTTTCAATTTTCCATTCATCTAAAAGTTAGATTATCAATAAATGAAAGGAATATAAAGTGAGCGACGAAAATAAAATAGAAGAAAAAGATACAAAAAAGTTGCCGGTGAAAAAGAGATATTTTTTCACATTTCTAGCAATAGTAGCAATTCTTGTAGGTGGTTACCTTTTATATGATACATTAGGCTCTGAATCCACAGATGATGCTTATGTTGATACAACAACGGTTTCTGTTTCACCAAAAGTTTCAGGACAAATCGTAAAGGTTTTGATAAAAGATAACCAACCTGTTAAAGCAGGGCAAGTTGTTGCGGTTATTGATAAAATTGATTACCAAGTAAAATTAGACCAAGCAAATGCGGCTTATGAAAAAGCTTTGTTAAATCAACAAAATGCGCATGCAAATTTGAGTGCTGCTAATTCAGAAATCGAACTTGCAAGAAAAGATGTTGAAAGATACGAAAATCTTTATAAAGTAGGTGCTGTTTCTAAACAAACTTTGGACAAAGCAAGAACAAATTTAGAGACAAAACAAGCAAAACAAACAACTGCTGATCAGTCAATTTTTTCTAAAAATCCTGCAAGGAGCGCGAAAGTCGCCGATGCCGATTTGAATGTATTGAAGGCTCAAAAACGTGCAGCGGAATTAGCTTTGGAATATACGGATATTAAAGCTCCGATTGATGGTACTGTTTCTAACAAAAAAGTTGAAGTTGGTATGATGGTTCAACCTGGAAGTCCTTTGTTTGTTGTTGTTCCGCATGATGTTTGGGTTGTAGCTAATTATAAAGAAACACAATTAACAAAGATGAAAGAAGGAATGGATGTTGATGTTAAAATCGACACTTATCCTGATAAAGTTTTTAAATGCAAAATCGACAGTATTCAAAGAAGTTCAGGTGCAAAAGCAAGCTTGTTCCCACCTGAAAACGCCGTTGGTTCTTTCGTAAAAATTGTTCAAAGAATTCCTGTGAAAATCGTGTTTACAAATAAAGAAGATTTGCAAGAATACTCTGTAATTCCTGGTATGTCAGTTGTACCAAAGGTTAAGATTAGAGAGTATTACAAGGAAAAGAAATAAGGTAATAGGGCAAAGCTTCGCTCATAAAATGTAGAATTGTAGGTTGGGCTTTCAGCCCAACAACAATATTCAAAACAAACTTATTCCCCTATTATTTTCAAAAAATTTAAACTATTTCAGTATTACGACTCTGCGGGTTTGAGATTCTCTCGAACCCTTTTTATTTTGTAGTAAATAGTATAAAATTATACCTTACATTTAAAATTTCACTTTTAATTTACAAACAACCCCCTCTTCCCGTTGCTTAAAAAAACTTTACATGCTATAATTTCGGTATGGAAAGCGGTGCGGAAATCAAAACAAAGAAGAAGGGAATGACTGCTCAAACTCGCCTTATACTAGCAGGTTTGGGGGTTAGTACTGCTTTCATTTTAGCTTCAGCAGGTTTTGCGACTTATAGTATCAACCAAAATATGAACCACGCTTACAGAAATTTCGGTCAGGTTCTTTCTAAAACTCTTGCTATTGAAGGTGTTGAAGTTACAAAAGAAGTTCCTGAACTTGCTAAATATGATGCGCTTAGGTCAAATTCGCTTTCTGTTTTAAAAAGTAATAATGATATCGCTTATATAATTTTCAAAGATAATAAATCAAAAGTGATTTATTCAAGTAAAGATGATTATCCTGACCAAGCCGAAAAGGCTCGTATTACGGTAAGTTCACCAATGATAGTTAAAAATATGAGCAATTCTGCTAACGTTGGTTCTGTTGAAGTCGGGCTTTCAGGAACTATTATGGATAAGGTTTCTGCGACTTCTAATACATCTTTAGCGATCGTGTTCTTGCTGGCTTGGCTTGTGATTGTTGGTATTATTTACATGAACACTTCGATTGTAACCAGAGAGCTTCGCAAGCTTCATCAAGGTGTTAAAAAGATTTCATCAGGTGAATTTGGTTACAAATTGGATGACAAGGATGTAGATAAAGAAATTAAAGAACTTTATTCTGCATTTAATGATATGTCAGAACGTTTGAGCCGTTATAACGAACAAACAATTGAAAGTTTGACTTTTGAACGTAACAAATTAGAATCAGTATTGATGAGTATTGTAAACGGCGTTGTTGTTTGTGATAACCACGATAAGGTTATTATGGTAAACAATTACGCTAAAAGACTTTTGGAAGTTGAAGAAGAAGATATTCTTAACAGTCAAATCCAACAATTCTGCGATTCAAGCGGAGAATTTTGTTTTGCAAATAAAATTACGGAATTCAAAGACACACCACTTGATGATGATGGTGCGCCTGTTCCGTTTAACATTACAATTGACCAAAGAATTTTGAAATGCTTGATTTCGCCAATGTTTACCCGCTCAAATTCTTATGTTGGCTACATTATCGTACTTATTGACGTTACAAAAGATGTTGAGATGGATCAATTGCGTTCTAACTTTATTTCTAATGTTTCGCACGAACTAAGAACGCCTGTAACAGTATTGAGAAGCTATATTGATACGCTTTATAATTTCGGTAACGATTTTGATTTTAATACTCAAAGAGAATTTATTGGGGTTATGAACCAAGAAATAATCAGACTCAACCGAATGGTTAATGATATTCTTGATTTTTCAAGATACGAAGCTCAAAATGTTCACATGGAAAAAACTAAACAGGATATTATTGAAATTGTTGAAGATGCGGTTAACCAAGTTCAAGTTTTAGCTAAGGAACACGATTTGACGATTTCTATAATGAAAGAACCTGATTTACCGCAAATATACTTGAATGTGGACAGTATTTCTCGCGCATTTATGAATATTTTATCAAATGCTATTAAATATTCACCTGACGGAAAACGTATCAAAGTTCGCGTTGAACGCTCTCGAGATGGCGAGTATGTAGAAGTTAGCGTAGAAGACCAAGGTCCGGGTATTTCCGAAAAAGACCAAAAGAAAGTATTCGACCGTTTTTACAGATGCGAAAACGCTACTCACACTGTTAAAGGAACAGGTTTGGGATTACATTTGGTTAAGGTTACTGTTGAAAAACATCATCATGGACAAGTTTTTGTTAATTCAAAAGAAGGCGAAGGCTCAACGTTCGGTTTCAGACTTCCTATAAATCCGCCGCCTGAAGAAATTGAAGAATATATTCCTAAAAATAAGTTGCCGGCAGAAAGCGAAGCCTGATTAATATTGGGCGAAGTCGATGGGTTGCTTTGGTCAAATGGAAAGTGGAAAATGGAAAATTACTATAAAATTTCTAATTATGCTTTCTGATTTATAAAATGTTTATGGTGCAAAAAATTGCACCCTACATTTAAAAATATTTAAAATAATTTTCCATTTTCCACTTTCCATTCTCCATTTGACATCCCCCTTCGTCTCTAAATAACAAACATGGAGCAAAAATGTACGAAGATTCAATAAAACTACTAACAAGTAAAGGTAAATTTTATGTAGATTTAGGATTAGATAGAATTCAAGCAGCTTTAGAAAAATTCGGAAATCCGCAAAAAGATTTAAAATGTATTCATGTTGCAGGTACAAACGGCAAAGGCTCTGTTTGCACAATTCTTGATTCAGTGTTAAGAGAAGCGGGATATAAAACGGGTTTATACACAAGCCCGCATATTTGGGATTATACCGAAAGAATAAAAGTTAGTGGTGTTGAAATTTCTAAAGAAGATTTTGCAAACTATGTTACAGAAATCTGTGCTTGCGGAATTCATTTGACTGAATTTGAAATTTTAACGGTAATGATGTTTTTGTATTTCAAACGCAAAAATGTGGATGTTGTAATTCTTGAAACAGGTTTGGGCGGAAGATTAGATGCGACAAATGTTATAGACAAAAATCTTTGTGCAATTATTACTCAAATTGATTTAGACCATACTGAAAGATTGGGTGACACAAAAGACAAAATCGCTTATGAAAAAGCCGGTATAATCAAACAAAATTGCCCTGTAATAACTTCTATGGGGTATGAAGCGATAAAAGACAAAGCTGATGAAATGAATTCTATGTTTATTTTGGCAACGCCGTTTGTTAAACCTGAATATATTGATGCACTTAGTTTAAAAGGTAATCATCAGGTTGAAAACCTTGCGCTTGCAGTGAATACGATAAATTATTTATTCAAAGATATTAGTGATGAAACGATTATTGAGGGGTTGAAAAAAGTTAAAAATCCTTGCAGATTTCAATATTTTCCGATTGAAAATCTGATAGTGGACGCATCGCATAATCCAAATGGCGTTCAAGCTTTGAGAGAAAATTTAGATGATTATTTTTCTTCTGAAAAAAGAAGATTTGTTTTCGGGTGTCTTAAAAATAAAGATTATTCAAAAATGATGAATATTTTATTTAGAGAAGACGATGAAATTTATTTGAATGAATTTGATTATCCGAATGTATGTAGTTTTGAAGAATTAAAATCTGCTTGTCCTTACGAAGCTCAAAAATACATAGGACAAGAATTGAAAGATGATAAACTTAATATTATTTGCGGGTCGTTTTATATGATTGGGCAAATGGGATGGATTAAAGAGCTTGGTTAGACTCGCTTTTGGTCATACTTTCATAAAGTTAATAACACCCTCTCCCCTACCCCTCCCCCGAGGGAGGGAGTAACTTGTGCTAATTGAACGTAATCAAGTTTACGCTAATTGAACG
>USFB01000028.1 GCA_900553895.1 uncultured bacterium | reverse complement strand
AAAACGAACGACATTCGCACCGCGAGCGTGCAGCGTTTAGCTGCGATAGCGAGCGCAAGAGTGCAGGCTCTGCCTGCTACATTCATTTGAAGCACGCTCGTAAGAGCGTAGAAAGCGGTAGCGTGTTTTCTTTTTCTTTTCGTTCGCAACAAAAGAGAAAGAAAAGGACATTGCAAAAAACTTTTTTATTCCAAAATATTTCCTTTTGAACTAATAATATTGATTTACTTCAACACTGTTGAAATAAATCTGATAGAATCGTCTGCCAATTCTTTTACAAAATCTCTTGCGATTTTGTGCAAAGGTCGGCTGTCTATTTTATCAAAAATTGCATAAATCGGATCGCCACCATTGTTAAAACGCATTTGTCTGTCTTTTTTGTTCAAATAATAACAATGAAAATCAGGCGGAATATCTATTGAGCCTGCCGGTTTTTTGTTTCTTTCAATTGCGTCATAAGTTGCTGTCATAATTTTTACTCTCTATTAAATATCTCTTACATGTATATAAAGTAATTCCACAAAAGCCGATTTCAATGTTACAATTTTTCTTTACAATTCTTAATTAAGAAACACTAATCATGATTGAAGCATATATAGTATAATTCTTGTATGGAAAATTTAGAGCAAATAAAAAAAGCTGTAGAAATTGAGGTAAAACACAAATACATCAATATTAACGGTAAAACCAAAAGTTTTGCTTCTTTTATCTGCTCGGAATTAAAAAAAGAAATCAAAGTTTCTAAGAATCCGAAATGGAAAGTTTTACTTGAGCATTTCGAACGCTATTCAATGGATACGCTTCCTCAACGCAAACGCTCTTTAGAAAGACTTGTGAGCGTTATAAAAGCTGATATGTTGCCAAAAACAGAGGAGCAAAAAAATAATACACTTACTCTAAAATCTGATGTGATGTACTTGAAAGGCGTTGGACCCAAAATCGCATATATTTTAAATAAACTTGGAATTTATACGGTCGGAGATTTATTGTATTATTTTCCTCGCAAACACGTTGATTATTCGACCAGAACACGAATTCGAGATTTGAAAGTCGGAGAAACCACTACGATTTTTGGAACAATAAAAGCAGTTGAATCATTTACTACAAAAAATAATTTGGGCGTTGTAAAAGTCAGAATTGGCGATGGTTCCGGTTATTTAAGTCTAAGCTTTTTCGCTTCAAAAGCCAATAAGTATACTCAAGAGAGAATGAAGTCACAATTTCCAAAAGGTTCGGGCATAATGGTGTCAGGGCTTGTTAAATACAATAATTACGATAGGAATTTGACACTTGACAAGCCTACATATTCTATTATGGATGATGACATCCTTAATCCTGCAAACATAAATCTTGCAAGAATTGTACCGATTTATCCATTAAGTGATAAATTGAATATTAAGACGTTAAGGCGTGCTATTTTTAGTACAATTCAACTTTTCAAAAATGATATTGAAACGGTTTTGCCCGATAAGATTATTGAAAAATATCATTTGCTTCCTAAAAACGAAGCGATTGAAAACATTCATTTCCCAAAAGACAATGAAACATTGCAAAAAGCAAGATATTCTCTTGTCTTTGAGGAATTCTTTTTAATTCAATTAAAACTTGCACTTTTAAGGGAAGAAAACAATAAAAATCTTTCTGCCATACCTTTAGAAATTAAAAAAGATGGGCTTGTAATGCGTTTTATTGAAAGCTTGCCATTCAAATTGACTTCTGCTCAACAAAGAGCGGTGAATGAAATTTTGAATGACTTGAATTCAACCAAACCTATGCAAAGACTACTTCAAGGTGATGTCGGTAGCGGAAAAACTGTTGTTGCTACGATTATGTTGCTTGCAGGAATCGAGAATGGTTATCAGGCTGCAATTATGGCACCTACTGAAATTTTAGCGCAACAGCATTATAACAATTTAGTCAAATGGCTTACTCCACTTGGTTTGAAAGTTGAACTTTTAATCGGAAGTATCGGTAAAAAATTAAGACGCGAATCTGAAACTAATTTGAGAAACGGGCAAGCAAACATTGCGGTCGGAACGCACGCTCTAATTCAAGATGGAGTTGAATTTGCGAATTTAGGTGCGGTTGTAATAGATGAGCAGCACAGATTTGGCGTAAAACAAAGGTTAGCCTTGAGGAAGAAATCTCAAAATCCGCAAGTTTTAACTATGACCGCAACTCCTATTCCTAGAACGCTTGCAATTACTATGAACGGCGATTTGGATTTGACAATCATTGACGAACTTCCAGAAGGCAGAAAACCGATTATAACCACACTTACTAATTCAAGGCGTCAAATTGCGGATTTAATAAGACATGAAGTTGACGCGGGACGACAAGCTTATATTGTTTATCCGTTGATTGAAGAAAGTGAAACGCTTTCTGCTAAAGCTGCTACCATTGAAAAAGAACGTTGGCAAAATGAAGTTTTTCCAAACTACAAAATCGGACTTTTGCATGGCAAATTGAAAAATGATGAAAAAGACGAAGTCATGGAAAAATTTAAAAACAAAGAATACGATATTTTAGTTTCTACGACAGTTGTTGAAGTCGGCGTGGATGTACCTAATGCGACCGTAATTGTGATTGAAAACGCCGAACGCTTCGGACTTTCGCAGTTGCACCAGTTAAGAGGACGTGTTGGCAGAAGCGATTTGCAGTCTTATTGTGTTTTATCATCTTCTACAAAATCTCAAGAAACGCGCGCAAGATTGGATATTATGACACAAACAAACGATGGTTTTGTAATCGCGGAAAAAGATTTGCAAATCAGAGGCCCAGGGGAATTTTTGGGAACTCGTCAGAGCGGATTGCCTGATATGATTATTGCTGATATTGTAAATGACGCTAAAATATTGGAACAAGCCCGAAGCGAAGCCATTGATTTTATAAGAAATAACAATATTGATGATTATCCTTTGCTAAAAGAAGCTAAAGGTTTAAATTTTGATGGAGATTTGTTTGGTGCAGGATAGATAATAACTATTTATATGTTTTAAGAAATGATACACTTGTCAAATTGTAAATTTTTGTAAAGCTCTTTCAAAAATAGACTGTTGAGAGGATGAAACATGGTTTATAATAAGTGTATATAAGTATATTAAAGAATAATCATATTAAATAAGAACAATGAGTACAGAATCAATTGCACCGTATTCGCCGAACACAGTCTATGGACAACTGACATCGCCGTTTACGCCAAAACAAATTACAATAAATGCACATACGCCTTATGACAAAGTTGATGAAAACGAGTCTAAGGCTTATTCTCGTGACAGTTTCAAGGCAAAACCACAAGCTAAGATGATTTATGAATTGCCTGACGATAAGGGACTTGAAAAGAAAGAATTTCCGCCAAAATTTAACAATGGCAAAGATGAGAACAAAGACGCAGAAGAAACAACAATAGATGTTGCAAGCTTTCAAGCTTCGAAAGTTTCTTCTAAGGATATCGTTACAAATTCATTAAAACATGGTTACACACCCGAACAGGCTGTGGCCGTTACTAAAGCACAAGAAGCGTATAAAAATAGTGCGATTATGACAAAAAATCCAACAGGAGTTTTGAGCACACGTTCTTATAAAGTTGCTTAAATTTATAAAATTTTTCTACCCTTTTTTATCCCTTTTGTAGTAAAATGTTGGTGTATATATTAAGGGAAGGTTAGAAAAAATGGTAAACAAACTTATTAAAGAAGACACTAAGATGTTCCTAACGGGAAATGAAGTGTTGGCTTATGCCGCGAATTCGGCAGAGGCTGATTTTATGTATGGTTATCCGATTACACCTCAAAATGAAATTATGCATACATGGTGTAAACTCTTACCAAAAACGGGCGCAGGTTTCTTACAAACAGAAGATGAAATTTCTGCAGGCTTTTCAACAATCGGCGGTATTTTAGCCGGAAGAAGAGCATTTACGGCAACCGCTGGTCCCGGTAACGTAATTATGCAGGACGCTCAATCAATGGCTGAAATGATGAGAATTCCATTTGTTTGTGCGGTTATGCAAAGAGGCGGACCTTCCACTGCAACCGTAATTTACGCACAACAAGAAACAAGATTGACTTGTTTTGGCGGAAACGGTGAAGGTTTTAGAATCGTTTATTCAACAGCAGGTCACCAAGATTTATATGATTACATGATTAAAGCATTCAACACAGCTTGGAAATACAGATTCCCAACTTATGTCTTGGCTGACGGTTATCAAGGTAAGATGAGAGAACCTGTAACATTGTATGATCCGGCTTCTCGCGGTATCACAATGGTTCCTACTGAAAAATCTCTTCTTGCTGACGGTCAAATCGGTGTTGACAGAAAATCTGCTCACATGAGAAATACATACAATATGGAAGAAGAATTGATGAATGTTCTTGATGGTTATCAAGCTGATTTTGATAAGATGGCAGAAGAAGTTCAAGAATGGGAAGAATACAAAGCTGAGGATGCTGAAATTCTTGTAATTGCTCACGGTATTGTAGCGCGTTCTGCAAGAACTGCTATTGATGAATTAAGAGAAAAAGGCATTAAAGCCGGATTATTCAGACCGATAACAATAAGACCATTGGCGGTTAAACCTTTGAGAGCAGCGGTAAGCAGAGCTAAGCAAATATTATTTACAGAATCTGCAAACGGTCAACTTGCTCAAATGGTGCTTGAAAAACTTTACGGCTTAACAACTCCATACCAAACCCTATTCAAAATGGGCGTTGGCGTAACAGGTGATGATATTGTTGCGAAAGTAGAAGGAATGTTATCTAAAGTTTAGGAGTTGAGAAGTTGAGTAGTTTAGAAGAAGTTAAAAATTTTGTTTATGGTTTCGAAAAGCTTATTGTATGGCAGAAATCTATAGAATTAGCGAAAATAATCTACTCTATAACTTCAAAATTCCCTAGAAATGAAACCTACGGATTATCGTCCCAAATTCAGAGAGCAGTCGTATCAATTTCTTCAAATATAGCTGAAGGATACGTAAAATACTCTCCGAAAGAACAAATAAAATTTTCAGAAATAGCTTATGGCAGTTTAATGGAAGTTTTAAATCAAACAATAATAGCAAAAGAATTAGATTATATTTCAGAAGCTGATTATTTGATTATAAGGCAAAACGTAGAAGAAATATCTAGAATGCTTAATGCGTTAAGAAATTCACAATTAAAAAAATTAAGTTAAGTGGTTTAGAAGTTTAGAAGAAAGTTCTTAAATTACACAAACATCACTTTAAATTTTTGATTAAAACTTCTTCTCAACTCCTCAACTACTAAACTACTAAACTCAAGGAGAAAATATATGTCAGAATTATTAACCCTTCCACCAAATTTACCAAAATCTCAGAATTCTGAGGTTGGTGCAAGTAAATTTTGCCCTGGATGCGGACACGGAATAACTTTAAAAGCGTTAGAAAGCGCAATTGATGAACTTGGTATTCAACAAAAAACAGTTTTTGGTTGCGATATCGGATGTTCACTTTTGGCGTGGAATTATTTGGACGTAGATACGGTTCAAACCCACCACGGTAGAACAACTCCTGTTATCTACGGTTTCACAAGAGCAAACAAAGATGCTATCGGTATTGCTTATATGGGCGATGGTGGCGGACTTGCAATCGGCGCACAACACTTGGTAAACGCAACTGTTCGTGGTGAAAGAATGATGATTGTTGTTGTAAACAACACTAACTACGGTATGACAGGCGGTCAAATGTCACCAACAACAATGCCGGGTCAAAAAACTGAAACAACACCTTACGGCAGAGATTGTGAAGTTACAGGTAAACCTGCAAAAGCAGCTGAAATGGTTGCATCAATTGCCGATAAGTCAAAATCTTTTGTTGCACGTTCAACTGTTTCTAACTTTATGAAGCTTAAACAAACTTTTGTAAAAGGTTTGAAGAACGTTGAAAATGGCGGTTTTTCGTTTGTAGAAGTTCTTTCGATTTGTCCACTAAACTGGAGAACTAATAACGTTGATACGTTTGGCAGACTTAAACAAATGGAAGAATTCTTTGAAGTGAAAGAATTCTTACTTCCAAATAGAGATGAAAAGGCTTAGATGAAAAGTATTTAGTTTAGGAGTTTAGAAGTTTAGAAGTTTAGAAGAAGTTATAATAATTTCAATTATATACTTGTTAGAAATAAAAAAATAAATTAAAATTTCTTCTAAACTCCTCAACTTATAAACTTCTAAACAAGTTTCCCTTATTTCAAAACTACTAAACTCAAAAGGAGATAACAATGTCTAGAACAAAAATAGTATTAGCCGGAGAAGGCGGACAAGGCGTTCAATCTATTGCTAAAATTCTTGTTGAAGCAGGTTACGAGGCCGGTAAGCAAGTGTTATATATTCCAAACTTTGGTGTAGAACAAAGAGGCGGTGTTTCAATTGCATTTTGCCAAATTGCTGATGAAAGAATCGGCGAGCCAAGATTTGCAAAAGGCGATATAATTATTATGCTTTCTGATAGAGCAATCGACAGATGCGAGGCTTATGTAAGCGAAACTTCAACAGTTGTTTATGATACATCAGTTTGTACTAAAAAACCGCAAGTTAAATGTAAACAAGTAATTGGTGTTGATGCGAATAAGATTGCGAACGAAAAACTTAGTGCAAGAGTATTCAATATAATTATTTTGGGCGTTTTGCTTGCAGCAACTAATGTTTTGAGATTGGAAGATATCAAAAATGCAATGGAAATGGCACTTGGTAAAAAATTCGACGCCAAACCCGAATTGAGAGAGTTGAATTATAAGGCTCTTGAAATGGGAATGGAAATGGTAAACGTTGGAGCGAAAGTGTAAAAAAGTTGGGGAGTTGAGCAGTTTAGAAGTTTAGAAGAAATTTTAATTTATTTCTTTAATTGAACTAGTTTAACTTTAGAAAATAATTATAACTTCTTCTAAACTTCTAAACTTATAAACTTCTAAACTTATAAACTCCTAAACTTTTAAGAAAGGATTAACAATGACAGAAAAAAAATATCGCGGATATAAAATAGAAGGCGTTGGAAAAGGTAAAGCCGACTATTATGTTTATACTGATTTGTGCAAAGGCTGTGGTCTTTGTATTGCAAAATGCCCTATGAACAAAGCAGGCAAAGAATGTTTGACGTGGTCAAAGGAAGTTGGTTTGTATCAAACTCCTGCGGTTGCGCCAAATCCTGAAATTTGTATTGCTTGTGGTGCTTGCGCAATGACGTGTCCTGATAGCGCAATTAGGATTGAAAAAAGAAATTAGTAAAAAAGTAAGGTGCGAAAAATCGCACCTTTTTTATTACTAATCAAACCATCTTCTCAATACTCTTTTTATTAAAGAATTGATTAAAAATTTGCAGGCTGATTTTGTTTTTAATATAATTATCATGCAATAATTTGCAAATGAGAAAGGAAAGAGATTATGAAAAAATCAATTCAAGATTTAGGTGACATCAAAGGAAAAGTTGCTCTTGTTAGAGTTGACGTAAACGTTCCTCTTGATGAAAACAAAAATGTAACAGACGATACTCGTATTCAAGCTATCGTTCCAACCGTAAAATTCTTAAAAGATAAAGGTGCTAGAATCGTTCTTATGGCTCACTTAGGCAGACCAAAAGGCGAAAGAAACATGGAATTCTCTCTAGCTCCTGTTGCTAAATACATGGCTAAAGTTTTCGGCGAAGAAATCGTTTTCATTCCATCAGTTGAAGAAGCAAAACCATTCGTTGAAAAACTTGCTGACGGTCAAATCGCTTTGTTGGAAAACATCAGATTCTACAAAGCTGAAGAAGCTAAAGATGATGATATGACATTTGCTAACGAATTAGCAGCTTTAGGTGATTTCTATGTAAACGACGCTTTCGGCGCAGCTCACAGAAACCACACTTCTACTGCTAAATTAGCAAAAGTTCTTAAACCTGCTGTTTCAGGTTTATTGATGGAAAAAGAAATCAGATGCTTATCTCAAGCTTTGGATAACCCAACAAGACCTTTCACTGCTGTAGTTGGCGGTGCTAAAGTTTCTTCTAAAATTGGTGTTTTAGAAAACTTGTTAGACAAAGTTGATAACATGATTATCGGTGGCGGTATGGCTTATACATTCGTTAAAGCTAACGGCGGTAAAATCGGTAACTCAATTTGCGAAGATGACCAAATCGATGTTGCTAAAGCTATCGAAAAGAAAGCTCAAGAAAAAGGCGTTAAGCTTGTAATGGCTACAGACGTTCTTGTTACTGATGATTTCTCAGGCAACGGTAAAAATGAATTCGTTAAAATCAACGAAATTCCTGACGGCTTTGAAGGCGTTGACGCAGGTCCTGATTCAAGAAAAGCTTTTGCAGAAGTTCTTAAATCTTCAAAAACAATTCTTATGAATGGTCCTGTTGGTGCTTTCGAAAACCCTAAATTCGCTGAAGGTACAAAAGCTGTATTAGAAGCTATCGTTGAAGCAACTAAAGCCGGTGCTACATCAGTTATCGGCGGTGGTGACTCAGTTTCTGCAGCTAAGAAATTCTTCAAGGCTGAAGATTTCACTCACGTTTCAACAGGTGGCGGTGCTTCTCTTGAATTCATCGAAGGTAAAGTTCTTCCTGGCGTTGCAGCATTGGATGACAAGTAGAAAGAATTTTCTATATATTTATTAGGGGCGGCTTCTTCGAAGCCGCCCCTTTATTATTAAATTAAAACAAAATTCTCCAACCAACTATTTTCATTCAGGATTTCTTTTATGTATAATTGAACTATATGCATAGATAATAAGAGAGATCAATTATGGATAAACAAAAAATTAAACAAGCTCGCACAAAAATTGTTGCAACACTGGGGCCTGCAACTTCTAGCTATGAAATGATTTTAGAACTTGTGAAAGCCGGAGCTACAATGTTTAGATTAAACACTTCTCACGGAAATGAAGAAGGACATGCTCAAAACATTAAATACATCAGAGAAGTTTCTAAAAAGACAGGCAAGTTTATTCCTGTTTTAGTTGACCTTCAAGGCCCTAAAATCAGAGTCGGAAACATTCCTGCACCTAGAGAAATCAATGTTGGGGAAGAAATTATTTTGGAAGCGTCAAACGACATTAATAACCAAGAAATTATTCCTGTTGATTATGAAGGAATTGCAGGCGATGTTAAAGTCGGTGAAAAAATTCTTCTTGATGACGGTAAAATTGGATTAGAAGTTTTAAAAATTGACGGTAAAAAAGTTCACGCAAAAGTTTTATACGGCAAAACTATCCGCCCGAGAAAAGGTATTAATATCCCTGGAGCAACTGCAAGTTTAAGTGCCGTAACCGATAGAGATATTGAATTTATTAGATTTGCCGTTGAATATGATGCGGATTATGTCGCACTATCTTTTGTAAGAGAAGCTAAAGATATTGAACTTGCGAAAAGACATATTAAAAATTTTGGCGGAAACATTCCTGTAATTGCAAAAATTGAAAAACCGCAAGCCGTTGAAAATTTAGAAGAAATTCTTAAAGTTACGGACGGTATTATGGTGGCAAGAGGCGATTTGGGTATTGAAATGTCACCTGAAGATGTTCCGATGACACAAAAATACATTGTTGAAGAAACAATAAAAGAACGCAAAGTTTGTATTGTTGCAACGCAGATGCTTGAATCAATGATAGAAGAGCCTATTCCCACAAGAGCGGAAGCAAGTGATGTAGCAAACGCAATTCTTGACGGAACAGATGCGATAATGCTTTCCGGCGAAACTGCAATGGGCAAATATCCGATAGAAGCCGTAAAAATGATGCGTAAAATTGCAACAAATGTTGAAAGCGATAATTTCATGTTATCAAACCTTGATTTAGCAATGAGTGAGCACTATGAGTTATCGCCACAGGCAATTTCAAACGCAACTGTAAAAATGGCAGAAGACTTGAATGCAAAAGCTATTATGGCATTTACACACAGCGGTTACACTCCTAAATTACTTTCTAAACTTAAACCGTCTGTACCTATTTTGGCAATTTCTGACTTGGAATCAACCTGCAGAAGATTGAATCTTTATTGGGATATCTATGCAGACAAAAAAGACTGGGACACTGTTCTTGATGCAGATTTGTTGGAAAAAATTGATGATTATATTCTAACCAAAACTGATTTTAAAAAAGGCGAAAGAATTATTATCATCGGTTCAATTCCAAAACTGATTACAGGAAGAACGAACTTTATTAGAGTTCACAGAATCGGTGCTCCTTTAGAAAGATAACGGTCTAGCCCGCACCTGCAAGTTGACCCAATTGCAAAAGCTGATTAACGGTTTCTTGATATTCAATCTTATCATCGGTTGATTGTTTCAAGAAGCCGTTTATATTATTCATCATTGCAATAGCCTTATCGCACATTGGGTCAGAGCCTTTTACATAAGCACCTATATTAATCAAATCCTCATTCTTTTTGTGGACAGCAAGAAGATTTCTTATAACGCCCGCCGCTTGTCTGTGTTCTTTCGTCGTAACATCTCCCATAACACGGCTCAAAGATTGCAAAACATCAACAGCAGGATAATGGTTTTTGTGTGCCAAATCTCTTGAAAGCATTATGTGGCCGTCTAAAATACTTCTTGCAGTATCTGAAATCGGTTCATTAAAATCATCACCTTCAACCAAAACTGTATAAAGCCCTGTAATCGTTCCGACTTCGTTTGTACCTGCTCTTTCCATAAGTTTAGGCATAATCGCAAACACTGATGGTGTGTAACCGCGTGTAGCTGGAGGTTCGCCGATTGCAAGCCCGACTTCTCTTTGCGCCATTGCAATACGAGTTACGGAATCAAGCATAAACAAAACATCCAAACCTTTATCTCTAAAGTATTCGGCAATAGAAGTTGCAACAAAAGCGGCTTTAATTTTTACTAATGATGGCTGTTCAGATGTCGCTGCGATTACAATTGAGCGTTTCATTCCTTCTGGTCCTAAAATTTCTTCAATAAATTCTTTAACCTCACGTCCACGTTCGCCAATCAGTGCAATAACGTTCAAATCCGCAGTCGTATTTTTCGCCATCATACCGATTGTTGTACTTTTACCAACACCTGAACCTGCAAAAATCCCCATTCTTTGACCTTTGCCGACTGTCATAAATCCATCAATCGAACGAATCCCAAGAGAAAGAGGCTCAGAAATACGTTTTCTTTTTAAAGGATTAATTGCATCCGCGTGCGTTGAACGGTATTCAGAAAAACGAATATCACCTAATGTATCAATAGGATTGCCCAAACCATCCAAAACACGTCCGATAAGCTGATTACCGACACCTATTTTCATCGCACCGCCGGTGTTTACTACCAATGCCCCGGGATGAATTCCATCAGGGTTTGCAAGAGGCATAAGCAAAATTTTATCACGCTTAAAACCGACAACCTCAGCCATCGTAGGCTTATCGTTATAATCATTATAGATGTAACACAAATCGCCGATTGAAGATTTTGGCCCGTCTGATTCAATCGTAAGTCCGATGATTTCGGTAATCTTGCCGATTTCTTTAATCGTTTTCGCGCTTTTAATGATATCTAAATACTTATCCTTACTCCAACTCATTGTTAGCACCCGTAAGCATTTTATGTGCAATTTCCGCTATTTGAGAAGAAACTCTTGAATCCAGTCTGATATCAGGCGTTTCTACAATAACACCATCAGATGAAAGTGAATTATCCTCAACAACTCTCAAGCTCTTAAGAGTAGGAAATTCGTTTCTAAAACTTGGCGCAAGTTTATTAATATTTTCAACAAGTTCAGGATTAACTATAATTGTAATATTTTCCTTGTCGTTTAATTGTTTGATGGCATCAAGAGTGATTCTGTATAAAACTTGGTTATTGAATTTTTGGTGACAAACTTTGTCCGCAATTACAACGACCAAATCAACAATATCTTGAGAAGCCGAATCAATAATGTTCTTTTTCATATCAAAAGAACTGCTTGATAGTGTATCCAATGAGCGCAAAGCTTCTGCAGCATCATTTTGAAATTTATACAAGCCATCTTGTTCGCCTTTTTTAAAGCCTTCTTCGTAAGCCTGATTTTTGATTGTATCGTATTCTTGTTGAGCCCTATTTCGTGCATCTTGAATAATTCTTTCAGCTTCTGTATTTGCAGCCTGAATAACAATTTGGGATTGGTTCTGCGCAGAATCCAAAATCTGCTGCGCTTTTGCATCAGTTTCAGCAATAATCTGCTGAACTTTTGCCTGCTGCCTTGTTACGTGTGTTTGTTCAATCGGCAGCACAAAGCTGTCGCCCATTTGAATTTCTTGACCTTTTATTCTATTACTACTCAACTAATTCATCCTCAACACTTGCACGAGTAATCGTGATTTCACCGCTTGCTTCAAGAGTTCTAATTGCATTAACAATACCTGTTTGAGCCTCTTGAACTTCTTTAGCTCTAACAGGTCCAAGATATTCCATATCATCCACAAGCATCTGCTTTGCACGTTCTGACATGTTCTTAAAGATTTTATTCTTGATTTCGTCTTTTGTACCTTTAAGTGCAAGTGCAAGTTGTTTAGAATCGACTTCTCTAAGCAATCTTTGAACAGCTCTATCGTCAAGAATAATAATATCTTCAAATACGAACATCAAGTCACGAACTTCTTGAGCCATTTCTTGATTTTCAATATCAAGCCATTCCATAATATTCTTTTCTGTACCACGGTCGCAACAGTTCAAAATATTCGCCAAAGATTCTACGCCACCTGCATTTGAAAAATCCTGAACCAACAAAGCTGAAAATTTACGTTCTACAATATCCTCAATTGTCGATAAAATTTCAGGATTTGTAGGTGTCATATCTGCAATTCGCATAGAAACAACCGCTTGAATATCAGGTGGCAAAAACGCCAAAACTTGCGCTGACAATTCAGGTCTTAAATATGCCAAGATTAAAGCCAAAAGCTGTGGATTTTCAGATGCAAAAGTATTTGCCAATTGTGATGGGTCAGCTTCATTCAAGAAATAAAACGGGTTTGTATTAACCATTGAATTAACTTTGTCCAAAAGTTTGCCGGCTTCAGCCTCTCCATATGTTTGCATCAATAATTGTTTTGCATAACCTACACCACCTTGAGCAATATAGTTTTTAGCCTGAAAAACACTCTTAAATTCATTAAGAACTTCATTTAAATCCTCATCGGGAACCTTACCCAAATTTGCAATATCAAGAGTAATTTGTTCAAGCAAATCCTCATCTTTAATATTCTTAAGTATTTCAGAAGCTGTTGCAGGTCCAAGCGCAATCAAAAGTGCAGCAACCTTCTGACTCGGACGTGTAATCGTCTTTTTCGCTTCCTCTTTAGCTTTTTTTATTTCTTCGATACCCATTATTTTTTCCTTTTGGCGTTGAAGTTTTTAGTAAAATTATCAATGGAAAATTGAAAGTTGAAAATGAAAGATTGTTTTAAATAATTTTCCATTTTCCATTTTCCATTTTCAATTCAACTTATCATCTTTAAACCTATTCTTGTTTATTAGTTATTATTAGTCCTTTATAAACGACGTAATCAGCTTAGCAGCTTCTTCAGGCGATGCCATTACAGCTTCATTCAATTCATTTATACTTTGTTCTTTTTGAGATTTAATCTCTTTTTTACTTGATTCAATTTTTGGCAAATTGTCTTCTGCACCATCTTCTTCCGTTTGAGTTTCAATCGTCTCATCCATATTGTGTTGTTCAACAGATTTAGCGTTCGGCAATTTTGATATAAAGTTCTTCAAAATAAACAAGGCAAAACAACCTAATACCAAGACAACAAGCAATGGTATCACAGAAGAAGTTATAAAGTACATGGTTTGTTCTTTTTGATACTGCTTTGTAAACTCTTCTTGAGCCTGCTTATCAATTGATGCACCTTCAAACTGCAAGCCTGAAACAGAAATCACATCACCTCTTGAATAATCTACACCTGATGCTGAAAGTACAAGGTTTTTAAGTTCTTCTTTTTCTGATTCAGTCAAAATTTTATTCACCGCAACCGCAATTGAAAGTCTTTTTATCGTTCCGGGGGCGTAAACAACTTGCTTAACTTCTTTTGACACACTGTAATTTACGGCAGTCTTTTGTTTTGAATAGTTCAAGTTTCTTTGATTTACGCCATTCGGATTAGGTACGTTGTTAGGATTTTCATAAGTCTCAACCTCTGTTTGAGAACTTGTTACAACACCTTCACCCTTATCATTTACAGGAATATAACTTTCTATTGTTGATTTTGCCGAATTAAAATCAATATCCGCATTAACTTGAACAGAAACGTTACCTTTGCCGACAATCTTTTCTAAAACTTCTGAAACTTTTTTGGCTGTATCTTTTTCTAAATTTGTCTTAAAGCTTTCCATATCTGTTGAATTTTTAGAAGTTTCATCAGATAAACTGTTACCATTTTGGTCAGTTATAAAAACTTGTTCAGGAGTCATTCTCGGAACGGCATAAGCTACCAAATTCTTAATCGCTTTTACTTGAGAACTCTTGATTTTATAGCCTGGTTCTAACACTAAAACTACTGATGCAGTCGGTTTCGCGTCATTATCTTCAAAAATCGAACGTTCAGGTTCTGCAAGCTGAACACGAGCGTATTTAACACCTTGAATTTTTTCGATAGAACGGGTTAATTCACCTTGAAAAATTCTTTGTTTAGTTAATTTGTTTTTAAAATCGGTTGAACCTAATTGCATATCGTCTAAAAGTTCAAAACCCGTATCACCGTTTTTAATCAAATCGTTTTCTGCAACAAAAACACGCATTTCATCACGAACATTTGACGGCACCAAAATCGTTTTATGGTCTTCTGAAACCTTATAACGATAACCGTTTTTCTTCATATTCTCAACAATACTTATAGCATTAACTTCATTTAAATCCGAATATAAAACAACCCAATCAGGTTCCATAGCTTTAGATAAGAAAAAAGCCGCAACGGCAATCGTTACAACGATAAGCGCAAGCATACCAAGTTTTTGGTTGCCGTCTAAACCGTTCCACAACTTCTTCACATCATTAGCTAGTAGTGCAAAATAATTATTTTCCATGTACTCCCCACGCACAATTATTCAATAATAATCATAACCTAAGATGAAAATCTTTTCAAATTATTAATAAGTGTAAAGTTTAAACTCAATAACAAGTTTTGAAACCTAACACCATATCATTGCAAGAAAATTTTTTACAACAAACTTCCGAAAGTACAATTACAGGTTTGGAAGTAAGGGAAAAAAGATTTTCGTGGCAAACCATAATAAAACTTAAAATTATTATAACTTTTTGACAATTTCTTCAAGACAAATTTTTACGTGCGCATAATTTAAACCGCCCTGCATGTAAGCGACATACGGTGCGCGCATTGGACCGTCTGCTGAAAGTTCTATGGTCGAACCTTCTACAAATGTTCCACCTGCCATAATAACTTTATCTTCATATCCCGGAATATATTCAGGAATTGGTGTTACATACCCGTTCACCGGTGAAAGAGATTGAATTGTCCTACAAAATTCTTCTAATGGTTCAGGTGCACCAAATATAATATTTTGAATTATGTCAGTTCTCTTTTCATAATATTTAGGGCTGGAGTCAAAGCCTATATCTTCAAATACTTTTGCTGCCAATATAGCGCCCTTAATGGCTTCTGAAACAATAGACGGAGCCATAAACAAACCTTGAAAAATTAATCTGTGCTGATTAAACATTGCACCGCCTTCAGAACCAATTCCCGGGGCTGTTAAACGGTTGGCAGAACGTTCTACAAGAAGTTCTTTACCTGCTATATATCCGCCTGCTTCAACAATACCACCGCCTGCGTTCTTAATCAAAGAACCTGCCATCAAATCAGCACCAACTTCTAACGGTTCTTTTGTATCCGCAAATTCACCGTAACAATTATCTACAAAGCAGATACAATTTGGATTTTTTAACTTAACTACCTTACAAATCTTTTCAATAGTTTCCATAGATAAAGATTTACGTGTCGAATAACCTTTAGAACGTTGAATCAATACCATTGTAGTTGTTTCATCAACCATTTCTTCAAGTTTTTCAAAATCAATATCCATTCCGTTAATAAGCGGAACTTCATCATACAAAACACCGTTACCGATTAGAGATGAACGTTTTGTTTCTTCATCTCCCGCTGTTCCGATAACTTCTTGCATAGTATCATAAGGAGCACCTGCAACGGAAATCAACTTGTCACCGTATTTTAGGTTGCCAAATAAAGCGCAAGCAAGCGTGTGTGTGCCTGACGCAAAATGTATTCTTACCAAAGCTTTTTCCGCACCAAAAACTTGTGCAAAAACTTTATCTAAAACTTCACGTCCCAAATCATCATGCCCGTAGCCTGAAACCGTATAAAAATGCTCAGGCGCAACCTTATTATCAAAAAACGCTTTCAAGACTTTTCTTTGATTAAAATCTCTAATATCGTTTACGCGTTCAAATTCTTTTTCTAATAACTTTTCAGCTTGTTTAAAATCATAATTCATAATAAGAAAATCATATTGCAAGCAAAATAGAGAGTCAACGGCTTGCTTAATGCTTTTCCAAATATAAATGTTTTCCTCCAAAAAGTGTAAAGTTTTGTAAATTTTCATCCAAAAACCCTAAAGTTTTTTAAATATATGCCGTAAATAATAAGGTAATATATTTTTATGCAAAGAGGAGTAGAAATGGATACGCAAAAATTTAATTCACCGGATGATGGAATGAAGTCTTTTAAAATCAATTCAAAAAATACATTTTCTGAAAATGATTATTCTTTAAACGCTTCATATAACCAATATGAAATACAACAAAAATTTGACAGCAATAAATCCGAAAAATTGAATGAATTCAAAGAACGCCTCAAACAATTTGAAAAAATCGACACATTAGAAGAAGCGATTCAATTAGCACAAAAAATCTTACCTGTAAGAAATGAAATTACAAGATTTAATGTTGGTGATAGCAAATGCACTATTATTAATAGAAAAAATAACTTTAGAATTTCTTTGGATACAGCGGAAGAATTTATCAGTTATGACTTTGTATAAAACAATTTAATTAAGCACTGAAATAGAGGTAACAATAATGAGTATTAGAAATAACTGTCGTAAATTATTCATTCAATGGAACACAAGAATTGAAAACGATACAAAAAAAACACAAATTGACAATATCACTAACAAGTTTGCAAATGGTGAAATTGACTACAACAATTGTATTTCTCAGTTGGCAGCTTTAGGTGTAACTGCAACTGCACTTTCAGAATCAAGCATAAGATTTAGTTATAAAAATAAAACTTATACTATTACACAAAAAAATGCAACAACCAGCACACCTACTTATACGTTATCTCAACTTCAGAACTCATATAAATTTTCAGATGAGATTATTAATAAATATTTCAAAAAACAAAATGTTTCCACTTCAGGAGCTGCTGGTGCCAAACAAAACTCCGGCAATATCGATAGGTACGTTGTAAATACCTCTTCCGGTTGCAAAACAATATCTGATGTAGAAGAAATTGCAGCAAAACAATATCAAAAAGACATGGTTTTGACAAACTTTTTGAACGACATGAATAAACAAACAAACTCAGTTTCTAATATGCAAAAAGCTAGTGATGGCAAAGGAATAACAAAAGATAATTACAAAGATTATGTCAATGAAATTACAGCAACTCTTGGCACTGATACAGATGCAGCAAAGCAAAAAGCATTGGATAAGTTAATCAAAGACTACACTCAAGGTAATATTGCATTCACGATGATGAGTACTCTTTTTGTAGCAATCGGCATTACAGATGCCAAAGCTATTACAAAAGGAAGTGGCACCAAAACCAGCGTCGCTTTTGAATTTAGTTTTAACGGCAAATCTTATAAAATGAGTTGCAATCTATTTGCCTCTTTATCCGGTACCGACAAAAAAACAGTAAACACATATTCTGCAAATGAACTTAAAAACATTGGAGCTACCTCAGAACAAATAGATAAATACTTTGAAAGTATTTCATCAATTGATGGTAAATCAAACACATATAAATTAAGAAGTGGTAAAACTTATACTGCTTTTTTAAAAGAAGTAAATACAAATCCTAAAAATGGTGACTACACAACAACTAATAGTGCAGGAAACACTGTCGTTACTACTTACAAAGACAATGTAAAAACTAAAGAAGTTGAATATGATAAAAATGGCAAGGTTGCAAAAGAAACCATTTATAACAAAGATGGCAGTAAAGTTGTAACAGAGTTTGCGAATGGGGTTAAATCAAAAGTTACGACTTATGATAAAAATGGCAAGGTTACTAAGACAGATAAATACGATAAAAATGGTAATTTAATCAAAAATGGTGACTATACGACTACAAATAATGCCGGTAATAAAGTTGTAACTACTTACAAAGACGGCGTAAAAACAAAAGAAGTTGAATACGATAAAAACAATAAAGTTTTAAGCGAAACAGTTTATAATTCTAATGGAACAAAAACTGTTACAGCATATTCTGATGGCGTTAAATCAAAAGTTACTACTTATGATAAAAACGGAAAGGAAACGAAATCCGAAAATTACGATAAGAATGGTAATTTAATTCAAGATGGAGAAGTTAAAACTACAAATGCCAAAGGTAATAAAGTGTACACTACTTACAAAAATGGTGTAGCTATCAAAGAAACAGAATATGATAAACAAACAGGAAATTTAATCAGTGCAACAACTTTCAAAGCAGATGGTAGTAAAACTGTTAAGGAGTATTCTGATAGGTCAGGAGAGTATTATACCGTTTCAAATTACAACAAAGAGGGCAAAATAACTGATTCTAAAAGTATGCGCATAAACTACGTAATGGCAGAAGCAGTTTATACTTACAATAAAAATGGAGAATTAGAAACGAAAACAGCTACTCAGTATGGTGGCAGTGGCTACAGAGATAAAATATCTACAACTATAACTGATAAAAATGGCAACAAAATATCAGAAACTCAGTATGATATATTCTGGACAAATCCTCTAACCGGTCATAAAACTAGTAGTTCTGTAAATGTTACAACATCTTATGACGGTACAAAAAAAACAGTATCTGTCGTATACAAAAACAACGGTAAGAAAGATACAGAAATCACAACGGATTCTGCTAATAATACAACAACTGTTGTAGATTATTCTTCTAAAGGTATTAAAACATCTAGCGTGACAACAGATGCTAACAAAAATGTTTTAGAAGAAATCAAATATGATTCTACAGGTAAACTAAGTTCAAAAGTATCTTATGAATACCAAAACGGTAAATTAAAAACTCGAATTGAATACGACAAGAATGGTAATGCTAAAACTAAAACCGTTTATGAATATTCAGATAATACTATAAAAACCAAAGTATACGATGCGAATGGAAACTTAACATCAAATACTGAAACAACTAAATCATTAGACAAAAATAATAGAGAAGTTCTAAAAACTAAAACATACAACTCAAATAATAAATATGTTTCGACAACAAATAGTTATTGGAGCAGTGATGGTGAATATCGCTACGAAGATATTTATAATACAAAAGACAACGGATTAATATCAAGCCGTAAAGTTTATAATAAAAAAGGCGATGTTAAAAATTCATATACCTATACTTACAAAGATGTTGTTGACAATAAAAACTACACAAGAATAACTAATGGAAATATCACCACTACTGTTAAAAATGGTATAACAACAAAGCAAGTAACTAAGAAATCAAACGGCGATATTTATACAGAACTCTTTGATGAAAAAACAGGAAAACACACTAAGAGCTTCTATTATACAAAATCTACAGGAGCTGTTAAAACAACTGAATATAATTCAAAAGGACAAAAATTGTCAGATGCAAAAAATAGAATTCCGAAATCAGATGCAATTGCCGGTGAAACTACAAAAATATATGAAGCCATTGCAAATGTTGATGGTCGAATGTACTTAGGTGTTTCTAACCTTTATGCTATTAAAAAAGGTGGCGCAGGTGACATCTCTATCAAATTATTGCGAATGGCTGCTAAAAATTATAACTCAACACCGTCCGGTGCTACAAAGTTGAATAGTGTTTCACAAGTAGATAGCAAGTATAGAAAATACGTAAGTAATGCTATCAATAATACATTAGGTTATCTTGGATATGATTCAAGCATAGTAAAAGGTTACCTATTCTCTAACACATCTGATATTGCAAAAGCTATGGCAAAAGATTCTGACCTAAAAAATTATGTCAAGAAAAACATAAAAGCACTGGTAAACGGTCAAGACGTTAAAAATCTCTGCTTAGAATTCAAATCCAACAAAGATTTGTACAATTCGTTCCATAATACAACGGTTGTTGACTCAAGCTTAAGTGGTACAAAATTGACATTAACCGTTATGGATATTTATGATTTCAATCCTAATGCCAAAGGCGATAGTAACAGTGCAAAACTTAACAGAATTGCATCAGCTGCGATGAAAGACGGAGAAATCAAACCTTATTACACATTGACAAAGGTTACAATTGATTTAACTTCATTAGGCTTCACCGCTAAACAAATTCAAGCAATGAAATCATAAAAATAAATAACATTAACTAAGAAACAAGCAGTGCAAGTATGCGCTGCTTGTTTTAATATATCAAGTTCGGCAATTAAAATTTTTCTTAACCAATGTTATTTTAGAGTATGAAAAAATTTGTATTGTTATTTTTAGTTGCAATAATTCCCGTACTCGCTTTTGACGTTTACATGCCGGACGAATACAATTTTAAAGACCATGGCGATAAGCTTTTATTTGTAATAGATTACTCAAACAGCATGGGTGAATATTTGGAACACAAAACAAAAGTTAATCAAGTCAAAGAAATAATGACACAGATTTTGCCCCAAATTTCACCCGATACAAAAATAGGTTTAAGGGTTTATGGTCACACCTGCAACCTCATTGCTTACAACGCTTGCAGAAGTTCTGAGCTTGTAACACCACTGGGTTTCTCTAATTCAGCTAATATTTTATCAGAAATGTCACACCTTCGTCCGAGAGGCATGACACCGATTACATATTCTCTCAAGCAAGCAGTGAACAAAGATTTGCAAGGATATGACGGAATAAAACACATAATTCTTCTAACTGACGGTGGAGAAAATTGTGACGAAAGCCCTTGTGATTATTCAATTGAATTGGTTAAAAAGCGAAAGGATATAAAAATCGACGTCATAGCTTTTAATGTTCCCGATGACGACGATTTGGCACAACTTAAATGCACGGCAGATGTAACCGGCGGACGCTTTAGCGAAGCCGATACAAAAGCAGAGTTATTCCATACAATGGAAAAATTGGTTTTACCGCATAAAAGCGTAGAAGCGACGATTTATAATAAATAGCTTTTTGATAGAATTGAGTTCTAAAAAGCCCTCTCCCTATAAAGAGAGGGAATACACTTGTGCTTTTTGAACGACATTAGCGCGTCCCCTCTCCTCGGGGGAGGGCTAGGGTGGGGGCTTTTCACATACCTGTTCAACAAAAACTTTTTAAATGGAACTTTTTTTATTTTTTCTCGTCTTAACAATTAGAATAGCAAGAGGAGATGTGAAGATGAGTAGAGCATTAAATAATTTAGAATTTATTAATACAGTTTCAGCCGAAACAGAAATCCCCAAAACGTTTAGTTCGATTGTCAATAACGATGATATTTTACAAATGTACTTAAAAGAAATCGGCAAAAAGAAAATGCTTACAAAAACAGAAGAAATTGAGCTTGGGCGAAAAATTCAAGAAGGAAACCCGCAAGAAAAAGAGCAAGCAAAAAAAGAACTTGTACAGGCCAATTTAAGATTAGTAGTAAGTATTGCTAAAAAATACATCGGACAAGGCGTTTTGTTTATGGATTTGGTTCAGGAAGGTTCATTGGGATTAATTAAAGCCGCAGAAAAATTTGATTACAAAAAGAATTTTAAGTTTTCGACTTATGCGACTTGGTGGATTAAACAAACGATTATCAGAGCAATTTCGAACCATTCAAGAACAATTCGAATTCCTGTTCACATGTTAGAAAAAATCCGCAAATACAAACGCGCCTGTTCGTTAGTATCTGTGAGCAATAATATGGAAAGTGATGAAGAAACAATTTCAAAATTATCCGGTTTGGATTTTAAAAAAATCAATGAAGTTAAAAGTGCATTAAAAAAAGAACCGGTAAGCCTTGATACTTATGTTACGGATGATTTGTGCATCCAAGATTATGTTGAAGATACTTCCTATTCTTCACCGGAAAACAATGCGCAAAAATCATTACAACAAAAAGATATTATGCAATTACTTAAAACACTTGATAAACGAGAAGAAGAAATCATCAAAAAACGTTTTGGAATTGATAACAATGAGCCTAAAACATTAGAACAAATCGGAAATTCTCTAGGCTTTTCCAAAGAAAGAATCAGGCAACTAGAAAATTTGGCAATACAGAAGTTGAGGAAAGTTGAGCGAGTAGAAGATTTAAAAACTTATTTAGAAGGATAAAAAAAATGTCGGGAAATTTCACCCGACTTTTGCTTTAATTAAAATATCTACACCTATTTTTTCTACACTATAAATGTTTAAATTTTTGGCTTCACATATTTTATCTATCTTTTCACCATTAAAACAGCTTTTTCCGTTGTTATCGTTTAAAATTTTTGGCGCAATAAACTGATAAATCTCGTCAATCAAACCATCTTTTAACATAGAGCCGGCAAGTGTTCCGCCACATTCTACAAACACAGTGTAAACACCCTTTTTGTACAGTTCTTTTAACACAGCCTCGATATCTAAGCGCTCATTTTTTAAAGGTGTATTATTTTTTGTAGCAATAAAAATTTCACCTTGTTTAAAAATTTGCGAATTTTTATCAATTCTTCCATTCTTGTCCAAAATACATTTGAACTTATGTTCCATCGTCGGATTATCAGCAATAACTGTGTTTGAGCTTGTCATAATGCAGTCAAATTTTTTGCGCATTTCATAAACTTTTTTACGAGCATCAGAAGAGGTTATCCATTTAGAATCACCATTATGTGTTGAAATTTTACCATCCATTGTTGTTGCTGTTTTCAAAACAACATAAGGCATTTTTTGTGTCATATTTTTGATAAAAACTCTATTTAAAAATATTGCTTCTTCTTCTAAAACATAATCAACTTCAACTCCTGCGCGTTTTAGTTTTGTTATTCCATCAACTTTTGGATTAACATCCTTCATCCCGATAACAACTCTTTTGAGTTTTCTCTCAATAACTAAATCTACACAAGGCGGAGTCTTGCCATAATGTGAACATGGCTCTAAATTTACATACAAAGTTCCGCCTTCTGCTTCATTATTTTTGAGTTTTAACAAAGCGTCACGCTCTGCGTGATTTTGACCGTATTTTTTGTGGTAACCTTTTGATACTATATTTCCTGATTTATCGAGTACGACACAACCAACCATCGGATTAGGTGCAACTTTGCCCAAACCCTTTTTTGCAAGTGCAAAACACATACGCATATATTTTTCATCAAGATTTTTCATAGCCTAAGTATAGCGCAAAATTTACTTGCGAAAAAGATTTGAAGAATATAAAATAAAGTTATTAGTTATTTATTTCCTCGCCCCTGGAAGGAGAGGGAGCAATCGTTGGCGAGCTTTGTGAGCCTTACGAGTGCGGGTGAGGGGTAATACAACATAATGAGGTTAAAATGTCCGAAAGATTTGTAGAAGTTTATGCAGGTGCTTATGCGAGCGGAAAATCCGAAACAGCGTTAAATAGAGCAAGACAATTTGCGATCGCTCAAAAACCAATTACTCTTGTAGATTTAGATTCTGTTGAGCCTGCTTATACACTGCGTCCTATAGCGAAAGAACTTGAAGCAATGGGGATAAATGTTGTTACTCAGCCTGACAATTTTGGTTTAGGTGAGGCTGCGAGTTATGTAACCTCTGCACAAATTAACTGCTTAAATAATGAAGGCGATATTATTATAGATGTTGGCTATGGTGCGGGCGGTTTAGACATTTTGGACATTATAAACAATATTGGTGAAGAAAAAAATCTTAAGATTTACCTTGTTGTAAATACGGCGAAATTTGAAACTTCTACTGTTGAAAATATTATTGAGTATGTAACTTTTTCGGAGGGTTTAGAAAAAAGACCTTGGAAAAAGTTTACGGGTGTAATTTCTAACACGCATTTTGGTGATGAAACAACAAAAGAAGATATAATAAACGGTTATAACAAATTGAAAAAAGCTTGTGAAATAATTAATTTGCCTATTGTTGCAATTGGTGTAGATGAAAAACTTGCACTTGATTTTGATACAAAATATGACAATGTGGATATTTGGATATACAAACGCATGATGCCAAAGGCGTTTTGGTAGATTATAGAATTTGTACCCATCCCGTATTCATGCTAAAATAAATAATAAGAGGTGTGAATGAAGAGAATTTTGGTGACTGGTGGAGCAGGTTTTATCGGCTCAAATTTATGTAAAAGATTGTTAGACGAAAACAATGATGTAATATGTTTAGATAATTTTTTTACTGGTTCTAAAGATAATATTAGAAAATTTATTGGTAATAGCCATTTTGAACTTGTACGCCATGATGTTACTAAAGAATATTTTGCAGAAGTCGATCAAATTTATAATTTAGCTTGTCCTGCGAGTCCACCGCACTACCAATATGACGCAATAAAAACAATTAAAACTTCCGTTCTTGGTATTATAAATATGCTTGAACTTGCCAAAGAATGTAAAGCTTCTATATTACAGGCTTCAACTAGCGAAGTTTATGGCGACCCTAAAGTGCATCCACAGACCGAAGATTATTGGGGAAACGTTAATCCAATCGGCATAAGAAGCTGTTATGACGAAGGTAAGCGTTGTGCTGAAACCTTGATGATGGACTATCACAGGCAAATGGGAATTGATACTAAAATCGTAAGAATTTTTAATACTTATGGACCGAATATGGCGCAAAACGATGGACGAGTTGTGTCTAACTTTATTTTACAAGCACTAAAAAATGAAAACATAACCATATATGGTGACGGTAGTCAAACTCGTTCATTCTGCTACGTTGATGATTTAGTGGAAGGTTTGATTAGAATGATGAACTCTAATCTTTGTGGACCTGTTAATTTAGGTAATCCATCAGAACGTACTATTTTAGATTTTGCAAAACTTATTATAGAATTAACGAATTCAAAATCACAAATTATATACAAACCGTTGCCATCAGACGATCCAACGCAAAGACAACCGAACATCAGTCTTGCTCAAAAAGAACTCGACTGGCAACCAGCCGTTGATATCATCGAAGGTTTGACCAAAACAATTAGTTATTTCAAATCGCAGTTAGCAGGTTAAAGAAATTATTTTTGCTTACTGAGATTTGTATACATTTGGTCAATCTCTTTCCCTATTTGGGTAAGGTCATAACCATCGGATACTGACATGCCGGAAATTAATTTTGCGGCTAAATTTTTATCATCAGAAGCAGAACGCATATCGGTTGGATTTTGCAAAAATGCTATGCCCAATGCATCAGCCGGACGGACTCCACCTTGATCATCAACCTCAAACCTAAATTTATCGGGTTTACTACAGCTACTGCTATAAATACAGTTTACACCTTTATCACCGTTGATATCTACCCAAACTAAATAATGTGTAATTGATTTACCTGATGAATTTATCAGATATTCACAAAAAGTCCATCTTAGACCATCTGTTGTATCAAAATATGTATAGTTATCACTAAATCCACCAACCCAGTATGGACCTGCTGTATTCAGTTTTGTGAACATTATAAGCGGAAATTTTCTGTTCCATTCACAAGCCCAAACGGTACCTTTTTTATCTTTTAAATTGTTGTATGGAGCTATATCAACTGTATCCCAATTATTTAATCCTTCTGCGGAAACATTTCCGTTATTATCGTATTGTGTCCAATATAAGCTAGGATCATTGATAATATCACTTGTTAAATTTGTTAAAGCATTATAAGCTTTCATATATGTAGTTTTAGTTTTACTAGGTTGGGTTCCAAGCAAACCAGGCATCGTCAATGCTGCAATTACACCAATTATGGTCAAACTTATTAATGTTTCTGCTAATGTAAAACCTTTTTTAAACATCAAAATCCTCGCTTCTTATTCTATATTTTCATTATATCATATTTTTTTGAAAATATAAGATAGTTTATCGCATATTTTCAAAATAAATGTTTTCAAACAAGAAGTTGCTATTTACCTAAAGTTACTGAATCTCAGGGCTTCGCCCTTGAGGGCTTTACTGTCCAAATAAAAGTATAGTTACAGACTCAAAATAATAGTTAATGAAAAGCTGGATTGCCACGGGCAAATCGCCTTCGCAATAACGGCACACTTGAAAGTCTGACGCCCGGTCATTGCGAGGAACAGCGATTTTTATAATAGCTGAGTTGGGAAAAGCATAAGCGGTTCCCACCTTTTAATACAATATGCAGGTTGAACTTTCTGCCAAAAAAAATAAATATTTAGTTTTATTACTGATATTGGCTAATAATAATTGCTTATGGTATTATAAACATACGGGAGAGAAGTATGCGAAGCGATAAAAATACCAAT
>USFB01000027.1 GCA_900553895.1 uncultured bacterium | reverse complement strand
ATATACACGCAGGTGGTGCAGATTTAATATTCCCACACCACGAAAATGAAATTGCACAATCAGAGTGTGCTAATGGATGTAAATTCGTAAACTATTGGTTACACAACGGGTTTGTTACAATTAACAAAGAAAAAATGTCAAAATCTTTAGGTAATTTCTTGACTATTGATGATTTGCTTAAAAATTATGACGCTAATACAATCAGATTCTTTATTTTAACAAATCATTACCGCATGCCGGTTGAATTTTCAGACGAAGCGCTTCAAGCAGCAGCAAACGGAGTTAAGAGAATGCTAAACGCAAAAAGAACTCCGATTGATGAAACATTAGATTTGACTCAATTTGATGAATACAAAGAATTTGTTGACGCTATGGATGATGATTTGAACACGTCAAAAGCTTTAGCTGTCTTATTTGATTTAACAAATAAAGCAAACAAAGATGTTCCTTATGCGTTTACTTTGTTGCATAAATTAGCTGAAACTCTTGGTTTTACTTTTGCTAAAGCTACTTTATCAGATGATGAATTAAAAGCTAAATTAGAAGAAATAAGCAAAGAGTTGGGCGAAAATTATGACTCAATGGAAGCTGTAATTGAAACAAGAAAACAAGCAAGAGCTGATAAAAATTGGGATTTAGCTGATAAAATCCGTGTTGCTCTTGATAAAGTCGGTATTGTGCTAAAAGATTCTAAGGAAGGTACAACTTGGGAAGTAAAATAAGAACACTTGCGATAGCTTTATTGCTGTTTGCAAGTTTAGTTGGGGGAGTGAATACAGCTTTTGCTGCAAATACAGATGTAGTAAGAGTCGGACTTACGGATAATAAGTTTCAAAACGTATTGAAACAAACCGTAACTGTTTATGGAACCGCAGATTGTGATATTTGCGATAGAGAAACAAAAAAAATCGTTTCAAGAATTTCTGCAAATACAGATATTGTAATCAGAAACGGTGTTACGGGGATTGATGTTACAATTAACGGACGTAGCGCAACTTTAAGAGATTTTGTTGTAATTTGTCCTCAAGGGGTTTTGGGCGTTAAAGATTTGACAAGAAAAGGTAAACCTGCACTTTATCACGGCGCGTTTGAAGTCATCCAAAAAGAAGATAGAAAAGGTTTTTATCTTGTAAATCTTGTAGAAACTCAAGAATACTTAAAAGGGGTTGTTCCAAACGAAATGCCGGTAAGATTTGGACTTGAAGCATTGAAAGCACAAGCAGTTGCCGCGAGAAACTATGTTTTAACTCCAAGAACACAAGCATATAAAGAATTCAATGTTGTTGACAGCGTCGCTAGCCAAGTATATTACGGAGTTAATACGGAAGCTGATTTGGCAACACGCGCAGTTATGGAAACAGATGGCATTGTCGCTCTGTATAATAATGAACCGATATTGGCTTTGTACAGTTCAACAGCCGGAGGTTATACAGAAAGCTATTCACACGCTTTTTCAGACCCTCTCACTAAAATGTTTCCATCAATAAACAAACCTTATTTAACAGCAGTTCCTGATAAATCAGAGTTTAAAAGCTTAGAAGATGAGAACGATGCTAAGAAGTTTTATGAAAGCAAAGTACCGTCTTTTGATATTGAGTCACCTTATTATAGATGGCGAAAACAATGGGCTGTTGGCGAACTTGAAAATGTTTTAAAAACTACTATGATTGCTCAATCTAAAACAGGATTTATTCATCCTGCATTTAAGCAAGGGGATGATTTAGGCAAAATTAAAGACATCAAGGTTATGAAGCGCGGTGCGTCAGGGAAAGCGGTAGAAATTGAACTAATGACGACAAAAGGTTGTTATAGAATCGCTAAAGAACTTGTAATCAGAAGAGTTTTTCAGAAAGATGGAGTGTCACTACCTAGCGCAAATATAGTTTTTGAAAAAAATCTTGATAATTATGGTAATGTAACTGATATTACAATTTTTGGCGGAGGCTTCGGGCATGGTGTCGGAATGAGCCAATATGGTGCAGGCTATATGGCAACGAAACTAAATCAACCTTATTATAATATCTTAAGACATTATTATACAGGTATAAATCTTGGAACTATGCCGAAAACTATTTGCGGAGAAGAAGTTAAAGAAACTTTTTGGGCACCGATTGGAAGAGCGCAGTTGGTTATTACAAATTCTACCGCAGCAAAAATTGCGGTAAAAATTAACGGTAGAACTTTAGAATTTCCTGTAACAAAAACTATTTTCCAAAAAGATTATAGAATAGATATTTCAAGATATATTGAGGATGGAGAAAATACTATTGTTTACTACCCTCCTACACTCGGTAGAGCAGTAACTTTATATGTAGAATTGGTTGAAAAGTATGGAACATAAAGAAGTTAAGATGGTTAAAGATGAAACCCCAAGCGTGCTGAAAGCAGCATGGCTTATAGCTCTTGTAACTATTGCAAGTAAATTTATGGGGTTTGTGCGAGATATGGTTGTCGCAAATTTTTATGGTGCAACACTTGTTTCAGACGCTTATTTTTACGCACTACAAATTCCATCATTAGCAATAATTATTTTAGGCGGAGTCGGTGGACCGTTCCATAGTGCTGCTGTTGCAGTATTTTCAAAACTGATTCCTGATTTTGATTCAAAACCTGATGAATTTGTGAATAAGCTTTATAACACGTTTTTAACCGTGTCATTCTTGTTTTTCGCTATATGTTCAATTTTAGGTTTCTTTTTTGCTGATAAAATAATGGGCATAATTATTTCTGCAGGTTCTCCGGAATTAGTCGCTTTAGCATCTGCTCATTTCAAAATCATGTCACCGATTATTCTAATCGGTGGTATTATTGGGATTTACTACGGACTTTTAATTTGTCATAAGCAATATATTTTACCGAATTTATCGCCTATGATTTTAAGCCTTGTTGTAATTGGCGTAATTTCTGTTGTTCATAATGATAAATCCGGTATGGCACTGGCTTTTGCAACGACTTTGGGGGCTGTATGTCAATTGTTGGTTCAGTTTCCTAAATTAAGACAAATAGGATACAGGATTAAACCGAATTTAAATATAAAAAACAATCCGCAATTTAAAAATATTTGTGAGTTACTATTCCCAGCAATTTTGAGTTCAACAATAGGGCAAATAAGTATTTATATTGATATGTTTTTTGCATCAACTCTTGTAGAAGGGGCGTGGACTTCTGTTGTTTTTGCTAACAGAATATTCCAATTCCCTGTTGGAATTTTGGTAACTGCGTTTTTAGTACCGCTATTCCCGATTTTTTCAAGACTGGCAGGTGAAGGCGATTTAGAGTCTGTAAAAAAATATTTCAACAAGGGTGTTGGAGTGCTATTTTTTGCAGCAATGCCAATGATAATTCTGATTTTACTTTTAGCAAAAGACGGAATTTCTTTGATTTTTGAACGTGGTGCGTTTAACGCAAATGCTGTTTATATGGTTTCAGAAGCTTTATGTTTCTTGTCTTTCTCAATTTTACCTTACGTATTTAGAGATTCCATAACAAGAGTTTATTACGCATTTAATGATTCTAAAACTCCATTCATTATTGCAATTTCTTCAATCGGTTTAAAGGCTGTTTTAAACCGGCTTTTAATCTTGAAATTCAACATGGGAATTGCCGGAATTACACTTTCAACCTCGTTTATAACCTTATTTAATGCAACGTTCTTGGGATTATTTATTTATAAAAAAGTTCGACTTGATTATAAAACCTTGTTTGTAAATTTTGCAAAAATGGCACTGGCTGGAGTTATAACGTTTGTTACGTGTTATATTTTATGCGTAGCTTATGATAAAATTCAACTTCCAAAATACGTGTTTGAGTTCTCAAAAATCGTAGTTGTAATGTTTGCATGTTTAGGACTTTATACAGGCTTAAATCTTTTGTTTAAAATGGATTACGCAAAAGAGTTGGCAAACAGAATTTTGAAAAGATAATTAGCGTTCTAATTTGCTTGCTTTAAGTTTTGGAATTCATTTATGCCTACTTCCCAACTGTCTTGGTAGTTGAAATCTCTGGAAGCTATTTCGTCCGGTAAGCCGGCATGGTGAATTTTAGGCAAAAGTTCTTTTTCTGTCATTTCAATTGGAGCAGAAATATCATCGTCCGAATCTTGACAAATGAACACACCTTCGCCGTTCGGATTTACTCGATGTCCGACGATTGTGATTTCATGACCTGCAAGACGGTTTCCGTTTTCAGGGTCTGGCCAAGTGTAGCCAATTATTATGTTGTGTCCCATTTTTAAGGTATCTAGTAACTCTTTTTTAATAGTCGTAAAATCTTTTTCATAACCACAAAGACGTCCATTTTCATCGACTTTTTGATAAGTTACTGAAGTTGTATTTTTATCTTCCACAACAGATTCAACGTAAGTTTTTTCAAAATCAATTAAACCGCCGTCTTCTTGTGTCCATTCGTTTGGTGCACGTTTATCGGTTAAAGAATTATATGTTTGTTGTGAACCTAATTGCATAAGAGTAGACTGCATTAAAACATCAATAATAGAACGTTCGCCTTTGTCCCGATTACTGTTTTGAATTCTAGCTCTTATAATAGCATTTTCATCTGGTTTTAATAAAACTTCCGCAGTTTCAAAATTATGTATTTTGTGAGGAGTATTAAATGTCTTTAAAAGCCAAATTGCATCATTCGATTTTTTAGACAAATTGTCCATCTTAATAGTTTTAGTAACTTCATTTTTAGGTGATGTTAAACCTTCAACCATTCTAAAAAATTCAGCAGTATGTTTAGTTGCTAAATCAAACTCAATACTTGCCGCTGGGCATGTACCTGTATGCATATTGTCTAACTCCCAACGAGTTTTTGCTATCTCATTAGGGTCTTCCGATAAATTAGTAATCAAACCGATTACTTGTCGTTTATATTGACTCGGAATATCTTCACAAGTTTGTGTAATTGTGTAAGGATTAGCCAAAATATCTAAACATTCCTTCAAAATCGTAACTTTATCCAAACCTGGATCACGTTCTTCTTTTATGATTTTATGCAAATTATCAAGCACAGTACTTTTATCGTTTGAATTATTCTTCAATAATTGACCGGATTTTAGTGCAAATTCAAGTTTTTTCCTATAAGGAAGCTCCAATTCATTTGACAAATCTTCATACATTTTGCGCTCATCTTTATTTGCCAAAGAGGTTCTTATCGTAACAGCCGTTGTATAAGCTTGTGCATTAAATGCAGGAGCTTGAACGTTACCGGATTGAGTCGACTGCACAGCAGTAACTGCATTTTTCTTTTTTATTGCTGCAGTTTGATAAATATTATTTAAATTTTGTAATTGCACACTATCCATACATATATAAAAACATTTTATCTTGAAAATTTGACAGTTTGTAAAGATTTGTAACCAAAAAGTGCCTCTTTACTGTTTACATGGCTTGTAATATAATCTTTATATAGGGGAGAATAGTATGAAAGAACAAAAAATAGCAGTTATAGGTATGGGAATGTGGGGCAAGAATATTGTCCGCAATTTTTATAATCTAAACGCTTTGGAAATGGTTTGTGATTTAGACGACGAGTCTTTAAAATCTGTTCAAGAACAATTTCCTGGTGTAAAAGTTACAAAGGATTTTAATGATATTATTAACAATCCTGATATTACGGGTGTAGCTGTTGTAACACCAAGCCACACTCACTTCAAGATAGTTAAAGCTATGCTTGAAGCAGGTAAAAATGTTTATGTTGAAAAACCGATTTCAACAGTAGCTGAAGAAGCAAAAGTTTTAACAGAACTTGCTGAATCAAAAGGTTTAGTTTTGATGGTTGACCACTTGTTGCTTTATCACCCTGCGGTAAACAGATTAAAAATGCTTATTGAAGAAGGTGTTTTAGGCGAATTGGTTTATGCACAAAGCGATAGATTAAATGTTAATTACCACAAAAACGACAGAAGCGTTATGTGGGATCTAGCACCGCACGATGTTTCAATGATAGCTTACGTTACAGGCAAAAATCCTGTAAAAGTTATTTCTGCTATCGGTTGTTCTTCTGATAGAAACGACATTATGGATATCACTCATATTGGTGTTGAATTTGAAGGCGGAATGATTGCTCATATTTCAGATAGTTGGATTACACCTCAAAAACACGTAACATTACTTGTTAGAGGAACTAAAGCTACTGCGATTTTTGATGACACTGCGCCAACCGATAAGTTAAAAGTTTATGATAACTTTGTTCCTGCAAATACTCAAAACTTCGCATTAGATTATTTAGAAATCGAACCTCTTAAGCTTGCATGCCAGCACTTTGTAAACTGCTGTGCTTCGCACCAAAAAGCTCGTTCAGACGGAGCTAACGGTTATGCGGTTGTAAGCGTTTTAGAAGAAGCTGAAAAGATTATGCTTGGTTCAAAAGTTGAAGATTTGAACAAGAAAGATTTCGCACTTTCAAGAATGAAAGTATAAGAAAAAGAATGAGGGAATAAAAGGTATTAAACGTTTTTATATTCAAAATTATTAAAAATTAAAATCTCTTATTCCCTTATTGTCCTATTACCTTATTCCCTCAGAAAGGACTAGTTATGGCTAATTTTATTTCAATATTCAGAATATTTGTAATGTTTTTTGCAGTATACCTAATTTATACTTGCCAAGGCGATACAGCATCTTATGTTTGGGCATTGGCTCTTACAATTATTGCTTTCGCTCTTGATGGTGTTGATGGTTATGTTGCTAGAAAATTCCACGAAGAATCAAAATTCGGTGCGCTTTTAGACATTATGGGTGATAGAATAGTTGAAAATACTTACTGGATTTTATTTGCAGTAATGGGTTGGTTAAATATCTTATTCCCATTGATTGCAATTACAAGAGGATTTATCACTGATACAATCAGAAGTGCTGCTATGGAAAAAGGTTTGACTCCATTTGGCATGCAAGTTAATCCGATTTGTAAATTCATTACAGGTTCAAAATTTATGAGAATAAGCTACGCAGTTGCTAAAGTTTTAGCGTTTGTTCTTATTATTACGGCAAAAATCCCTGTATGCCCTCATAGAGAAATTATTTGGGCTATCGGCTTTTGGGCAGCAGTGTTCGCAATCGTGTTCTGCGTAGTTAGAGGAATTCCGGTTGTTTTGGAAGCTAAGTATTTGTTTGATGATAAAAAATAAGTCGATAAGTGAATAGGTGAATACAATCGTTACAGTTATATTCAATGTCAAACACTGCTAGTAATTAAGTATAACTATAACAATTTTCCATTTTCCACTTTCCATTTTTAATTGCTCAACCGTTTGGAACACTGATTTTTAACAAGGAAATGACATGACCAAATTAAACATAGTTTTATATGAACCTGAAATCCCGCAAAACACGGGCAATATTGCTAGACTTTGCGCTTGCACAGGTGCTTCTTTATATTTAGTAGGTAAACTAGGTTTTGCGCTTACCGATAAATATACAAAACGCGCAGGCATGGATTACTGGCAAAGCGTTGATTTGCATAGAGTTGAATCAATGGAAAAGCTGTATGAAGAATTTCCAAATGGAAGATTTTTCTATTTAACAACAAAATCAAAAAGGGTTTACACTGATTTCAAATTTCAAGAAAACGACTTTATTGTTTTCGGTCCTGAATCAAGAGGACTTCCTCAAGAATACGTAACACAAGAAACAGCAATTACTATTCCTATGAAAGAAGGACAGCGAAGTTTAAATTTGTCCAACTCGGTAGCTATTGTAGCTTATGAGATTGTAAGACAAATCGGTATATAATTTTCTTTGAGGCTTTAATTATGCAAGATTATATAATGCCAACAAGAGAAGAAAACTCAAATAAGGGCAATTTTGGTAAAGTTTTGAATTTTGCCGGTTGTAATAACTATATTGGAGCATCTTATCTTTCTACTGTATCAGTTTTAAAAGTCGGTGCGGGCTTTGTAGCTTTGGCTTCAGAAAAAGAAGTTATTCGTTCTGTTTCAACACTTTTGCCGGAAGCTGTTTATCTTTCACGAAAAGAGGGGTTAAAAAGTATTAAACAATTTTCAACGATTTTAATCGGTTGTGGTTTGGGAATCAAATTCTCGTCAGTAAAAATTTTTAAAGAGGTAATGAAAAAATTACAGAACGAAGCAATGCCTGTCGTTATTGATGCTGATGGTTTGAATATTTTGGCAAAATATCCGATAAAACTTCCTCATAATGCAATAATTACACCACATCCATTAGAAGCCGCAAGACTTTTAGGAATATCATTGCAAGATGTTTTAAATAATTTGGAAAATTCCGCAAAAGAACTTGCAGAAAAATATGATTGTGTTGCAGTTTTAAAAACTCATAGAACAATTATTTGCGATAAAGAAAATATATTTATCAATCAACATGGCAATTCAGCATTAGCAAAAGCGGGTTCGGGAGATGTATTAGCAGGAATAATTGCAGGATTACTGGCTCAAAAAAAGGATGCTTTCGAAGCTGCTAAACTGGGTGTTTATTTACATTCAAGAACAGGAGAAATTGCATCAGAAGAATTAAGCAAATATTCCGTTTTGGCGTCTGATCTACCAAAATATTTACATCTTGCAATAAAAGAGATTTTATAACAACAAAAAAGATAAGCTATAAAGCTTATCTTTTTTAACAAAGACTATATTCAAATTACAGATCATGATAACTTGGTGATTGATGAATATCGTGGTGATATCTTTCTTCACTATCAACACCATTATCTAAGTATGAATAACTATTTCTCAAAAAATTTACAAACTTATTGTTATACTTTTTTTCATATAATGGCTCGCAAGGTTTGCCGTCATAACGGTTTTTTAATATCAAAACCTGTTCTGCTGTAGCTTCTGAATAACCACCATTAATCATGTTCTCAGGATCTGTCATTTGTGCAGGAGTAATATCTGCATTTGCTCTTACGCAAACAAGCGTAAATAAAGCTAAAACTAATAATAAATTTTTTCTCATAACACCCATTCTTATTTAACTGAACTATATGATTCCATTATAATCTTTTCTAACGAATTAATCAAGTCGCTTTCGGGAACTCGAGCTATAATTTCACCTTTCTTGAAAATATAGCCTTCTTTAATTGCCCCCGCTATACCAAAATCCGCATGACGAGCTTCGCCCGGACCATTTACAGGACAACCCATAACCGCAATTGTTATCGGTAAATCTAAATTTTTAAATTTTTCTTCAACTTGTTTTGCCAATCCGATTAAATCAATCTGAGTTCTTCCACAAGTTGGACAAGAAATAAAATTAATACCTTTTTTTCGTAGATTCAAAGCTTTTAATATTCCAAAGCCGGCATGTACTTCTTCAACAGGCTGTTCTGTTAAAGAAACTCTTATTGTGTCACCGATGCCTTCACTTAATAATGTTCCCAAACCTATTGATGATTTAATTAAACCTGATTTCAAAGTTCCTGCTTCAGTAACACCCAAATGAAGCGGATAATCAACTTTTTCAGCCATTAATCTATAAGCTTCAATTGTAGTTGGAACATCTGAAGATTTTAATGAAACTTTTGTATTATAAAAATTCAAATCTTCTAAAATCTCCAAGTGGCGCATTGCACTTAAAACCATTTTTTCGTGTAGAGGAATATCCATTTCCGCAAATTCTTTTTCTAAAGAGCCGGCATTTATTCCTATTCTAATAGGCACTTCGTGCGCCTTTGCAGCCTCTACAACTTTTATTGTATGTTCTTTTTTTCCGATATTTCCGGGGTTAATTCTAAGAGCATGGATTCCGTTTTCAATACAAGTTAAAGCAAGTCTGTAATCAAAATGAATATCCGCAACCAAAGGTACAGGTGATTTTGCGACGATATCTTTAATAGCCGCTGCGGCATCTTTATTTAAGACTGCAAGACGAACTATTTCACATCCTGCCGAAGCTAATTCGCTAATCTGGTCAAGTGTTTTAACCACATCTCTTGTATCTGTATTACACATTGACTGAACGCTTATTGGCGCATCTCCGCCGACTTTTACATTTCCGATTGATATTTGTTTTGATTTTCTTCTATTAATCATTTTCTTCTTCTCCGCTTAAAAATTAAGCCAATTTAGCTTTTTCGTCTTTATTTAATTCAAATGATTCTTTTTCTGATGGAAAAAGTTCATTCTTTACTTCCGCAATATATTCTTCTACTGCATTTAAAACCGTGTCATGCAAGTTTGCATATTTTTTTACAAACTTCGGCGCAAAATCCGTAAATTTACCTAAAATATCGTCGGTTACAACAATTTGCCCTGAACAATATTTGCCCGCCCCAATTCCGATTGTTGGAATATTCAAGTTTTCAGTTACATATTTTGCACTTTCTTCAGGCATTAATTCCAAGACAATTGCAAAACATCCTGCTTCTTCAAGTTTTTTTGCGCTCCTTAAAATTTCTTCAATTTTTTCAGATGTTTTTCCTTGAATTTTGTGTCCGCCAATAGTGTTCATAAGTTGCGGAGTAAAACCCAAGTGACCCAAAACAGGAATTCCTGATTCAACACACCTTTTTATAAGAGTTAAAATATGGTCATTACAACCTTCCAATTTAACACCTGATGCGCCTGCTTTAATCATTTTTGATGCGTTTTCCAATCCTTGTGCAACTGATAAATTATAGCTCATAAACGGCATGTCACCAATTATAAAAGAATTTTTAGCACCTCTCGCAACAGCTTTTACAAAAACTGTCATCTCATCAATCGTAATATTATAAGTATTTTCATACCCTAAAGCGACCATTGCAAGAGAATCTCCTACCAAAATTCCGTCAATTTCAGCTTGCTCGAGAACTTGTGCTGTCGAATAATCGTATGCCGTCAGCATTGTTATTTTTTCGTTATTATTTTTAAGTCTTTGAAATGTATTTACAGTTTTCATCACAACTCCTAATATAAATTATAGTACAAACCTAAATTATTGCTTTTATTCCGAGTGCTATCAAAAGCAGTCCAGCAAAAATTTCCAATCCCTTCGTCGGCAAATGTTTTAATTTTCCACCAAGACTAAAGCCCAGAATAGAATTTACAAAAGTAACAAATGTGATTAATAAAGCAGGTTTAAAAATATGGTTACCTAATAACGATAATGTTATTCCTGCTGAAAAAGCATCTATACTAGTTGCAATTCCAACAAGCAAAAGGCATTTTAAATCAATGCAAACAGGTTTTCCTTTTTCTTCGTCAAATGCCTCTTTTATAACTTTTGCTCCTAAATATGTAAAAATCAAAAATACAATTAAGCCTGCGTATGGTTCTACAAATGATTTTACAAAGTTTGTAAGATAGTAACCGACTGTCGGCATTATACCTTGAAACAAACCGGTACAAACGGCTAATGAAAGTGCGTTTTTAAAACGTTTTTCCGAAAAAGTTATTCCGTAAGAAAACGACACGACACATGCGTCGATAGAAAGTGCTATTGCAAGTAATATTATTGATATGTATGACAAATCTGAATCTTTCCGTTTGTTGTGAGACGATTGATACCGCTTGTCTAAAATACATCAGTTTTAACCTGATTTTTGAATTTTGTAATACTTCCTTGGAACAGAAGTTTTACAGTACCTACAGAACCGTTTCTGTGTTTTGCGATAATGATTTCGGCTTCACCCTTATTTTTTGCTTTTTCAGCATCATCTTCTTCATCGTTAGCGTTTCTATAGTATTCATCACGATAAATAAACATTACAATATCGGCATCTTGTTCGATAGAACCTGATTCTCTCAAGTCTGAAAGCATCGGACGCTTGTCCGGTCTGCTTTCTACCGCACGTGATAACTGAGAAAGAGAAATAATCGGAACATTAAGTTCTTTTGCCAAAATCTTAAGCCCTCTGGAAATACTTGAAATTTGTTGCATACGATCTTCCCTTCCGGTACCTTCGATTAATTGTAAATAGTCGATTACAATCAGACCCAAATTCTTTTCTGCCATGGCAAGTCGTCTGCATTTTGCACGAATATCCGTAATCGTACAACCGGCTGTATCATCAATATAGATTGAAGCACTCGAAAGATTATCCATTGCAACTGCTAATTTTTCCCAGTCTTTAGCCTGCATTTCACCTGTTTTGAGTCTGTGAGAATCAACTTCCGCTTCAGAACACAACAAACGTTGCACAAGCTGTTGCTTTGACATTTCTAGAGAGAATATGGCAACAGGAACTTTTGCTCTTAATGCAACATTTTGAGCAATGTTTAAAGCAAATGCGGTTTTACCCATCGCAGGACGTGCAGCCAGGATGATTAAGTCGGAACGCTGTAAACCGTTGAGCATGTTATCCAAATCATAAAAATCGGTAGGAATACCTGATAACTGTCCTCTGTTATTATACCTTTCTTCGATTTTAGCATAAGTATCGTATACAATATCTTTAATCGGAGATAGCGACTTTGACGCTTTTGCCGATGCAATGTCAAAAATTAGTTTTTCTGCCAGTTCCAAAGATTCTTCAATCGGATTCAAATCATATCCTGAAGATACAATTTCAGAACCGGCGTTAATCAATGAACGCTTGATAGCTTTTTCTTGTACAATTCTAGCGTAGTACTCAACGTTAGTCGTAGTAATTGTTTTATAGCTCAAATCATTTACAAACGCACGTCCGCCAACCAATTCCAATTTTTGGTTAATGTTAAGAATATCAGAAACCGATACGATATCGATTTTGTCTTGGCTGTTATAAAGTTGCAACATTGCGTCGTAAACATATCTGTGCGCAGGCTTATAGAAAGATTCCGGCTTAAGCTGTTCAACAATTTTGTTCATACAATTAGGGTTAACCAAAATTGCACCCAAAATAGCTTCTTCTGCATCAATATTTTGTGGCATCAAATGTGACAAATCTTCTGCCTGCTGTGATGATTTTCTTTTGTTTGCGTAAGATGTAGACATTGAATACTCCTTTAAAATAAGTGTATCAATAACAATAGAGTTATTCAATAAATCGTTACGAATTGTGATGAAAAAATTGAATAGAGAAAGGGCGGAAGCTGCGCTTCCGCCCACATGCCCGTGAGAGGTAATAGAAAAATTTTTAAAAGATTTGTGTCACCTTCATCCGAATATCTTTTTTGTCAATGTTCTTTTATGGATTGCTTCATCGTCAATCTAAATCATTACTCCTCGCTATGACCGAGAGTCATAACTACAAGCGGGCTGTCTTTGCGAACCGCGGGAGAGGAACGGCATGGTGACAAAAATATATACTTTTTTACTACATCCTCATTATTCTCAAGAATGATTTTTCCCAAAATTCATTACAATTCTTTACATGTCGATTGCTAAGGACATCATTTTATGCTAAAATAATCGCATAAAATGTGTGGGAATTAACTGAATATTATATATATGTGTGTTACTTAATATAGGAGAAAAACTATGAAACTTATCTCTAAAGAAATCAAAACAGTTAAATCTGCATTCAACGATGAATTTGAAAACTACTTGAAAAAGCAACAATTGAAAACCACATTTAACGGTACTGAATTGGAATCTTTTTCTTGGTACAAAAAAGCTTTAGGACTAGCTTAAGTCTTATCAAAATTAGTATAGATTTTGGGAGTATGAAAAAATTTAATACAAACGGGAATTTTCTGTCGAGAATTCCCGTTTGCTATCTTCGGATAAATTATTATGGCTTGCCACAGTTCTTACGCGTCTTGCTATTGCGAGAAATAATTAGCAACTAAGCAAACTCTCAGAGAATTTATATTGCAACTTTTACTATCACTTTTTTTACATATAACTTTTCTTTGTTATCCAAAGAAGGTTGGTGCGCGTCTTGCGGAAAGAATACTAAAAAATCACCTTGTTCTAATATCTGATAATGAGCTTCTTTATCGGCTTGTAAAAATTCAATATCTTTTTCTTTATTGTATTCTTCAATTGTAGAACAATTTGAATAAACAGTAACACCGACTTTTTCTGTTCCTTTAATCATATACTGGATATCAATATACTTTCTATGACCTTCAAAAGGTGCATCGTCCTTTGTTTCATAACTTTGAACATTAGCAAAAATTTTATCACCGTCAATTGTATGTTTTCCATCAGGCATGTTAACCATGTCATTATTCTTAAGCCATTCAAAACCTTGTTTCAATCTTGCTGAAATACCGTAATAAGTACCGGCATGTTCTAATTTATCTTTAATCATAGAATCCTCCTTTAAACTCTTCGTTACAAATCTTAACAAAACAAAAGAAAAAAGGCAATTTTTAAAATAAGAAATACTTTATATTAATGTAAAGGTTAAAAGGTTAGAACAAAGTTAGGTAGGTTTATTATGTTAATGGCATTCTGGCAAGTCCAGAAATTAACACGCGAAATAAATGCTCTTGAAAGACAGGCAATGGAAACCCGCAACAGACTTTCAAACTATCAAAAGTATGCAGGTATGTTGGGTGGTTCTTCTACCATTACAATGGCGAATGTTGCAGGTATGTCCGCAGAGTTATTACCAAGAGCAACAATGTTTGCTCAGTTCTCTAACCAAGCAAGTTCAATGAGTGCAATGCAAAACTTGCAATCTATGAAGATGGGAGGAATGGTTCCTTGGACTGGAAATGCATTAGCTCAATATCAAATGGAAATGAGTGCATTCTCCAAATTCAAAGAAGAATCAATGAAAGCTCTCAAAGAACAAGAAATTCAGGTACTCAACGAAAAAGAAAAAGAAATTCAATTAGAAATGAACGATATAGAACAAAGGTTGTCAATGAAACGTGCAGAACTTCAATCTGTTAAACAGCTAGCAAGCGAAGAAGCTCGAGAAAGCGCACCTAAGTTCGGACTCGGATAAGATGATTTAATCTAACTCTAAAAACATAAATGTGTGTAGTAATCTATGTGAAGTGTATACCTATTAACTTAATAAATTCCCTGCCTCTCCCTAAGAGGCCTTTTTTTTGCTTAAAAATATTTATAGCTTAACATTTGCACACATTTTGTGACACACTAAAAAATTTGCGTTAAGATAAAAACTGTACGTATGTTAAAAGAAAAGGTTTTTTCATGGAAAAAGAAATGGTTATCGGTATTCCGAGAGGAATGTCTTTTTACAACAATTATCCGTTTTGGTACGGTTTTTTTACAAGTTTAGGAATTAAAATAGTTTTATCTGACCCGACTACAAAGCAAACTATGTCTGATGGTTCAGCATTAGTAGTTACTGAAACTTGTTTGCCTATAAAAATTTATTTGGGACATATTTTGAATTTGATGTCAAAAGGTGTTAAAAACATTTTTGTTCCGTCTCTTCAATCAATTGCACCTAAAATTTATAACTGCTCTAAAATCAGAGGATTGCCTGATTTGGTTAGAAACGTTATCAAAGGTGAAATTAATATTATTGAACCTACTTTGGATAAATCCGCTAAAAATCAAGGTCTTTACACATTTTTGGAAGAAGCTGTAAAACCTTTCGGAATTACAAATATTGATGAAATTAAAAAAGCTTCTAAACAAGGTTGGAAGGTTTATAATAACTTTTTGGTAATGATGCGTTCAGGCATGAGTTACAAAAAAGCAATGAACTACGCACTACAAGGGAAAGTGTTTATTGAAAACCCTTCTAACTCTGCGCCAATAAATGTTGCGCTTGTATCACACGGCTACAACATTTACGACGAAAGAGCTTGTATGAAAATTTTTGAAAAGCTCGAAAAAATGGACGTTAAAGTTTTCACATCGCTTCAATTAACTGATGAACAAATGGAAGAAGGAATTGCTTCTCTAGGTCAAAAACGTTATTGGGCGAATGAATACGAAATGACAGGTACAGCAGGTCATTATCTTAAAGATAATAAAATTGATGGTATCGTAACCTTAAACGCTTTCGGTTGCGGTCCTGATTCGTTGATGATTGAAAGAATTACAAGAAAAGCTAAAGAAGCAGGAAAACCGATTCTTTCATTAACAATTGATGAGCATACTGGTGAAGCAGGATTTATTACTCGTTTAGAAGCTTTTATTGATATGCTTTATCGTAAAAAACGTTCTAAGATTATTAATAAAATTTCTATGGATGGCGAATATGATTATGTTCCACAAACAAATATTTGCGATTCGTTGTTTGTAGAAAAGAAATAGTCATTGATAGGTATAGGATTAACACCTCACCCTAGCCCTCTCCTGTAAGGAGAGGGAATAACCCAAATTAGTTTACTTGCGGTAGGTTGGGCTTTCAGCCCAACAATAACTAACAACAAGAGAGAAACACCATGCTAGATTTCAAATCCACTTTAAGAATGGCTATAAATTCACTCAGAGTAAACATGTTACGTTCTGCTCTTACGAGTTTAGGCGTAATTATTGGCGTCAGTGCAGTAATTATCATGTTAGCAGTAGGTTCGGGTGCAAGCAAAAAAGTTACTCAAAATATGGAATCTATGGGTACAAATCTATTGACCATTCGTTCTGCCTCAGCAAAAACAGGTGGTGTTCACATGGGAATCGGTACAAAACCGACTTTGACATCAAAAGACGCTGTAGCTATTGAAAAAAATGCAAGAAACGTTTTGGCAATCTCTACTTTATCATCTGAAAGCAAACAATTAACCTACGGTAATCAAAATTGGTCAACAACAGTCTACGGGATTCAACCTGCTTATTTGTATATCAAAAACTATGAAGTAGGTTCAGGCAGAGGCTTTGTTCAAGAAGATTTACAAAATAGCGCCAAAGTTGCTTTAATGGGCGCAACGGTCGCAACTGAACTTTTTGGAGATGTTGACCCCGTCGGGAAAGTAATCAGAGTTGGCAATATTCCATTTAAAGTAATCGGACTTTTGGAAGAAAAAGGACAGTCAGGTCCGTTTGACCAAGACGATTTAATATTTATTCCAATAACAACTGCTCAGAAGAAAGTTTTTGGAACAGATTTCCCAGGAACAGTAGGGCAAATTGTTGTTAAAGGTCAAGATGCTGATATGCTTGATGCAACTATGGAAGATATTAATGAAATATTAACTAACAGGCATAATATCGGGAAAAATCAAGAAAAGGATTTTGAAATCAGAAACTCCGCAGAATTCCAAGAAAAAATGAAATCCACAGTGCAAACTTTTGCGATTCTACTCGCCTCTATTGCGTCTGTTTCTCTATTAGTAGGCGGTATCGGGATTATGAACATTATGCTTGTTTCTGTTACGGAAAGAACAAAAGAAATTGGTATAAGAATGGCAATTGGAGCAAGAGTAAGCGATATAAGATGGCAATTCTTGATTGAATCATTTTTACTTTCAATGATTGGAGGATTAATTGGAGTTGTAATAGGAGTTATTGGTTCTTATTTAATCACTGTTTTTGCACCTTCTATGACAATTTCAATTTCTTTATTTTCAATTATTTTAGCACTGGGTTTTTCCGGAATTGTCGGCGTAGGCTTCGGATATTATCCTGCCTACAAAGCATCATTGTTGAACCCAATTGATGCTTTGAGGTATGAATAATTTAATTCCACAATAATAGTGTAGCTTAAAGCTATTTATCGTGCGTCTTCGTTTCGGTGCTAATAGCACAGAAACAAAACTGTTTTTTACAATTAACTACTTCAAAAACGCTTCTGCAATAGATTTGTTATAATCAGGTCTTAAAATACCTTTTTCTGTAATAATACCGGCTATTAATTCGTGCGGAGTAACGTCAAAACCAGGATTAATAACATTAATACCTTCTGCGCAAATTCGTTTACCATTGATATGAGTAACTTCTTCGTGCGAACGTTCTTCGATTGGGATTTCCGCACCTGTTTTAATAGATGTATCAATTGTTGAAAGAGGAGCTGCTATATAGAAAGGAACATTGTGATATTTTGCAGCAATCGCTACAGTGTAAGTTCCAATTTTATTTGCAGTATCACCGTTTGCGGCAATTCTATCTGCACCTACTACAACCATATCAATCATGCCTTTACTCATAAAATATGAACACATTCCGTCTGTAATCAATGTTACTGGAATTCCGTCCATCGCAAGTTCAAAAGTTGTAATTCTTGCACCTTGTTGACGAGGACGAGTTTCATCTGCAAAAACTTGAATTGTATTATCTTTAGCAAAAGCCGAACGAACAACGCCAAGAGCCGTTCCGTATCCTACTGTTGCCAAAGCCCCCGCGTTACAATGAGTAAGAATTGTTGCACCTTTTGGAACAACTTCAGCGCCGTAATCGCCAATTTTTTTATTGATTTCGATATCTTCGTTTTCTAGTTTAATTGCGTTTGTTTTTAATTCAGCAATAATTCCATTGATATCAGATTTAGAATTTCTGATAACTTCTTCTTGTTTTTCAACCGCCCACATCAAATTAACGGCAGTAGGACGTGAAGTTTTCATGTATTCCGCTTTTTCAAGCAACCAATTTACAAATTCTTCTCTTGATGTAATTTCTTTTGCGCCTTCTTGAGCAAACAAAATTACGCCGTGTGCGCCTGCAATTCCGATAGCAGGTGCGCCACGAACTATCATGTTGCGAATTGCATTAAACATATCTTCGCCGGTTGTAATATTTACAAACTTATATTCATAAGGCACAACTGTTTGATCTACCATTTTTGAATACGTATCAACCCATTCGATTGTTTTTATTTTTGATTTAAATTCCATTATTTTCTCCTGTTATCTTTTTTGTTTTTTTTTCCCCACCCTCTCCACACTAGGGGCGAGGGGAGCAAAGCTGCATCCTCTCATAGAATGTAGGGTGCAATTCATTGCACCAATAACTTTACTTAATTTCAAAATCCACACTGGTATTTTGATTATTTTCTTTTTTTATACCTGTAATAAGCTCGTAAACATAAGCTGTTACCAAACCTGCAAATCCATTAAACAAAGCACTTATACCTGCCATAAGAATCATAAGAAGCAACATTACGATAAAAGAACCAAAGCTTCCCATAAAAAATCTTAAAAATCCCTGCGTATACGATGGAATCAGCCATCCTAAAAGCATACTTATCGGCGCATAAACTACTGAAAACGCTATAAATGATACAAAGCCGATAACCGCTCCAAAAATACAGCCTTCTCTTACGCTAATAATTCCGATTAATTCGTTTTGCTTAAGATACGCAAGTACGAATGCTGACAAGCACAATATCAAAATCATAAAGCTCAAAAAGCTTACGTAAGGTACGATTGTTATGAGTCCCAAGATAATGCCTGCAAATGCGCTTAAAATGGACAATTGTTTTAAAAGTAGTAAGTTCATAGTTTTTCCTTTTTTATCAAGCCCCCACCCGAATTTCTAAGATTTGTAGGTCGGGTTCAACTATTGTCATTGAACCCGACAAAAGCTTTATTCCGCTGAAATATAACCTCTTAATGCAGTATATGCTGCTACATAAGGAGATGCCAAATAGATAAATCCTTTTGTATTACCCATTCTGCCTTGGAAATTTCTGTTTTGAGTCGCCAAACAAACTTCTCCGTCGCCTAAAATTCCGGCATGAACACCGACACAAGGTCCGCAACCCGGAGCTAAGATAGCTGCGTTTGCTTCTACAAAAATATCAATCAAACCTTCTTTTAAAGCTTGTTTAAACACATCTTTTGAAGCAGGAGAAATTAACATTCTAACATCAGGATGAACGGTTTTACCTTTCAAAATATTGGCAACAATTCTCAAATCCTCAATTCTGCCGTTTGTACAAGTTCCGACATAAACTTGATTAACTTTAACATCTTTTAATTCTTCTACGCGCTTAGTGTTGTCAACTGTGTGAGGGCAAGAAACCGTATGTGGTACATCTTCTGCGTTAATATTAATAACTCTTTCATAAACGGCGTCTGAATCAGGTAATATTTGTCTGAATTTATCTTCACGTCCGCGTTCCTTTAAAAATGCTTTTGTTTTATCGTCTGCAATGAACAAACCGCATTTTGCACCTGCTTCTACTGCCATATTCGCAAGCGTAAATCTTTCTGACATTGTCATATTGTCAATCGTGTCACCTGTAAATTCTAATGCTTTATAAGTTGCCCCGTCTGCGCCAATCATGCCGATAAGATAAAGCATCAAATCTTTTGAACAGATGCCTTCTTTGAATTTACCTGTTACAACAATTTTGAAGGTGGCAGGAACTTTCAACCAAGTTTTGCCAAGAGCCATCGCGACTGCAATATCGGTAGAACCCATGCCTGTCGCAAACGCACCCAAAGCACCTGACGTACAAGTGTGAGAATCCGCACCAACTAGGACTTCACCGGGATTCACAAAGGTTTCAATTAGTCTTTGGTGACAAACGCCTGCCCCAACGTCAGAAAGTACAGCACCATATTCCTTATGAAATTCTCTAAGCACCATGTGTGTGTTAGAAAGCTCTTTTCTCGGGCTTGGCGAAGCGTGATCAATAAATAATATAGTTCTCTCGGGATTATTTAGTTTAGATTTACCAAGTTTTTTAAATTCTTGAACCGTTAAAGGTCCCGTTCCGTCTTGAACAGCAGAAACATCAACCTTAGAAATAACAAGCTCACCTGCATGCACTTGCTTACCTGCGTGTTCTGAAATAATCTTTTCTACTAATGTTAATCCCATACTCTAATCTCCTAAACTCGTTAATTATTTTAGCATAAAAAGAGGTAATTAAAAATATGTAGGTGTATTTATGTTAAAATAATTGAAGTGACGTTGATTTAAATACACTTGTCATAACAATACGTAGGGTGGGTAAAGCTACATAAATTTGAGGAATTGTTAATAGGTTTGTTGCATTAAGTACCCACCATAAAATTTAGTAAATATCGGAAGCGTATTCCCTCTCCATGGGGGAGGTATAGATAGAATTAAAACTTAATTCTCGCCCACAACATCCATTTAGTGGGAGAGATGTCACGATAGTGACAGAGAGGGAATGGGAGGGGTAAAATGAAACAAAAAAAACAAATATTATTATTCACAACAATTTTTCTAATCTGCTTAATCCTTTCCTGCCTCACCACAAACTACGACTACGACTTTTTCGCTCGTATAATCGTTGGCGAACGCTTTATCGAACAAGGCATTTTGCCGTTCAAAGATTTTTTATCATATACACCGACTCATCCTTGGTATGACCATGAATGGGGTTCTGGCGTTGTATTTTATGTATTCCTAAAATATTTTGGCGCATTTGGGACAATACTTTTGCAAACAATTTTTATGTTTGGAACTGCGTTTTTTGTAATCAAAACTCAAAAACTCCAAAAACACGCTTATCCGACTTCATTACTTTTTATTTCATCTTTTCTTTTGATGTATTACCATCTTAATTCTTCTGGAATTCGTTGTCAGCTTTTCAGTTTTTTCTTTTTTAGCTTGTTTTTATACCTGATGGAAAAACTAAGAAAAAATTATTCAACAAAACTTATTTGGTTCATTCCCCCTATCGTAATCTTATGGAACAACCTTCATGGCGGAGTTGTTTCGGGCTTAGGTTTAATTTTTATGTATCTAGCGGGAGAATTTTTGAGCAAACGCCCTTGGAAAAAATACTTTGCGTTGCTTGCAATTTCAACTCCACTATTAATCATTAACCCTTATGGCTTAAAGTATTTAAACTTTTTATTTGGCGCAACAACAATGAATCGAAAATACGTTGTTGAATGGTGGAGCTTTTTAGCAAAAAGACATTTATTGCATTATTTGCCGATTAGTTTATTTTGTATATTTGGTGTAATCACAAATTTTATTTCTAAAAAGAAATTAGACCTAACAAAAACAATTGTACTTGTAGTAACCTTATATTCAGGTTTAGCGCATGTGAAATTACTTTCTCTATCTTTAATTGCTGTTTGCGCATTATGTTATAACGACATTTTAAGATTATTTAATCGTTTTCACAAAATATTCAAAACTATTGAAAAAACTCTTTATCCTGCCGTTATCGTACTTGCATTATTTGTAATTCCACTTTCATCACCTGCTTATCCAAGATGTGACGCAAAAAAATACCCTTTAATGGAAACAGAATTCTTAAAAATAAATGATATTAAAGGTAATGTAGTTGTACCATTTGGTTTGGGCAGTTATTTTTCATACAAACTTTATCCAAACAATCTGATTTATATGGATGGCCGTTATGAAGAAGTTTATAACGACAAAGAGTTTCTGACTCTTCGAGATTATGAACTCGCAGAAAATAATTGGCGCGATATTATTAATAATTATCAGACAGAGATTTTAATGCCACTTAAGTCAATTGAAGTTTACAATGTTTTACAACAAGATTCAGAATGGGTACAAATTTATGAAGGCAATGTTTGTGGTATCTTTGTAAAGAAAGGTTGCGAAAAATCTTCATATATTGAACCAAATCACGATATTGATTATTATAAAAGAACAATGTTTGATAGTGTAACATTTGGTAAGAAACTAAAATTTATGGTGAAAAATAATGACTAATCCATTGAAATATACTTGTTTGTTTGGCGGTGGTGCTATTCGAGGAATGGCTTATATTGGAACAATTCGAGCTTTAGAAGAGTTAGGAATAGAATATGATATAATCGGTGGTTCTTCCGTTGGCTCTGTTATAGCATCTCTCGTTGCTTGCGGATATAAGTCTTATGAGATGGAAAATATTTTTATGAAGGTTAATTTTGACTTGTTTAAAGATATCCACTTGGGTTTTGGTAAAGCTTTTGCGCTATCAAAAGGTGAAATTTTTCAAGATTGGTTAAATGAACTTTTGTCAAAAAAAGTTGAAAATGTTAAAGGACGTAATATTGATTTTGAAGACTTAGAAAAAAATCTTGTAATTATAACAACAAATTTAACGAAGTTTTCTTCTCAAGAATTTTCAAAAAATGTTACACCAAAATTCGAAATCGCGCAGGCAATCAAAATTTCTTCAAGCATGCCGGGACTTATGGCACCATATAAATATGACGATTCTTTTTTAGTTGATGGAGATTTACAAAAGGCGTCACCGATGTGGAAATTATCAGAAAATTTAGACAGCTCTGAAAGCCGAATTTTAGAATTTCGTTTGGAAGGTGATTACAGCAAAGATGAATCTAATCCAATTTCGTTTATTAATACTATTTATAGTTGTGTAACAGATGTAGCGACTGATTTTGTAACAGAAATGTTCGGTTCAAATGACCGTTATGATTGCGTAAGAATTGATACGGGGGATGTATTTTTTGCAGATTTTAATTTAAATAAAGACGCTAGACGCAATTTGATAAATGTTGGTTATGAACAAACAATGAATTATTTCAAAAATGTTTTGCCAAAGAAAAAAGAAAAGCTTTTAGAAGTTTATACTCCGATTTCAACATATCTAAAAAAAGCATTAAAAGGGTTAAAAGCCAATAATGTTGAAGAAGTTCAATGGTGGTTTGGCGATATTTTTACTGTTTTATGCGAAAATAAAGAAATTGTTGACCCGCAAATTTACAATAAAATCAAAGAATTAAAAAACGATTTAGTCAAAGCAACCTCAACAATTTTGTTTTTCCATACTTGTTTTAAAGGTGCAAAACGACTTGAAACACAGATGAAAGACGTCATTATGACTGTTGATACAAGAATTGCAGACATAAGATTATATTTGCAAAAAATTGCATAAATTGAACGCTGGAACTTTTAATTGTAAACAAATGTAAAGAAAAAGATAAGTCGTGAAATCTGACTTATCTTTATTACTTTATATATATGTAAACACTTTGTAAGGATTAAGATTATGCTAACATTTAAATCATCAGAAGAAACACACAACACATGTTTTAAATTTATTGGCGCTGATTCTGCACCTAAGACTACTCACTTAATTTCAAATAACACTTCACTAATTGCTCCTTCTATGAATGAAGGTGGCGCAGACTCTTGCAGTTTTTATTCAGGTCCGTCTGATGCGACAATTATGGCATTTGGTGAATCTTGCGGTTCTATCGCTTATGAAGGCACAGGCGAATCTTGTGGTTCTATTGCATACGCAGGTAGCGGTGAATCTTGTGGTTCTATTGCATCAGCATCTGTATCATCAGGCTGTAGCTTCTCAGGTGGCGGTAGCTTTTCAAGCTATTCTTGCTAACCTTCTTCTCTTAATAATAAAATAGCTGTATTCAATTCTTCTAACAAATATTGCAGTTGTTGATTTATATTTTCAGGGTTATATATTGAGCCACTTTCTGAGTAGGCCAAATAACGTTGATATGTAACTGCTTCTTTTCTTAAAAGTGCAATTGATTTTACATATCTGTTTACTTCTTGTAATTTTCTAAATGATTCATAATAGCTTTCAGGTTTACCATTATATTTTACGGTCAAATTATCAATATTTAGAGTAAGTAAATTAGCTTTTGTTATGAATAATTGCAAACTTTCATTGTCTTCAATACAGTCAACAAGCTTTTCCAGCATTGGAATTACTTCATTTGCATCATTCACAAACGGTGAAGATTTATCCTTTTTTTGAATAATATTTATAAAAGCCGGATTATCTTTCGGAGCCGGTTTAAGTTCTGCCGGATCGTCAAAACCTTCTTGAGCTTCAAAAACTGGAGTTGTTACTTTTGTTTTAGAGCGTTCAATTTTCTCACCTATTTCCGGTAAATTACCGGCGTAGCCTTTGCCTTGCAGTTCTTGTTCCAAAGCTTTATTCTTCTTGTTCCAAAAAGCAGCATTTGAAGGTAGGGCTATTGTTAAAAGTAGCAAACAAATTAAAAACTTTTTCATATTTATATTATATTCATATTTTATAAAAAGGCAAAACTTCCTAAATATTAATATAAAGATTTTATAAAGCTTTTTTAGCGAGTGTAACTTTTACACTCGCTAAATGCTTTTTAGTGTGCGGATTTTGGCTTAATTTATATACTATATATCCCTTAAAACCACATGTTGACTTGCGTTGACAATAATTTTAATTTGTGTTGCAATATTGTTATAGCCGTACTAAAAAAAGGAGATTCAAAATGACAACTAAGACTGAAAACAATGTTGAATCTTTGGAAAAAAGTCTTGAAGCTTCATCAAATGTTGTTGAAACAATTGAGCAGCTTGAAGGTTTGATTTCAAGAGTTCACAAAGCACAAAGAATTTTCGCAACTTTCTCACAAGAAAAAGTTGACGCTATATTCAAAGCGGCAGCTACAGCAGCAGACAAGGCTCGTATTCCTCTTGCTAGAATGGCTGTTGAAGAAACCGGCATGGGTATCTTAGAAGATAAAATTATCAAGAACCACTTTGCTTCTGAATATATTTATAACAAACATAAACACGCTAAAACTTGCGGTATCATCAGAGAAGACAAAATCAACGGTACAAAAGTAGTTGCAGAACCTTTAGGCGTTTTAGCAGGTATCGTTCCTACTACAAACCCAACTTCAACTGCTATTTTCAAATCTTTAATTTCATTAAAGACTAGAAACGGTATCATCTTCTCACCACACCCAAGAGCTAAAAAATCTACAATCGCAGCTGCTAAAATCGTTTTAGACGCTGCTGTTAAAGCCGGTGCTCCAGAAGATATTATCGGTTGGATTGATGTTCCATCAATTGAACTTTCAAGCGCATTGATGAAACACCCTAACATCGATTGTATCTTGGCTACAGGTGGTCCTGGCATGGTTAAAGCAGCATATTCATCAGGCAACCCAGCATTAGGTGTTGGTCCTGGTAACACTCCTGCTGTTATTGATGAAACTGCTGATATCAAAATGGCTGTTTCTTCAATCCTTATGTCAAAATCATTCGACAACGGTATGATTTGTGCTTCTGAACAATCAGTAGTAGTTGTTGACAGCATTTATGAAGAAGTTAAAAAAGAATTCATTTACAGAGGTGCTTACCTTGTAAATGATAACCAACAACAAAAATTAGTAGACCTTCCTCTTATCGATCCAAAAAGAGGAACTGCTCACCCTGACGTAGTTGGTCAAAAACCTCACAGAATCGCAGAATTAGCAGGTTTTGGCAACGAAGTTCCTGAAGATGCTAAAATCTTATTGGTTGAAAGACCTGAAGTTGACTGGGAAGATCCATTCTCAAGAGAAAAATTATCACCAGTTCTAACTCTATATAAAGCAAGTGATTTTGAAGATGCTGTAGAAAAAGCTTACCACTTAGTAAGCAAAGGTGGTGCAGGTCACACTTCAGTTCTTTACACAGACGAACGTAAAAAAGATAGAATCAACTTGTTTGGCGAAAAAATGCCAACTTGTAGAGTTCTAATCAACTCTCCATCATCTCAAGGTGGTATTGGTGACTTGTTCAACTTCAGACTTGAACCATCACTAACTCTAGGCTGCGGTTCTTGGGGCGGAAACGCTGTTTCAGGTAACGTAGGCGTAGAAAACTTATTGAACTACAAAACCGTTGCTGAAAGGAGAGAAAATATGTTATGGTTCAAAGTTCCTTCTAAAGTTTACTTCAAGAGAGGTGCTACTGACTTAGCTCTTCGTGAATTAGAAGGTAAAAAACGTGCATTCATCGTAACTGATAGATTCTTATTCAACTCAGGTGCTGTTAATGCAATTACTAACGTTCTTGACGAAATCGGTATTGAACACGAAGTATTCTTTGATGTTAAACCGGATCCAACATTGTCAACAATCGACCAAGCTATGGCTATTATGAAACCATTTGAACCTGATGTAATCATTTCATTAGGTGGCGGTTCTCCAATGGACGCAGCTAAGATTATGTGGTTATTGTACGAACAACCTGATACAAACTTCGAAGATATCGCTATGAGATTTATGGATATCAGAAAGAGAATTTGCAGAATCCCTGAATTAGGCAAGAAAGCTACTATGGTTGCTATTCCTACAACATCAGGTACTGGTTCAGAAGTAACTCCATTCGCTATCATTACTGATGATGAAACTCACGTAAAATATGCTATTGCTGATTACGCATTAACTCCAAACATGGCAATCGTTGACCCTAACTTCGTTGATGGTATGCCAAAAGGCTTGACTTCAGCATCAGGTATTGACGCATTAGTTCACGCATGTGAAGCTTATGTATCTTGTATGGCTACAAACTTCACTAACTCAAACGCTTTAGAAGCAGTTAAGTTAGTATTCAGATACCTAGAACGTTCATACAAAGAAGGTGCTAACGATCCTATCGCTAGAGAAAAAATGCACTACGCTGCAACTATTGCAGGTATGGCATTTGCTAACTCTTTCTTAGGATTGTGCCACTCTATGGCTCACAAACTTGGTGCTATGTACCACGTTCCACACGGTGTAGCTAACGCATTGTTATTCAGACAAATCATCAAGTACAATGCTTCTGATGCTCCACACAAACAAGCAATCTTCCCTCAATACAAATTCCCTAATGCGAAGGCTAAATATGGTCAAATCGCTGACGAATTAGGATTGGGTGGCAATAATGAC
>USFB01000026.1 GCA_900553895.1 uncultured bacterium | reverse complement strand
AAGAATAGCTGGAAGTATGAAAAAGATTTAATATACTTATATTAAACTCCGGTAAGGATTGTTGCGCTATTCGACAGTTCGGCAATTCCGGATTGCCCAAGTGGCGAGTATTGATAGAAAAAAGTCATGATTAAACTTTAAATCATGACTTTTTTCTAATATAAACAGCGGTAGCCGCTTATGCTTTTCTACCCTACCTTACTTTTTTCTAGGTTTTTGTTGGGCAGGTATACCCAACTGACGTAATTTTATTGCAAAAATTACTTTAAATACTTTGCAACTTTAACACCAACATTATAGCGTTCGCAATAACGTTTCAATTCTTTTATTACAATGCCGGAAAGTGCAAAAACTGCGATTAAATTTGGAACGGCAAGGAACAGGGTTACCGCATCGGAAAGGTTGATGATACTTTGAAAATTCATTGCTGAGCCGGCGATAATGCATAAACAATAGATAGCTTGAAAAACTCTTGTTTTATTTTTAGAATTACCAAATAAAAAGCCCCATGCTTTTAATCCGTAAAATGAACCGCAAAGCATTGTAGATAATACAAAACAACTTGCCATAACCGTTAATAATATCGGATAAGCAGGGCAAATTGTTGCAAAAGCTTTAGATGTCAATTCTATTCCTGCTATTCCATCAACTGTTAAATAAGCCCTGGAAACAACTATTACAAATGCAGTTGCAACGCCTACAATTACAGTATCAACGAAAGGTTGTAACATTGAAATAAACGCTTGTGCAACAGGCTTATTAGTATTAACAGCAGAAAATGCAATAGGAGCAGTGCCTAAACCGGATTCATTAGCAAACATAGCCCTTCTAAATCCCCAAAGTAAACATGCAAGAGCACCACCAGTCATTGCCCTTGGAGAAAAAGCTTCTTTAACTATCAAAACTAATGTTTCAGGTAAATGATGAACATTTACTAAACAAACTAAAAATGCGCTCGCAACATATAAAGAACACATAACCGGTGTAACTTTTGAAGTAAATTTTCCAATAGCTTTAATTCCACCAATTATAGTAAACCAAGTTATAACCGCAACTATAGTTCCTAAAATCCAACCGTTATTCGCAAAAAAGCTATTTTCGCCACCGGTTACTTCTGTAAATTGAGCTGTCATAGCATTGATTTGGAACAAATTCCAACCACCTATCATAGCAAATATACAGCATACAGCATAAGTTTTAGCTAAAAATGGAGCAAATTTTTGTGAATATTTTCCTCTTAAACCAACTAAAATATAATACATCGGCCCACCAGAAACAGAGCCATCAGGATTTGTGCTCCTAAATTTTACTCCGAGCAATACTTCTGAAAATTTTAATGCCATTGAGAAAAATCCGGCAATAATCATCCAAAAAATAACACCCGGCCCACCAATAGAAACCGCAGCTGCCGAACCTGCAACATTGCCAATTCCTGCTGAAGCTGAAATGGTGGCACTCAAGGCTTGAAAAGATGACAATTCACCCTTCTTCTTTCTTTGATATCCGTTCGGATTATTATGTTCATAATTATTGGTAATCAATTTTATTGCGTGCTTAAAGCCCCAAATACCAATAAAACCTGTTCTTATTGTAAAATATATTGCTGCAAAAATCAGGAGTACAATTAAAAATTCTACCTTCACTCCGTTAATCGTTATATACGAAAATATTATCCCTGATACTTTATCAGCTATCGGCGATAGCAAGCTATCTATTGCGGCATCTAAACTCATACTACAATTATAGTATAAACAAGAATCTTTGTATATAAAAACGGTGCGCTAAATCACGCACCATTTATGAATATTCTAATAAGGCAAGCTTTCAATAAATTCAGGCACTTTAACATCCGTCATAGGTACATCTTTTTGCCTGTAAGATTTTTGTGTGTATGATATCCAGTTGAACAACAATACAGAACTTGGTTTGTCCACTATACCATTAATCACACTTCTAAATTCTTTTGTGTTTTTTGTAGGAAGTGGTGGAAGTTTTTCAAAATCTTCCGGCAATAAATTGTACTTATTATCCTCGCCTGTTAGCATTACCATTAATTTATTAAAAGAAAAATCACCGAACGCGCCAAGTCCTGATACCACTTCATCTGATAAACGTCCTAGAACAACGAGTTTTGCGTAATCTGTAACAGGATTATATTGACCTTTAATAAATAATGTCATTAAAGGACCTTGAGATTGAAGCATTTTAATATTTGCAATACCGTTTTTCATTGTGATATCGCCTCTCAAGTATTTAAACAAACCTGTGTCTTTAAGCGTTACAGCCTTTGTTACAACGCTCAAAGAAGTTCTTAGCATGTTATCAGCAATAACGTTTTGAGCATATAACAAGTGTTCTAATTTACCTAAAGTTCCCATTCTGCCGTTATGGATAATGAACTTCAAATCACCATCTAGCGATTGTTTAGAGCTTAAATTACCCTGCATATTAGTATCAAAATCCATAACGCCGCTTATTGTGTCTTTTCTGGTTGATACAATATCAAAAATTGGCGCTGCGCTCACTCCTCTTGCTTGAATTCTTGAATTAAAGTTTTCATCCTTTAAATTAAAATCAATGTTACCTGCTAATTTACCATTAAATATTTCAGAAGAAATATTTTTTAATTCCAATTTATTATTCTTCAATTTAAAATCCGCATTCAAAGCTGATAAATAAAGCGGAGAATTATAAATAGTAGCAAGTGCTTTTTCCGAATAGAATTTGCCTTCATTAACGTTAAGTGGCAAAGCTTTTGCAATAGGACTATCTTTGTACATTAAAAGCGTATCAGTATTCATATACTTTGATTTAACACTAATATTTTTTACATATAATTCCTTTGAAATATCGGTTGAAATCGTTGAATTGATTCCCATTGAAGAATCGCCGATTTTAACCATAGGTGCATTTACGACTGCAATATTTTTGTTGAAATCAATAGTCGTATTTGTTGCGCCAAGCTGTAAGAACTGATTAATAAAGTTCTGGACCGTAATTTGACCAACAATTTCGGGTTTATTGAAATTGCCGTTTACAAAAATATCACCTTTTAATTGAGCAACATTGTCCATAAATGTTACGTTCAATTGCTGTGGTATAAATACTCTAATATTTTTAAATACTGCATTTTTAAGATTTTCAACATTACCTGATATTATAACTTTCTTTTGACCTTTTAAGTTCGCCTTGAAATCATTCGAAAGCTTGCCGTTAAATGATGAAACTGACAAATCTTCAATCTTCAAAGTATTGTTTTCTAATTTTGAAACAAGATTGATTAAAGACGGTTCATCTAAGATAAGCGCTTTATCCATCAAAACTTGTGCCATAATATTCTGTGTATCACGATTGCCGTTTACTGCAAATTTAACCGGATAAACAGCTGCATATTGAACAGGAACTTTTAAATCTCTTGAATTAACAAAACCGTTTACTACAGCACTAAATGTTAAATCATTAGTACTATAATTTGTTATCTCAGCTTTTGCTATCATTTTTGAATTTGGCATGAAAATATTAGTTTCAGGAACTTTAATAGAATCTCTTTCTATATAAAGTTTCAAAAGCGGAAGTTTGATTGCTTCTGTTGCTTTAGGTTTCAATGTCAAATTATTTATATATGCTATATTATTTTTATTTGTATCAATTTTTAAAGTTGCAAATGATAAATTTCCGTCTTTGTTTTGCGCACTAAAGTTTTCCACCTGCAAGTTTTCTTTATGGATTGGATTGTCTAATGTTCCTGTTAAATTAGCTACAAGTGATGCGATACCGTTTTTTACACCAAATTCAGAAGGGCAAAGATGTTTTAGTTCAACTTTATTCATCAAAAGTTCGATATCAAGATTTTTATCAATCTTACCTTTTGCCATAATTGGCGCATTGTTAACGTAACCAATCGCATTAACAATATTTATCACGTTGTTTGAGAAATCCACATCAGCATTGATTTTATTAACGTCTAATCCGTTTGCTTTAACAGCTGCATTATTAACCTTTAAGTAACCTGCAGATTTAATTTTGTTCAAATCACCCTTAATACTAAAATCCGCTTTCAAAGTACCATCAAGCGAATTGATTTCTTTGAATTTTGAAAAATCAGCAAGCAATTTAACTTTTTGATATAAATCCGCAAGCTTAATTTCATCAGTCTTAACCTTCAAATCAACAGAAGGCTTTTTGGAATTATTTACTACACCATCTATATAAACTTTTTTGTCAACAGACGCATAAATATTAGATAAAACCCCTATTTTATCGCCCAAGAAAGTTAAGTAAATAAAACTCTTTGGCGTTTTCTTTTTAGAATCAAGTACGGAAATATTATCAATATTAACTAAACCTGAAATTTGAATATCACCCGTCAAATTCTTATAAAGTTTCAAATCTGCAATTATATCAGAATGAAAATCAAGAGCTTCCATTTGCTCTACGAACTCATTTATATTGAAATCTTTCTTCTCGCTCATTTCAATATTAGGAACTATTGAAACATCGTAAGATATGTATTTTTTATCATTAATAAAGAATTCACCGATTGTTTTTACGCTTAAATTTTTATAATTAACAAGCTTTGCAAGATTTAGGTCTGATCCGACAAGCTTAAAATGCTTTTCTAAATCTTTGTCATAATAACAAACACTATATGATTTTAAAGTAACATCAGGTGTTTCGTTAAAATCTTTTGCGTTAAGTTTTTCCACAAAAGCAGGTAAATATTTGTCATTAGATTTAACTTTTACAATTAATTTATCTGCATAAAGACGTTTTACAACAACATCGTTTTTGAATAAAGATGACCAAGGTATAAAGAATTTTACATTATCAAACTGACCGAATTTTTGTCCGTCTTCATACATCATGTGCATTACAGGTGCTTTAACCTTTAAAGACGGTCCAAAGCGCAAAATCAATTTTTCAATATGAATTTTTATTCCCAAATCTTTTGTCACCTGAGATTCTATTGCAGGAATAAATCTGGTCGCATCAATCGGCACAAAACAAATTGAAACACAAAATGCTATTACAGCAAACGCTATAATTATATAATTCTTATACTTTTTCATCTTATACTACGTCTCCGCTTTCTTTGTCAAAGAAATACATATCATTAACTGAAATCTTTAATTCTATATTTTCACCTATCGGATAATCCAATGGAACTCTTGCAGAGCATTTGCTTCCATTAAGATTAAAATAAACTATCCTCTCTCCGCCTGTCATTTCAACAATTTCAGGTTTAACTTTTATTGAAACCTCGCCTGCTATCATTTTTTCTGCACGAATAGCAACAGTCACTTCGCCTTGAATATTTTTATCAGTCTTAAATCTATGACCTTCGATATCAAAACATCCGTTTTGCACAACCGTATCAACAAAATTCATTTGACCGATAAACCCTGCAACAAACTTATTTTTAGGCTGATTATAAATAACTTCCGGTGTGTCGGCCTGTTGGATTTTACCTTTGTCTAAAACAACGATTCTATCACCCATTGTTAAAGCTTCAGTTTGGTCATGCGTTACATAAATAAATGTTGTTTTTAATTTTTGGTGCAAACGCTTGATTTCAGAGCGCATGTGAACTCTTAAATTGGCATCCAAGTTTGATAAAGGTTCATCCATCAAAAATACTTTAGGATTTCTAACAATCGCACGACCCAATGCTACACGCTGTCTTTGCCCTCCTGAAAGTTGTTTTGGTTTACGATTTAAAAGTTCTGTTAAATTAAGTGAGTCGGCAACTTCTCTAACCTTTGCATCAATCGTTTTCTTATCGTATTTGCGCATTTTTAAACCAAACGCAATGTTATCATATACGCTCATGTGCGGATACAAGGCGTAACTTTGGAATACAAAAGCGATATCTCTGTCTTTTGGGTGAACATTATTTACAACCTTATCATCAATAAGTATTTCGCCTGATGTAATATCTTCCAAGCCTGAAATCAAACGCAAAATCGTAGACTTTCCACAACCTGAAGAACCTACAAGCACGATAAATTCTTTATCTTTGATTTCAAGATTAATATTATCAATTATATTTTTCTTGCCATCATAGCTTTTGACAAGATTTTTTAAAACAACGCTACTCATCCCTACTCCGTAAACTCCTTAGTTAGAAGGAATTATAATATTAAAACTTGTATTTTTCAAGATTTGAGATTCAACCCAAACTATACCGTTTAATGACTGAACAAGATTTTTTACACTAGCTAAAACCATTGCTCTTAATACATTCTTTCTGTTTGTAGAATCTAAAATTGTGTACGGGTCAAACATACATTCCAAGTCGTTTTCTGAAAGCAACAATGCACTTGTAGAAAGTGAAATCATTGTATATTGAGCCGGTGCCAAGTTCTTTGAAGAAATAAATTCATCATTCGGATTCGATAACGTAATCGCAACTTCGCCCATATCAACTGATTTTAGAATTATTTCCAAAACATCTTGCAAAATATTTTTCAAAATTTCTTCATCAGTAGAAATTGTCTTTTTAAAATCTTCTTCCGGTTTAATTGAAATTTTAACTTCTTTACCTTTATAAAGCTGTTCATTAAATCTTACAACAGAATTAACTAAAGCCAAAACATCCAAAGTCTTTTTATCAGGTTCTTTTAAAGCTGACTCAGTTTGAGAAAGTTCTAAAAGCTTGCCTACAAAATACATTAATTCTGAAGAATTTTTATTAATAATTCTGATATATTTCTCTTGCTGCTCGCTCATTTCACCGCCTAAACCGTCAGCCATTGCTTGAGAAAAACCAACAATGGATTGGATTGGTGATTTTAAATCATTAGCAAGTTTAAGCAAGAAATTATTTTTTTCTCTATTAATTTCTTCTGTTTTATCGTCTTGAGCGATTGCAGAATTTTGCACCGCATCACGGAAATCAAGCACATATCCTTCTGCAATTTCTTTTACTGTCATATCAAAATATATTTCTTTATCCACAAACTTAGTAATAACAGGCTTGTGCATTATAACAGAGCTTGAAATTAAGTTCATTGGATTTTCTATAAAATCGCTTATATTTGATGTAAGAAGGTGCATTTTTGAAGTTTCAAAAATTTCTGCCGCAACATCGTTCACCCATTGAATTTTGCCATCTTTGCCACACAAAATCAATGCATCAGGCAAAGCTTTTTCAACATCAATCGAATTCGTTCTAAATAATATTTTTTTTATATCCATAATCTTATACTTCCTTTAATCAAATCTTATCACAAAAGCGAGTTTAAAAAAATTTTAAATTGTAAATTTTTGTAATTGGAAAATATATGAGCGACAAAATTTATTGTCGGCTTATACTAAATGTATAAAGGAATTGAGAATATTTTAACATTGTATAGAGGTGTATTATGAGCAAAAAACATGGTAGTAAGTTGTTATCATTTCATCAAGAAACTTTTAACGAATTATATAAAATGGATTCATTGGTTCAAATTACAAGACGAAATTGTGAAAGCATAGAATTTAGCGGACAATATTATGGTATTCCAAAAGAAATGATAGCTCCGTTAAGTGCAGAACGAAATAATTTTATTAACATGCTGGAAATTTTGTCAGATCAAATTTCTAATATTATAAATATAGGACTACTTATGGAAGATGAAATCTTAACTACAATAGAACACCAACGATTGCAGCTGACAGATAACAGCTCAAAGTTCCGCATATAAGAGCTCTTAAACCCAGTCTTGCCAAGTTTTTCTTTTGGTTTGGTGCAAGTTCTCCGATACCGCCAATCTGGATTGCAATCGAACCGAAGTTACCGAAACTGCATAAAGCGAAACTTGCAATCATGAAGCTCTTAGGATTAAGTGATTGAGCAACATGAGTTAAGTCAACATAAGCAACCATTTCATTCAGTACAAGTTTTGTACCCATTAAAGCACCTACTGTAGAAGCATCATGAAGCGGAACACCGATTATAATTGCAAATATTGAAAATACTTTTCCTAAAATTAATTTTAATGACAGGTGTGATAAAAATGCCAAATGAGAACAGCCCGGAATATAATTGTAGCAGAACATTCCGCCCAATCCTAAAATCCAGTCGATAAATGCAACAAGTGCAACAAGTGCTAAAATCATCGCTGTTACATTAATCGCAACCTTCATACCGTCAGAAGCTCCGTTAGAAATCGCTTCAAATACATTTGCAAAAGTTCTTCTTTTAGAAATTCGGATGTTATCTCTTGTTTCAGGTTCGCCTGTTTCCGGATAAACAATTTTTGTTAAAATCATTGCTCCGGGAGCCGCCATAACTGATGATGCTAAAATATAATGAGCAGGAATTCCCATTCCGATATAAATCGGCATTATAGCACCGGAAATACAAGCCATACTTCCAGCCATTGAAGCTAATAACTCAGAACGTGTAAGTTTTTCTAAATATGGCTTAATCATTATTTGCGCTGTAATTTGACCGACGAAAGAACTAGCTACGTTAGAAAGAGCTTCTGCACCTGATATGTGCATGATTTTGTTCATTGCTTTACCCAAAATTGCAACAACTCGTTGCATGATTCCGTAGTAGTAAAGAATGTTTACTAAAACCATCATAAAGATGTTTGTACATATAAGTTGCACTGCAAAAATAGTACCGCTTTTGCCAAATAATTCTATTAAACGGTCGTTCTGTAAAAGTGCGCCAAAAACGAATAAACCGCCTTCTGTCGCAAATTCAAGGATTTTTTGAATAAACAGACCTATCATAAGAAACATTTTTTGTCCTATTGGAACTTTAAAAATAAATACTGCTAAAAGTATTTGTAATAAAAAACCTGTTCCGATAGTTTTGTAGTTAATAGCTTTTCTGTTGTTTGACATCATAAAAACAATTAAAAATATAACAACTATCCCTATAAGTCCGATAAATCTTTCCATTTACACTCCTTGATTTTTCTATGAGAATAATTTTATCATAAATAAGTTATTGGTGCAAAAAATGTGTTCAAAGAAATTAAAAAGCGAGAAATTCTTTTTTTGAATTTCTCGCTTTTAACTTCAAACTTCGGCTCAAAAATTAAAGAGCTTCAATATAATCCAAAATTTCTTCTTCTGTGTTCATTTCGGTTGCACAAACCAAAACCCTTCTATCGTCAATTTTAATTCCGCCCAATATATTTGCCTCTTTTAATCTAGCCAAATACTTATCAGCATCCTCAACTTCAACAACAAATTCATTAAAGAAGTTTTTGTTCATTGTCCTAACGCCTTTACCGTTAAGCATTTTAGACAAAGCATGCGCCATATTCGCAGACAATATGCTCGCTTCTTTAAATCCTTTTTCGCCTAAAAGACTCAAATATAAAGTTGCAGATAGAGCGACCAGCGATTGGTTAGAACAAATATTACTTGTTGCTTTTTCACGCTTGATATGTTGTTCTCTTGTTTGGATAGTAAGCGTAAAAGCTTGTTCTCCATCAGCATCAATAGTTCTTCCAACCAAACGTCCGGGAAGTTGACGCATATAAGCTTCTTTACAAGCCATATAGCCGGCATGAGGCCCGCCAAAACTCATTGAAACTCCAAGAGGTTGAATATCACCGACAACAATATCAGCTTCGACTGGCGGTTTGATTACAGCTAAAGCCGATAAATTAGCGCAGACAATAAACAAAGTATCGGGTTTAACTAATGCTCTGACTTCACCAAAGTAATCAGGATACTGAACTAAAACACAACAATAATCTGCCGTATTTTCAGGTAATTCATCAAACCACTCAACTTCAATCCCTTGTGCCCAAGTATAAGTTTTTACAACCTCTTTGTACTCAGGATTGAGCAAATTGGAAACAAGTGCCTTGTTCTTTTTGCCTTTTGCAATTCTATGTGCCATCAAAATAGCTTCTGCGCAAGCCGAACCACCGTCATACATAGAAGCATTTGCAATATCCATGCCGGTCAATCTTGAAATCATAGTCTGATATTCATAGATTATTTGCAAAGTTCCCTGTGAAATTTCAGGCTGATAAGGAGTATAAGCAGTCAAAAATTCAAACCTTTGTGCTACATAATTTACGCATGCCGGAATAAACTTATTGTAAACTCCTCCGCCTAAAAAGTTTGCATACTCGGTTTTATTCTTTTTTGCAAGCTTTTTAATCTCTTTTTGAGCTTCCATTTCACTTTTAGGATTGTAAAGGTTGAAATCCTTAAATTTTACAGGTATTTGTTTAAATAAATCTTCAACAGACGCTAGAGATATTTCATCTAACATTTGTTTTCTGATTTCGTCTGTGTGTGCTAAAAAATTTTTCATTATTCAATTTCTTCTTTATAATCTGAGTAATCCATTAAATCTGCAAATTCAACTTGATTTGCGTCTGATTTGATTTTTACAAACCATTTGTTTTCATAGCTTTCATCATTTAATAATTCAGGACTATCAACAATTTCTTCGTTAATTTCAACTACTTCACCAGAAATCGGCATATAAATTTCAGAAGCAGCTTTAACTGATTCAATAGTTGCGAATGCTTCGTTTTTAGAGAATGTGGCACCAACTTCCGGCAATTCTATAAAAACAATGTCACCCAATTGTTCGATTGCATAATCTGTAATACCAACTGCGTAATTTTCACCTTCTTCTAAAACATATTCATGAGTTTTTGTGCATAACATGCTTTCGTTCATTTAAATTATCTCCTATTTATTTGTCTTATTTTTCTTTTCCACAAAAGGACGTTTTACGATTTCAGCGTCGTGTAATTTTTCTCTTATTGATACTTGAATTGTAGAGCCTACAGCTAAATTGTCAAGATTTTTTATGTATGCCAGTGCAATATTATCACCTCTGATTGGCGAAATTCCACCGCTTGTAATAACTCCAATTTTTTCGTTATTGTAAAATACATCATAACCATGTCTTGCAATTGATTTATCAAGCATTTTTAAACCGATTAGTTTCTTTTTAACTCCATTTCTCAATTGCTCTTCAATTCTTGCTTTACCATTATAATCTTCTGTTTTATTTTTACATACTGACCAAGCAAGTCCTGCTTCAATCGGAGTTGTATTTTCATCCAAATCATTGCCGTAAAGATGTAAAGCCGCTTCTAATCTCAAAGTATCTCTTGCACCAAGCCCGATTGGCTTAATTCCGAATTCCTTACCTGCTTCTAAAAGTTTATCCCATAAGTATTCTGAGAATTCGTTTCTAACCATAATTTCAACACCGTCTTCACCTGTATAGCCGGTTCTTGAAATCCAAAGATTTATGTTAAACAATTCTCCTCGCTTGATTGAGAAAAACGGTGGCAACTCATTAACACCAAGCTTTTTGATAAGTTCACAAGCTTTAGGTCCTTGAACAGCTAAAAGTGAATAATTGTGCGATTCATTAACAATTGAAACTTCAAATCCGCATTTATTGCGAACCATCCAGTTCAAATCTTCATCAATTCTTGAAGCGTTTGCTATAATTAAGTATTTCTTATCTTCAAGCTTATAAATAATTAAATCATCAATAATTCCGCCTTGCTTATTTGTAAGTTGGCAATAAACGGCTTTTGAATCAACAAGCTTTGTCACATCTTGCGGAACAAGCTTATTTAAATACGGAAGCGCATCTTCTCCATAAACAATAACTTCACCCATGTGTGAAACATCAAACAAACCAACTGCCTCTCTAACTGTTTTATGCTCTTCAATAATTGAAGAATACTGAACCGGCATATCCCAACCGGCAAAATCAACCATTCTCGCCCCAAGTGCTACGTGTTTATCGTGTAAAAAAGTTTGTTTAGTCATACACCCCCCATATCTTTTATTATTGTCTTAATTTTAAGGGAATATGTCAAGTAAAATATTATAAAAAAATAGGATGGAGTTTATCCATCCTATTTTTTAAACACTTAATTTTTGAATTTTTTTGTATAAATCAATTATTTCGCTAGACAAATTTTTAGGAACGACTATTTTAATTTTTGCATTTAAGTCCCCAAAGCCACTATTTTTAGGTAATCCCATTTGTTTTAATCTTAATGATTGACCGCTTGAAACACCTGCCGGAATTTTTATATTAATCTTACCATGCAAGGTTTCAATGTCTTTAGAACATCCTAAAACTGCTTCAGGAGGTGTAATTTCAACTTCTTTTACCAAATTATCACCATCAAACTCGTACTCAGAATCCTTAAAATGGACAACTAAATACAAATCACCTTTGCGACCGTATTCATCAGCCTTACCTTCGCCTTTCAAACGAACTTTTTTACCTTCTGTAACGCCTTTCGGTAATTTAACTTTTACAGTCCTTGGGGTTGAAATAATTCCTGTTCCGCCACAGTGTGAACAATAACCGCCATGACAATACGGGCATTTTTCCATGTCTGTAAAGGTTACTGATATTGGTTTCCCTTCAAAAATTTCTTTCGCTGTTACATTAAGATTTTTTGTGATATCTAAATCTTCTGTTTTGGCTTGTTGTGCAGTTCTTCTTGAACGTGCTTGTGAAGCACCTCTTCCTCCTGCTTGAGAGAAATCAAATCCGCCAAAGTTAGCACCTTGACCACCTGCCATTCCCCCCATCATATCACCAAACAATGAACCGAAGAAATCTGAGAAACCGCTTCCGCCAAAGTCAAAGCTTTGTGCACCGCCTTGGTTGAAGTTGAAATTAAAGTTTTCAAATCCCGGAGGTGGAGTGTAATCAGCTCCACCTTGCCAGTTAGAGCCCAAGCTGTCATATCTTTGACGTTTAGCCTTATCTGACAAAACTTCGTAAGCTTCGTTTATATCTTTAAATTTTTCTTCTGCTTCTTTTGTTTTATTAACATCAGGGTGATATTTTCTAGCCAATTTTCTGTATGCAGATTTTATCGCTGCTGCATCCGCATCTCGACTTACACCCAATATTTCATAATAATCTTTGTATTTCATAATAAGTCCTTTTTGCTCTATATCTAAATCTTAATACAAAAAATTACAAAACTTAATATTTTTAACTATTTTTTAATGATATCAAAACGTTTGCTCTACAATTAGGAGATAAAATTTATTTGCAAGTAATAAATGCGTTCAAATACTGAATCAGTTCGTTAAATTCTATGTTTTTACCTGTTTCTAATCTGTTTTTCAAATATTCATCAATTGTATTTAATATTTCAACAAACGTAGTTTCTGTAAGATTATTTTCTATATAATCTTCATAAACATCAAGAATATACGCGTATGTATCTTCTCCGGCATGCATTTTAATTTTGATTAAAGCCTGTTTTATAGCATCATTAGCAATATTAATGTTTAAAATATTGTAGTATAATCCGGCTGAACGCTTCATTTTGTTCATCAAAACGTCTTCCGGCATGTATTGCATCATTGTTTCAAAATAATTAACAAATGACTCATAAAGTCTTTCAGGATTGAATTTTTTGTAATTGAATTTTGTTACAAAAAAATCTTTCAAAAATAATTCTAAATCGCTATCTTTTGGAAAATATTTCTTTCGAATTTCTTGCCAATGCTTTTCAACACCGTTTTCTTTTAAAAAGTCCTCAATTAAACTTATTTGGTTCAAGTTGCGGTTAGCGTTGAGTTTGTAATATAGATTTCTCTTTGAAACCTCGTCTGTTTCAACCAGCGTAACCTCAATCTTCTTAAGCATTGTAAATATTTTTGCTGCTTGCAATTTTTCTTCTTTTATTTGTGACCAAAAGTTATGCAACAGCTTAAACATCGGTTTTGCTTTTTCGTGCCCCGATAAACGCTCACCATTTATAATCTTATTAAACAACTCATTATCTTTTTCTTTAAGTTTTAATTTTGATTTGCCATGGCTTAATAAATATTTTTTTCTTATAGTACGAATAGCCTTTTCATTCTGCGCAGTAGTTTTTTTATAACACTCACAAACCGCATGTAAAAGAAGCGACAACGATAGAATTCTATTTAACCCATCCACTATAGTAAATTCATCAAAACTCTTTTGGTCAACAAAAATAATGCCCAAATCTATTCTCTGAGTAAACTGTTCATCTTCTGTCATTAAATCCAAAAAATTAACAAGTTCCTCCGAACACTTTGCATAATTCAAAGTGAATAAAGCTTGAGCATTATTTAAGAATTCAAGTAAATTAACAACTTTCATCATCTACTCTGTTAAAACAAAACCACCTGAAGGTACATTCTTTAATTTATCACCTTCAATTTTATTTCTTAAGTTTTTAATGTATTTGTAAACGTAATCTCTAGGTAAATCCAAAAGTGTTGCCAAATCTTTAGCAAAAACTGTTTTACCTACATTGTTCAAGAAATATTCAAACACCATTTGTTCTCTATCTGTTAAAGATTTTTTTAGAACAATTTGAACATCATTTTTTATTGTTGCAACTTCTTCTACTTTATCTAAAACAGTTTCTTTTTTAGAAATAGGTTTAACTTCTTGTTTTTTAGGTTCAGGTTTTACTATTTCTTCCTTTTGAGCCTTCATTTCTTTTTTTCTTACAGAAAATGGCGTGTGTGATAATTGACGTTCTCTTTCAAACGCGCGTTCTGCTATTTTAGAAAAACTTTCGTGATTAGTTGTGCTTGTACTTGTTGAAGTTCCTTTAGACATAACAATATCAACAACGTCATTGGTTGGCTTGCTTTCTTCTACTTCTTTTCCTAATCTTGCTGCGAATTCTTCCAGCGTAATTTTTTCCAAAGAGCCTCTCCATTGTCTTATCTCTTCCTTAGTCAAATAATTAGGCATCAAACATCTCCTATAATAACCTGTGATAGTCTAACTTAATTCCCCATAACGGATTTACTTTTTATAATGTACCATAAAACATTTTAAAATTAACAAAATGTTTCGCGATGTAAAGATTTTTTATCAAAGCTTAATAAATCATAAGTATTTTTTCTCTTTTTATATGAATTTTTCTACACAAATCTTAACAAATTTTAAGTTTTGAGCTTGAAATTTTTATAAAATGAGTAATAATAAGTATATACATTATATACCTTATTCTACCCCAAATATGATTTAAAATCGTGTAATACATAAAATTTCCCCTTAAAAGAATAGGATAGGTATAACTATTTAGACCCAAAAAATAGATGGAACTATAAAACATGAGGATTGTGTTGGCGTGAAGAAGATTTTAACCGTTGAAAATTGTAATGCGACCAAGAATGATGTAAAACGCGTAACGTTGAAAAGTTTACATTTAGCTTTAGTTGTTGGCGTGATGTTAATAGGCGCGCAGGCTAATGGTGCGACTCTTGATGACGTTGATTTGTCTTTAAAACCTAAAAATATGCCAACTTTGGACTATTTGCATAAAAATAATGTAATGATTCCTCAGAAAAACAGTGTGCCTATTTTATCACCGAATAGCGGTTATCGCTTGACAAAAGTTGATGCAAAAGCAGATGGTTCAAAGCCTGATGGTGATAATATTATAACAAAATTTGAAGTTGTTAATGTTACTAAATATTATGACAAAATTACTGGAGAACTTGTAAAAACTCCACTTGAAGGAGTGGATTATAAAGTTGTGCAAACAAAGGAGTTTACTCCTGTTTATTATTCAGTAGATTTGAAGCAAACAATATACGGTCATCAAGACGCAGTAAATAAAGAGGTGAAATACTATTCCTGGTCAAGAAGATCTGATGCCCCTTTAACTGAGGGTACGAGCGACAAATACGATATTATTTATAACGTTGATAAAGATAGAGTTTCATCAGGACGCATTGATACAAATCAAAATGGTGCGAATATTAATAAGGATTTTATAGACAATAGCGCAAACTATCCTGGCGGTGCGATTGATAACGAAAATGGTACTATCGGTGATATAACGGGTGATTTTATAGGTAATAGTGCAAGCGCGGGCGGTGCTATTTACAACGGTTATGATAGTACTATCGACAATATAGTCGGCGATTTTATAAAAAACAATGCCACTATAGGTGGTGCGATTGATAACGCAAATGGTACTATCGGTAATATAACAGGTAATTTTATAGGCAATAGAGCAAACGAAGCCGGAGGGGCGATTTCTAATCGTGATTGTAGTCAAGTTGCTACATCTCTGGCAGATTCTGATGATTCTCTTGAAGCGATGAATAATAATGCCTATAGTACAGTTATCGGTAATATAACAGGCAATTTTGTAGGTAATAGCGCAAAATATGCAGGTGGTGCTATTGCTAATGGCGGTAGTGCTATTGGTAATATAACAGGTGATTTTATAGGGAATAGTGCAATGTCAGGTGGTGCTATCGCTAATGGCGGTAGTGCTATTGATAATATAATAGGTGATTTTGTAGGTAATAGCGCGTATGAAAACGGTGGTGCAATTTACAATAATTATGGTTCCATCGACAATATAACAGGTGATTTTATAGGTAATAGTAGCGGCAGTCTTGGTGGTGCTATTTACAACTTTGATAGCAATCAAGTTGCCGTAGGTTCTCTGACCCCTTTAAATGATTCTCTTGAAGTGATGAATAATAATGCCTTTAACACTGTTATTGGCAATATAACAGGCAATTTTATTGGAAATGAGGCAAGCTCAGGCGGTGCGATTTACAACCGTTACGGTGCTATCGGCAATATAACAGGTGATTTTGTAGGTAATACGGCATTAGGCTTTTTTGGTGGTGCAATATACAATGATAATGACAGTGCAATTGGCAATATAACAGGTGATTTTGTAGGCAATCACACAAGATGTCAAGGTGGTGCTATTTTCAACAGTTATGATGCTATTATTGGCGATATAGCAGGTGATTTTATAGGTAATTCTACAAGTAATGGTGAAGCGTATAATGTTGGTGGTGGTGCAATTCTTAATGCAGGTACTATAGGTGATATTACAGGTAGCTTCATAAAAAACTATTCTAACTATTTTGGCGGTAATGCTTTTGGCGGTGCGATTGCTAATGGTGGTCTTGGTTCGATTGGTAATATTACTGCTGATTTTATAAACAACAACGCAACCACTGCCGGTGGTGCTATATACAATGACAATACTGTTTTTAATCATGGTCCAGCAGAAAGAGATACCGGCATTTTTATCGGCAATATAACAGGTGATTTTATTGGCAATAGTGCCGGTAAAGCAGGCGGCGCGATTTATAACGCAATTTCAGAGCCACAGGAGAATGATTTAGATGATAGCAATGCAGACTCTGAAAATCTTAATACTTTAGCAAATCGTAGTAACATCGGCTATATCAGCGGTAACTTTATAGGTAACCATGCCGGCGAAATAGGTGGTGCAATTTATTCTAACGCTAATTTAAACATTTTAGCAGATGGTAAAACCTCTGTATATCAAGGTAACTATACGGAAAAAAACGGTGTAAAAGATGATAACGCCATTTATATGGATAATCAAGCCACATTAAATTTTAATATGAAAAACAACGGCAAAATCTATATGGCGGATAATATAGATGGTGCTATTGACGTAGATTCTGATGACAATAGTCTATCTACTTATAATGTAAACATTAAAGGTGATGACATCAACAACACAACCTTCTACATGTTAAATGACATCAGAAATGCAAACGTAACCTTTGATAATACGACTATTAATACAATTAACAACCAAGTTCACGTATACAACTTCAACTCTTTGGCTGTTGCATCTGACACAAATTTTGTAGCAGACGTAGATTTGGCTAACGCTCAAATGGACAGAATCACAGCCAATTCTTATGGCGCACACCAAGGAAATTTGAATGTAGTTGGTATGAATTTGTTATCCGACGCAAAAGACCCGATAACAGAAATCTATTTTGCAGAACAAGGTTTGAAAGATAACGTAATAAATGGAGTATCTAAAGCAGGTGAATACAATTTGCCAAACGGTGCTCAAACAACTTTCTATACTCCAATTTATAAGTACAGTGCAACATACGACAACAGAAATGATGGTGGCTATTTTGTATTTGATAGGATTTCAGCAGGAAATAGCTCAGGTAATCCGAGCGATAACTACAACCCTGCAGTACTATCACCATCCGTTGCTTCACAGTCCGGCGCGTATTCTACGATGAACCAAACATTTAATTATGCGTTCCAAAACTCCGATAATTTTATGGCAATACCTTATTTGGAACGTGTAGCGATGCGTTCTGCGAACATGTATGCTATGACTCCAACCGGTGATGCAACTGATGTCGGAACCTTCTCACCATTATTTGACGCAAAAAATGAAACTTATAGTGCGTGGGTGAAACCATATGTAAGTTTTGAGAATATTCCGCTCAAAAATGGTCCAAAAGTTTCAAACATTAGTTACGGCAGTTTGATAGGTTTCGATACACCATTAAAATCCGTAAGTCGTGGTTGGGATAGAACTTGGACAGGTTACATCGGTTATAACGGAGCAAGTCAAAGCTTTTCAGGCGTAGACGCCACTCAAAACGGCGGTTTACTTGGTGGAACTTTGACGATGTACCGCGGTAATTTCTTTAACGCTACAACACTTTCAACAGGTGCAATTGTCGGTGATAACCGTACAATGTATGGTACGGACAATTATACAATGCTTATGGCTGGTATTGGTAACAAAACAGGTTATAACATAGAGTTCAAAGATGGATTGTTCATCGTTCAACCAAACTTGTTATTGAGTTATACATTTGTTAATACATTCGATTACACAAATGCAGCAGGGGTTAGAATGAAGAGCGACCCATTACACGCAATCCAAGTTGCACCGGGTGTAAAATTAATAGCTAATACTAAAAACGGTTGGCAACCATATATCGGTGTAAACATGATTTGGAACATTTTAGACAAATCAAGAGTTACCGCAAATGATGTGAGATTGCCTGAAATGAGTATCAAACCATACGTTCAATACGGTCTAGGTGTCCAAAAACGTTTTAAAGACAGGTTTATGGCATTTGGTCAAGCGATGATTCAAAACGGCGGTCGCAATGGTATTGCGTTGTCCGTAGGTTTCCGCTGGGCGATTGGAAAGTAGAATTATGTTTTAATAATCCTGTACAATTCTTCCCGGTAAATGATTTTGCTGAACCGTATACAACAAAGATTCTGCGCTTTGTTTGTTCTTAAAAATGCCAACTTGTAATGTATAATTATTAGAACCGATACATTTTACAATAGGATTTAAACCGTTACCTGATTCTTGAATAATATCTTTAGCTACTTTTGCTTGTTCTGCAGAAGTATAAGAACCTACAAAAACTTTATAAACTGGATCAGCCTGAACAGGTTGCGGAGTTACTGTTTCAGCGACATTATTTTCTTTAACTGTTTTTGATTGGTCAACCACAACATCTGTTTGATTATCGGCTTTTTGTGGAACATCATCAGGTTTTGACATTAAATCTGAAAAACTTCTGCCTTGGTCTTCACTCTGAATCATTGATAATCTATCATCAACATTTTTTGCTGTTTCTTCTTGTTGATTAGCCGAATTATCTTGATAATCACCGATTGAAGTATCAACCGTTGGTGAAAAAGATTTAATCAAAAATGTAAAAACAATAAGCATACCAAAAAAAGAAAGTACAAAAATCTTCAAAAGTGAATTATCCTTTTGAGCTTCTTTTTTCATGTATTTTTTATAACCAAATTGATTTCCCATTAAAACTATACTCCACGAACTTTAGTACTAGCTAAATTAATATCTTCCAATTCTTCTGCATATCTTTTCATTACTTCAAGCGCAAATTCTTTTATATCAACAATTCCAAGTTCACTGGTCAAGCCTGAAGCTTTTACAGGTGCGCCTTCTGATAAAATATTTAAACCTGTATGAATTAGAATTGAAGTTGTTGATTTTGTTGCAATAGAAACTGACAATTTTCTACCATCAATCATCAAATCATCACCGTTTCTTACAACAAAAATTCCTCTTTCTTCAAGCAACTCTTTTATTATACATATCAAAAGTCTTTGTCTGAAAACACCTTCAACTAAATTTACGTTGAATTGTTCTGTTATAAAGCTTAACATTGATTTGCTGTAAATCGGTTCATTGTTGATAACATCTTCTATATCAACCATTTCAGTTAAAGCAACTTCACATTCGCCAATAAAAGCAACAATTGCATCACCTTGTAACTTAAAGTTTTTGTAAATCCAATGTGGCGCAAGTTGTGAACCAATATACTTAATTTCTTTTTCAATTAACTTTGTATGCATCATTCCTCAAACAAAATACTTATGTATTTCTCTCCCTTATTAGCCATTAATGCGTTCTTCAAGTGTCTGCAAGATTCACAAACTCCGCAATGCTTTGGCTTTGAACTGTAACAACTCCTTACAAGCTCTAATGGAATTGAATTCTCCATCGCAATCCTTACTATATCATCCTTGCCACAATTTATCAAGGGGGCTACAACCTTTGGTTTTTTAAGAGTAGAACTCTCAAACACTTTTGAAATTTGTTCTCTAAATTCTTCTGTATTGTCTGGAAAAGTCTGTCCTTCATCTTTATTAGCACCAAACAAAATATAATCATATCCGAAAGAATCGGCAAATGAGGCTGCTATATTTAAGAATAAACCGTTTCTATTCGGCACCCAAACATTTGATGCACTTTCTTTTGTACCCAAATTATCCGTTGGAATTTCATCATCCGAAACCAAAGACGTATGAGTGATTTCTTTGAGCCAATCCAGTTTTATAACTTTATGTTTAATATTATAAAATTCAGCAATTTTTTTGGAGGTTTCTATTTCTTGTTTTGCAGATTTTTGTCCATAATCAAACGTTAAAGCCAATTCTATACCGTATTTTTCCTTTGTATAACCTAATGCCACCAAGGAATCCAAACCGCCTGATAATAAAATTACAGCCTTACTCATCTTCTTCGCCTTCTTCATACTCTTCTATCATACTTTGCGCTTCTTCTTTCAAGAATTTTGAATACCCTGGAAGTGAAATTACTTCATCCAAAATATCACGCCCAATAAGATTATACATAGCCACAAGCGCATTTCTCTGAACTTCTTCATCTTCATCTTTTAAAGCTGTTCTGATTAAATCTTGCGCTTCATCATACTCACTGTTCATCAACGCTTCAATCGTATTAATTCTCACCATTGGCGAAGAATCCATCATTGAGCTTTTAAGAACTTTTAAAACTTTTTTGTTATTAATATTAAGTTTTCCTAAAGCTTCAATAATTTTTTCTTTTAGGAATGAAAACTTATCCCACAAGCCTTGTTTTGATTCCATAATCGCAACAAGCGGATCAATTGCGCTTGTGTCACCCAAAAGCCCCAGTGCAAAAGTCGCAGATTCTTTTACATAAACAGATTTCTCATCTTCATCTTGCACAACGTCAATCAATGGCTCAACAGCAAATCTATCACCAATTCTACCTAATGCATCCGCGCATGCCAGACGTATTTTGTAATTCTCTCCCTTGTTATTTAAGCAGTACAAAAGCGCACCAACAGTTGATGTGTCTTTATAATTAGAAATTGCTTTGGCGCACATTACACGTGTATTAATCATGCTATCTGTATCATCACATTCAAAATTTTTAAGAAGCAATAAATTTAGTAGTATTGAAAGCGTTGAAGAAGCTTTATGAGCATCAGTAAGTTTTATAATGCCTGTTAATATTTCAGGATTTTTAACATTTGTCAAAAAATAGTTATAGATTTCTACGAGTTCATTATCATCATAGAATTCTTCTAAATTTGCAATATTATTAATCACATTCTGCGGGGTATCTTTATCAACTCCGCAACGCTCCGATATTACACTAAAATCCAATACTTTATTATCCACAAGAGTAAAATACAACAAACAAGGTTTGTTGGCAATCTTAAAACGATAAATAAAAAAATGATTATTACTAAATTTTAGCGTGCAATTGTAAATATTTGTAACAATCTCTTCAAAAATACTAAAGTTTTTCAAAAATGTGCCGATATATATACCAAAAGTAGGATTGTAGTATTAGGAAATAATAGAAAGGAGTTACAATGACTACAAATGGAGTTAATTTTCAAAAGGCAGTAGATTATTGTGTGCTTAATGGTGCAACAGTACAAGAAAGTGCTGCAAAGTTCGGTGTTGATATGGCACAACTTTCAGAATTTATTACAAAAGCTATGAACCCAAATGGTGGCGGTGAAGTTGGAGACTTCACCCAATTTAGCAGTCATATTGCTAATAAAGAAATCGCCCATGCACAAGTGAAAATTGGAACAAAAGAATACACTGTTTCAGTTGTTGGTGCAAAAGGTGAACAAGGTGCTTCTGCAAAAATTTATGACAAAGATGGTAAGATTGTTCCATTTAGTCAGTTTGACAAAGATTATGCTTTTTCAGTTGATGACGATGGACGTATTAACATGAAACTAAAACCAGGTTCAAAAGCTCCAATTGCAAAAGTTACTCAAGAAACAGACGGTAATGGTAATTGGTTCGATACATTTGCAAATTTCTGGCGAAAAGGTAACAAGAACGCTGTTGAAGGCAAAGCTTATGAAGTAGGTTCTGCGGTTGCCGATGATGTAGTAATTGTTGCTAATAGAACTAATGCAGCTCCGACAGGTGCCCCAAATGGTGTTGATAATGGTGTTGCAACAAAAACTATGGATGATGTTTATGCACAATATGCACTAGATAAACCTCAAGCTGATAAAGCAGAAGATGCAGTTAAAAATGCTTTTGCAAAAATGTCACCTGAAGATAAAAAACAAGCTACTGATATTGCAAACGCTGTTATTGCAAAAGCAGAAGCTGGTGATACAAAAGGCGCACAAGAAGAAGCTTCTAAATTAGACAAATTTATGGGTGATGTATTCGGTGGTCTTGGTTTGATTGACTTACCTGAAGAAGCTAAAGTGGCTCTTTTGGTAGTTGGTATTGCCGGTCTTGCTTATGCAGCAGCTGAAGCAGGAGTTGCTGCCGTAACATCAAAAGTTGCACAAAGAGCAGCCGCAGTGTTTGCTGCAATGGGCTTGACAAGTTGCTCTGCAGATGATGGTATAGGCGGTAAAACTGAAATTAATCAAAACGTAAATATTACAATTACTCAAAATAGTAGTTTAGAAGATGCATTGGATGCATTAATTGAAGGTCAAAAAGTTCAGACAGAAATTCTGCAAAAGATTCTCGAAAGAGAAATTGAAAATGGCATGACTGCAAAAGAAATTCTCGATCTTTGTGGTGGTAATGCTCAATTATTGGCTAAGATACTAGAATCTATGACAGAAAATAATAATCTGCTCAAAGAAGTTAAAAATAGCATCAATTCCGGCACTGAAAATATTATGAATGCTTTAGTTGATATCAAAGGCAGTGTTGATAATATTGCGGACCTTATTAAAGAGTTCCCTGAATATACAACTCAACTAAATGAAATTATTAGTGGAATTAAAACCGGTAATAAATCAATGTCTGAGGTAAAAGATTTGATTGAGCAAGTCTTGAATCAAGCAGTTAAAAATGGTGATACTCAAGTAAGTATTTTGAATAAACTTAACGAAATTCAAAATGCTAACAAATCAGATGGTGAAAAACTTGCTGAGATGTTGAAATTGTTAGGTGAAATCAAAGTTACATTAGATGGTATTGCAGGTGATTTGAAAGCTCACTTCAAGAATGATGCAACCGTTAATAAATACCTTGAACAAATTCTTGCTGAAGCTAAAAAGAACAATGCAAAAACTGATGCAACAAATGAGTTATTGCAAAAATTGTACAAATTAGTTGAAAAACTTGGTTCTAAGGGTGATGCAATGGGTAAAGAAATTATTAACGCTATTGCAAATCTAGGCTTGGATATGACAGCTAATTTCGATAAGTTATTGGATGCTGTAAACAATGGTAATGTAAAATTAGATAACATTACAGCTTTATTGCAAAAAATCAATGCCAATGTTGTTAAAAATGGTGAAGACGGCAAAAAACTGGGCGATCAAATTCTTAATTACATTGCAGCTGTTGGTTTTGAAACAAACCAAAACTTCTCTAAATTACTCGATGCAGTAAATAATGGTAATGTTAAACTTGATGATATCAAGGAATTAATTACTCAATTGACTACCCAAGTAAAACAAAATGGTGAAGACGGCAAAAAACTTGGAAAAGAAATCCTAGATGCAATAAACAAACTTGGAGTTAATATGAATACTAACTTCGCTGCGGTATTAGAAGCTATCAACAAGGGAGTTGCCGGTGCTGATTCACTCAGAGACTTGTTAGAAAAAGTTCTTGAAAAACAAGATAAAAATACAAAAGCTATTATTGAAGCTATCGGTAATATCAAAGTTGGTTCTGGCGGAACTGTTGATCTATCAAGTATCGAAAAAATGCTTGCAGAACTTCTTAAACAGTCACAGAAAAATGGTAATATCTTGTCTAATATTGACGCAAAAACCGATGTTATTGCAACAACAACTAAATCAATCTTGGAAGCTCTTAACAAAGAATTCGGCAAGAATGATGAAAGATACAAGAATATTAATAACTTGTTGACGGTAATTGCTAATAAGAACAATGGCAATGGTAACGATAAAGTATTGTTAGAAAAACTTGATAAAATCTTACAAAAACTTGATGAAATCAAGGATGCAATCAAAAACCATAAAGTTGAAGTTGATGTAACAGGTAAAGTAACTTGTGAATGTAAATGCGGCAGTAAACATGAAGGTATTCTAGGTGACTTGAATGACCTCTTAGGATAAGACTGAATATTAAATTAACAAAAACCACTGATATTTTATCGGTGGTTTTTTGTTTGCATAATTGATATTATAAACTATCTATATCACCCTCATCAGGCTTCGCCAGCTTATAAAAGTTAAACTTTTTCTTCCTTAGCTACTTTGTCACCTGCTTCTACAGGAACTTCTTCAGTTTCAACTTCTTCGCCTTTAAACGCAGGAGCTTTAGGTGCTTCTTCAGTTTCAACTTCTTCGCCTTTGAACGCAGGAGCTTTAGGAGCTTCTTCAGTTTCAACTTCTTCACCTTTGAATGCAGGAGCTTTAGGAGTTTCTTCTGTTGTATTATCAACAGCTAAGAATGCTTTATTATATGCAGCTAGAGCATTTGCACCTTTAAAAGATGTAGCTGTTTCAATTGGTGTTGTTACAGTTTCTGTTTTTGGTGCTTCTGTTTCAACAGGTTTTGTTAATTCCACATTGCTTGCACTAGCTCTAAAGTTAATCGGACTAATCATCATACTTATACCTTCTATTATCTGATACACATTTTTTTTAAAACTCAGCAATATTAAAAATTGCTATTAAATTTATAAATCTTTACAAAAATTTATTAAAAAAGCTCTCCTCGAAGAAGAGAGCTTTAAAATTATTTCTTAAGCTTCAGTTGGAGCTTCTTCGGCTTGAGCTGCAGCCGCTGCTTCTTCAGCTTTTCTTGCTTCTTCTTCGGCTTTCTTAGCTTGAGCCTTCTTAGAAAGCTTAACTACTTCTGATTTTTTGTAGTTCAAAGTGCCGTCTTCGTTGCAGTTAGCCATCAAATACTTAACTGTATCTGTAGGTTGAGCACCTTTTTTTACCCATGCTTCAGCAGAAACTTTGTTTAATTTCATTTCTTTTGTTTTTGGGTTGTAGTAACCTAATTCTTCAACAGGTCTACCTTCACGTTTTGTTGTAGAGTTGATAACAATAACTCTGTATGTTGGAGCCTTTTTAGCACCTAATCTTTTTAATCTGATTTTTAACATTTCTTTTTCCTTCTATTTTTAATATAAGTGGAGCTTCTTAACTTGAAAGATTGGCTCCTAGCCGCTTATACATAACAGGCGTTTAGAGGATATGCCTGCCTAATTATAAATAAACACAAATATACTCAATAATCAATAGATTGTTAAGTTAAATTATTAGATTCTATTTTCGACCTGTATTTTGATTGATAATATCTGAAATCCAAGGTATGTAGCTATACATACCCATACCGGCAGTTATTGCTAAATATAATATAATTGCGGTTGTAATTGTCTGAACAATTGAAAGTCCAAATACAAACGGCAATGGCATATTAATAAAATAAGGTATCGCGTTTATAAACGGAATTCTATAAAGAATTACATAAATTAATTCTGCGAATGTTGCAAGCAAAAAGTATGCAATGGATAAAAATATTGATTGCAAAATATGGTACATTAAAAATTGCGTAACATTCTTTTTCATTAATGTAGCAATAATAAGCCACACAAAACCCGCTCCGCCCGCTGTGAGGTATGAAGCAGCTGAGATTAATCTTTCTATCGGATAAATTTGTTTAGAAGGTTGCAACGATATCACCCTTTCTTTGTTGTTCTATATAATCATCTAAAACTTGTATGAAAACTAACTTATATTCATCATTTTCAGGACGCATATTTACAGCAGCTCTATATGAGTAAATTGAACGCTCAATTTCATTATTCATATAATAAACATTTGCAATTAATACATAAATGCTTGGATCGAGTTTATTAATCTTAAGTGCCTCTTTGTATTGAACTTCTGCCTCTTTGAATTTTTTGATATTAGAATACAAATTACCTGTTAAAATATAAGCATTTGCTTCTTTTGGATTAATTTCAATTGCTTTTTTGTACAATTCAATAGCATCTTCATAATCTTTAAAATCTGATTTTGCTATCGCATAGCAAATATAAGCCTTATAGTTATCACCCGGAAGTGCAATAGCTTTTTCAAAATAATCATAACATTTTTCTTTGTCTTTTGATACTGCAAGCGTATTTGCAATGCAAAGAGCCACAGTTTTGTTATCAGGTGCAAGTTTGAACACTTTGTAATAGTATTCAAGAGCTTTATTATAGTCAAATAATTTAAAACAAACATTTCCTAAATCCACCAATGCGGTTAAATTATCAGGATCAAGTGACAAAGCTTTTTCATAATATGCTCTTGATTCAACATAATCTTCAAAGTCATGGTATAAAAGTGCAATCGCGTTGTAAATTTCAGGGTCTTGAGAATTAAAATCAAGCGTTCTGTTATAGTAATGTAAAGCTTTTGAAAAGTTTTTAAGCTCAGCATAAGTGTTCGCCATATTATAGTAAACTAAATAATTACTTGGATTTACAAGCATTGCTTGGTTAAAATATTTTAAAGCTTTCTTGTATTCTTTCGAATAAAACCAAATGCTACCTAAATTCAACAAGGTTTGTAAATCTTTCGGATCTATTTCTAAAAGACTTTCATATACAGAAATAACTTTGTCATACTGATTATCCATTGCATAGTATTTTGCAAGTTCATGATAATGCTCAGTATTTTTAGGCTCCATTGCCATTTTTAAAACGGTTTTTTCTATTGCTTTATTTAATTCTTTTTTATCCATGATGTTCCTAAAAGCTCCCACTCTACCCCTCAAGGAGAGGAAAAGAGTTATTTTTTAATATTTTCATAAACAGAATATTCAATTGATTCTTCTAACCAGGTGTTACGAGGAATACTGAATGCGTGGTTCCAAAATTTTTCTATTGCATAAGCTTCTCTTTCATTTTGTTGAAGAATATGAACAACTACATCACCGTAATCAATCAAGTTCCAACGATTTTTAACATCATTTTCTCTGCCTAAAGGTAATCTTGAAAATGTTGATTTTACTTTTTCAGCCAAATTTTCGGTTAAAGCTTTAACTTGTGTGCTTGTTTGTGCTGAACATATTACAAAATAATCAGCGAAAGATGAAACATTGCTGATATTCAAAATAGAAATATCACTTGCAATTCTTTCTTCTAAAAATCTTGCAACTACACAAGCAAATTTATATGATGTAATTTCTTCTGTCATTTATAACTCCAATTTGTTTATTCTTATTTCGTGTCTTCCGCCTTGAAAATCGGTATTTAACCAAATTTCAACAATATCAAGCGCGAGACCCGTGCCTGTAATTCTTTCACCTAAACATAAAATATTTGAATTATTGTGCATTCTTGTCATTCTTGCAGTAAAAGTGTCTGTGCAATGTGATGCTCTAATTCCTTTAAAACGATTTGCAGCAATTGACATGCCAATCCCAGTTCCACAAACAAGAATTGCTTTTTTGCCTGTTGATAAAACTTTTTTAGCTACATCTTGTGCAATATCAGGATAATCGCAAGAAGCATCAGAATAACAGCCACAGTCTTCAACTGTATGTCCTAATTCATTTAAATATTTTATAATTTCTTGTTTTAATTTATAACCGCCATGGTCTGAACCGATTAGTATTTCCATATTTAATTCCTTAATAATACCCCTTATCAGGGCTCCTCCAGCTTCTCCCGCAAGGGGCGAAGCATTAAATTCGCTCACAATACAAGCTACCTTTCAAATTGTAACATTTTTGCAATAATTTAGCAATAATTTGCATTTTTCATTTTTAATAAGGATATGATAGGTCGTTTGAATAGTGTTAATATTCCTTTTTGTGCGTCAATATCCGATAAAGATATTGATAAATTTGAGAGTACTAAACAGCATTTTAGTGACTGTTACTTAATGACGACCTTAGAAACACTATCACACACCCCTAATGGACGAAAAGTAATAAAAGAACACATTCAATATGACGATAAAAATCCAAAATTAATAAATTGCTATTTATACGCACCTAACAACCAAGAAGAGAAATACACAATCCCGACAAATGCAGTAGTAAAAGGGTATGAAAAGCTTTATCGACTTCAAGATAATGAAATTATAAGAAGCATGGATGTTTCAGTTGCTCAATATGAAAATAAACATAAGGCAAAGCCTTGGATTTGCAGGTTTACGGATAAATTTAAAGATTATGCTTTTGAAAACAGTCTGCCTTCGCATTTTATGAAAATTTTTACGGGTGTTGAACCTCGTGTGATTGCAGAAGAAGACTTTAATTTTGATTTAAGCGGATACAAAGATGAAGTTATGAATCTGTTCGAGCGCATGGATAAGGAAAAGAAACATAGTTTTGTAATTGGTACAGGCGTTAAAATGCTTGATGGCAGAACTTGGCATGTTTATATATTGGAAGATGTAGACTTAAAGAAAGGTACCGTAACTGTTAAAGAAAAACGCGGAAATAAACCTCGTGTTATGAGTATTGATTCTGCACTCAATACATTTAAATTTATTGTTGGTTATTTTGATAGTGATTTAAAAGATACTAAAAAAGTTTCTACTAAAACTGATTAAAAAATATATGTAAATATTTGTAACAAGTTTCAAATATTTGCTAAAGTTTTTCAAAAAAATGCCGTAAATGATATTACAAGGAGTAATATTATGGCAAATGAAATGAATGAAGAAAAAAATCAACAGATAAATTCTAATGGCGGTAAAGTTATAGATGAAGCAAATTATCAAATTCATGCCCCAAGAGAAAAAGGGCCG
>USFB01000025.1 GCA_900553895.1 uncultured bacterium | reverse complement strand
TCTATTCAAAAACAAATTCTAGAAATGGGATTTAAAAATAAAATTACATCATTAATGAATCATAATTAAAATTTATCACAATGAAACAAATTAAAATTTTACATATCACACCACATCTTGGTGGTGGTGTCGGAAGCGTACTTCTAAATTGGCTTCAATACGAAACTCTTAATTGCAAAGAGAAAAAACATCTCATTGCAACACTCGATTTTGCCAACGAAAAAGCAAAAGAAATTTGCGATAATTATAATATTGAATTATATGAAAAAATGCATGATTTTCAAATCGATTTACTTAATTTAATTGCAGATGCTGACATAGTTATTATTCATTTTTGGAATCATCCTCTTTTATATGATTTTATTATTAAAAATACATTTCCAAAATGTCGATTACTATTTTGGTCACATATTGCAGGATTACACCCACCTTATGTATTTCCCGAAAAAATTCTTAACTTTTCAGATAAATTTGTATTTACAAGCCCTATCAGTTATGAAACCAATGAAATAAACAATTATCCAAATAAAAATAAATTTACAACAATTCTTTCAACAAGCGGAATAGAAAATTTTCAATCTCTAAAACCAATACCACACAACAATTTTAATATTGGTTATATAGGAACTGTAGATTATGCAAAAATGCATCCTGATTTTTTACAAATTTGTAAAAACTGCAATATTCCAAACTCAAAATTTATTGTTGTCGGTGGTGACAAAGAAAATTTATTAAAAGAAGAAGCAAAAACTCTCGGCATTTCCGACAAATTAGAAATTGTAGGAAAAATTCCGGACATTAAACCTTATCTTTCTAAATTTGATGTTTTTGCATATCCACTAAACCCAAACCACTACGGAACAGCAGAACAAGTATTACAAGAAGCTATGGCCGCAGGTATTGTTCCTGTCGTTATGAATAATCCTGCTGAAAAAATTTTAGTTAAACATAATAAAACAGGTTTGATTTCTGAAAACATTGAAGATTTTAACAAAAATCTTACTATTCTTTTTGAAAACCCTGAACTCCGAAAACAACTCTCAAAAAACTGCTAACTCTATGCGAAAAATAATTTTAGCCTTAGTAAACTTTCTATACAATGGAAAAACTTATTTGACGAAATCCTTAAACAATCAAAAACTCTACACCGGTACTCCGGCAAGAAAGAATGGCAACCTCATGAAATTTTTATTGAATCTTTAGGTAATTATAAAGAACCGTTTGTGGTATACTTTGAAAAGAATATTGTTAACGACGAACTAAAAAAAATCCTATCAAAACAAGAATGGAAATCTGATACAAAAGGTTCACCAAAACAGTATTTGAAATTTTTAAAAGATAAAAATCTGGAAAGGTTGTGTAAATTGAATTTCGTAAAAAAACTTTTGACAAGAAAAGAAAGAGTAAAAGCACGGGAAGCTAAAAAGCTGGAATTAGAAAAAATTCACGCAACGCAGGAAAAATTCAAAGCAAAATTTCCAAACTGCTTTATAAGATTTAAAAATTTGAAATACGAAGATATAGATAATCTTGACTTAGGAGAATACAGCTATTCTTCACCAATAGATTTGCACTTTTTAAACGCAGAAAGCAGGCTAAAAATCGGCAGGTTTTGCTCTATTGCAGACGAGGTGAAAATCTTGTGCGGAGGCGAACATTTTTATAAAGGACTTACAACATTTGCAATCACACCGTATATTACTCCATTCAAAACACAAAATGGCTCAAACTCTGTATTAGCAAGGGTTTCCACCCCACCGGGAGGGGGGGGGGAATATGCCGTTATCATTGAAGATGACGTGTGGATTGCGACACGCGCAACAATTTTAAGCAGCGTAAAAATAGGTCAGGGCGCAATTATCGGCGCCGGCGCACTCGTAAGTAAAGATGTTGAACCTTACTCAATAATAGTTGGTAATAATCAAGTATTAAAATACAGATTTAGCAAAAAAATTATAGATGAACTGCTGTCATTCGCGGATTATTCAAAAATTAATATAGATAAGGTCAGAGAATATTCTAAATACCTTGAAACAACCGAACTTACAGAACAAAATATTGACGAGTTCCGCAAATTTTTCCTTTAGTGCACTTTATAAAAATCTGTGCCGCCGAGGACTTTGTCTTTCAATCGCTTTAGACCCGCTCCATAAAAATATTTCAACTGCTCCGGAAATTGCTCCGAAATGTCTATCAAGTACATGTCGTGTATAATAAATTCCTTTATTAAAAATACGATATCCTCGTTCTTCGTCCAAACTACTGTATTTGTTTGAGTAGCGTGAGTAGCTCAACTGGTGTGATTATTTTGGGCAAAACAAACGAAAGATTCCTCTTTAATGTTTGCATTTTTCTTTTTGCTTTTAAAATTTATGATACGTTTTGTACACATAAAATTCCAATTTTAAAACTTTCAATTTAGTATAATCTCTGAAAAGATTTAAAGGAGGAGATATGATAATAAAAATCGATAAAACTTTGAAGTGGCTGAGTTATTTTGTCTACCATAGCTTGATAGAGATAGAGCATATTTTTCAAGCAATTTATTATGCTCTTATAAAATACGGTGCACCAAAAGAAGTTATTATAAAAAATACAAATTTTAACTCTTACCTCAATAGCGTTGGAAAATTAAAGAAAAAATGAATTAAAATTTCTATGCAAAAGAAATACAAATATGGTTGAAATAGGTCGAAACGGTATTTATGATTCAATAACAGGAAAAAACTATTGGTCAGAGAAGATTAGCTTAAGCATAGGGAAAAAAGTATTTTTCAGACGAGATATCTATTCGGATGACGATATTGCAGTTTATGAAGCACATAAAGAAAAATTCTTGAAATCATAAGTGAACAAATCACATACAAACCATACATTTTGCCAGCATTTAGACGTCTTAATTCTCTGCTTATTGTACTTGGGCTACGACCTAATTCTTTGGCTATTGCTCTAATGCTTTTCTTTGCTTGATAAAGAATGTCTATTTGTATTCTTTCTTCTAAACTCAAGTGCTTGTTGCTTTTCATTTTCACTAATTCCTTTTTGTATTGATTCTACTATACTTGAGGACTTAGTGTTGCGATTGCTTCTTGAACTCACCCTCGCACAAATTGTTAAGTTTTGTAAAAATATCTAAAAAAACAGGCATTTTGCGTAATATTTCTTAACAAACGTATTGATAAATATATACTTATGATATATCATAAGTATATAAGAAAACGTTGTTATGTGTTTATCTTAATTCGTGTATCGTTTCCCCGTTAAAAAATTATTACCCCATTTACCCATAGGAGCTTATAGTATGAAAGAACAATTTATCTCAATGAAAACAACATCAAACCCTGCAAAATTTGTTTCAGGCTGTGAAGAAATCAGTGCTTATTCAAGAAAAGCAAACTCATTCAAATCTTTGAGTGCAGATGAAGAAAAAGAAATTGCAACAAAAGCAAAAGCCGGTGACAAAGTCGCAAAAAAAGTTTTGGTTCAATCAAATTTAAAATTAGTTTTGACAATTGCAAGAAAAGTTATCCATGTTGCAAAATTACCTATGATTGATTTAATTCAAGAAGGAAATTTAGGTTTGATGGTTGCCGTAGAAAAATTTAACCCTGAATTGGGTTATAGATTTTCCACTTATGCAAGCTGGTGGATTAAACAAGCTATGTTCAAAGCAATTTCAGAACAATCATACTGTATGAAAATCCCTGTATACATTCAAGAAACTTTATCAAAATTTTCAAAAGTAAAAGCTGAAATGGAAAGAGCTTACAACTGCCAAGTTACAAACAAAGATGTTGCCGAAAAAATGAACTTAGAACCTGAAAAAATTGACACATATTTATCTGCTTATTCTACAACAGTTTCTATTGAAGGCAGTTTTGACGGCAAAAACGGCAGCGAATTAAACGTTGCAGATATTTTGGAAGATGAAAATACTAACGTTGAAGAAAATATTGAATATGAACAGTTGAAAAATGATTTGAGTAATGTTGTTTCAACTTTGAAGGATAGAGAACAAACTGTTATTAAAATGCGTTTTGGTTTAGGTGATTTTGCTAAAACTACATTGGAAGAAATCGGTAAAATGTATGGTGTGACCAAAGAATGTATTCGTCAAACTGAAGCCAGAGCTTTGAATAAATTAAGAAACAATTTGGTATTGGCTTGTTATGCGGATTAATATTCCAGAGAGGACTAGGGTGAGGTGAAAATCTATAACAACAAAAAATGCGCTTTATGAGCGCATTTTTTGTACTATTGCATTTAATTAATTTTACATTTTTTCAGGTGCTGAAACTGCTAAAATATCAAGCGCATTTTTTAATGTGGTTTTGATTGCAACCATCAATGCCAATCTTGACTTCATCAACTCTTTATCATCACAAATAACTCTGTTTGAGTTATAGAATGAATGAAATTCAGCAGCAAGCTCTTGAACATATCTGCAAATTGTATAAACTGTTCTGTTTTGAGCAGAAAGCACAATTACCGATTTAAATTCTTCCAACTTCAAAATCAATGATTTTGCACTGTCAGCGGTTTTCAAAATAATATCTTTATCAAAATTATTAATCAAATCATCCAATTCTGCTTGTGTCATAGGAGCAGGAGTCTTTTCACCTGTTTCAGCGTTAAGTCTTTCATTTACTGCGTTTCTTAAAATTGAGCAAACTCTTGCATAAGCGTATTGAACGTAAAATACTGGGTTTTCGTCGGTTGAACGTTTCGCAAGTTCAATATCGAAATCAAGCGTCATATCAATGTTACGCATTTCCATCCAATAGCGAGTCGCATCAATTCCAACTTCTTCAATCAAATCATCTAATGTAACCATGTTTTTACGTTTGCCCATACGAACTTCTTCGCCGTTTACAACAAGGTTTACAAGCTGTCCCAACAATACTTCTAATTTATTAGGATCATAACCTAAAGCTTCTATTGACGCTTTAACACGAGCAACATAACCGTGGTGATCTGCGCCCCAAATATTGATTAATCTGTCATATCCACGTCTTAGTTTGTCGATATGATAAGCGATATCAGCTGTTAAATATGTATTAGAGCCGTCAGCTTTTTTAATAACTCTATCTTGATCATCGCCGAATTCAGAAGACTTAAACCACATTGCACCTTCTTTTTCGTACAACATACCTTTTGCCATAAGTTCTTTATAACTTTCTTCAACTTTTCCTGATTTGTGTAAATCAAGTTCAGAATAAAAGTTATCAAAATGAACTCTAAAATCTTCCAACAATTTCTTTTGGCAAGCTTCCATTTCTTTTTTTGCAAAATCAGAGAAAATTTTAACGTCTAATGCGTCAACATCGGCACCAGATTTAACATCTGCAATTTTTTCTTCTAAGAATTTTTTAGCAACCGGAATCAAATAATCTCCCGGATAGTAATTCTTTCTTTCAATTTCATCCGTCGGAAAATCTACGTTTTCGCCCAATTCTTGCTTAACTCTGATTTTTAAAGAATTGCCAAGCTTGTTAATTTGACTTCCTGCATCATTGATATAAAATTCTTGATAAACTTCGTGTCCATAGAATTTCAACAAATTAGCCAAAGCACTTCCCATAGCTGCCCAACGTCCATGACCAATGTGGAATGGACCTGTTGGGTTTGCTGAAACGTATTCTAATAAGATTTTTTCTGTCGGAACATTTTCAGGACGTCCGTAGTTTTCTTTTTTTGCTAAAACTTCTGCAACAGCGTTTGCTAAAAGTGAATTTTCAATTTTGAAGTTAATAAAACCACCAACTACAGAAACTGAATAATCTTTATTTGAAAGATGTTTTACAATTGCGTTTGCAATCATAGGCGGTGCGATTTTTGCAGAACGCGCTAAAGATGAAACGTTTACCGCAAAATCTCCAAAATCAGGATTTTTTGGTTTTTCCATAATGAGAGAGTATTCATTTTCTGCACTCATTTGTCCAAGCTCGTTTGCTTCTATGGCTTTTGTAATGCCTTGTTTAACTTCGTTTAGAAAAAAATCTTTTAACATATTTATCCTCGTATTTTTAGTTTTATTTTTCGGTGGTAACGCTCACGCTTTTCCCACCCTACATTTATTTGTTATGGATTGCTTCGTCACTCACCGTTCCTCGCAATAACTTGGCATTTAGTATGCTATATGCTGTCATTGCGAAGGCGTTTAGCCCGTGACAATCCATTTAAAGGTGAGGGGTGTGAAACCTTCACATCCATATTATAATATAAACATGTTAAGCGTGTTTTCTTGCATCACTATTTGTATTGTGGTCAGCTATTGCACCCATTAATAAACCTCCCAAACCAAAGGAAATTACACTACCTAATAATGCAGCCATTCCTTTTTGAGGATTGTGTTTACTATAATTCATAGCATAATTTATAAAACCACAACCGGCGCCAAGTGCAAATCCGGATTCTTTACCAATTTTTGAATCATAGTAAGGTCTGCCTTTGTTTGACAAACTAACGGTATCACTTGCCATAACAGCTTTTTTAGTTCCAACTTGTTTTACAAATTCAGCACTTTCTCTTGCTCTTTTATTCCTTAATGCATCTACCAACATGCCACATCCGAGAGTAACACCGGATGCAATAATTGCACAAGGAATAGCACGTTTCTTTAGAACTTTATTACGTTCAAGTTTCTTTTCAGCATCTTTTAAACCTTCTTTTATTCCATCGTCAATTGCTTTTTTATCCTCAGCTGAAATATTTTTAGGTGCAAACATATCAATTATATTTTTAGATTTCTTTTCCAATTCTTCTTTTGTGGTTGGTAAAGTTAATGCGTTTACCCTAGCTAATCCTGCCGACACAGCCATCACGGCGCCGGCAATAGTTCCAGAATTCGTTTTATAATAAGGAGTTCCGTTTTCAGTTCTTTGATAAGAACCCTTAAAATTCGGTTTAACAACATTGCCTTGATTACAATTTAAACTAACTGACATACTAAATTTCCTTTACCTTCACACTCTATTATAAAGTTCCAAAAATGAAAAAAATTGCCTATAAAAAAGGAAAATTTACAAAATTTAATTAAGTTTTGTAAATATCTAAATTTGAATTTAGCAATTTTCTTAAATAAAAATACTTTATGAATATAAGTGTAGTGAAAAAAGGTATTTTATTATGGTAATGAATATTGGTAACAGTTATTCAATGATGGGTGGAATGAATCCAATGATGAATGGAAATTCTATGGGAATGTCAGGTAATACTTTCCAAACATTTCAAAGCAAGTATGGTTGTGAAGATTGTTTTAGAAAACAACCTTATCCTTACGAATTTCCAAAACCCTATATAGAAATAGCAGAAAGTACAAAAAGACCAAGTTTCTGGGAAAGATTATTGACTAAGATTACAAGTTAATAAATTTTCGTAAACTTGCTTGCTTTTTTATGATATTATATAAACACATACGAAATAGGAGAAATTTTATGCAAGCAAGACGTGCGGCTAGAGAATTAGCACTTATATTGTTTTCACAATTTGATAAAGAAATTACAAGATATTCAAGAAAAGATTTTGAAGATATCATGCTTAAGTCTGTTAGAATTCTTTCTAACTCAGCATCAGAAGAATTGAATTTAACAGTTGGTTCTTTAATTGATATTAAAGAAGCTTTAGATACTTACGAAGCGGAACATGAATCAAACTTATCAAGACCAATGGGCGCAAAAAATAAGCCTGTTCAAATTCCTATGACAGATGAGATGATTGCAAAAGTTGATACAATGCTTGATGTTGCAGAAAAAGCACTTTTAGCGTTAGAAATAGCTGAATTTACGACTTTAGAAAATCAATCAGAAGTTAAAAATTATACAATTGAAATCGCTGAACAATTCAAAATTAATCACAAAGAAATTGATGAAGAAATTCAAAAATATTCTAATGGTTGGGATATTTCAAGACTTGTTAAAATCGACAAAGATATCCTTAGAATTGCAATTACCGAATTACTTTATACAAAAGGCGCACCTTTGAAGGTTGTTGTTGATGAAGCAGTTGAGTTGGCTAAAAAATATTCAACAGAAGATTCTTCATCTTTTGTAAACGGAATTTTGGCTAAAGTTATCGTAGAAAACGGATTGAAAGGGTAATAAAGTTGAACCGTTGAACGGCTGAGAAGTTTAATTAATTTACCACCGTCATTTGTGATACTAAGATTGCGTAGCAAAAATTACTTTTCAACTTTTCAACTTTTCAACTCTTTAAAGTATGTTCAACTTTTTTGATAAACTAAAAAACACAGTATCAAAAACCGCTCAAGCATTGGTCGGTAATGTTGTTGATGCCGTATCTGATGAAGAAGAATTTTCAGATTTTGTCCTTGATGATATGGAAGATTTGCTAATTAGCGCGGATTTGGGCGTTGGTTACGCGTCTGAGCTTGTCGATAAATTGCGCGGACAAAATAAAATTAAACCTTCACAAGTTAAAGAGTTTTTGGAAAACGAATTTTTGGAAATCCTTAACAAAACAGGTTCTAGCGAAATTTCGTACAAAGACAGCGAGTTGAATATTTATTTTATTACGGGCGTAAATGGTGCCGGCAAAACTACTTTAATCGGCAAAATGGCTTATCGCTTCAAAGAACAAGGTAAACGTGTTTTGATTGCAGCAGGTGACACTTTTAGAGCTGCTGCTGAAGAACAAGTTGACATTTGGTCAAAACGTTCAGGCGCAGATATAGTAAGACGCGACAAGGCTGACCCTGCGTCTGTTGTTTATGAAGCAATTCAAAAAGCACGCAATGAAAAATACGATGTAATTTTAGTTGATACCGCAGGTCGTTTGCAAAACAAATTTAATTTAATGGAAGAATTGTCTAAAATCAAAGGCGTTATTGATAAAAATGCACCAAACGAACTAAGAGAAAGTTTTCTTGTGATTGATGCCAATACAGGTCAAAATGGCTTACAGCAAGCAAAAGTATTTAAGGAGTGTGTTAATTTAACAGCAGTTGCACTTACTAAACTTGATGGTTCAGCGAAAGGTGCAATTGTACTAGCGATTGCAAAAGAACTAGGCTTGCCTGTAAAATTAGTCGGTGTTGGCGAAAAAATGGAAGACTTAAAAGATTTTAACTCTAAAGAATTTATTAAAGCTTTGTTTGAATAAATTTAGGAATAATATATGAATAAAAAGAAAATTGCTTTAACTATTTTATTATCTGCATTGTTGTCTTTGTTAGTTGCATTTTGTATATTGGAATTCAGCAAAAAGCCAAAATTAATTGAAACTCCATCTGTTACAGAGAATAAAATTCAAACAGAAATACCACAAAACGATAAAATTAATGTTACAACAGATAAAATCAAAGCTTTTCCGACAAAAAATAACAAGCCTGTAAATGTTGCAAAACCTCCAAAAGTTCAAAATACACCAGTTGTACAAATAAAGCAACCAGAAGCAGTTTCTAATGTTTTGGAAGAAAAAGTTGAAGATAATGTGGTTACAGAAGAAGAAGGCGTAGTTATTCCTGTTAATTACATATCTAAAAATACGTACAAATACACTTATACACCGAAAAGATATAATAGAAAATAGTGTTATATCAGTTGCTTAATAAAATTATTTATCGGTTCGTCCCAAGAAATACCTTCTGTTTGCTTAAATATCTCTATACTTTTGTACCAAGGTGTTGTTTTGGTATCGTTAAACCAACGCCAATCAGTAGCATAAGGCAGCAGTAAATAAGTTTTTACTCCCAAAGCTCCTGCAAGATGTGCAACAGATGTATCAACAGTTACTAAAACATCCATTGCCATAATAGCTTCTGCTGTATCACTAAAATCTTTAAAACTTTTCCCGAGATTAATCATTTGCGGGAACTGTTCGCAACCTTTTAGCGTGTCATCTACTTGGAATGAATAAACCTGGATATTTTCTAATTTTAAAAGTTCACTGAAACATTTAATATTTATAGTACGGTTTATCATAGTTCTGATTCCGGCACTACCTGCTTCCCAACACAAGCCAACTTTTAATTTATCGTTTGTAATTTCAGCTTTCGAGCTTTTTAGATAACCTTCACTAAATGGAATATTGTCAAAATCCATATTTAAAATGTAGGCTAAATCAGTGATTCTGAGTGCTTGCATTTTTGGATTAATTTCATCAATATTTATAAAATTGATGTTTGGATAATTCTTGGAAAATAATGTTTTTAAACATTTTGGAGCGGCAACATTAATCTTCTTTGCCGGCAAAAATGGTAAATATCTTATAAATTGTATATGGTCGCCAAATCCTTGTTCACAAATTACAACAATTTCATCCTCTATTTTGTCACCGACTTTCCACAAATTTTCAGATTTTTTGCAAGAAGGTGCAATTGCGCGCTTAAAAAATAAATCGTATCCTTCTTTAAATTTTCTCTGTGAAAGGTAACACATGCCAAGAGAAGTCATTGTTGTAATGTCATTCGGGAAATATTCAAGCATTTTTTTGTAATATTTTTCAGCTTCATCTTTTTTACCAAGTTTCTGTGCACTTACTGCAATATTATAAAAAGCCTGGGGATTCCCTAAATCGGCGGCTGCTTTATAACATTCAATTGCCTGTTTGTCATCACAGTAAATAAGTTCTTTTAAAAATCCCAAGTGAAACCAAAGTGAAGAAACGTTAGGTGTTTTTTTAAGGCTTTCTACACAAAGTTTTTCAGCTTCAAGCATTTTCCCTTGTTGAGTCAGAGCCTTGACTTTGTTTGTAATTGCTCGGTTATCTTCAGGGTAGAGTTCGTACATTTTATCTGCAAATTCGACTGCTTTTTTATAGTTTTTGATTTCAAAAAGGCTAAGAATCAGTTTATTATAAATGTCTTCATTTTTACCGTTTTCTAAAGCTTCTTCCAAATATTCAGCTGCTTTTGCGAAATCTCTTTGTTCAAAGTATGCAAAACCTAAAGCAGAAATCGTTCCTAATGTTTTCTTTAGTTTTACTGCTTTATTAAGAATTTCAATGGCTTTATCATAGTTAGCAATATTTACATAGAAAAGCCCGATAATCGACAAAACATCAGGATTATCAGGATTTTCTTTTTGGATATTATTATAAATTTCTTCGGCTTCTAAGATTTTACCTTGTTGAGTTAAAGAAATTGCTTTTTGGATGAGCTCTACATCAACCATAATCTATATGCCTAAGCCGTTTAAGAAACCAACTACAACACCTTGCAATACTTGCAAAAGAATTATTGCTACAATCGGTGAAATATCAAGCATACCGATTGGCGGAATAATTCCTCTAAAAATTCCTAAGAACGGATCAACAACTGCGCGTATTCCCGCAAACGGTTGACTTAGCCAATCAATCGACGGTATCCAACTTAAAAATATTCTTAAGATTATTAGAATATAGTAGAAATAAAATAATGTGTTTATTGCTCTTGATATCATAAAAACCTCTTTTTCAATCAGTGTAAACTCCTTCCCTTGTTAGGGAAGGTTGGGATGGGTATCAAATTGAATTGAAAGTTGAAAGGCTTTTAATATTATCTTTCCATTTGCCAAAACCCACCCACATCTGTAAGGTTTAGCATAGCTTCACCAGCAGCTGTGACCTCCCTGTCCATGGAGGTTTTGAATTTATAACTGTGAACACTTTCTTGTATTAGCACATTCGCAATTATCATTTTCTGCAGGAATTTTTTCAATCATTGTAAATAACAATTTTTTCAAATTATCCAAATTGTTATTAAATACTTGAATAACTTCATGGTGTGAAACAGGAGGAACATCACCAACCAAACCTGCGTCATAGTCAGTAATTAAAGAAATATTTAAAGGACACATATCCATTTCTTTAACTAAATATGCTTCAGGGAATGCTGTCATATTAATAACTTCCCAACCTTGAGAAGTAAAGAATTTTGATTCAGCTTTTGTAGAAAATCTTGGACCGTTGATTACAACAACAGTACCTGTTTCGTGAACTTTAATTCCTAATTCTTTTGCCGTATCAACTGCCAATCTTCTTAATTCAGGGCAGTAAGTTTCAGCTGCTGAAGGGTGAGTTACGATAGGACCTTCAAAAAAGGTTGTTTTTCTGCCGTCTGTCCAATCTACAAATTGGTCACAAACAACAAAGCTTCCGGGTTCAACGTGTTTTTGTAAACTTCCTGCTGCGCAAGGTGAAATTACACGCTTACAACCAACTTCTTTCATTGCCCAAACATTAGCTCTATAATTAATCAAATGAGGTAAAATTGTGTGGCTTCTGCCGTGACGAGGCATAAATGCTACTTTGTGTGCACCGATTTTACCGATGAATAAACTATCAGATGGCATTCCATAAGGAGTTTCTATTTTAACTTCCTTGATGTCGTCCAAAAACTTGTAAAAACCTGAACCGCCAAAAACGCCAATATCTGCTAATTTTTCCATTTGATTTATTCCTTTCTAATTCTACTGAGTATTATATATTCTAGCACAAATGTTTTTAGAAATGAATTAGAAACAGAGTCTGTAAATTTTTTCTTAAAAATTTTTAACAAAAACTACCCCTAATATAGTGTTTGTAATATAATTTTTCATGTAATTAAAAGAAAGGAAGAGATCATGAACGTTTTAGACAAAATCATGAAACCAAAATCAATTGCAGTTGTTGGTGCTTCTACAAAAGAACACACAATTGGTTCAGATATCATGAAAAGATTACAAGAATACAAATTTAACGGTAACATTTATCCGGTAAACCCAAAAGGCGGAGTTATCGAAGGATTACAAGCATATACTTCTGTTTTGGAAATTCCTGGTGAAGTTGATTTAGCAATCATCGTTGTAAATGCTAAATTCGTACTTTCAACAATTGACCAATGCCACCAAAAAGGTATCAAAGGTCTTTGTATCATCACTGCCGGTTTTAAAGAAACAGGTAAAGAAGGTGCTGAAGCTGAAAAACAATTATTAGCTAAAGTTAGAGAATACGGTATGAGATGTGTTGGCCCTAACTGCTTAGGCGTTGTAAACACTCACCCTGAAATCAGAATGGACGGATGTTTCGCAGAATCATTACCTGAACGTGGTAACATCGGTTTCGTTTCTCAATCAGGTGCTTTAGGTGGCGGTATTTTAAACATCCTTAAAGACTTGAACCTTGGTTTTGCTCAATTCATTTCAATTGGTAACCAAGCAGACGTTAATGCTGAAACAGCTTTGGAATATTGGGAAGATGAAAAAGACGTAGAACAAATTTTACTTTACATGGAATCAATCCAAAACCCTGCTAACTTCAGAAAATTAGCTTCAAGAATTTCTAAAAAGAAACCTATCCTTGCTCTTAAAGCAGGTCGTTCAGCTGCAGGTGCTAGTGCAGCATCTTCTCACACAGGTTCTTTAGCAGGTGCTGATAAAGCTGCTAACGCATTGTTGAACCAATCAGGCGTAATCAGAGAATACTCTTTACAAGATTTGTTCGCAACAGCTAAAGTTTTTGCTAACTGCCCTATTCCAAAAGGTGACAGAGTAGCTATTATTACAAACTCAGGTGGCCCTGGTATTATGGCAACTGACGCAATTTGTGAACACGGTATGCAAATCGCTAAGATTTCTGACGCTACAAAAGAAAAATTAAGAAGCTTCTTACCATCAGCGGCATCAGTTAAAAACCCTATCGATATGATTGCTTCAGCACCTATCGAACACTACAAACAAACTTTGGAAACAGTTATCGCTGATGAAAACGTTGATATGATTATCACAATCTATCTTCCATTCTTAGGCTTGAAAGATATTGATGTTGCTAAAGCTCTTATGGAAATCAAGGCTGAACACCCTGAAAAACCTGTTATCGGTGTATTCATGACTAAGTCTGATTTCTTCTCAACATTATCAGATATGGAAGTAAACATGCCATTCTTTATGTACGCAGAAGAAGCTGCTGACGGTTTGAACAGATTGAACCAACAAAGAAAATGGATGGAAAGACCGGAAGGCAAAATTCCTACATTTGATGTTGACTATAAACGCGCTCAAGAAATTATCGCTAAATCAGTTAACGAAGGCAGAGCACAACTTACAACTCGTGAATCTATTGATGTATTGGATGCTTACGGTATCAGAGTATGTAAATCAGGTTTTGCAAAATCTGAAGATGAAGCTGTTTCAATTGCTGATTCTATCGGATACCCTGTTGTAATGAAGATGACTTCTAAAACAACTTCTCACAAAACTGACGTTGGCGGTGTAAGAGTTAACATCCAATCTGCTGAACAATTGAGAGCTGAATACCAAGACTTAATTGCTAAATTAACAGAAAAAGGACTTCTTGAAGGTCTTGAAGGTGTTATCATCCAAGAAATGGTTAAAGGCAACAGAGAAATGGTTTGCGGTATCGCAACAGACCCTCAATACGGTCCAATGATGATGTTCGGTTTAGGTGGCGTATTCATCGAAGTTATGAAAGACGTAACATTCAGAATTGCACCTCTTACTGATGTAGATGCTAAAGAAATGATTAAATCAGTTAAGGCATACAAATTGTTAGAAGGCGCAAGAGGTACTAAACCTGCTCAAATGGAACAAATCGAAGAAACATTGTTGAGATTATCTCAATTAGTTCACGATTTCAAATTCATCGACGAATTAGACATCAACCCATTGTTGATTTCTGAAAAAACAGGTGAAGGTATTGCAGTAGACGGACGTATCAAAGTTAGAATGGAAGAAGCTCAACAAGCTTTGAACTATTCTTGCAAAGATGGTGTTTGTGCTTGCAGTCTATAAGCAGACCCGGTTGGATATTTTAACCTGTAAATAAATTTAACGCGGAAAAACTCTTAAGAGTGTTTCCGCGTTATTATTGTTATTAATATTTTGAGAATAGTTTTTATTTGGTATAATAAAAGAAAAACAAAGGATTACCATGATTATTAAATTAACACAAGCTCACATAATAGGTGCATTTATTTCATACTTAATAGGTGTGTTTATTGTACCATTCGTAATTGAATTTTCTCAAAAAGAAGGTTTGGTAGATTTGCCAAACGCAAGAAAAATTCACAAAGTACCAATATCAAGACTTGGTGGAATTGCTATTTGGACAAGTGCAATGCTAACATTTTTGTTCTTAGTTTTATTGAGCTATTATCCTTACGGCAGTTTGCTTTCAGGAATCTTGCTCGGCGGTTCTTTGATGTTTTTGTTGGGACTTGTAGATGATGTTTATAACCTTGATGCAAAATTTAAGCTTGTTATACAACTCTCAATCGCAACAATTGTTTACCTTTTAGGAGTGCAAATTGATACAATATTTAATCCGTTTGGCGGTGTTATCCATTTAGGCGTATTTTCTTATCCTATAACTCTTTTGTGGATTGTTGGGATTTCCAATGCCGTAAACTTCATCGACGGTGTAGACGGTTTAGCAGGCTCTGTAATAACGGTTAGTTCAATAACTTTAGCACTTATTGCAGTTGCAATTACACCTGCTCAGCCAATTACAGCTTTAATTGCGTTCATTCTTGCTGGCTCAATGCTTGCATTCTTAACCTTCAACTTTAACCCTGCAAAAATTTTCATGGGTGATTCAGGTGCGTTATTTTCAGGCTTCTTGCTTGCAACACTTTCAATTGCAGGAGTTATGAAAGGTGCTGCTTTAGCGGTGTTGTTACCATTCTTAGTTTTAGCCGTGCCAATCATGGATATTACGTATTCAAGCTTAAGAAGAATTATGAAGGGTAAATCTCCATTTGTGGCTGACGCAGAACACATTCACCATAAGTTACTTAAAGCAGGTTTTTCTCAAAAGAAAACAGTTGCAATTTTAACGTCTATTGCCATTGTTGGTGGTGCCGTTGCAACGTACTTTACTGGGACTTTAAAAAACTATTTTATATATATTGCAATTCTAATTTTGATTATGATTGCGTTAAGCGTTGTTAGCGTAATGACAAAACCACAACCGATTGAACCTCATGAAGAACATTCCGAACAACAATAGCTTACAGTCCGCCCTGAAGTTTTGAAAGCGGTTCTTTGTTTTCAGGCGGTAAATAAAGCTGGTTAGGATTATGTATATTAAATTTCATGCCGGGTATTGGTGGAAATTCTTGACGCATACCAATAACACTTTTATACCAATTCAAAGATTCACCTTTTGATATTAATTTAATGTTACCTTGACATTGCGCTTCGTCACTACGGCGTTGTGCAATTTGCAAAAGACGTGTTCCAATATCTTTATAATACTCCAAACCTTGTTTATAATATGGAGTATTTGGATTTGAAAAATTTCTCAATTCGTCAACAAAAACATGACTTGGATCAGTCCTTTCCCAAGGTTCTTGTTTATATTTTCTAATTGAAATATCAATTGTGCCTATAATGTCACCAACATCATTTTTTATTGTGTAATTTTCAACTGCATTTTCTTTAAACTTTTTAAAAACGTTCAGGGTTGCACCTTCACGACCTTTTCTAACTGCAACTTTTCCAATATAGCCTTCTAAACAACTGCCAATATTGGTATGTGTAAGCGCATGCGGAATATTTTGTTTAAAATTTACATGATTTGTCTTTTCAAAAGATTTTGTCGGTTGAATCTGTGAAAAATTTGTCGGGTAATAATTTATAATCATACCTTATTAAAAACTCATAAAAAAATTTTTTGCTAGTAAAAAAGAAAGCAGAAATGCAATGCATTTCCGCCACATTTATTAATTTCCCATTTTTCCCTTTTTCTTTTTATGAATTTTCATCGTCACTCAAATAACGATAATCTAACATACTTCCTTCATATTCAGTCAAATCATCACCATAGAATAATGACATGTTGTTAATAACTTTGTTTGTATCAGCAACTTTTTGTTTCTGAATATCTGAATTAACACCATAAGCATTGATTTCTTGATTTGTAACTTTGCCGTCGTGGTTTGTATCAATGTCATCAAAATGGCTCAATACTGTTTCTTGCAAAGATGTGCTCATGCCGGAAGATGCTCCCAAAGACATTATTTGCTCTCTTGTTAAACCTTGAGTTGCAATATTGTTCATCAGAGTTTGAATTTCGTCTGCTGAAATTTGACCATCACCGTTTTTATCTACACTGTTAAAATTAGAACTTAAATAAGAAGCAAATGTTGAACCGTATGATGTATTTGTAACATTTGTATTTGTTAAAGCTTTATTTATATTTTCTAAAGTCAGTCCGTCTGTATATTGACTTGATAATAGAGAGAATGAATTAGTCAAACCAGAATTAATGCCTGAAAATAAAGAAGAACCGTCTAATCGTTTGCTCATAATATATCTCCTTGTGTTTAGTTGTGATTATTCTTATTCTAGTTTAATGTTTTTTGCAAAAAAGTCAATCATTCAAAAAAAGTAAAAAAGCCAAGAATTTAATCTTGGCTTTTTGTATTTTATAAACTTTTAGAAATTTAAGCTTTGTGCTCGTTAATATATCTTTGTGCAATATTTGCAGCTTTTTGTAAGCTTTCGTTCCAGTCTGAACATCCTTCAAACATTGTTACAAGATTTTTAGCAGTTTTTAATTTCGTTTCTGGAGCAGTTGCTTGCATAAAACGATTTACTGCAGTTTTAACAGCAGCTTTTGAATATTTTTCATTCTTTTTTGCAAGTCCGTCTTCGCCTAATAAATTTTCGTATTTTTCATCTGATAATCTTGATAGTTTATTACCGTCAGCATTATCTAAATCCTGATTATCAACTTCTTCTTGCAACTTTGCTTTTTCTGCTTTTAAATCAGCTATTTCACCCTTAATTTCATTTTCAATTTTTATTCTAAGAGCGTTTTTTGCATTATCTAAATCGGTTTGAGCCTTTTTCTTTTCCTGTTCTAAAGTCTTTGTATTTCCTTCAGCTTTTTTATATTCTGATATAAGTTTTTTATCTGCTTCTGTAGCTGTTCCTGCTTTTTCACGTTCTAAAGCGGCAGCGTAATTGCCACTTTCTTTTTTTAAATATTTTTCATTTTTAGTTAATAATTGTGAAGCCTTATCAAAAGCTGTTTGTTTAGCTTTGACGTCAGAATCAGTTTTGCTTCTTGTTTCAACTTCATCATTAAAATCAGTATTTTCTAATTCTTTTATTTGTTTATCAATTTGTTCAATTCTACGTGCATTATTAGAATATTGAACCTTTTCAGCTTGTTTTTCTGCTTGACTTGAAGAAACAGCTTGACTAAGAACACCAAAAACGCTGTTTGCTACAGCATAACCTGCCATAGCGTCATAATTTACGTTATAACCGATTGTACCGAATGAACCCCAGCTGTTTGTGCCAACACCAAAAGATGAAAGCCCTTGTTGAAGCATGCCCATCCAGCCGTTATTCATAGTATTAAAACCATAACCCATAGTTAATATCTTTCTATCTTAGTCTTACGTATATATAAAGTATTTGTTTTATATCGAATTTCAAACCTTTAAAGATTCGTTACAATTCTTAATAATCCGATAAGAAGGTTTATATTATAATTAATATAGTAGGGGATAGGCTTTTAATGACAAAAATTTGTGTAATAGGAACGGGATATGTTGGATTAGTTGCAGGCGCATGTCTTGCAGATATGGGGAACTCTGTAATATGTGTAGACAATAATGCGAAGAAATTAGAACTGCTACAACAAGGTATAGTGCCTATTTATGAGCCGGGTTTAGAAGAGCTTATTAAGTCTAATATTGCAGAAAATCGTTTGTCTTTTTCTCTTGATATAAAAACAGCTGTAGAGAAATCGCTGGTTTGTTTTATTGCAGTCGGCACTCCACAGCAAGAAGACGGTTCAGCGGATTTGGAACAAGTTTTCAATGTTGCGGAAACTATTGCAGAAGCAATGAATGATTACAAGGTTATTGTAAATAAATCAACCGTTCCTGTAGGGACTGCCGAAAAAGTTACAGAATTGATAAAAAATAAAACTACACACTCTTTTGATGTTGTTTCAAATCCTGAATTTTTGAAACAAGGTAACGCCGTTGACGACTTTCTTTATCCTGACAGAGTTATTATAGGTTCAAATTCTGATAAAGCGACTTCTATTATGCAGGAAATTTACGCTCCATTTTTCAGAACAGGGAACCGCATTATCGTAATGGACGTAAAATCTGCCGAAATGACTAAGTATGCTGCAAATTCGTTTCTTGCGACAAAAATTTCGTTTATGAATGAAATTGCAAATCTATGTGAAAAAGTCGGAGCTGATTCTGAAATGGTTAGAATAGGTATGACGACTGATAGTCGCATAGGTCCGAAATTTTTATTCCCGGGTTTAGGTTATGGCGGAAGTTGTTTCCCCAAAGATGTCCATGCGCTTATTAAATTTGGAGAAGAAAATGCTTGTAATATGTCAATTATTCAAGCAACAGATGAAGTTAATAAACGTCAAAGAGAATTATTCATAAAAAAAATTACAGATAAATACGGAACAAATCTCGATGGAAAAACTTTTTGCATTTGGGGGCTTGCATTTAAGCCTAGAACAAATGACATGCGAGAAGCTCCCGCTATTACTGTGATTAATCAGTTGCTCGAATATGGCGCAAAAATAAGAGCGTACGACCCAAAAGCAATGGAATCAGCAAAACTTATTTTTGGTAACAGAATTTTTTACGCTAAGAACGCTTATGATGCACTTGATAACGCAGACTGCTTACTGCTTCTGACAGAATGGAACGAATTTAGACGACCGGATTTTGATAAGGTCAAATCATTATTGAAGAAACCTGTTATATTTGACGGCAGAAACCAATATAACGCCAAAAGATTAAATGAAAAAGGATTTGAATACCACCAAATCGGTTGCAAATCATTAATTTAAGGACAAACAGATGAAAAATTTTTTTATTATTTTTGCAATTTTATTACTTAATCTTTCTTCATTTGCATTTGCAGATGAAAATTATTCGATAAAAGAACTTGCCAAAATGGGAATTGTGGCAAATTCACCGATTTCCAAAACCGAATTAGAAACGGCTAAAAAAATAATGCTTAATGTACAAGCAAAAACCGCAGACGGAATTAAAAACGGTAAAGGTCCTTTTTACGCCGAAATATATGATAAAAACGGAAATTTTGTTGTAGCATCTTCTAATAGTGTAGTCGAAGATAAATGTTGCCTATTTCATGCAGAAGTTAATACTATAAAAAAGGCACATGACAAATTTAAAGAATACAGCTTAGCACCGGAAGATTTAACGATTTATGTAAACGCCGAACCTTGTATTATGTGCGCAGGCGCGATTATGTGGTCAGGCATTAAAACGGTTTATTTTGGCGTGCCATCAAGTGAAGTTGAAAAAATTACGGGTTTTGATGAAGGATATAAACCAAATTGGATAAAAGAATTCAAAAAACGCGGTATAACAGTTTACGGAAATATTGAACCACTAGCAGGTAAAAAAGTCTTAAAAGACTATGTTAATAGCGGAAAAGAGATTTATAAACCGAGAACATAATTAAAGGCTTTTTAATAAAATTTGTATTGTATAGACTAAAAATAATAGTTAATAATAAACTGGATTGCTTCAGGCTAATCGCCTTCGCAATGACGGCACACCTGGAAGTCTAACGCCCGGTCATTGCGAGGAACAGCGATTTTTATAGTGACGAAGCAATCCAACTTTTTAAAAGGTATATATGCTTTTTCAAAATTATCATGGACAATAGTGGAAGGCGACTAGCCTAAAGTAATCCATTAACTGTGCAATTTTTTGCACCATTAATTTTATACCACATTTTAAATCCTATTTCCCATTAGCTTTCTCTGCGTTCAATCTTTGTTTTAAATCATTTCGTACTTTTAATAAAAGTTCTTTTAATTTCGATGTAACAATTTTTTCTTTTGTCCTATAACGGCAAAATTGACGCAGTTCAAAAGTATGTAGAATTTGTGGAATATTTTTTATAGGATTTTGTTTTGCTAAATACTTAATTTCGGCAGACATAGCTTCATTTTCGCTTTTTAGAGAGTATCTCAATTTTTGCAAACTTTCTATCGCAACGTTATCAGGAAGTTTGTTTAATAAATACTCGACTTTTTGCGTAAAATTTCTTTTATTAAATCTGGTACTAAAATCATTGAAAACAACATCTCTAAGTTTATCTACATAATTCTCGCAACTTGGATTATTTACCAGTTCTTTGGCTTTTATACAAGCATATTTCGATTGAAAAAGATAATTAAAAAAATGTTTGGCTTCATGAACGGCTGTAGTTGCATTATAAATCGAACAATTGTCTTTAGAAGATATTGGTAATGCAATTTTATAACCGATACGTTCTATATATAAACCACCGTTAGGATGTGGCAGAAGGAGTATTTTGGCACCGACATGTCCGTATTCGGTAAGTTTTTTTTCTTTCAAAATGTCGTAATTTATTTTATGAGGCTTCAGAACATCGTCCAAAGAACTTTTGAATGTATCGACAGTCAATTCTTTGTTTTGTAAGATATTATCAACGAATTTATTCCAATATTCCCATGCCTTTTTGCCGCGCTCTTTCACGTTACCTTTTGTTAAATTAAAAGGTAACAACGTATTTTTAGCACAACAATTTTGAGTTTTTAACATCATAATTTTAACAAAACTCAAAAATATATTTTTTGCTATCTGTAAAAATATTATTCAAAATATTCTCTTACGATTTTTTCAATCTGTACAGAAGCAGTTCCATCGCCATAAGGATTTTGAGCTTTTAGACGTGTCAATTCTTTTGTAGAAGATAGAATTTTTTCGGCTTCTTTTAAAATCTTATCGTAATCCGCTCCGACAAGTTTTGAAACACCTGCTTCAACGCCTTCTTTACGTTCCGTTTCATAACGCATAACAAGAGTCGGACAAGCAAAAGAAGGTGCTTCTTCTTGAATTCCGCCGGAATCAGTCAAGATTAGTTTTGCATGTTTCATTAAATATACTAAATACGGATAATCCAAAGGCGTTAATAAATGAATATTTTCAAAATGTTCCAATCTTTCGTAAATCTTATTCTTAACATTAGGATTTGGGTGAACCGGAATTACAAATGTATGATCTGCATACTTTTTAGCCAAATAACTAATCGCTTCAATAATTCTATCTATTCTTTCACCGTGGTTTTCACGTCTGTGAGCAGTAATTAGAACTAATTTATCATCAATAGGAATTCCTTTTTCCTGATAGAATTTTTCGGAATTCTCAATAACTTCTTTTGACAAGCAGAAAAGCGCATCAATTACGGTATTTCCGACAACATGAATTTTATCTTCTGCAATATCTTCTTTTAATAAAGCCTTTTTATTAACTTCAGTCGGCGCAAAATGTAAAGTCGCAACGCGAGAAGTCATTTGACGCATAACTTCTTCCGGGAACGGTTCATAAATATCATAAGAACGAAGTCCTGCTTCTACGTGGAACACAGGTTTTTTGTGATAAAAGCTTGTCAAGGCTCCACACAAAACAGTCATTGTATCACCCTGAACAATTGTTGCATCTATTTCATGTTCACAAAATACTTTATCCAAAGAGGTTAGAATTCTGGCTTGTACAGAAGATAAAGACTGATTTTCTCTCATACAATCAAGATTAATATCAGCCTTCAAACCAAAATATTCTAAAGTCTGATTCGACAATTGTTTTTGTTGTTCAGTATTACAAATAATTACGTTATAATCTTGCGGATACTTTTTCATTTCTAGTATTACAGGTGCAAGTTTAATAATTTCCGGACGTGTTCCAAATATAAAGATAATGTTTTTCATAACAAATATTATACTACAAAATTACACAGGCATGGAATTAGTTTACATCGCAAGATTTATTACAGCCCCGGAATCCATTTCCTTTACTATAGAATATAATTTTTGTTCATTCTTAGGCGATGATATCAAATAGGCTTCTTGGCTCCAGGGTAAAAATATCGCACCAAAGCCGTTTTCATAAAAATAAGCCTTATTTCTGATTTGTTTTGCCAAATTAACCTTATCATTCATAGTGTTGTTGCAAACGAATGTTTTATGTCCCAAACAATCATACCCATATTTTTCTAAACTTTTTGCAATATCGCGGGTTTTATAATAGTCATTAGATGAAAGTTTAATTCCATTAAAATTAGTATTATTTATAGGTCTTATTTGCATTTACACACATCTCCATTTTTAGTTGATATTCTATAATATTTTTCCCCAATTCGCAAGCATAATGATAATGAAACTCTTTACTTTTATTCATATTTGTAGTAATTTCTAGGGTATAAATCAATATAAAATATTATATAGAATAGGGAGTAAACGAGACGAAAAGAGAGTCCTAAAAACACTTTATATTCGATGAATTTATTCCAAATATTAGAAAAGGAGAACTCACATGAGTGAAAGAAAATTAGTTGGAACAGGCGAAATGTTCAAAAAAGCATTAGCTGGCGGTTACGCTATCGGTGCTTACAACGTAAACAACATGGAAATTTTACAAGGTATTGCAGAAGCTGCTGAAGAAACAAGATCACCTATTATTCTTCAAGTTTCAGCTGGTGCTAGAAAATATGCTAACCAAACTTACCTTATCAAATTAGTAGAAGCAGCTTTAGCTACAACTACAGTGCCTATAGCTCTTCACCTTGACCACGGTGCTGATTTTGAAATTTGTAAAGCTTGTATCGATGGTGGTTTCTCATCTGTTATGATTGACGGTTCAAGATTCCCATTCGAAGAAAACGTAGCTTTAACTAAGAAAGTTGTTGAATACGCTCACGAAAGAGGAGTTTCAGTTGAAGCTGAACTTGGTAAATTAGCTGGTGTTGAAGATGATGTAAACGTTGATGCTAAAGATGCTAAATACACTAACGTTCACGAAGCTGTTGAATTCGTTAAACAAACTGGTTGCGATTCTCTTGCTATCGCTATCGGTACTTCTCACGGTGCTTACAAATTCAAAGGTGAAGCTAAATTAGACTTTGATAGATTAAAAGAAATTAAAGACGCATTGAAAGAAGCTGGTTTCGGCGATTACCCAATCGTTCTTCACGGTTCTTCTTCAGTTCCTGCTGAATTCGTTGCTAAATGTAACAAATACGGTGGTAACTTACCTGACGCTCAAGGTGTTCCAGAAGATATGCTTAACTACGCTTCTAAGCATGGTGTAGCTAAAATCAACATCGATACTGACTTGAGATTGGCTATGACATCTACTATCAGAGAATTCTTCATTGAACATCCTGAAAAATTCGACCCACGTGAATACATGGGACCTGGTAGAACTGCAGTTAAAGAAATGGTTATGCACAAAATGCGTGACGTTCTTGGAACAGCTGGTCACGCTGACGACTAGGTGCTACGCACGTAGACATTTGGTCGGTTGACAATAGTCAAGACTACTGGTTGGTTTTGTAGCTACAGGTCAACCTCAAATGTGGGACTACAAGTGGGGCGTAAAGTTCGGAGCTACACACGTAGACATTTGGTCGGTTGACAATAGTTAAGACTACTGGTTGGTTTTGTAGCTACAAGTCAACCTCAAAAGTGGGACTACAAGTAGAATGTATTGAGAGTGCGGATGTTAAAGACATCCGCACTCTCTTTTTGTATAAGGATAAGAAGCGTGAGTATTTTTGTTATTGAAAAATTTTACCACCCTCATAAGGCTGCTTATGTTAATTTAACGTTTTCTACCGCTTCTCCCTTGAGGGGAGAAGCTGAGCTGAGCTCTGATGAGGGTGAGATAAAAATACAACGCATTATTTCAATTGTAAACTTTTTGTAACAAAAACTTAATAAAAGTCAATTTCTAAGCTTCAGATGTTTTATACTTTTAGAAAGAAGTGTTATGAATATACAGCCGATACAATATAATAGCGTTTCCATGCAAGGGAAAAAGGATGGTTCTTGGAGCCGTCTAAAGCGTCGTGTCGCTCAAAAGATAATCGACACGTTACCTTCCCATACTCAAAAAGAATCAGCAAGAAAACGTGAAGAATGGAATAAATTCGACAACTGGATTTCCAAACCAGCTCAAAACAGGGCTATAATGGGTTTGACTGCTATTATCACTCAACCGGCAATTGATTATCATAACCACAAAGTTGATAATGAAACTCGAACTGTTTCAAGAAACAGAACTATAGCAAAAATTATCGCAGGAACTTGTGTAGGGATTTTGGTAAGAGGTTCTGCTTACGAAGCTGTAACCAATATGACAAATATTGAAAGCAAAACAAAAACCGCAAAAGCTCTGCTACCGAAAAGATTTCTCGGTGAAATAGCGAAAAATGAAAAATTCTTAAAAAATTATAGAAGCGCACTTTCAAGTGGTTTAGCTATTTTAGCAATGTGTGTTACAAACTTTGTTTTGGATGCTCCGCTAACAGTCTTTTTAACAAATAAATTGAATGATAAAAAGGAGGCTAAGCATGAATAGTTCTCCTTTCCAAAAAGGACTTGAATGGGTCTATAATAAATTCAAAAAGAATACTGCAACAATGCTTGTTGTAACTGGTACTATCGGTTGGGGTCTATCTTCACTTGCTCAAATCGGAGCTGTTATGTTCAACCCTAAAATTTCTAAAGAACAAAAAAGTTTTTTAGTTCCGCAAGAGTTTTTGGATGCAGTAGTTAATATCGGTTCTTTCTTTATGGTAACTCAGGCTACTAAGAAAATTATTTCTAAAATGGCTTCTACCGGAAAAATTGCACCAACAAAAGTTAGAGAATTTTTGAATAAAAATAAAGTATACGGTGACCAAGTCGGAAAACTCTCTCTGGATTTAGATGAAGTTCTCAAAAATGAATCTAAATTTCCGAAAGATTCTTATTATTCCTACAAGAATTTTGCAACAACAGTAGGAACCGTAGGTGCAAGTATTTTATCCTCAAACATTATTACGCCTGTAATAAGAAACACTATGGCATCTGATATTCAAAGAAAATATTTGAATAATCGTCCACAAAATTCTAACGGAATGAAAATTTAATTGAATTCATGCAATTTTTTTGCTTAAATAAATGTGCAAGTCATATTGTGTATGGCAATATTTGAGGTAATTAATGAAAGTTTTATTATTAAATGGAAGCGCACACCTTAACGGCTGTACATTTACAGCTTTGAGTGAAGTTGCAAAAACACTTAACGAACAAGGTGTAGAAACAGAGATTTTTCAGCTCGGAAATCCTGAATTAAAAGATTGTAGCGGTTGCGGAGCTTGCAAAAAATTAGGCAAATGTGTTATTAATGATGTGGTAAACGAATTTGTTGAAAAAGCTAAAATTTGCGATGGATTTGTATTCGGCACACCTGTTTATTACGCCCATCCGTCAGGCAGAATTTTGTCTTTCCTTGATAGAGCATTTTATTCAGGAAAAACCGCGTTTCAATTCAAACCTGCCTGTGCAATAGCGTCAGCAAGACGCGCAGGAACAACAGCAAGTTTTGACATTCTAAACAAATATTTTACAATAAGCAACATGCCGGTAGTTTCTGCAAATTATTGGAACAATATCCACGGATTCGTAGCAGAAGATGCTATGCAAGATTTGGAAGGCTTGCAAGTTATGAGGACATTAGGACGCAACATGGCTTGGTTGCTTAAATGCATCGAGCTTGGAAAAGAAAACGGGGTTGACAGACCGGAGTTGGAAGAAAAGATTTTGACAAGTTTTATATAAACTAAGGGTATTGTAGAAGTAGAGTTGAAAGTTGAAAAAGGAAGATACAATGCGAGAAGAACTACTACAACTAATAGAGAAAAACAGCAGACTTGGAATTAATGAAATTGCAGTTTTGCTGGGAAAAGAAGAAATCGAAGTCGCAAACGAAATTGCAAAGCTTGAATCAGATGGAATTATTTGCGGTTACCACACTTTAATTAACTGGGAAAAAACTTCTATTGAGAAAGTTACAGCCTTAATCGAAGTTAAAGTGACACCACAAAGAGGGCAAGGTTTTGACTCTATTGCCGAAAGAATTTATAATTATCCTGAAGTGCGCGCGGTGTACTTAATTTCAGGCGGATACGATTTACTTGTAACATTAGAAGAAAAAAGCTTGAGAGAAATTGCAAACTTTGTATCCGATAAACTTTCAACACTTGATAGTGTCTTGAGTACTGCAACTCACTTTATCCTGAAAAAATACAAAGACCACGGAACAATTTTCGACAAAAAACGCGCAGATGAAAGAGAGGTTATTACTCCATGACAAAACCGCTTTCTAAAATGGTTGAAACAATTAAGCCGTCAGGTATTCGAAAATTCTTTGATATCGTTAGCGAGATGAAAGATGCAATTTCGCTCGGAGTTGGCGAACCTGATTTTGACACGCCTTGGCATATTAGAGATGAAGGGATTTACGCACTATCTAAGGGCAAGACTTTTTATACCTCAAATGCAGGCTTAAAAGAATTAAGAGAAGAAATTTGTAATTATTTAAAAAGAAAACAAAATATTCAATATAATCCACTTAAAGAGGTTATTGTGACTGTTGGTGGTTCGGAGGCTATTGATATCGGTTTAAGGGCAATTGTTAACGCCGGAGAAGAAGTAATAATTCCTCAACCTGCTTATGTTTCTTATGAACCTTGTACAATTTTAGCCGGCGCAAAACCTGTTATCATAAATCTTAAAGCCGAAAACGAATTCCGATTGACTGCCGAAGAATTAGAAAACGCTATAACAGACAAAACAAAAGTTTTAATATTGCCATTCCCTAATAATCCGACTGGCGCGATTATGGAGCGAGAAGATTTAGAAAAAATCGCAGAAGTCATAAGAAAACACGACATTTATGTTATGTCGGATGAAATTTATAGTGAACTGACTTACAAAGGCGAACATGTTTCTATCGCGTCAATTGAAGGTATGCAAGAGCGCACAATTTTAATAAACGGTTTTTCAAAAGCTTATGCAATGACGGGTTGGAGATTGGGTTACGCTTGTGGACCTGAAGCTATTATCAAGCAAATGACAAAAATTCACCAATTTGCGATTATGTGCGCACCAACAACTAGTCAATATGCCGCAGTTGAAGCACTCAAGAATGGTGAAGCCGATGTTAAAATGATGCGTCAAGCTTATAACCAGCGCAGAAGATTTTTGCTTAATGCTTTTAAAGAAATGAATTTAGAGTGTTTTGAACCTTTTGGCGCATTCTACGTTTTTCCTTGCATTAAAGAATTTGGAATGACAAGCGAAGAATTTGCAACCAGATTTTTAGAAGAAGAAAAGGTTGCAGCAGTTCCGGGAAACGCTTTTGGCGAAAGTGGCGAAGGCTATTTGAGAATATCTTATGCCTATTCATTAGACAACTTAAAAATCGCAATGGAAAGATTTAAGAGATTTGTAGATAAATTGAGAAAATAAACTCTAACCTTGCGCAGTTGCTTGTTTTTTAATTTTGAGGTAATATTAGACAATAATCACAAATTAAAGGGATTTGTATGTCTAAAGATTCTGAGCCAAGGCAAATTTCAGTTGCTGAAATGGCTCCGCATGTCCATTCTTTCAGAACGGGCGAAAACAAAGTAAACAAAATTTCTGCGTGGTTGATTGAGTGGATTAAAAACGGTTTGAAATCGAAAAAAATTAAGCCTTACGATAGACTTCCCGCAAAAGCAGATTTAGCTTTCCATACTGGAGTAAGTATAGGAACGATTCAAAATGTTTTCAGATTTGTAGAAGATAGCGGTTTAATCGAGTCTAAACAAAGAATCGGGACATATATTAAAGACCCGAAAGGACTGCAAAATATTAAAAAATTAACTTCCAAAAGAGAATTGGCGGTTGAAATTATAAAAAAACACATTGTAAAAGACGGTTACAGATGCGGTGTTTGTTTGGCTTCGACCAGAAAACTGGCAAATTTGACCGGTATGTCTACCGCAACAATCAGAATTGCGATTGGAAGCCTTATGTCAGAAGGAATTTTAGAAAAAGTCGGCAATGCTTTTGTTATTCGCGCAATTGATTTTGAAATTGATGAAGTTAAAACACAAACTTTAGTAGAAAAAATTGCAGAACTCTTGAAGGAGTATGTAAAAGATAGTTTTAACATAGGTGAAAAGCTCCCTACTAATACAGAATTGGCTGAAAAGTTTAACGTAAGTATTAAAACAGTACATGACGCAATTAAAATTCTTTCTAAAGAAGGACTTTTATATTCAAGACGCGGACAGTATGGAACCGTAGTTGTTAATCCTCAAGAGAAAATGGAGCTTTACCATTATGAAGAAATTGAATTAAAAATAAGACATTTTATTTCTCAAAAATGTGAAATTGGCACAAAGTTACCTTCTATCGGCGAGTTTGCAGAATTTTACAATGTTAGCCCAAAAACTATTAAAAAAGCTCTTGATAACTTGGCTGAAGACGGGTATTTAACGTTTACAAGAGGGAGATATGGTGGAACTTTTGTTACAGATATACCTCAAAATGTAAATGAAGCTTATAAATGGCTCGCAATAAGTTCTGATTATGTTTCAAACACTTGAAAAATGGCTAAAGCATGGTATTATTAAGAAGAAAAGTATAATTTTAATAAAAAGGAGAATAATTATCGCTAACGAAGAAAGGGGCCAAAGAGGCTCAGGCAAAGATAAACCTCTAATAAACGAAAGAATTAGAGCAAGAGAAGTAAGATTAATTGACGAAAATGGTAATAATCACGGTATTGTACCGACATCCCAAGCAATGAAAATGGCAGAAGAAGCAGAATTAGATTTGGTTGTAATCAGCCCTAATCAAGCTCCTCCGGTTGCAAAGATTTTAAATTACGGTAAATATAAATACGAACTAGAAAAAAAGGCTAAAGAAGCTAAAAAGAAACAACATGTCGTTGATGTTAAGGAAGTAAAAGTTCGTTATAAAATTGATACACACGATTATGAAGTAAGATTGAAAAATATCAGAAAATTCATATCGCAGGGCAATAAGGTTAAAATTGTTGTAATGTTGAGAGGTCGTGAAATGCAACATTCATCACTCGCAATAGATTTAGCAAACAGATTTATCGCTGATTTGGCAAACGACCCTGTAACAGTGGAAAAGAAACCTATGGTAGAAGGTCGAAACGTAACAGCTTGGCTTGCTCCACAGAATTAGACAAAAAAGGAAAAGTTCAAACTTTTCCTTTTTTTATATAAAAATTATAAAAAAGACTTGATTATAAATATTTAGCAAGTACAATATATTTATGGCTTAAACTTCTTGAGTCACAATAAATAAATATGCCACAATAGCTCCCTGGTGGAGCCGAGAGGCGAAACAAATAGGGAAAACGTAGAGCTTGCTCTACCAACCCAGTGAAAATTAAATAAGATATGCCGCAATAGCTCAGTTGGTAGAGCAAGGGACTGAAAATCCCTGTGTCCTTGGTT
>USFB01000024.1 GCA_900553895.1 uncultured bacterium | reverse complement strand
TTATGGTATTATAAACATACGGGAGAGAAGTATGCGAAGCGATAAAAATACCAATAGAAATAAACAATTTTCAGAACGTCTGATTTGGTTTCAGATTGGCTTTGCGATTGCCGTTTTGCTATTTGTTGTATACTTATTCTCTGTTCAAGTTTTGGATGTAAGACACTTCAGAGTTAAGGCAAAAAATCAACGTCGTGCAAGTTCTTTTGTTATGCGCGGTAATATTTATGACAGAAACGGAATCAAACTTGCAACAGATACGGTTTATTATGATATTTTTGCAAGAAAAGCCGACTTTGTTGATGAACGTTCGCCAGAAGAACTCGCGAAAATTCTTGCTCCGATTTTAAAGATTTCTCAAGTTGATTTAACAGAAAAACTTCGTCAAAATGTTGCGGTAATTTCTCTCAAAAAGAACGTTGACAGACATACTCGTGATGAGATTGCCAAATTGAATTTGCGTGAAATTCCTATGGATAAAAAGAGCATCAGAACGTATCCGCAAGGAACACTTGCTGCACACGTTTTAGGATATTATAACTTCGATGCTGATGTTGCTTCAGGCGTAGAACTTACTGCTAAAGATACATTAGAAAGCGTTGGAAAAACTTCTAATTTGGAAATGACTCCAAAGGGTAAAGTTATTTATAATATTTCAACAGATCCAATTGCAGCGACAAAACCAATCAAAGGTAAAGACGTTACTTTAACAATTGATGCCGCTGTTCAACATATTTGCGAAAAAGAATTGATGAAATCTATTCAAGAATGGAAGGCGAGTCGTGGCGCAGTTATTGTTATGAATCCACGCAATGGTGAAATTCTAGCTTATGCTGTTTATCCATATTTTGACCCTAATAACTTTAAAAACGCAACAAGTTTTCAAATTAAAAACTGGACTCTAACGGATATTTTCCCTCCGGGCTCTACGTTTAAAACAATTACAGTAGCTTCCGCTATTGAGTTAGGCAAAATAAACAAATATTCAAAAATTAACGATACAGGTAAAATTAAAGTCGGTTGGTGGACTATCAAAAACTACGACTATGCACGCAGACCAAACCCGGGCATGATTGATTTAGTTTATCTATTTGAACATTCAAGCAATGTAGCGTCTGTAATTATTGCTCAAATGATGGGTAAATATGAATACTACGGAATGTTGAAAAAATTTGGCTTCGGTGATAAAACAGGTATTGACCTTCCGGGTGAATCTGTCGGACTTTTAAAACCACCCTCAAAATGGGATGCATCAGATTTAGCAACAATGGGTTACGGCTACGGTTCATCAGTAACAGCTATTCAGATGGTTTCAGCAGTTTCTGCATTGGCAAACGACGGAGTTAGAGTAACTCCTCACGTTATAAAATATTCACCTGAAGAAGCTGAAAACAAGATTAAAAGAGTTCAAGTTATGAGTCCTGAACACGCTAGAGTTGTAACGGAATTATTAACCGAAAGCATTAACAGAGGTAAATCCCCGATTAAATCAGATAGTTATAATATCGCGGCAAAAACAGGAACTTCAATTAAACCAAAAGAGAACGGAAGCGGATATACAAGAAATCTGTATACATCAATTGTAGGTTATATGCCTTCAACAAATCCACAAGTTTTGATTTATGTTATAGTCGATTCTGCGCAAGGCGGAGAAGTTTGGGGTAACACTGTTGCTGCTCCGATATTTAAAGGTATATCAACTCAAATTGCAAGAATTTTAAATTTACAACCTGATAAGGTAGGAGGAAAGGTAGATTAATGAGAGTAAGAACTTTAGTAGATAATATAAATTATTTAGAATTAGTAAATGGCGAGGATTTGTCTGGTGAAATAACCGGAATTTCTTATAATTCCAAAAAGACTCAACCGAATGATGTTTTTATATGCTTAACAGGCGAACACGTTGATGGTCACGAATATGCAGAAGAAGCTGTTACAAACGGTGCGATAATCTGTGTAGTAGAAAGACGTTTAAATTTGGATGTTCCACAAATTGTTGTTAGCAACACTTCAGAAGTTATTGCTCAGATTGCAGATTTATTTTATTCTTCACCTTCTCAAAAATTAAACCTAATCGGTGTAACAGGTACTAACGGTAAAACAACAGTGACTCACTTAATCCAAAAATTATTTGAAAAAAACGGTGAAAAATGTGCATTAATTGGAACGTTAGGACACAAATTCTCTTCTGACGATAGTTACCATGATGCTAAACATACAACTCCGCAAGCTCCTGAATTACAAAAAATATTTGCGGAAATTGATAATAAGAATATTAAAAATGTTGTAATGGAAGTAAGCTCACACTCTCTTGTTCAACACAGAGTTGATTATTGTGACTTTAACGGAGCTGTGTTTACTAATTTGACTCAAGATCACTTGGATTTTCATATAACAATGAACAATTATTTTAAAGCAAAAGCAATGCTGTTTGAAGAACTTGTCGCAGGTGATTTTGCGGTTATTAATGCTGACGATGAGTACGCAGGAAAATTATTGGAAGTAATTTCTCCAACGGTAAGTTTGTACACTTACGGTGTAAATATGCCTGCTGATGTTAAGGCAAAAAATGTAACATTTAACCACGATGGTGCATCATTTACTTGTGTAATCAAAGAAAAAGAATACAACGTTAATCTTAAGATGAACGGCATGTTCTCTGTTTACAATGTCTTAGCAGCTTTAACAACAGCTCTTGCTTTGAATATGGACATTGAAAAAGCTATTCATACAATGGAACAGTTGGGCGGTGTTGCAGGAAGATTTGAAATTATAATCAATCAACCGACTGTAATCGTTGATTATGCCCACACACCTGACGGTTTAGAAAATGTTCTAAAAGCTGCAAGAGATATTACACCGAGCGAAGGCAAATTAATTTGCGTATTTGGTTGTGGAGGCGATAGAGATGCAACAAAGCGTCCTAAGATGGGTAGAATTGCAGAGGATTTAGCAGATAAGATTATTGTGACAAGTGACAATCCACGTTCAGAAGACCCTCAACAAATTATTACTGATATTTTGGCAGGATTAAGAAGCGTTAATGATGTCGTTGTTGAGCCTGATAGAGAACTTGCAATCAAAGAAGCTTGTAAATTGGCAGGCAAAAAAGACGTTGTTCTCGTTGCCGGCAAAGGTCACGAAGATTATCAAATATTAGCAAACGAAACAATTCACTTTGATGATAGAGAAAAAGTGAGAGAAATTTTTGGAGCTGTGAAGGCGTAGGAAGGAGATTTATAAGGGAATAAAGAAATAGGGGAATAAGGGAATAAGAGATTTTAAAATATTTAATGATAATACATGTTAATTAAACAAATTTTTAATAAAAAATATTAATACCTCTTATTCCCTTATTCCACTATTCCCTTATTCCCTTCCCATTATGAAAACACCACTAATCATCGAACAACACATACACGGCGCATACGGCGTTTATTTTAATACAGCAGGAGTTGATGAAATTGTAGAATTGGCACACAAACTCCGTAAGATTGGCATTGGCGGATTTTTCCCGACTTTAGTAACAGATTCTGTCGAAAATATTAAACGTCAAACTAAAATTATTAAAGAAGCATCTAAAAAAACGAATTCCATTTTAGGTATTCACCTTGAAGGTATATTTATTAATCCAAAAAAGAAAGGAATTCATAACCCTGAGCACTTTATGGCGTTGACGGTTGAAAACTACCAAAAAATTGAAGATGATTTTATAAAAATTGTAACTCTAGCACCTGAACTTGATGAAGGTTTGCTTGATTATTTAAAATCAAGAAGAGTTAAGGTTCAGGCAGGACATTGTGTCGGTTGGGGACAGGTAGATGGCGCAACACATACATTTAACGCAATGTCAGGAGTGACTCATAGAGGTGTTTCAACGGCACTTTCTGCAATGGTAGAAGATAATGTTTATGCAGAAATAATCGGAGATGGCGTTCACGTAAGCGACGAAGCTTTAAAGTTATTTTTCAAGGCAAAACCTGCTGACAAAGTTATTTTAATAAGTGACGCACTTCCTATAACCTATAGTGACTTAAAAGAAACGATTTTTGCGGACTATAAAATCTATTATGACGGCGATAAAGCGACTTCTGCGGATGGAACAATTGCAGGAAGTACAAAACTTTTGCCTGATATTATTAAGATTTTGGGCAAAAAAGGAATGTTTAATCCGCAATTTATCCAAAATGTTTATGACTACCACGGAATTGAGCCGATGGGCGAAATCGAGTGGAATGAAGATTTTGAAATTGTTTCATAACTTAGAACATATATCTTGGTAGGTGCTTAGAACTCTTAAAATGTGAATACAAGCATCCAGTTCTTTATAGACTATCAAGAACTTTTTCTTAACTACAAAGAATCGAACATCTCTATATATAAAATCTTCTTTCGTGAATCCTATATTCGGGTGTAAACATATTGTATCAAAAGCCTTATTAAAATTTGTAAGAACTTTTAAGGCGGCTTTGTCATCGTCTAAATAACGCACAATTAATTTGATATCATCTTCTGCTTTATTTTCAATTATTAACTTAAGTTTACTCATATTTTTTTATTAATTCTTTCATTACTTCATGACCATCACGATAATTCCCATTTATCATGTCATTCCAACCTTCTTCAATATCTCTATTCAACTGCATAATGCGTTCCGCCGGAATAGCGTCTTTTGATGCCAAAAGTCGTAAAGCTTCTCTGACAACTTCACTCACAGAGTTATATAAACCTGATGCAACCTTGTCTTGAACAAATTTTTCTAATGTAGGAGTTAATGATATATTCATATTAAAAGCCTTTCTTTTATAACAAACTATACCTTAATTATAACAAACTTTGTTATTTCTTGCAATCGTAGTTCGTTTTGAAAAAGCTTATTTTGAAATTTTTATATACGCTTTAAAAATCTTGTTAGCGACCGTATCATCAAAAGCTTGTTGAATTTTTTCAAGCGGATAAACGGTTGTAAGATTTTTTACATTGACTTTACCCGCAGTCAAAAGTGTATACGAATCTTTTAAATCCGCAGGAGAAGGAGAATAGCTTCCCATAACTGTCAATTCTTTGTAATAAATTTCGTTGTTTGGATAACCGTTGCTTAAAGGTGTACTTGAAAATACAAGAATTTTTCCACCCATACATACAGCATTAAACGCTGTATCGATTGCTTTATCCGCGCCTGATGTCATAAATACCGCATCGACTTTGTTTTTAAAATCAAACGGTTCAATTCCCATTTTTTTTGCAAGCTCTATTCTTTCAGGAATTAAGTCACATCCGTAAACTTTATAACCCATAGCTTTTAAACCTTCACCCATTAATAGACCGATTGAACCAAGTCCGACAACAAGCGCGGTGTCATCTTCTTGTAGATTGCAACGTTTAATAGCTCTAATACAACAACCAAGAGGTTCATAAAAAGAAATTTCTTCTTCGGACATGTTCTCAGGTACTATATATGCAACATTTTGCAAATGTTCTTCTGAAACATAAACTAATTCGCTAAAGCCACCGGGAAAAATATTTGTTTTTTTGAAATGATCACACATTGAAACATTACCGTGTTTGCAATAATTACATTCTCCGCATGGTATATGGTGTGAAGTAACAATTTTATCGCCAATTTTAAATTTTGTTGAAGAATTTATATCTACAATTTGAGCTACAATTTCGTGACCCAAAACAGCACCATCGTGAACGATTTTGTGTTTAAATTTTACAATATCAGAACCGCAAAGCCCGCAACCTAAAACTCTTACAATTGCACCTTTACGCCCGTTTAATTTCTCATCTTCCATTTCTTTTATAATAATTTTATCTTGAAACACTTGTGCTGTTTTCATATTTTCGCCTCACCTGTAATCTTTAATATTCATTTCTGACTTTTGCAAATTTTGTGTTTGCATAGAAATATTTTAAAATTTGGTATCCGTTATAACCGCGTTTCGCAAGGTTATTTGCGCCGTATTGACTCATTCCGACTCCGTGTCCATTTTTTTTAACCCCATCATCATAAGAAGGAACTGATTTTAAAAATGGTAAATCTTTTGACCAAACTTGTCCGCCTGTATTTGTTCTTCCACCTGCCGAAGCCGAATAATATGCAGAAATAATTTTACCTTGACAAACAAGTACGATACCTGCGGTTTCGGTTACTGCATCATTTGTGTTTGATTTTTCGGCACTGGCTCCGCCGTAAGCTTGGTCTTCAGGAGTATCCTTTAAATCATAACCGTACTTCGCGCGTTTTCCTTTATTTGCAATAGCGTAACTTCTTGCTGCGATAGCTTGTGCTTTATGCGCTTCGTGTTCCCAACTTGACGGCATTTCTGAAGGTACTACGCCTTGAAGATATTTTTCAAGTGGAATGTCATTAATAACTGTCAAACCTAAGCCATCGTTTATAACTTTAAAGTGACCTCTGTACCATTTACGTTTTACGCTTACAAAACCGTTAGGCTCAGGTTTTATAACAATTTTGCTCGCGTTCATTTTCTTCCATTCGCCATCAACTTTTATTGCAATAACACCTCTATAAGGTTTGAGTTCGTATCCTTTCATTTTGTCCATAATGAAAAGGAGTTTGTTTGTATCGCAATTAATAACTTCTGCTTTTGTAGAAGCACCTAAAAATGTTCTGTTGACATGTGTTTGAAGTCCTATTTTTATTGCAAAACAAGGACAACACAAAAATATAAATGTTATAATTAGTGCAAAAGCTCTTCTAATCCCCATAACATTTATATTATACATCGCACAAGATTTTATTTACAACCACAGCAAGAACTGTTGTCAAAGTTTGCTTTATTTTTCACACAGAACAAACATTTTTCCTGCATCTCGCCTTGTTCTAAATATTTATGAAAGCTCTTAACCCACTTTGGTTCTTTGCAACTGCATTTCTGCATAAAAGACAAATAATTGATAAATCTTTCGAGCACGTCATCTGGCATAGAAAACTCCATTTTTTCGGCGCAAGTATCAATATTCTCATCTTCTATCAAAAGAACTTCTGATAAAAATTTCGCAATTGTATTGTGACGCGAAATTTTTTCTTCTGCGGTTTGAATACCTTTTTGGGTGATTTTAATATTACAATATGGCTTATATTCAATATAACCGCGACTTGCAAGAGTTTTAACAGCTTCTGAAGTCGATGCGCCACCAATCTTCATCTTATCCGCAACATCTTTTACCTTAATAGTATTCTGCTCTTTAATTAAGTCATAAATAGTGACTAAATATTTTTCTAAACTTCCTGTTAATTCTTTCATGCAAACTCCTAGCTTTTACAGATTAACATAAAAAATTATACTCTTCTATATTGACAACTACATAAATACAAGTATTGCGAGAAAATTTTTGTTTATGTTAATATATTGTATAGTTAGGAGTGTTAATAGAATAGAAGGGGAGTTTTGATGTACGGATTAATATTAGCAGGTGGTTCAGGAAGCAGATTATGGCCTTTATCAAGAGAATTGTATCCAAAACAATTACTTAATATCCAAAATACTGAAAGTCTTTTGCAAGCAACTTTCGAAAGGTTAGAAGATTGCATGCCTGCGCCTAATATTATCAGTATGACGGGAGTTAAACATTTTTCTAATGTTAAATACCAACTTTCATCAATCTATGATAAAGCAGTTGTTTTATCGGAACCAATTTCTAAAAACACAGCTCCTGCAATAGCTCTTGCATCAAAATATATTATTGAAAAATTCAATATTGACCCTGTAATTTTAGTTGTACCGTCAGACCATCTAATCAGTGATACAGATAAATTCGTAGCAACTGTTAAAGATGGTGAAAAAATCGCAGAAATGGGCTACATTGTAACCTTCGGTATTAAACCATCTTATCCTGAAACAGGTTATGGTTATATTAATGTAACTAATACTCACATTGAAAGAGGATATAAGGTTAACAAGTTTGTAGAAAAACCAAATGCGAAACTTGCGCAAGAATACATTGATGACGGGAATTATTTTTGGAATAGCGGAATATTTATGTTTAAGGCTTCTGTTTTGTTAGAAGAATTGGCAAAATGTTCACCTGAAATTTATTCAAAATTGAATAACTTTGATTTTTCAGACTCTGATGAAATTCCGTTTACCGAGTATGATAAAATGCCATCAATTTCGATTGACTATGCTGTTATGGAAAAATCTGATAAAATCGCACTTCTTAAACTTGAAAGCGATTGGAATGATTTAGGCAGTTGGAAATCTATTTATGATGTTAGCAAAAAAGATAACGATGGCAATGTAAAAATAGGACATGTTTTGGACGAAGGTTCTAAAAATTCATTGATGTATTCTTCTTCAAAACTTGTTGCAACAATAGGGTTGGAAGATACAGTTATTGTTGAAACAGAGGACGCGATTTTGGCTTGCAAATCTGATAAAACTCAAGATGTTAAAAAGATTTTTGAAACTTTGAAACGCCAAAACGATAATACGCATTTAGTTCACAAGACAGTTTACAGACCTTGGGGATATTATACTGTTTTAGCAGAAGGCAAGGGCTTTTTAACTAAAATGATTCATGTAAATCCAGGACAAAAACTTTCTGTTCAGTCACACAATCACAGAAGCGAACACTGGGTTGTTTTAGAAGGTATGGCAAAAGTTGTTTTGGAAGGCAAAGAACATATCTTGAGTCCGGGACACAGTATTGATATTGATGTTAAAGAAATCCACTCGTTGCAAAACCCTTACAAAGATAATTTAAAAATTATCGAAGTTCAAAAAGGTGACCTGCTTATAGAAGAAGATATTATTAGATACGAAGATATGTACGGTAGGGTTTAATTTTTCTTGTATTTATTGACTATATTCTATATTTGTAGTAGAAAATTTTTGTAAGAAATTATAATATGGACACTGGGAATATGAGAATAAATAGCATAGGAGTTAATTACTCAGGTAGTTATGCTCAAAAAAATAAACGTATCGTAAAACAACAAACGCCGATATTTCAAGCTAATAAAAGTTGTGCGAAATTTTTTGGTATTTCTTTAGGCGGACTAGGAACTGTTGGAACAGCCGGTTTGGTCAGCGTTTTAGACCAAGCTGTATCGCGAATTGATATTGCAGCTATATCTGCGATTATTGGAGCAGCGTTTGCGATTTATGGATACGACAAAGGCAAGGATTTAGATAAAATTATTGACGATTATGAAAAGGACTTTAAAAATCCAAAAGAAACGCAAGAGATTTCTGATAAAAAGTAATCTTCATGCTACAATACTTCAATGATGAAAAAATTCTATTTAAAATCAATGGGATGTAAATCAAACCAATTTGAAGGACAAATTGTTGCTCAAAAATTGGTTGATGCAGGTTATACGCAAGTAAACAAACAGGAGAATTCAGATTATTATATTCTGAATTCTTGTTCTGTTACACATAAAAGCGACAATGAAGCTTTATATCTTTTAAGACACGCACACAGTTTAGGTCTAAAAACCATTCTGACAGGATGTGTTGCGCAAATTGAAAAAGAAAAGTTATTGGCAGAACCTTACATTGATTATGTTTACGGCAACGAAGATAAGTTTAAAATTGCAGAATTATTAAAAGAAAATAAAGAATTTGCCGTAAAAGATTTGATGAACGAAGAAGAGTTTTGCGAAGTAACTCTTGAAGACACTACAAAAACTCGTATAAGTTTGAAGATTCAAGACGGTTGCGATAACAGATGTTCTTATTGCGTAATTCCTTACGGACGCGGAAAATCAAGAAGTGCAGATTCTAATTTTATTATTAACGAAATAAATAAGTATGTTGAACATGGGTATAAAGAAGTTGTTTTAACAGGTATTCATATTGGGCTTTGGGGTAAAGAGTTTGACAAAGAAATTTTGGATTTACTTAAAGAAATTGAGGAAAAAACTTCTATTCCAAGATATCGTTTGGGCTCTTTAAATCCGCATGAAATTACACCTGAACTTTTGAACTTTCTTCAAGCAAGCGAGAAATTCTGCCCGCATTTTCACCTTTCTTTGCAATCAGCTTGTAATAGAACATTAAAGCGAATGAACAGACATTACAGCGTAGAATTTTACCTTGACCAAATTGAGGATATTATTTCGCGTTTTGAAAGACCATTTCTGGGCAGTGATATTATTGCAGGTTTTGTCGGTGAAACAGAAGAAGATTTTTTAACAACTGTAGATAACCTGAAAAAATCTAAGCTTTCTCAAATTCACACCTTCCCTTATTCAATCAGAAAAGGTACGATAGCAGAAAAAATGGAAGGACATTTGCCTGATAAAATCAAAGATGAGCGTGCAACCGTTATTAAAAAGATTTCAGCAGAAAAATATCAAGAATTTGTAAATTCAAACATCGGGCACGAAGCTGAAGTTTTAATTGAAAAACGACTTGATAAAAACGGCAAATTTAAAGGTGTCACGAGAAATTATTTAACTGTACTGCTTGAAAACGGCGATTTTAACACCCTACAAAACGTAATTATAGAAGAAAAAATGATAAAACATTAAATTATACACCTAAGTACCCGACTGACGAATTTCAACAGCTTCAAATTGTAATATCATAAATTAAAAGGATTAATTTATGAAAATTGTATATTTTGATGTTGAAGATTACGAAAAAGAATATTTAAAAAAACATAACGTAAATAAGTATAACTATATTCTTACGCCAGATGCATTGAATGATTTATCTCCAATAAAACAGGAATATGAAGATGCTGATGTTATTTCTGTTTTTACAACTTCGCGAGTCAATAGAAACATTCTAAAAAAGTTCAAGAACTTAAAACTTATTGCTTTGCGTTCAGTAGGTTATAACCATATCGACATTGAATATTGCAGAGAACATCATATAATAGTCGAAAATTCTCCAAATTACGGAAACCAGTCTGTTGCAGAATTTGCGTTAGCACTTCTCATGGACGTTTTAAGAAAAACTACCGTGTCATATTTAGAATATAAAGACGCTAAAGTTTTTCCATCTTGTCTTAAAGGCATGGAATTGTTCGGTAAAACGATGGGAATTGTTGGTTTAGGCGCAATCGGTTCGACTTTTGCTCGAATATCACACGGATTAGGAATGAAAATTTTAGGCTTTGATAAGTTAGAAAATGAAAATTTAAAAAAAGATTATGGCGTTATATATACAGATTTTGACACACTTTTAAAAAAATCTGATTTTATTTCGATACACGCTCCATTGAATAAAGAAAACTATCACATGTTTGATGAAAAAAGTTTTGATAAAATGAAAAACACGGCAATTATAATCAATACCGGAAGAGGAGAATTGATAGATACCTCCGCACTTTTTAATGCTTTGGTAAATAAAACTATTCTCGGAGCAGGATTAGATGTATTAGAAAACGAACAAATTATTACAGACGTTGATTATATGCTTGGTATTAACAGGCTTGACAAACTATCATTAAAACAAACAATTATAAATTCCAGATTATTTCAACTGGATAATGTCATTTTGACTCCACATATCGCATACAATACACAAGAAGCAATTCAACGAATTTTAGATACAACAATGGATAATATCAGACAATTTGCAATCGGTAACATTCAAAATTATGTTGAATAACATTACTGATATGTGTTTTAAACCTGCATACTAAATATAAAAATTTTGATTTATAAAAAATGGGTGCAATTTTAATTAAAATTTGCTAAAATATTACTATAATATTTAGGAGGGTTTATATGTCAATAGATGACGCATTGGTGATGATTTTGGCGGGCGGTGAAGGCAAAAGATTATTTCCGCTAACTCAAGATAGAGCAAAACCGGCCGTTCCGTTTGGCGGAAGATACAGAATTATCGACTTTGTTTTGAACAATTTTATTAACTCAGGCTTCTTCAAAATAAAAGTTTTAACGCAATACAAATCCGATTCTTTGAATAAACATATCTCTAAAGGTTGGGTTTTGTCACCGTTTTTAAATCAATATGTTGATTTAGTACCTGCACAAATGAGAACAGGTGGAGCTTGGTATCAAGGCACAGCCGATGCTGTTTATCAAAACATTTTTCATATTCATGACGAAGAGCCTGATTACGTATGTGTTTTCGGTGGTGACCATATTTATAAAATGGATGTCGGTCAAATGCTTGATTTCCATAAAGAAAGAAATGCGGATTTAACAATTTCCGCCATTCCAATTCCGCTCGAAGAAGCACACGAATTCGGTATTATTGAAGTTGACGAAAATTGGCGATTAACAGGTTTTGTAGAAAAGCCTCAAACTCCTCCAAAAGCTATGCCTAATAATCCTAAAATGTGTTTGGCATCTATGGGGAATTATATTTTTAATAAACAAATTCTTGTTGACGCATTAGAAGAAGATTCAAAACTTGAAAATTCAAATCATGATTTTGGCAAGAATGTTATTCCAATGCTTTTAGGACAAGGTAAAAATATTTTTATTTACAACTTTAACGAAAATCATTTTCCTGGAATTACCGAAAAAGAAAAAGGCTATTGGAGAGATGTAGGATGTATTGATGCTTATTGGCAGGCAAATATGGATTTATTGGATTATGAACCTGAATTGAACTTATATTCTAAAGAATGGCCGATTAGAACATTTAATTACAATTATCCGCCTGCGAAATTCATCTGGCAACAAGGCGATAGAGTCGGCATGGCAACAAATTCAATGGTTTCGGAAGGCTGTATTGTTTCAGGCGGTATGCTTTCAAGATGTGTACTTTCGCCAAAAGTTAAAATCAACAGTTACTCTCAAATTTCTGACAGTATTTTAATGGAAAACGTTAATATTGGACGTTATTCCGAAATCAGAAAAGCAATTATTGATAAAAATGTTGATGTTCCACCTTATACAAAAATCGGCGTAGATAGAGATGCTGATATTGCACGCGGATTCTATGTTTCAGAAGATGGCGTAACAGTCGTTCCTAAAAACGCAAGATTATAGAACTGATATAAAAGTAAAAGCGACTTGCTCTAATCAAGTCGCCTTTGCCGTTTATATATTTTCACAAGTATATAAATTATTATATGAATTGCATTTTTATGTTATCATCTTGTTATGACAAAGTTTTTGTTGATTAGCGAGGATAGTGAAAAAGAACAGATTTTAAGAGAAGTTTTTCCGATGGATGAAATTGCTGTTACGTCGGATGAACTCTTGATTTTTGACATTCTAAAAGTTGAAGAACCTGATATCGTTATTGTTGATGGCGATATTGAAACTTTGGATTTGAAACACTTGTGTCGAAAAATCAAGCAATGTCCTGTTGTGGTATTACTTATGCTCGGTGAAAAAGAGCTTAACAAGGATGTCTTACACAATGCAAACTTATTTATTCAATCGCCGATTGATAAAAAGCTTCTTTCTGCGACTGTTGAATCAGGTTTAAAGACACGACTTTCTTTATTAAAGATGACAAAATCTAACCAAGAATTAGCCAGAAGTCTTTATCAGTTAAACGTTTTGTATAACACAAGTTCGCAACTCGCCGGTTCTTTAGACAAAGACAAATTAATCAAAATCATGATTGAAGGTATCGAAAAATCATTGAATTTTGAACTTGCTTGCACCTTGATGTTTCGCTCGGAACGTGAGCCTGTTTTAATAATCAATTCGATTTACAAAGTTTCTGACAGGCTCTTAGAGGCTCTAAAGCTTCGTGCGATTTTGAGCTATAAATCCCTGCTTGCAGATCCGCCTGTTGATATTAAAATCGGAAATTTGAAAATAGAGAAAAATATTAAGCATAATATTCAGGAATACGATTTTTCAATTCTTCGGTATGATAATATGTTTGCGCCGATTACGCTGAACGACGAGTTTTTCGGATTTACGGAAATTTATAGGGAAAAACCTTTTTCAACAGAAGACGCAACTTGTTTTCAAACTCTTGTTCAACAAGTTACAATTCCTTTGCAGAGCGCATCTTTTACGCAAGAATTAAAAGCAACAAACAGAAAATTACAAAAACTTGAGCGTCTGAAATCAGAATTTATTTCAATTGTATCGCACGAATTAAGAACTCCATTGACCGCTATCAAAAACGCTATGGACATTATTCTTAGCGGTAAAGCCGGAGATATGACCGAAAATATAGAAAAATTTGTTTCTATGGGAAAACGTAATGCAATAAGACTTTCAGGAATTATCAACGACCTTCTTGACATTTCAAAAATCGAAGCAGGGAAAATGGATTTCAAATTTGAACTTATCCATGTTGAGCCTGTAATTGAATACGTTAAAACAAATTTGTCAGAAGTTGCTAAAGAAAAGAATTTAACTATAAAATATATTCCATCGGGCGAAGATGTAGAAGTTTACGCGGATTCAAACAGATTAGAACAGGTGTTAACAAACCTTGTTTCTAATGCAATTAAATTTACGCCTGATGCGGGTGAAATTGAAATAACTTCAAAAGTTGTGAACGCTCGTGAACTTCAATATGACAACTGTTTTGAAGATGATATCAAAAAACTTCAAGGAAATTATTTGCAAGTTTGTGTAGAAGATCACGGTATCGGCATTGAGCGCAAAGATTTGAACCACGTATTTGACAAGTTTGCGCAAATTGAAAATTCACTTTCAAGAAAAGTCGGCGGTTCAGGTTTAGGTTTGCCGATTGCCAGACAGTTGATGGAATCTCATAACGGTGCGATTTGGTGCGATAGTGAAATTAACAAAGGTTCAAAATTCTATTTTGTAATTCCTGTTGCGAACGACAAGAGCAATTTTACAATGATAAGAAAACAACTTTCTCAAAAAGCACGTTCAAACGGTTCAACAATTGCGGTTATTAAAATTAAGTCGACAAATGAAGTTATTGAAAACTTGCTTAAAGAAAATAATTTATTAAACAAAACATATATGACAAATTCTCTAATAGAAAAAGAAGGTGCTATGACAACTTTGTCACTGATTTTGATGGATGGTGATAAGCCTTCGGCAGAGTTTTTGAAAAAGAAAATTGACTCTGTAATTGAGCAGAATAGGAACTTATACGGAGAATGTGATATAATGTATTCATACGAGATTGAAGGAGATACACATGAAAAAGATTCTTATAGTAGATGACGAGCAAGACATCGTAGAAAGTCTAAAGTTCGTTTTAGAAGTTTCGGGCTTTGTGTGTTATACGGCTTATAACGGAGAGGACGGCTTGAAACTTGCTAAGGAGATAATGCCAGATTTAATTATCCTTGACGTTATGATGCCAAAAATCAACGGTTATAAAATCAGCCGACTCCTTAAGTATGACAGCAAATATAAAGATATTCCGATAATTATGGTAACAGCACGTTCACAGTTGGAAGACAAAATGATTGGTGAAGAAACAGGGGTTAACGAATACATCACCAAACCATTTGAATTGGATGCGATTGTGAAAAAGGTGGAAGAGTATTTGAAGTAGTTGAGAAGTTTATAAGTTTAGGAGTTTAGAAGAAGTTATAAATATTTACAGTAATAAATCAGTTTAATTATAGTAATACACTAAAATTTCTTATAAACTACTAAACTCCTAAACTTCTCCTCTTCATCATTAAGGTACGACAATGGAAACAGTAAACAACAAAACATTAGAAAAACTTAAGTACGAGCTTGTTCGAGATGGCGTGGTTTCATACGAAACTTTAGAAAAAGCAGAAGAACTTGCTAACGTACAAAGTATAAATATCGGTCAAGCACTTATAAATTCAGGAATTTTGGCGGAAGATACTTTGTTGAAATTTTTGGAAAGCAAGTTGCACATTCCTTATGTTAATTTGGAAGATTACGAACCAGATACAAAATGTTTTAAGTATGTTTCTTTTGCAGATGCAAGAAGATACCGCATTATTCCTTTGTTTAAGATAGAAGATGTTTTGACGGTTGCAATGTCAGACCCGTTGGATTTGTTTGCGATAGACAAGGTTATTGAAACCGCAGAGTGTTCGATTGAACCTGTTATAGCTTCAGAAGCAAGCATAATCAAAAAGATTGATGAATACTACAAAGTTGCTGATACGGTTGACAGCATTACTTTGACTCCTGATGATGAAAAGGAATTTGATTGGACAGAAGAACTTCATAAAGAAGAAGCGGGCGAAGAACATATTCAGCACGTTATTAGAGCGATTTTAAAACAAGCTATTATTGAAGATATTCACGAGCTTAACTTTGAACAGGTTGAAGAAGGTTTAAAAGTTGTATTCAAGAAAGATGGTGAAATATTTGATAAAGGTACAATTCCTGCAATTCTAAACTCAGCTTTTGTTTCAAAATTAAAAACGCTTTCAAATTTGGATGCTACTGTTTGCGAAATTCCGCAGCTCGGGAAACTTTGTTTTAAAGTTGAAAACACAATGCTTATTGCGTCAGTTTCATCATTCCCAACAATTATGGGCGAAAGAATTTCTTTGAAGATTTACAAACCGCCTCGTCATTTGGATAGAATTATAACTGACGAAAAACAAAGAAGTATTATTGCACATGCGCTTGATAATCCTGGAATAATTCTTGTTTGCGGTTCACCTTTAAGCGGTAAAACTCACGTGATTTATTCGCTTTTACTGGAAGCCGCTAAATCGGAAAAAAATATTATGACAATTGAGTCAATCGCAAAATACGAACTCAAAGGCGTTAACCAGTGCGAACTCAACGAAAATATCGGGTTTAATATGGATAAAGCACTTAGATATGTTGAGTTTCAATCTCCTGATATTATTTATTTGGAAGGCGTTAAAACCCGTGACGCGTTTGAATTTTTGTCAGAACTTTTCTACAACGACAAAATTGTTTTAACTGAGTTTATGGCTAACAATATGACTGATTTAAGACAAAAACTGGCTTTTGACGATTTTCAGTCTTTCAAGTCATTGATTTCCTGCTTGATATTTATTCACTCAAAAGACAGCGTGGAAGTGTTTGATAAAGCGACCTTGCAGAAATACTTGGCGTAAGGTCAATGGAAAATAAAAAATAGTTAATAGTGTAAAAAAAATAATTCCATTAGCAAATTTTTTTTTTACACGTTTTTCTTTCTATATGAATATTTTATCAACCCCACAATTTAACAATTATAAAAACTACCAACCTAACTTTCAAGGTAATTCAAGAAACTTACAATCCGCAATTGATTCGGCTTTAAGGAAAAATTCTTTATCGGATGGCGACTTGTTGGAACTTTCAACAAAAATTAAAAAAGCTGTATCAGATGTTATTACTCCTGAAAAATATATAGAAGAAGGTAGCCACAACGCAGTCTATAAAATTACACGAAAATATGTTGCCAGAATTCCTGTTGGAGAAGATATCAATGTAAAAAACTTGCCTGAAAAACCTCTTTTTGGAAAAAGCGTTTTTAAAGATTTGCACAACTATTTTGGGGAAGCAGTAGTTAAACTCGGCAACTTCCAAATTTTGAAAAACGTAGGTAAACATAGACCTGCAGGAGTCCCTGAACATTATTCCAGACTTTTAGGAAAATGTGCTGTAAACAAATATTATAAAGAAAAATATCTTCCTCATTTTGCCAGAATTACACAAAACAGCTATAATGAACTGGCAAAGGATATTGCAAAATTGAACGAAATTAAACTCGGTCCACGCCAATTTTGCTTGTTCGATTCAATCAATCCAAACAATATTGTAGCGCGTAACGGTAAATTATATTTAGTTGATGAGATTGATACTTTGTATGATAAATCTTATGGGAATACCACCGCAAAATTATTGGAAGTATTTATAAATAGGGCTACAAAAGATTACGAAGCTCCGGATGCAGGTGATAAACGTAAGTATGTAAGAAATATTTTCAAAAAAGTTGTAATCGCAGCAGACAATGCTAATCTTTTACATGCCGATACAAGAGAAGATTATGCATTGTGGGAAAAAGCTTTAAAAAAATGTAAATTCAATATTCCTGCAAGTGAAATTTTGAACAAGCTTGACACATTGCAATACAGAGTTAAAGACCCACGAGAGCGCGTAACTTTAATAAAAAATTACTTAAACAGACTTTGCATAAATAATCCTGAATAAAATCATATATTTGAATGATGTCAACTTGAACATTAGCACTTACAATTCTACTATGGGGAGAGTGTGTAAATGTTAAATCAAGTTTTAGTACAACCTGCAATGTCCGAATCTATTACCAAAAATTGGACAGAACAAGCGATAGAATGTTATAAGCTTAATGGTAACTGTAAAGATTGTTCTATAAGAAAAGCTCACTATTCTTTCGATTGTCAAATGCCAAGAGTGGTAGAAATTCTTAAACTTATAAACGGCGAACCTAATATTAAGTAACTAATCTAAAATTAATATGTGTCATTGATAAAATTAAACAAGTTCGTATGTGATTGTTTAATTCTTGCTTGCATTTTATGCTTGAGTATCAACATGTCCGGATTTGATGTGTAACTATGTTTTTCGCTAACATTTGTTGCTATTCTTGTATGTTTAAATGATAAAACCATGTCATTACTAATCATTCCTTTTCCTTTCGGGTAAAATGTATATCTAATTTCGGTGTGTATTATTTATTATAATTATAAAAAAATTTTTGCCAATAGCTTAACCGACTATTTTTTAATTTTTAAACAAAACGTTCTCTAACTCCAATGCTGTAGGAGTTTTAGCCAAACCACCCTGCGAAGTTTCCTTCAAAACAGGCGACATTAATTGTCCCGTAATCTTAAGTGTATCCACAATTTCATCCATCGGAATTTTACTTTCCACACCACATAGAGCCAATTCTGCTCCAGTTACGGCATGCACAGCAAGAAACGCATTTCTTTTGATACATGGAACTTCTACCAAACCGCAAACAGGATCACAAGTTAAACCCAAAATATTTTTTAAAGCCAATGCACTCGCGTTAATTATTTCATTAACGTTTCCGCCAAGCATTTGTGCTAAAGCACCTGCCGCCATAGCTGAAGCGACACCACATTCGGCTTGACATCCGGCAACTGCGCCAGCCAATTGAACTTTGTTAGATACTAAAAGCCCGACCATGCCGGCAGTTAATAATCCGTTGATTTGCTCTGCCTCTGAAATGTTATGTTCTTCCGCTACAGCCACTATTACTGCAGGTACAATTCCGCAAGAACCTGCTGTAGGACACGCCACGATTCGCCCCATTCTTAGATTTTCTTCTGCAGTAGCGATTGCATATGTTACGATTTTTTCGAAAGTTTTACCAAATATTGCTCCGTGTTTTTGAAATTTTTCAACAAGCTTTGCGCAATCATCACCGCACCAATTACTGATGGATTTTTCGGTTGACTTGAGTCCATTGCGGATTGCACCTTTCATTGCAAGTAAATCTTCTAAGACCTTTAATCTTATAACATCAACAATTTCATCCAGTAAAACTGACTCATTTTCTTGAGCAATTTCAAAAATTGCTTTATTTTGTTTTTCACAAGTTTCTTTTAATTCTGAAAATGATAAAATTGTCATTATTTTAATTTCCTAATATTTGTCACAAAAAACACGTCTTTAATCTGTTTAACTTGGTTTACAACATCATCCCCAACGGGAATATCAAGCGCAAGATACATTGAAGCAGTCCCGCCTTTAGAACTTCTGTCACAATGAAGCGAAGCAATATTGACCTTTTGTTTCTGGATAATGTCACTGACTTGGGAAATCATTCCAGGTACGTCTTTATACATAAGTAAAAGTGTATCGTAAGAGCCATCGATATTTGCAGAAAACCCGTTTATATTATTAATCCTGATTTCCCCTGCACCGACAGAATCCCCGGAAACAGTCATTTTGTCGTCTAAAATTATATCCACAGAATTCGGGTGACGTGAAATATCTTCTCTGTATTCGTAAGAATATTCTATATTATCGACAATATCGAAAATATTTTTGATACAAATTTCGTCTACTGAATAGCCCAAAACGCCTGCAAGTAAGCCTTTATCAGTTCCATGCCCGAAACCGGTTTTGGCAAAAGAATTATAAAGAACAAATTTAACTTTTTTGAACTCGTTTTTATAAATGTTTCTTGCCATCAAACCCAGCCTAACAGCACCAGCTGTATGAGAACTTGAAGGACCGACCATAATTGGTGATATTACAGAAAAAAGAGATTTTTGTTCCATTTTTAAAAATCATCCTCATCCTTTTTGCCGGCATTAATATAGCCATCCATAATATTACATAGCGAATTTTGCCAATCACTATTTTTTTCAAGGAAAAAGTCTGCACCTCTTGCGCGACATTGCTGCTCAATTTCTTTTCTTGGAGAAGCGGTAATAACACCTATAACGGTGTTTTTTTCGTACGAAAGAGCTAATTTTTTTAATTCTGTTAATAAGATAAAACCTTCACGTTCTGTCGGAATAAATAAATCCATTACAACGTATTCATATTTACGTTTTTTAAATTTATTTACCGCATCATAAATTTCTTGAGAACAATCTATATCATAATCAAATCTTGAAAGTAAAACTTTGAGTTGATATGTAATAACGCCCAAATCATCCACAACTAATATTGCCGGACCATTGTTTTCTTCTTCCACATTATTATTTAAAGCCCTGTTCATAATAGGTTTTTTCGCATTATCATTTAGCTCTTTTAGCGTGTCAACAATATTTATAAGTTGTCTTTTTAAATCTAACAATTCGACATTCTTTGGTGGTTTAGAATTTGTTATGTTATAAAACAAATTCAAAAATTCATCATCAAGTTCAACGTTTGGCATATTTAACTCCCATGTATGATAAAGATTATAACATATTAAGCAGTAAAAAAGAAGTCGTTTGTTTGATTGAAAAGTAAACTCAGAACCGCAACTTATTATCTCATTTGTTTGTATTATTCATGTTCAAATGATTTTAAAGTATACTGTTTGTATGAAGAAAATTATACTTATCACATTGTTATCAATATTTTTAACTCCTGCATCATTTGCAGAAGAAAATACACCGTTTTTTAAACTTCACCTTTTGAATAATGATACTCGTGAAGTTAAGTCACTGCTTAATGCTCAAGTGCGTTATGCAAACAGAAATAACTTTGATAAATTTATAAACACTTACGACAAAGACTATGTAAACTCTGACGGTTTTGATTTGAAAACATATTCCGACATTGTAAAAGATGTTTGGAAATCTTACGATAAAATTAAATATGAAATAAAAATTAAAGATATCGAAATTAAAGACAACTTGGCAATTGTACAAGTCGACGAAACTTCAAGTGCAACAATTCCTGATAAGACTATGAGCGGAGTTTTGAAAAGTGAAGCCGACAGCGTTTATCATCTAAAAAAAGTTGACGGAAAGTGGAAAGTAACTTATGATGCCGTAAATGCAGAAAACACATCAATGCTCTACGGTGAAGCCCGAGATTTGGATATAAAACTCACTGCACCGAAAGAAATTGAAGCAGGAGTTGAATACACAGCATCTTTAGAATTCACTCCACCAGAAAACTCTGTCGCAATCGCATCAATTGCAAGTGACAAAGTCGAATATCCGCAAAAACAGGCAAAGGAAGTATTCAGAAAACTCCCTGACGATAACATTTTAGAAAGACTTTTTATCTCAAACACGGATAATGTTAATGAATACATTGTAGCTTCAATCGGAATTACAAAAGCAGATATCAGTGATTTGAGCATAAAATTCAGTCTGACTGGTTTCGGATACCAAATTACCAGAGTGAATGTTAAGCAAAAATCTGTCAACGAAGGCATAGAAGGTTTAAATGACAAAAATAAGTAAAATCTCATACTTTTTAGTTTCAATTATATTTTTTATTGCATTTGATATTTATTTTTCAAATATAATGATGAATTGCGTTGAAACGATGCCAACTAATCCTGTTTTTGACTTGATTTTTATTCAAAACACAGGTGCTGCGTTTAGCATATTAGAAAACTCAAAAATCTTTTTAATCAGTTTTTCTGCATTAGCAATTTTGACAATGATTTTTTATTTAATCAAACATATTCAAAAAGCTTCAACTTTTGCAATTTTTTGGACTTCACTTTTAATCGCGGGGGTTTTTTGCAATATGTATGAAAGAATTGCTTATGGATATGTAAGAGATTTTTTCAAACTTAATTTTATCGACTTCCCTGTTTTTAATATTTCTGATATCTTTATAAATATCAGTGTTGTAGCAATTGTTATAATAATTATCACGAATGAAATTAATAATAGACGAACTAACGGATAACCAAAGAATTGATGCATATCTTGCAGAATATATGCAAGATTTTTCGCGTTCTAAAATCCAAGCAGAAATAAAAAAAGGCTCTGTTCTTGTTAATTCAAAAAACGTAAAACCTTCATATAGCGTTAAAGAAGGCGACGAAATCGTTTTTGAAATCCCTGAAACGACAATAAAAATTGAGCCTGAAAATATACCGATTGATATTATTTGGGAAGATGAAAATATGCTTGTGGTGAATAAACCTTCAGGCATGCTAACTCACCCTACAACACTCGAAACAACAGGGACTTTAGTCAACGCACTTTTGTATAAGTACGGTGAAAATTTGTCTGATGTGAACGGCGAATTCAGGCGCGGGATTTTGCACAGACTTGATAGAAACACTTCCGGCATGCTTATGATTGCCAAAAACAACAAAACTCATGAATACCTTGTAGAAAAAATGAAACAGGGCGAAATGACAAAAAAATATCTTGCGGTTGTAAAAGGTGTGATTGAAGAGGATGAATTTACTATTAATAAACCGATAGGGCGTAATCCTAATCAACCGCACAAAATGGCAGTTATAGAAAGCGGAAAAGAAAGCATTTCTAAAGTTAAAATTCTTGAAAGATTTAAAGACGCGACTTTGATTGAAGTTCAATTGATAACGGGTCGTACGCACCAAATCAGGGTACATTTATCAAGTATAGGTCACCCTATTTACAACGACACATTGTATGGTTTCGGAAAAATGAAAATCAAAACTGATGAACAAATTTTGGAATCGTATAAACTAACTTTTCCACATCCATTTGACGGTGAAAACATATCACTTGAAATTAAACCTGATGAGAAAATAGAAAAGGTTATTAATTTTTTAAAACTTAGTGTATAATGCAATGTAGGTTGGGCATTCTTGCCCAACAATAATATAGGAAAATTTTATGCAAGTCGTATCAGAAATAGTTGAAATACCAAATAATAACACACCAACAGTTGAATATGTAGAAAAAGAATTAACAAAACGCAACATTACACCTTTAAGATGGGCGATTGTGCATGTAAGTGATAGAATGTATACAGTAAGCGTTGCGAATTTAAAGGAATAGGAAGAAGTTTATGAATTCTACTCAATTAAAATGTGATATAAAAGATATAAATTTAGCAGAGCAGGGCAAAAATAATATCGAATGGGCTTTAAAAGACATGCCTGTTCTTAAAAAAATTAGAGACAGATTTGTTTTAGAAAAACCATTTGCAGGATTAAAACTTTCAGCATGCCTGCATATTACAAAAGAAACGGCGGCTTTGTGTACCGTTATGCAAGCCGGAGGAGCTGATGTTATTTTAATCGCATCAAACCCTCTTTCAACACAAGATGACGTAGCAGCTGCTCTTGTAAAATATTGGAATATTCCTGTTTTAGGTTATGCAGGCGAAGCTAAAGAAGTTTATCATTCACATATTATGGATGCAATCGGACACAATCCAGATATCATTATTGATGACGGTTGTGACCTTGTAGCAACACTTCACGCAAAATGTCCTGAACTTGCAAAAAACATCATTGGTGCTACAGAAGAAACTACTACAGGCATCGTTAGATTAGAAGCTCTTGAAAAACAAGGCGAATTGAAATTCCCGACAATCGGTGTTAATACAAGTTTAACAAAACACTTGTATGATAATCGTTATGGCACAGGTCAAACTGCAATGGACGGCATTATGAGAGCAACAAACGTGCTTATTGCAGGTAAAACGGTTGTAATTTCAGGTTACGGTTGGTGCGGTCGCGGTTGCGCATTGAGAGCAAAAGCTTTGGGCGGAAACGTTATTGTTTGTGAAGTTGACCCTCTAAAAGCTTTAGAAGCAGCAATGGAAGGTTATAGAGTAATGCCTATCGCTGAAGCAGCTAAAGAAGGTGACATTTTCTTAACCGTAACAGGTGATAAGCACGTAATTGATGTTGAACACATGATGAACATGAAAGACGGTGCATTTGTAAGCAACGCAGGCCACTTTGATAGAGAAGTTAATGTAGAAGGTTTGAAATCAAAAGCTGCTGAAATCAAAAGAATAAGACCTTTCTTAGATGAATACAAATTAGTAAACGGTAAATCAATATATGTTCTTGCGGAAGGTGGACTCGTAAATCTTGCTGCTGCGGAAGGTCATCCTGCATCAGTTATGGATATGAGTTTTGCAAACCAAGCATTAGGCATTGAATTCTTGGTTAAAAATAAAGGTAAATTAGAAAACAAACTTTATACTCTTCCTAAACATGTTGATGAAGATATCGCGAGATTGAAACTTGAGTCTATGGGTATTGAAATTGACAGTTTGACAGAAGAGCAAGAAGAATATCTAAACAGCTGGAAATAAAAATTTAATATAGCAAGAAAGTTGTAAAATTTTCTTGCTATAATTTTAAGAATTGTAAATAATACTAGCAAAAATTATTTTTACATGTTTTCATGTTGATGTGAATAGCTAAAAACAATAAAAATAACATATATAATATACGAAAGGCAAATTATGCAAATCTCAAAAATCACTCAACCAATATTCCCAAAAGCCCCAACAATATTTAAAGCACAAGCGGAACAAACTACACCGGAAGCTGGGTCTAATCCGCAAATTCCTGATAACTACGGACGTGCAATGGTAAACTTTAAAGCCTGTACAACCCCTAGAATTTTGTGTAAACAAGACAAAGCTTTGATGGAAACTTTGAGTGATACTTTAAATTTAACAAAAGAAAAGGCAACAAAACTAAGACAAGAATTCAGAACATTTTTAGCTGATAACAATTATAAATCATTGAATGACGTTAAGTTTAAAGATGGTAATGACGGATTTTTTGAAGAATGTGAATTTGTTGGCGGACTGACAGATAGAATATCAAAGAAATTGAAATTTAATGAAACTGAAGAAGATGCTTTGAATATGGAATTGGTTAAGAGAATGGACGAGAAAGAAGACTATATTCCCGGTGGAAAAGCTTATTTACAAGAAATGAATATGCTTGATGGATTTTTAAAGAAAAATGCAAATAAGATTTTCAGATAAATAAAAAAAATCGGCTTTAAAAGCCGATTTTTTTATTTAATATAACTTTCAACATCTTCTGTTTTTATTTTTAAATGTCCTTCAGAATTTATGTATAAAGGGATGATTATATCATCACCATAACCTGAATTTACCACAACTTGACATTCTCCCTCTTCTTTACAATTTCCTGATGCTGCAAATTTCCAAGTTGAACCGTCGCTTGCTTGAATTTCGGAATCACTTACAGATGTTACATTCATGTGCTCTGCAAAACATTTTGCTAAACTTTCAGGCTGGCATTTTGTATCGGTAGCTTCACCCATCAAAGCAACTTGCATTGCAGTTGAAACTTCTTTCTTTATCATTGTTTTATCTCTTGCTTCATCAGTATTTGACATTAATATCGGCAACGTAGTAGCAAGTATTGTGCAAGGTATAAGAATTGCTAATGCAATTTCCAGTATAAGACCTGCAATCGCCCATTTCTTTTGAACTCTATGAAACTCTTCAATACTGTTCCACCTTTTATTTTGCCATGCCCATTTATTGCCGTTCATACCAAACCAAATCATAACGCCAAGCTGAACAATAATACCAAGAACCGGAATAATTCCTAATATTGCAATCGGAAAAATAATTAATGTTATATAGCTTCTATTTCCAAGCCCCCAAATCCAAGACAATAAACATGCACCCCAGTTAAATTTTTTAGCAACAATATCCAGTACGGGAGAATCTTTTCCAGCGCCTGAGTTATTCGTAATCGAATTACTTGCACTAGGCAGCGGCTGCACTTGTTGAGGTTTGTTAAATCCATTAATTTCCATCTTTACTCTCTTTCTTTTGTCTATTGTATAGTTGGTTTGTAAAACTTATATGCGGTCATAGCACTTTTTAATATATTTTTAGTCGTTGTATTCTCTGAATATAATAAATTTTCATCTAAAAAATATTCACCCAAAAGCTCGTTGTTTTTTATATTATAAATTTTTGTTCTGGGAAGCTCTTGTGTTTTACTATAATATCCATTTTTGTCATTCCTTTTTCTTTCAGAAACTGCCAGAGAAGCTGCCATATCCAAAATATCTTTCTTTTCACTAAATGAATATCTTCTCCAATCTTCCGGTAACACATAAAATTTGTTTTCATCTTTTGTAATTTCGCGAGATTCAAAATAAATGGATGAATATTTTTGCATAGCTGAATCCAGTTTTTCTAATGTAGCAGAAGCATGTTCCGGCGAATTTTTAGCTTCATTGAAACTCATTGTCATCAAACCGAAAATTAGCGCAAAAATAATAACATATAGGACTATTGGAAGAATTAAAACCTTGTATAATACGAATACTATTGTTTGCGTTTCTTGTGATTTTTTAAATTCATCTATGTTCTGCCATGTACGATTCTTGGACGACCATTCATTACCTTTCATACCTATAAACAGCGAATACAAGACTCCCCATGGCGTCCAGCCTAATAAAATTATCCATAAGGTTTGATATGATTTATTCCAAAGTCCCCACAACCAAGTTCCAAAATATGCACCCCAGTTGAATTCTTTGCGATAATCATAAGGATATTTGCCTGTAATTTCACCCTTTTTGAGTACCAGATACAAAATAGCAACAGTATTTAACACAGAAAGCAAAATTGCAAGTGGACAAGGAAAAATTATTCCAAAAGCATTAAGAATAAATAGCGCAGAAAACATTAAATTCGTATCTTTTGAAACTTTTCCATTAATATCATTTAGCCTTCTATTGGCGTTTATACAAATAATGTATGCGCATAATATACTACCTATTAGTATCCAAATTTTCAACAAAAGATAAGCATCTGCCCAAATTTTATTTAAATTAAAAATATCTTCTATAGTACCAAGATTTGCTATCAAATATAAATTTAACGGCAATGAAAAAATTAAAGCTATCATGCCTAAATATATTAGGTTATAACAAAAATCATACCTTCCAATAATACCATCTGTGCCAAAAAACTTTGTATTTAATCTTAATTCATCAATCATTAATTTTTATTTCTTTTTAACGTATTGATATTATTATATAGATTTTTCTAAGCTTTGTAAAGTAAAAGACGAAGTTTAAATTTTTCTCTATTTTCTATTCGCTTTATATGCTTTTAAAATTATATTTCTTGCTTTGATTGCTTCATCATGAGTAAGGGGTGGTACACCTTTCAATGGATAATCAATACCTAAATTTTCGTATTTAGGTATTGCCATATCGTGATAAGGCAATACATCCAATGCTTTAATATTATTTAATGTTGCCAAAAATTCACCCAAACGTATTAAATATTCTTCTTTATAAGTTATTCCTGGAACAACAACGTGTCTTACCCACATTGGCTTTTTGATATCAGAAAGGTAACGAGCGAAATCCAAAATATTCTTGTTAGAATGTTTTGTTAATTTTTTGTGTTCTTCGTCATCAATGTGTTTGATATCCAAAAGTACAATACTTGTATATTTCAACAATTCATCAACTTTTGCAGTGTTATCTTTATTAAACAAAACACCCGATGTATCAAGTGCAGTATTAACACCTTTTTCAGAAAGTTTTTTAAATAATTCCGTTACAAATTCAATTTGCGCCATCGGTTCTCCGCCGGTTACGGTAACTCCACCTGCACAGAATTCTTTAACGCCTTCATATTGTTTAACTATTTCATCAACACTTACTTTGTGATTTTCTTTAAAATCCCAAGTGTCTGGGTTGTGGCAATATTGGCAACGCATAGGGCAGCCTTGTGTGAACACCACAAATCGTATTCCGGGACCATCAACAGTGCCACAACTTTCAATTGAATGTAGATTTCCAAATATTTCTTCTGACATAATAAATACCTCTTTGTATATATTTTATTACAAAGATAAAGAAAATATATTGGCTACCAAATGTATAATGTTACTACTTGACATTTTGTTAGGTTTACCTTACTTTTAATTATATGAATTGTAAGGAGCTCCTAACAAATGATTACAAAAAGTTTAGAAGATTACATTGAATACATTTACACGTCACTTTCTAATGGCGAAGAACTTAAAGCAATTGATATTGCAAAGAAATTTAACATATCAAGAGCTAGCGTTTCAGAAGCTTTGATTAGATTGTGCGAATTAGGATTGGTTATATACGAAGGAAGAAAAGGAATTATTGTAACCGAAAAAGGTGAGATCGAAGCGAAAAGAGTTATAAAAAAACACCAAATTCTTTTGGATTTTCTACACAACACTCTAAATATTGAATTTGAAAAAGCTTCGGATAACGCTTGCAAAATTGAACATGTAATTGATGACGATGTTGTCTCGATATTGGAAAAATTTAATCAATTTCGTGATAAAAATAATCTAAAAAAAGATTTTGTGGAGTTTATCCAAAATGATAAATAACATTAAATCTTTTGCAAAATTTTTAGATCAACCAATACTGATTGCGCATTTAAATAGAAATATGCCAAAAATTATGCTTACGGGAACTGCTCTATATAGTGCAAAAAAAGGTTATGATGTTTATGAAGGGGATAAAAATTCTACTCCAACAAAAGATTATTTCAAGAACACGGGCATACTTTTTTCTTCAGTAATAGCAGCTTTGTTTGCTCCTAAATTAGCCTCCAAAATCACCCGTAGAGCACCTTTAAGCTCTTTAAAAACCGTAAAAGAACAAAATTCAAAATTAATTGAAGAATTTATTTCTAAGAATAAAAATTCTTTAAGTGAAGAGAGTTTAAATATTTTAGAAAATGCAAAAACCAATATTCTTTCTTTATCAAAAATAAAAAAATTAACAAAAGATTTAAAAGCAAAGAAGCTTGACGGATTTATGAAAAAATTAATTCCTAACCCTGAAAATATAAGTTCTAAAGATATTTTTTCTGAAATTGGTTATTTATCAATATACGGAGCAATACCTGTTGTTGGAGGAATTGCAAGTGGTTTAGCAGCAGATAAAATCGCAGGAAAAGATGTTAAAAAAACTGCGCCAGACAAAGTAAGCGAAGGCTTGTACCAATATTTAGCCAATATTTTTATGTGTAATATTGGCGCAGGAGCAGCTCTTGGGATTTTAGAAAAATTGAATATAACATCAAAAGCTTGCAGAGCAATCGGAATGGTTACAGGAATAATCTTGACAGGTGTTATCGGCGGTTCTAAGATGGCGAATTTTATAACCGATAAAGTTTCTAAAAAAGTCGGCATAAAAGATATTAAAGAAAGAAAACCCGAGCTTATTGATTTAGGAATGCATACTGACGATATCGCGACAGTCGCGCTTTTATCAGGGCTAAAATGGATAGAACCTTCCTTGCCGTTTTTGTATTCAATTTCAGGTTACAAATCTGGGATTGGATATAGGAATTGAAGTTCAATGTCATGCTCAATGAATATATTGAACACAGCCTACAAACTATATTGGAGTGTTGGACGATTATAAGTCGACACAGCAATAAAATCTCGAAATTTTTGTCGTGTTCAATGAAAAATGTTGAACACGACCTACGACTAGCAGGCGTAGGCGTAGTGTGGGAAAAGCGGATCGGTTCCCACCTTCATAATACCCCTCATACACAAAAAACGGTCAAAATTCAATAGCCGTAGCCGTAGATATTTCTCTTGATTATAACGAAATTGTTACAATCAAGAGAAATATCTACACCTTATGTTCTTAAAAATTTATATTAATATTTGATGGATTAATTGTTAAAGCTTTTTGGATATAAGTAGCCATAGATTTAGCACTATTATAATCTGAGCCAAAAGATTTTGGAATTTTGTACATTGAATTATTTAACAATAAAACTATAAAATATTCATCATAAGAACCTTTACTACCATACCTTTTGTAATTAATACATTCAACTCCTAAAATATTATCTGGAGATATTATTTTTTTAGATATACGCGCATTAAACATGTTATAATTTGTAATATGACAATTAGTTTTATCACATACAAATACTGTTCTTGTACACCAAAAGAACCAAGTTACAAGAATAAGAACAATAATGATTATCCAAGCATTTATTCTAAAAAATTTCATAAAACAATTATAGCATAAATGTAGACCATAATATAGTCTGTAGATTCTATTACAAAAGTCAAGCCCCCCAATTCAAAATAACAAAACTTAATTAAAAGTACGAGGTCGTGTTGGACGATTATCCTCCAACACGACAATAACACCGTAAAATTTGTCGTGTTCAATGAAAACGTTGAACACGACCT
>USFB01000023.1 GCA_900553895.1 uncultured bacterium | reverse complement strand
TCCTCGTGTTTATTTAATGTTTGCCATTTTCAAAACGGCAAACTTTTTTTTAGCTTGCAAAAAGAAATTTATAGTTACACAAGATAGTAGAAATTATTTAATGAATATATTATTATATTTATAAAAGTCGGATATTGAGGAGAAGGTAAATGAAGAAAATTCTTACTGTTGTTATAATGTTTATTTTTACGGCAAGTGTTTGGGCGGCAAACTACACCGTACAAAAGCTTCCAAACGGACAAACCGTAGTTGTATATGAAATTAAAAACAACCCGATTGTTACAATTGACACTTGGATAAAAACCGGCTCAATAAACGAAACCGATACAAACAATGGCGTAGCGCATTTTTTAGAACACTTGTTTTTTAAAGGAACAAAAGCGCATCCGACAGGAGAATTCGATAAAATCTTGGAATCTAAAGGTGCAATCGTAAACGCTGCTACAAGTAAAGATTTTACGCATTATTACATAACAATACCTTCAGAATATTTTGATAAAGCTATGGAATTACATTCTGATATGCTTCTAAATCCGCAGATTCCGCGTAAAGAGCTTGAAAAAGAACGCAAAGTTGTGTTAGAAGAAATTGCAAAAGACGGTAACACACCTTCTAAAAAAGTTTATGACAACTTAAACGACATGATGTACACAACACACCCATATAAAAGAAAAGTTATCGGTACATCTGATATAATCGGAACTATTCGCAGGGAAGAAATTTTAGACTATTTTAACAAATTCTATGCACCATCTAATATGGTGACTCTTGTTGTTGGTGATGTTGATACGCAAAAAGCCGTTGCTAAAATTCAACAATGTTTTAATCAAGAATACAGAAAACCTATAAAAAAATCTTTTAGAAAAGAAGGTCAACTTCAAATACAAAAACGTAAAACAGATTACGCCGATACTCAATCAGGCTACATGATGATTGGTTTCCGCGGTGTTAATATTTCTGATAAAGATACATTTGCTCTTGATGTTTTATCAGAAGTCCTAGGTGGTGGAAAATCTTCAAGACTTTATCGTGACATAAAAGAACAAAGAGGCCTTGCTTATTCAATATCGGCTTCAAACGGAAGTTTTAGAGATGACGGCATATTTTATATTACGGCAAACTTTACGCCGACTTGTTTAGACAAATTGGAAAAAGCTATTTTCGAAGAAGTGAAAAATATTCAGAAATACGGAATCACTGATGAAGAACTTAACCGTGCAAAAAATATGATTATTCAAGATACCTATTATTCAAGAGAATCAACTTCTAATATAACTTCAGAACTCGGTTACATTATGGCTTTAACAAATAGTTCTGCTTTGTATGACAATTATGTCGAATGTGTAAAAAAAGTTACAGCAGAAGAAGTTAAAGCCGCTGCGAATAAATATTTGGGCGTCAACAAAAGCGCGGTTTCAATAGTTTTACCTGAAAATTTGAAAAAAGTTAGTAATGTGAAAGCGGAAGTAAAACATAGCGCGACAAAAGTTTCCGAACACAATGGAACTATAAAATATACGGTTGACAATGGTTCAACCCTCTTGATTAATGAAAACAAAAATAATGACATCATAGCAATAAGTATTATTGCGCGTGGTGGAGAATTTTTAGAAAAAGTAACAGGAGAAGGTACTTTAGTTGCTAATACTCTTTTAAAAGGTACAAAAAAATATTCAGCGCAAGAACTTGCACAAATTCTTGACGAAAACGGAATAGAAATTGATGCAAATTGCAGTGAGGATTATTTTGTAATTAATATTCAAACAACAACTGCACAGATAGATAAAACTCTTGATATTTTAGACGAAGTTTTAAATAATGCGATTTTTGATGATTATGAATTAGAGAAAAAACGTTCTGAAATATTAGCAAAAATTAAACAAAGACGCGATGTTCCAATGAATATTGCGTTAGAAAACTTCAAAACAGTAATTTTCGAAAACAGTGTTTATTCACATTCAAATAAAATATTAGAAAAAACTTTACCGAGCGTACAAAGAGAAGATGTTGTAAGATATTATAACAATATTTTAGACGCTAAAAACGTTATTGTATCAATTAACGGAAATGTTGATTCTGATAAAATGATAGACGCGTTTGGTTCAATGTTACCTAATAAGAATTTGAATAAAGTTGAGTTTTCAAAATTTAATGTAACAAAATTAACCGCGCCAAAAACACTTTCTCAAACAATTAAAGACTTGCAAACTTCTTGGTTGTTTATCGGTTGGCAAACAGCAGGAGTTAGCAACAAAAAAGATTTTGTAACTCTAAAAGTTATAAACACAATTATGGGTTCAGGTATGAGCTCTCGTTTATTTAAAAACTTGCGTGAAAAAGATGGACTTGCTTATCAGCTTGGCACAAGTTATTCACCTAAAATGTTAGGTGGTGTATTTATGGCTTATATTGGCACAAATCCTGATACTTTAGATTATTCAAGAAAACAAATTCTAAAGGAAATGAACAAATTAAAAATGGAATTTGTTTCTGATAGTGAATTACAGGACGCTAAAGACCGCTTGAAAGGCAGTTTTGTAATTGCTATGGAAACTAATTCAGAAAAAGCTTCCAATATCGGATTGTTTGAAGCTTACGGATTTGGTTATGACTTTTTGGATGATTATACAAAAATGATTGATGAAGTTACTGCTTCTGATATTATTAGTGTAGCTAATAAATATTTTAATAATATTTATGTCCAGTCAGATGTTAAATAATAAAATAAGGAAATTCTTTTATGCAAATATACAACATTCAAGCTTATCAAAATCCTAATTTTAAAGCAAAAGGTTTAAGAAAAGCTCCGCAACTGACAGAAGAAATCGCAGATTTAAGAGTTTTTCATCACCATATTTATGAATATAAAAAGGGGATTAGAAACCTTATTTTAACAACAGAAAAATCAAAGTATAAAACATCTATTTCTGAGCGTTTAAATAAAGAAAATATTGATTACGTAATACACGACATTGCACAAGATAAAATCAATGTTTATTTTGGTGCAAAGGAGTGTGTCGACGTTGTAAAATCTTTTAAAAATACAAAGCTTAATGAACTCACTCCGGAGCAGGATTTTATGCTTGGAATTATGCTGGGCTATGACAGAGTGCGCCAATGTGAAAGATATATGAAGATCAAAAATAATGAAATTAAGCTTGGAAAGCAATCTCACTAAGTTCAAATCTTATAACTTTACTCAATTCATCCAAACTCATTTCAACCTGATAGCCGATTTTTCCTGCAGAAAAAATTATTGTATTAAAATTTTTTGCTGAAGAATCTATCGTTGTTTTGAAAAATTTTTTCATACCAATCGGAGAGCATCCGCCGTGAATATACCCGGTTAACGGCAAAAGCTCTTTTGATTTGAGCATTTCAACAGACTTTTCTCCAACTGCGTGCGCGGCTTTCTTTAAATCCAATTCTTTTTCTACTGGAATTAAAAATACGTAATGCTGACCGGATTTCCCTAAGGTAACAAGGGTTTTGAAGACTTGCAGAGGATTTTGCTTTAATACAGCTGCAACTTCTATTCCGCTTATTGCGTCCGTTTCTGCGTAAGTATAATGTTTATAATTTACTTTAGCCTTATCAAGCATTCGCATAACATTTGTTTTAAATTCAGCCATTGCGTTTTATCCATTCCATAATAACTTCTACTAAATATTCCTGCTGTTTTTGATTTAATTCAACACCTTTTTTGAACTTATGCCATTTTTCTATACAGCCACGGCAACAGGTTGCGGTTGCGTGTTGTGCAATAAAAACAGGATGACCGCGCATAGGAGTTTGCTTGCCGTCATTAGGAATCTCTGCTGGCGCAATACGTTTTGCAATAAAATCTCTTGCGTGTAATTTTATTGTATCAATTCCTTTTTGCGAAATATAATCCTTGTCTTTATCTTTTAGCTTAAATCGACTTCTAAAAGTTGATTTGGCTAAAGCTTCAAATAATTTATCGTACATTTCGCAAATATTATACTCTGAATAAAATTACAGCTCAAGTTTTAAAGCAAAAAAAAAGGAATTCAGTTTAGAATTCCTATGGTTGTTTTTTCTTTTTAAATTTTACTCTGTTCTTAATTTTTTCTCGTGTTTTCCTCGTTAATCCTTAAATTCCCCAATGGGGAAGTTTTCCCCATTTCCTGCCCCTAATCTAGTAGTGCCTCAAGAATTCTAGCATTTTTATCTGCTAAAGTATTCTGACGAACTTGTGATCTTGTGATGTAGCTTCTAAGTGCTTCACGAATAAGTTCGGAACGTGATCTGCTTTCGTTTTCAGCTACTTCATCAATCTTGCCTAAAAAGCTTTCAGGCATTGAAATTAATACTCTTGCCATAATTGGTACTCCTTTTTTTTATCTTTTTTATACTTTATTTACTTATTACATATATATAAAGTATTTAAGATTTAAAAAATTGCCTTTTTTGTTCTCTATTGTGAAGTTTTGTAAAGTTAAATTTTAAATTTGCAAATATCCCTGCGGAAAGATTTACCCTTAAAGTCAATATCTTCGGCTTCCAAATACATTTTATCAACCGCTTTGGACGCAGTGACACCTGAGGTCGTCAATATAATATTTGCCCCATAAGTGGCTTCAAATTCTAAATATTTGTTTTTAATTACACTCGGATAGAAAGTAATTTTTGTTTCTTCGTTCAAATTGTCTAAACCAAGAATCGCATTTTCGGTATTTTCTTTGTTTTTGCAAGTTAAAACCAAAGAAGAAGCGTATTTGTTGAACAAATTAATTTCTTCAATTTCATCGCTGAATGAACCAACAACACAAGATTTGAATAATTCGTACAAATCCTCATCCAGAACATCTAAAACAGCAGTGGCGTCGCAATCCTGCATAAATGATTGCCAACCTAAGACGAAAATTCTTCCATCTTCTGTCAAAATGCCGTTGACACCTAGAATACCCAAGTATGGATTGCCTTCTATTTCACAATAATCAAGCGTTGGGTAGATTACGTTATCCATCAGGTAGTATTCTTGCTCAAGCGTAAGCTTATAGTTTGGAGAACACGCTCCCATTCCGTTTGTAAGCTGCCCGCCGTCTCCTTCCAAAGAGTGCTTGTAAGTAATGGATGATCCTATCGGCAATGCTTTGTATCCGTCTGTTATTGTATAAAAAGAAAATGGTGTACCATAGATATAATCTTCGATAATAACTCGTTTATTTTTTTCTATAAACAAAGATTCAACAAGCGTTTTAGCTGTTTGAAAATTTGTAAAAACTGTTGCGCTGTTTGAATCATCAGTTTTGATTACAAACGGATTTTTTAAATTTTTGATGTAATCCATTACCATGTTTTGTTTTTCAAAAATCCCGAATTTTGGAGTAGGTATGCGCAATTTGTATAAAACTTTTTTAGCTAAGGCTTTATCAAACCCAAGCTTGCATGCATTTTTAACCGGTGCGAATATCGCCTGATTATTTTGATTAAATAGTTCTACAATATTGGATTTTAAAGCTTTTAGTGAAACGGGTATTGTTAAATTAATATCGTTTTCCATCACAAATTCTAAGATTTCGGCTGATGCATTTTCTCTGATATCAAGGCAAGTTGCGAATTCTTTTATTGCATCGCTTGCAGGTGTTACAAATATATCGTATTTTTCTGATAGTTTTTTTGCTAAAGCGTATTCTTTAGCACTATTTCCTATGATTAAAATTTTTCTTTTCATGGTCTTAATTATATCATAGAGAGATGATTTTTTAAAGAAAAGTGGATTGCAGAATTTTCTAACAAAAACGGTGCGTCTAATGATGCACCGTTCTATAGTTATTTAGCAATTTCCGGCGGATTGTTTTCTTCGGGACAAGGCCTTTGTCCTGCTTCGAATTTTTGTCTGCCTTCTTTTTTCATCTTTTCAAGAATTTTCTTTTGGTCTTTTGTCAAAATTGACTCAAATTCTTTCATGTTCTTTTTGCGAATTACATTAGCTTTCTTTTCTAAGTTTCTGATGTCTTTATCAATCGCATTTAATCTTTCTTCTTGAACCCAACCTGCAATTCTTGACATCTTAACCATTTCTGCTTCTTTACGTTTGTCTTTGATTTTATCCATAATCGGTTTCATTTCTTTATGACCTTTTTTGCGAATTTCTTTTGCTTTTGCCTTTTGAGCCTCTGTTAGACCTAATTTTTGTTCAAAAGCAGCTTCTCTAGCTTTCCTCATTTTAATCATTTCTTCTCTTGAAGGTGGATTTTTATAATCCGGTCGTTTGAATTCTTCACCGGCAAAAACCGCTGTAGACATTAAACATAATGCGCAAGCTAAAATTACTAATTTTTTCATTTTTACCTCTCTTTTTATAATAAATCTTGTAAAACTTCTGCTAATTCTTTTTTTGCGTTATAAATTCTTGATTTTATAGTACCAATCGGACAATTTAATTTTTTTGAAGCTTCTTTGTACGTATAACCGTATATTTCGCAAAGCATAATGACTTCTCGAAACTTCGGTTTTAAATTATCTACAGCTTTAATGATTCTCTTTTGTCTTTCGTTTACTATAACGCAATCTTCAGGTGAACGCTTTTTATCTTTAATGTTACACACGACTAAATCATCAGAAGTTGAGTTTTGCTCATTTTTTACAACCGCTGATTTCAGATAGTCTTTAGATGTATTTTTGGCAATTGTATTTACCCAGCTTTTTAGAGAGCCTCGTTCTTCATACTTATCGGCATTTTTCCAAAGCTTGATATAAACCTCTTGCTCAATATCTTCGTTTTCTTGTTTTGTTATTAGTTTTATTATATTTTTAATGTTTTGTTTGTTTGCATTAATTATTTCGTTGAAATTCATTCATCCACCATTAAAAGACCGTATGAATCGACAGGAAAGCCTAAATCTTCTGCAGACAATGTGTCGCCGTATTTTAGAGAATCTAAGATGTCATCATTTGAAACAACAATCCCTGCTGTTAGCGTAGAGAATAACAACAATAATATAGCGCAAGCAACTCTAAATTTTGGACGTTTTTTATTTTTTGCGTGATAATAAAACTTTACTTCGTCCAATAAGTCTGAAACTTTTTCCATTTTTTCAGCTTCTTTACGACATTCGTCACATTCTTCAATGTGCTTTTTTAAAGTTTCATCGTCAGAAAAAACAAATAATCCTTCGTATTTCGTGCATTTATTATCCATTTGTTTTACCTCTTATATCAGTATAACGAAAAAGAAGTTAAAATTGTTCAAATATAAAAAAAAAAAGACCTTGTGTATATGAAACAAGGCCTGTCCGTTTAAATAAGAAGAGAGAGCTTTATGTTTTTATTAAAAAGCGTGAATAAAAAATTTTGCTAGTTACATGTCAAATTGTTTACAAAACGTTACATATTGTTTTAAAATTTAAATTTTGAAATTCTTGACTTCACATCTTGTTATAGTTAAGAAAATAATGTATAATTCAATTACATGGTGTATACAAACTTTGATTTCGCGGTTGTATACTATACACATATAGAATAAGAAGGGTTATTATGAAAAAGTATATTTTGGTATTAATGACAGCTATAATTTGCGCTTCTACGGTGAATTTTGCTTGCGCAAAGACTACAACATCAAATTCTGCATTAGCTAGCGCAATCAGATTATATAAAACAGGAAATTATTCTCAAAGCTACATAGCTTTTAATAACATAGTAAAAAGAGATCCGTCAAACGCGGTTGCATATTACTATTTAGCAATGACTTCTGCTCAAATTGGTAAAAAGGATGAAGCTGTTGCAAATTATGAAAAAGTTATTAGCCTTTCTCCAAACGGACAACTTGGACGTTATGCTACAAAGGGAAAAACTTGTTTAGAAACTCCTGATAAATGTCATGAAGAATCGACTGAAACTGCTGAGGATAGTTTTATTCAGAGCCGTTTTGGTACAGGTTTTTCTGATAAGGCAAGAAGTGAATATGAAAAACAAAAGATTGAAAACTTGATGCGAGAAATGAACAGAGGTAATGATGTTACGCCTCAAAAATTCAGAGATTACAAAGATTTCTCAAGTGAAGTTCCTACAAACGATGAAATTGTTGCAGCTTTAAGAGTTCTACAAAGAGCAGGTTTAAGTGATGTTTTGAATAACAATGTTAATGAAATGTCATTACTTACAGGTAATAACGAAAATAACAACAATGCAATGTTAAACATGCTTATGGGAAGCGGTAATTCTTCTCTAAGCCCTCAAGTGATACAATCATTATTGACAAATCAAATGTCAGTAGGTTTTTAAGAAAGTTAAGGAATGAAATTAAACACAGCTAGATTTGGCGAAATAGAAATCGAAGAAGACCGTATTTTTAATTTTGTGATGCCTATCATTGGATTTGATATGTTACACAAATTTATTATACTTGATCCAAACAAAGATACTTTGTTCAAATGGCTTCAATCAATTGAAGATCCTGCGCTGGCTTTCCCGATTATATCGGTTTCAGCTCTGAATTTAGATTACACAATAGATTTGCCTGATAACATAGTAGAAACTTTAGATATCAAGGATGTGGAGAGTTTGCTTGTTATGAACATAACTTCAATCCCGCAAGATAATCCAAAAGGTACGACTATCAATTTGCTGGCACCTTTGATTTTTAACTTGAATAATCAAAGTGCTGCTCAAGTTGTACTTTCAGGCTCAGGCTATGATATCAGTTACTCTATGTTTAAAGAAAATTAAGAATTTTTAAGGAATAAAATGCTCGTTATTACTAGAAAAAATGGTCAAAAAATAATGATAAACGACAATATTGAAATAACTATTGTCGAAGCAAAAAATGGCGTCTGTAAAGTTGCAATAAAAGCTGATAAAGATGTTAAAATCTATAGAGAAGAAATTTATCTGCAAATTAAGCTTGCCAACTTGATTGGCAAGAATACTAATGTGTCTTCTGTCGACTCAGTCTCTGATCTTATAAAAGGTGGAACTTCATTTAACGATAAGTCTGCGAGCGCTCCTAATGAAGATGAAGAACTTGTAGTTGACGAAAATAAAAACAAGAAAAATTCAATAAGAATAAACAAAAAGAATGGTTAATTTTAGCAAAGGAAAAATTTTCTTTTTTTATCCTAACTGCTCTGATATAAAAATTATCCCAAATTCGTTGGAGCATGCTTATTTATGCCTTCTTAACAATGATTTATCTTCAGCAAAAGCAATCTTTTCTAAAATTGACAATCCGCGTGGGATTTGGGGAACAATATTGGTTTCAATTTTGGAAGGTTATATGGAAATTTTCCCGACTTATTTTCAAATTAGGAATTTTTTGGAAATTGATTTAGATTTTTTGCTTAAAAACGAAAAACTTGATTACATTGAACAATTATTGGGTGCCTTGGATATTTTTGCAGATATAAATCAAGAAAGCTACAAATTTGTTGCACGTGTGATGTTCGAAAATAATTTATTGTCAGCTGCGTTTAATTATATGCAAAAGTCAAAAGATATTTATTATAACGATGCAGAATTACATTTTATGCTAATGCGTTATTATATAAAAGTCCACGATTTTGAACAAGCTTATTTTTACGCGAATGAGTGTTTACAACTTATTCCAGACTATTATCCTGCTCTGTCTATGAAACAAAAAATTGAAGAAAATTATCTTTAATAGTATAATTTTCTTATGAGTGGAGATATGTTTGTAAACAATAATGAAAATCCTTTTGGAAGTAAGTTGCAAGATGAAGATAATTTTTTCTTGCAGCCTGAAGATATTCATTCGTTTGCAAATCAAACAGAACCTCAAAGACGTCTAAATGATTATGACTACAACATTTTAAAAGAAGACGCTTATAAAGATGTCACTGATGAGATTTTTAAGCTAGAGTATAAGATTTCAAAGACAGAAGAAGAACTAAAAGATATTGATAACCAAATACGTATGGCGAAGGATGTTAGAGATTTTAACAAAGTTGAACAACTTTTTAATCGAAAAAAACAATTGCAAGAAGATTTAGAAGGACTTATTGAAATTTATAATGATACAAGCCTTTCGGCAAAAATTTCAGGCGGAATTACAAACTTGCTTTCACCAAAAGTAAAGGAACAATTTGGTGGAATGAGAAAGTTATTTGGAATGTTCTCTGATGCAATTATTGCAAAATTACCGAAGAAATTTTCTTCTGTATTAGAGTTGCGAAAATCACTTGCAAAACTAGAGAATATTAATAAAAGTGTAGATGAACTTATGACAATGCAAACGCCTTACGGTGAAGCGGGGGATAAGTATATAAAGCTTTCAAAATATATTACAAGAGCAAATACTATTCAGGCAGAAATCGCTAAGACATTGAGATAATATTTTTTTCGTGTTAGACTAAACGTATTATGAACAGAAAACCGATTATCGCAATAGTAGGAAGGCCAAATGTTGGCAAATCAACATTTGTAAACAGATTAGTAGGAAAAAGACAATCTATCGTTGACGACCGCCCGGGAGTTACAAGAGATAGAATTTATTTTGATGTTGAATGGCAAAATCGCCCGTTTACAGTTATTGATACCGGCGGAATTATACCCGGTGATGAAGATGAAATAATGCTTTCTATTTATGACCAAGCAAAAATTGCTTGCGAAGAAGCCGACAAAATCATTTTTATAGTTGACGGTTTAGAAGGTGTTACGCCTGTTGATTCAGATATTGCAAATATCTTAAGACAAAGCAACAAACCGATATTTCTTGCTGTCAATAAAGTTGACTCACACAACCAAATCACTATGATTAGTGATTTTTATTCACTTGCAATAGGCGAACCTATCGCTATTTCCGCATTGCATGGTTCAGGCGGTGTTGGTGATTTACTGGAAGAAATTACTTCCGATTTTGAATACGATGTTGAAGAAGAGGAAGATAAAACTATTAAAATTGCAATTGTTGGAAGACCAAATGCAGGTAAGTCTTCGATTGTAAATGCTCTTTTAGGTGAAAATAGGGTTATTGTTTCTGATATTTCAGGAACAACAAGAGATAGTATTGATTCTCGCTTGACTTATAACGACCAAGAATTTGTGATTATTGATACGGCAGGTATCAGAAAAAAAGCAAAAGTTGATTATGGTGTAGAAAAATTCGCGGTAGACAGAGCTATTCGTTCAATCAGAGAATGTGACGTTGCATTGATGGTAATTGATGCGACAGAAGCTACAAACGGAATTTCCGACCAAGACAAAAAGATTGCTTCTATTATTACCGAGGCTGGAAAAGGTATGGTAATTGCAATCAACAAATGGGATTTGATTGAAGATAAAAAATCAAATACTATTAATAAGTTTGAAGAAAAAATTGCACGAGAAATTCCATTCTTGGATTATGTACCTAAAATTTACATAAGCGCAGTTACTCACCAAAGATTAAATCAAATCTTTACAAGAGTTGTAGAAGTTCAAAAAGAACGCTCAAAACGAGTTTCAACAGGCTTGCTGAATAAGGTTATTAATGAAGCTTATGCTCTTAATCCGCCACAAACAATCAGAAACAAGCGTTTGAAGATTATGTACTCTACTCAAGCAGCGATTGAACCGCCAACATTTATTTTGTTTGCAAATAATGAAGATTTGATGAAAGACCATTACAAACGCTATATGGAAAACAAGTTGCGCGAAGCTTTCGGATTTATGGGAACACCTATAAGACTTTCTATCAGAACGAGAAGTGAAAAGAAAAAATAATTCCATACTTAAACATACTTTACAATTCCTGCGAAAAATAGTAAAATAGTTAAGTTATATAAGTATATGAGAGGATTTTAAATGAAATTTCACATGCAGGTGCTAATCGCGCTTGGACTCGGACTTAAACGTAACTGGCATATTTTTGCCGGGCTTGTACTTGGTGTAATAGTTGGTATTTGGCTTCACAGAGAGCCTAGTCCGATTTTAATGACCACATTAACTTTTATCGGACAAGTATTTATCAGATTGATACAAATGGTAGTTATTCCACTTGTGATTTCTGCGATAGTTATCGGCATTACAAGTGTTGGTGATAGCAAACAAATCGGTAAACTTGGAACTAAGATGGTGTTGTATTATGGAATTATCACTTTAGTTGCAGTCACGATAGGTGCTGCTTTAGCACTGTTATTAAAACCCGGCTTAGGTGCTGCACATTACATAAATATTGATACTGCAGCTGATATTCAAGCGCAAGTTGCAGCTACTATTGACGCTCAAAAAGGTAATTTGTTAAATATTATCTTAGGTTTTGTTCCAAAAAATCCTCTTGCATCTATTGCAAGTGGTGACATGGTTCCTATTATTGTATTCGCATTAATGTTTTCAATAGCTTTGGCAAAAGTTGGTGATATAAACAGACCTTTTGTAGGCTTCTTTGAATCAATTTTTGCGGCAACTATGAAAATCACTGACTGGATTATGTGCTTTGCGGCTCCTGGTGTATTTGCATTAACAGCTGTTGCGGTTTCATCTTTTGGTGTAGATATATTTATGAGTATATCAAAATATTTAGGTGTTTTAGCTCTAGGGTTTGCAATTCAATTCTTTATTGTTTATCCGGTATTTTTGAAGATATTTTCAAAAGTCCCTGTCACAATGTTGTATGCAGCTATGGCAGAAGCTATGATGGTTGCTTTTGGTACAGCAAGCTCTTCTGCAACGCTTCCGCTTACGATTGCATGTTGTGAAAAAAGAGGTATTTCTCATAAAATTGCAAGTTTTGTACTGCCTTTGGGTGCAACACTTAATATGGATGGTACGGCAATGTTGCAAACAATTGCTGTAATATTTTTGACTCAGGCTTACGGAGTAGCTTTAACTCCATTTCTTGTTGTTCAAATCGCATTATTAGCAATCGTGGCATCTTCGACTTGTGCGGGTATTCCAGGTGCAGGTTTAATTACAATAGCTCTTGTGCTTAATGGAATGGGCTTAAGCCCTGAACAATTGGTAGCAGGTTTTGCGTTCTTATTCACAATTGAAAGAATAACTGATATGATGAGAACTCTATTGAATGTCACATCTGATGCGGTTGTAGCAGCTACTATTGCGGATAATGAAAACGAAATTAATTATGATTTACTAAATAATCCTGAAGAATATGGTGATATAATTAATTAAAAATTTTAATGATATGAAGAAGCAGGTGAATTGTATTTTCACCTGCTTTTTTTATGTATTTTTGTAAAATATTTTGTCTAAAAATAGCAATTTTTTCTATTTTTATTACTTATAATAATTAAGGAAATAAATTTAGGGAAAATTATGACTGAAGTAAGAACAAATTATAGCTATTATAATACAGGTTCCCCAAAAACTAATATAAAACAAACTCAGACGCAACCCAGACCTCAAATAACACTCAAAGAATATTATAGGCGAGAAACTCGAAAAAATAACGGGCTTATTGAAAAATTCCATAATTGGCTTAAAAACATAACAGGAATTGGAGTTGGCTCTAAAAAGGTTTTAGTTGAAATTCAAAAAGCCGAAAGCGGTACAGCTACTACTCAAGACGTGCAAGCAAAAATTAAAGAATATAACGCTTCACAAGAGAATTCCGCACAATTATTGGGTGATGCGGTTTCTATTTCAGCTTCAGGTGCAACTTTCTTCGGTTTGAACAAATTGTTTAATCAAGCAAAAGGTTGTATTGATGTTAATAAGCCTTTGACAGATAATATTGCCAAAATGATTAAAAACACCAGGGAAGAACTGGTTAATGATGCAGAAATCCCTGTAAAAAAGAAAAAATTAACAAATCGTTTATTTAATATTTATGAAAAAACTTTTAATACATTAACATCAAACAAGAAAACTTTGTTAATTACAGGTTTGGCAAGCGCCTTTGTCGGTGGGCTAACTAAATATTGGACTTTAAAATTCAACAGAGTCGGTTCTGATGAATTTAAAGTTGATGATAAGATTTATGGTAAGAAAAAACTAAGAAATCCTATACAGAAGAAGGTGGCAAAATTAAGCAAAAAGCAATTAAACAAGGAACGCAGAAAGACTAATTTTAAAAATTTTGTATCAGGTACAATAAATGGTTTAATGATGCCTGTTATGGCGTTAGGTGGAATTGTCGGAGCACCGATTTATTTAGCAGGCAATATGTTAAACAGATATTTTGTTGCAAATAAAACAGACAAGAATAAATCTGTAAACGGATTTATGGAAAACATTTCACAAAACGCGTTGGCAACAGGACTCGTAACTGCAGCATTAGCAATTCCTTTAGTTAAAAAAGGAAATTTTGCAAAAATATTTAATGAAAATATGGCAAAAGCTTCTAAAAAATTAGCGGAAGCTGAACTTAAACCGGCGGAATTTAAAGGAATTTCAGCTTATAAGCAACTTGAAGGTACAATGCTTGAATCTTCAAGTATCAAATCAATTATTGAAGGTACTGGTAGCGTTGAAGATAAAATCAAACAACTTACCAAAGAAAATCTTTTTGCAGTTAAGTTTAAACAAATTTCAGCGGATGGTTCTGAACTAACAACTGCGCTTAGAGAAAAATGTCCGCCAACAAGAACATTGGATGAAGCACAAAAATACATTACTTCTAATCTTGGAAACGGTTATAAAGTAAGTAAATTACTAGGTGTTGGAACCGTTGCAGAAACTTATCTTGCGAAAAACGCATCAGGTAAAGATGTTTGTATAAAAATTTTAAAAGACGGAATTACTAAAGAAAAGATTTTAAAAGATAAGCAAAAATTCATAGATTTAGTAAAAAATATGTCAGAAAAATCTGCGGATGAAAAAGATTATTTGCTTAGAAATGTTGAAGATTTAGCAGAAGGTATTCTTAAGGAAGTCGATTTAAAAAATGAAATGGATGCTGCATTAAAACTTTCTAAGACTACGAATGTTGCAAATGTTGTTAAACCGATTGAAGTTAAAAATAATGTTTACGTAATGGAAAAAGCTAATGGCGTAAGTTTGTCTTCATTTATGGATTTGAATAAACTTTATTTGAACAAGGAAGCTGTTAATAAATTAGTGAAGGATGCAACGACAAAAGAAAAAGAACTTAAAAAGATAGATGAAAAAATTAAACACATAACAGAAAGGATGCCTGATTTTTCTGATGTCAAATTAAGAAAACGTGATACGGATTATTTGTTACAAGAATATCAAAAAGTATTTATTGAACAATTTCATAAAATTGATAAAAACGGCAAAGTAATTCACGCAGACATTCACCCGGGTAATATCTTTATAGATCCTAATGTTTTAAGAACAAGACGCGGGAAATTGTTTACCTTGATTGATACAGGTAATACTATTGATATGGGTGTTGACCAATCGCTTAGAGCATTGAATTTAACAAGCTATATTAAACAAGGTAATGTGAAAGATATCGCAGAATATGTTTTAGATGGAGCAAAACTTCCTGTCGGCATGGATAAAAATGGTGCTGTTGATAAGGTTATGAATGAATTTAAAGCTTGTTTCTTTGATAATTCAACAAAACTGGAACAAATGAACGATGAGAAAATATTAGCTTTAGCGGATAATATTATGCAAAAGTACGATATTATTCCAAACTCGTCACAACTAAATTTACATAAATCACGAACTTCTGCTAAAAATTCTTTAGAAGATTTGAAAGATGCAATTATGGGATTTGATGTAATAGATGTTATGGGACATGATTCAAAAACAGGCAAGGCTTTAGCCGGAGGTAAAAAAGGTCTGGAACATCTTGCAAAAAATAAAATTTACGATTCAATGGTTGCAAGACAAGAAAAAGAAAATCTTAAACAACTTACACCAATGCAAAAATTAAAACAAAAGAATAATCCGAATGCTCCAAAAGCAAACAGCGAAGAATATTTAACTTATTGGTTGAAGCAAAAAATGTTGGGTGATGTTAAATTAGACTAAAATTAAAAAATTAAAGCTTTTTAAAGCTTATTTCTCGCGTAGCTATTGCCCTAATTGAACTTGTATGCTATAATAACCTCGTGTTTATTATGAAAAAGGAGAATACGAATGGTTCAACAGTATTCAGATTGCGATTTTGAATCGCTTTTAGCGAAGTACGATTACAATTTTAAACGTGGGGATATCGTAAAAGGTGTGGTTTGTGATTATGAATCTAATGGTGCTATAGTAGATATTGGCTCGAAAAGTACAGCTTTTGTTCCAAGTTATGAGGTTTCATCTGATAAGAGTGCAAAAGTTGAAAATGTTTTAGAAAAAAACACTGAGTACGAATTTTTGATTACTCAAGATTGTGATGAAAATGGAAGATTTTTACTTTCTTACAAAAAAGTTCATCTTGCTCATACTTGGGCAGAATTAGAAAAAGTTAAAGAAGCCGATGAAACAATTTCTGTTGTTATTTCACAAATCGTTAGAGGTGGTGTGGTTGTTGATATTTCAGGAGTTCAAGGCTTTATCCCTCAAGGACAACTTTGTGCAAGAGAAACTATTGCAAATATTGGCGACAAAATTGATGTTAAGATTTTGACTTTAGATAAATCTCAAAACAATTTGATTTTGTCTAACAGAAAAGTTTTTGAATCAAATATGGCAGAAACTCGAAAGAGTGTATTTGAACAAGTAGAAGTCGGTCAAATTGTAAAAGGTGAAGTTGTAAGAATTACAGACTTCGGTGCATTTGTAAATGTCGGCGGTGTTGATTGTTTACTACCGCTTTCACAAATTTCTTGGAAATGGGTTGAACATCCGACTGATTTGTTGAAGGTAGGTCAAGAAATCAATGTTGAAATCATTGATGTTGACTATAATAAACAAAGAATCAGTCTAAGTTTAAAGAACACTGAGCCTGATCCATGGATAAAAGCAGAAGAAGAGCTTAAAGAAGGTGATGTTAAGGAAGGTGTAATTACAAGAATTAAACCTTTTGGCGCGTTTGTTGAAGTTATGGCAGGTGTAGAAGCTTTGCTACCTCAAACAGCTTTAACTGAATATCAAAATGCGAATAATTGTATTTTGAATGCCGGTGACAAGATTAATACTAAGATTGTTAAATTTAATCCGAAAGATAAAAGAATTTCTTTGGGTTTGCCTGGTGAAGAAAATTAAAATTATTAAAAATAACTTCTACTTAATCTGATTAAGTACAGCCTCAACGCTTTCCGGCGCAAGCCCTACAATATTTTCAAAACTTCCTTCAAATTTATCCAGATAATTTGGAGGAAGTTCTTGTATTCCGTAACTTCCGGCTTTATCGAGCGGATTAAAATTATCTATATAATAATGAATCATTTCATCTGTCCATTCGGTAAATCTAACATAACTTGTAGTCGATAAAAGCGCAGCACGATTTGTTTTTGTATTGATTGCGCAAATTGAAGTTACAACCGAATGGGTTGCGCCTGATAATTCTTTTAACATTTCAAACGCTACTTCTTTTGAATGAGGTTTGCCTAAAATTTTATTATGTAAAACGACAACAGTGTCAGCAGCTAAAACTGTTTCACCGTTTTTTACACGCCTAACAACATCAAGACATTTTTGTGTTGCTAAGTCTTCTATCTTTTCATAGGAAAAGATGTTATCTGAAAGTTTTTCGTCATAATTTGACGGTATAACTTCGAATTCCAATCCCATGTCGTTTAAAATTTGTTTTCTGCGTGGCGAATTTGATGCAAGTATCAGTTTCATAATGTCCTCAAAATAAATTTGTAATCCGACAACTCATTAAAATATTGACAAAAAATATTAATGAGTTTATAATCAATTTGTATTATTTCTCTATGTATTTTACAATAGAAAGGATATGTATGCAAGAAGAATTTTTAGAAAATGAAGTAGAAACACCTGATTTTAAAGACAAAAGAAAAGAATTAGAAAATCTTATTACTGTTAATTCTTGTCTTATAGATTTGTTAAAAGATGCGTGTGAATTCAATATGGAATTGGATTATATTTCAAATATTCATTCGGCCTTATCTGTAATTTCAGAAAAACAAATTGAATCTTTAAAGCTTATCAGTGAATTAAAATGTTGCTAAGTATTTTTTTCTGTCTTAATTTTAATTGGGTTTTAAATATGAAGCTTTTGATAGAAGAATAGTATCCGATTGCTAAAACCAATGATGCAGCTATCCAAGCAATAGGGCCGGCATAAAATACGCCAAAGTAACCGATTTTTGTTGCCAGATAAATAGCAGCGAAAGCTCGCATTAAAAGTTCGCCAATAGATGCAAGCATCGGGATAACGGCTCGTCCAAGTCCTTGAAGGGCGTTTCTATATATAAAAATTTGAGCAAGGAAAAAATAAAAAAGTGAACTTCTAAACAAATAATCGTGGGCGATTTTAACAACGGCTTCGTTACCTGAGCCGATAAAAATTCTTACCAAATCTCCGCCAAAGAAATGCATTATAAATGCCATAACTATGCTTAAGCCCAAATTGATAAGCGATGCTTTTTTTACGCCAAATCTTATTCTTGAAAAACATCCTGCGCCAAAATTTTGCGCTACAAAAGATGCCAGTGCAACTCCAAAAGAAATCATTGGTAATGTTGCAATTTGTTCTATTCGCAGAGCTGCAGTAAATGCTGCAATTACATTTGCACCAAAAGTATTGCAAACGCTTTGAATAATTAATATACTTAAACCCAATATGGCAAATTGTACAGCCATTGGAACTCCGACTTTTAAGTGTTTCATTGCAAATGAGAATTCGGTTTTCCAGTTAAAAATCCAATCTTGTTTTTTAAGGTGAAGAATTGGAAAATGTTTTTTTACATACCAAACGCATAAAAGTCCTGATATTGCTTGAGAAAGTACTAGGGCAAGAGCAGAACCCGGAACACCCAAATGAAATTGCAGTATAAATAATAATGCTAAAAATATATTTATTACAGAAGCTATAATTAAACAATATAGAGGAGTCATGCTATCCCCCAGAGCTCTGATTATACTTGCCAAAAGATTATAAAAGTTAGCGACGAATAAGCCGATTACAACAATTTGAATGTAATAATATGCGTCTTTATATATTTCTTGAGGTACATTCATTAAATATAAGATTTGGTTCATAAAAACCGCACAAAATACAGTAAACAAAAGCGTAAAGGCAAAGCTCAAAATCGTAGACATTGTTACAGAATGTCTGACAGCGTCAAAATCTTTTGCACCGAACTTCTGTCCAGTAATTACTGAAAATCCGTTAGTAAGTCCGACAATTATAAACATTATCAGGAAAAATAACGGTGATACCGCACCTACTGCCGCAAGGGCATTCATGCCAAGAGTTCTGCCGACAATAATAATATCTGCGACATTGTAGAATTGTTGGAAAATATTCCCGATAAGCAGAGGAATAGAAAACAACAGCATTAATTTTAATGGTGCGCCCTTTGTTAAATCATTTATCATCTCGGTTAGCCTCAAAATGATTATAACATATTCCATAAGTATTTAGTGATTTATCTTACAAGCAAGATAAACCAAGGTGTAGATTTCGTGTTCTCTCCGAAGTGTGAAAACTGAATCATGCCTTTTTTTCTAATTTCTATAAAACCTGCCAGTTCATAAATGTTGATTTTTGTATTCCCTGATGTAAAAGTATAATTCTCAAAATTTTTATCTGTATCGTTCAGAATAATAATTTTTTCGCTAAGATTATGTTTTTTTATTTTTAAAGAACTGGTTTTAGGACTGAATTCAGAAATTTTGATTATCTTGAAGTTTGGGAAAAGTGTCTGAATTTCTTCTTCCGTTAATTCTCTTTTGGTAAGTTCTCCGTTCAGAAACGCAAAATCATAGAATTTTAAATCAGAATTTGAGTATCCGATTAAATCTTTACCATTTAAAAATTCATAATTACAATTTGTAGAAAACGCCAATGTTTCATCAGGATATAAGTATTCGGATGTATTATTATCCGAAATATTTTTAACAAATACATCGGGAGAATGTTTATTGACTTTTGTAGACCAACTGTCAAGTTCTTCATTATAAGTTATTTTAGCGTTTTTCTTTAAATTTTTATATGGAATGTTTAATGTGTCACTCGCAAATGTGCTCAAAGATAGTGAACTTGCTAATATTAAACTTAAAAAAATCTTTTTCATGTAAACTCTCCCGATAGTAAACATTATATCGTAACATTTACTTGAGTTCAACTGTTTGCAGGAGTTGTAAAGCAAAAAAAATATATATAATAAAATTATGAGTTTAGTATCAAATTTTATAGGTGGAATATCTTCAGTTGGGGTTGGCGGCCTAAATCCCTCACAAAATTTGGATTTGAATGACACCACGTTTTCTGATTTGTTGGAAAAACAAATGGAAGTTAAACCTAAAGAAGAAAATAATAATATTTTTGCATCGCTTGGTATGCCTGCAGGAATGAAAATTGAGAATGTGGATTTTTCAGAAAAAGTTCAAGACCAGATGGAGATTTTGGGCGAGAAAATGACGTCTGAAAAAGCTAATGAAACTAATATGTTGGATTTGGATGGCGATGGAAGTGTGACAACTTCAGAAGCGGTAACGTTTTTTACTTCGCTTTTAGATAACTCTAATTTAGGTAATGATAGCAAATCCCAACTATTTGATTTTGCAAAAAAACAAGCATCTAATTTTTATAACAAATATTCTCGTAATGTGGTTACGGATGTAAAAGAATTTGTTGAAGATATCCAAAACATTGTAAGCTAATGCTCTTTAGCTTTGATTAATTTTATTATGTTATCAACTTCTTTTTGAATAACTTTTTCATCTGTATAAAAAATTGCATCTAATTCTTTATTGCATTTTGTTTTAAAATCAGTGATAGTTTTGTTGTTAATTTCGACTTCTTTTGCTTTTTCTGCTAATGCGTTGATTATAGGTGATATAAGTTGTTTCTTTTCTTCACCTTTGCCCCAACCTGATTTAGATTTATCCAGGAATTGAATAAAATCAGGTTTTACATCCAATAGTAAAAGTACATTATCTTTGTTTACTTTTTCTGTAGATGGCTTCCGTTTGTCAAAAGGTATTTTTCTTGAAAGACCATCATAAGTTAAAGAAAAGTCATTCTTTTTAAGAAAATCTGTTTTTATAATGTCATTTACTTTATTAAATTTAATTTCTTCTTTTGGAATACCAAAACCAATTAGAATTTTCGCGACTTCCGGGAATGTTTGTTCCCAAATTTTGACATCAATTTGTCTTTGAGAATTTTCATCATTCATTTTGGCAGAATTTCTACCTGCCTCAAGGATTTCATTTTTCAATTGTTGGGGAATTAAGCTTTCTAATTCATTTTTTACAGAATTATCTTTGCTGGAAATTGTAATACGTTCAACGTCATACAAGAATTTTTTCCATGAAAGTTTAATTTCTTTATCAGCATGATAAGGATCTATTACAGTTACAGATTTTCCATATTCAATGTTTTTGATTGCATAAGCGTGATTTCCATGTACAGGATCATCTTTTGCTCTACCCATAACGTCATGCATAGAATTAAAAGTACATACAGAAGCCGTATTATCATTGTTTTTTGCTAATTTTTTCAAAAATTCATCCGGGACCTTTGTGTCACGCGTAAATGATATCATTACATCTTTTCTGCCGGTGATAAGAGTTGAAATGTCCATTGTATCGCCATTTTTGTTATACATACCACCACCTGCGATATACGATTTGTGATTAATTTGACCATCAAAGCCAGTCACTCTCTTACCAAGTCCGGCTTTTTCTATCATTTTCGAAAGCTTTTCTGTCGCAAGCTCAAACGCTATCATATCATCATCACCTTTAGCGTAATTTCCGCTTTTCTTGGCTTTGATGATTTCATTTGCTGAAATATGAAAAGATTTTTGTTTTAATGGCGAGCCTTTGAATTTTATTGTAACTCCGCCCGTATTATTTGCATCCGGAATAATCGCATCATGTATGGCTTTTCGTCCCCATTCAGTGCAATTTAAAGCGTTAATATCTGATAACAACCAACAATCTCCTTGGGTTTTAGATTGAAAAGTCGCTTCTACTTGTCTGTTAAAATTTGTTTTTGGTTTTGCTTTTTGCTTCCTAAAACTACCTCCAAAAATCTCGGTCATGTTCAAATCTTTATTTGTGTTTTTGCTTGAAAAACTATTGTCCAATAAAAATAAACTTGTTCCAGATTTTATTTTTTTAGCAATATCAGGAGTTATAACTCCATCTTTCAGCATAGTATCAACAATTGCTTCTTTTGTATAAAGCGGATATTTTTGTTGATATTTATTAAACAAAACTTGTATTTCACCAGCCATAACAAAACCTCTAATCTTTAGTCTTACAAAATATATATCGGCAAATATCACAAAAACTTTAGAGAGTTAGCATTAACTGTTACAAAAATTTACAGCCCGATTTTTGTAATTCAGAAAAGGGGCATAAAACTGGCAAATTTTATTTGGTGAAAAATATTACAAGTAAAATACTAAATTAATTAAAAAATCTGCAACCAACATATATACCGTAGATAATACCGCAGCTTTTGTTGTTGACTCCCCGACATCTTTTGCTCCGCCTTTTGTGTTATAACCTTGTGTTGCACAAACGAGAGCAATTAAAACTCCAAAGATTAGACCTTTTAACAAACTTATGTAAATATCTCTAGTGTTTAACCATAACCATACAGAAGTAATATATCTTGACGGATGTAAATGTATTGTTGCGTTTGAAACGAGTAAGCCTCCCGCAATTCCAACAACCTCCGCTATTAATACTACCATTGGAACTGTAATAGCAGCTGCTAAAATTCTTGGTGTGAAATAATAACCGATAGGGTCGACTTTTAAAGTTTTTATAGCATCAACTTGAGAAGTTACTTGCATGTTTGCGATTTCTGCAGAAATTGCGGTGCCTGCTCTTGCACCTATTGCTAAGGCTACAAAACCTGGTGCTATTTCTCTAATCATCACAACAGCTATTGAACCGCCAACATAAGCTTCTGCTCCTGACATAAGGAATTGTTTGGAAACCTGAATTGCAATAACAGCAGCTGAAACAAAAGCTATAACAAGTGAGATTACGAGCGAATCATAGCTGATAGAAGCTGCTTGTGCTATAATGTGTGTCCATCTCGAACGTCCTGTTACAAGATAAACAATACTTTTATAAAGATTTTCTACACAATTACCAAAAAACTTAATCATAGGTTTATCTTACTACAATTTATAGTGTTTCTCAAATAAAAAAACTTTACCTGACTGTTGAATAGTTCTACATAACATTTTTTTTTAATCTTATAAAAAAAGAGAGGAGCAATTATGTGCGAAATTGAAGATATAAAAGCCAGACAAATACTGGATTCGAGAGGATATCCAACCGTTGAAGTTGATGTTAAACTTATTGATGGTTCTTATGGCAGAGCTTCCGTTCCATCAGGTGCTTCAACCGGAATTTATGAAGCAAAGGAACTTAGAGATAATATTAAAACAGATTATTTAGGCAAAAGTGTTTTAAAAGCTATAGACAATATTAATTCGATTATTACTCCAAATCTTCTGGGAGAAGATGTAACTGACCAACCATTAATAGACAGTCTAATGCTTGAAATGGACGGCAGTTTTAATAAATCGACTTTAGGCGCGAATGCAATTCTTGCGGTTTCACTTGCTTGTGCTAGAGCTGCTGCTGATTATTATGAATTACCGCTTTACAAATATTTAGGCGGAATTGTAGGAAAAACTCTACCCACACCAATGATGAATATTTTAAATGGAGGAGCGCATGCAAATAACAATCTTGATATACAAGAATTTATGATTGCCCCTGTCGGTGTTTCAAGCTTTTCTGACGCATTAAAAACTGGTTCAGAAATTTTTCACGCACTCAAACGTATTTTATGTGAAAAAGGACTATCAACAACGGTAGGTGATGAAGGAGGTTTTGCTCCTAATTTAAGTTCAACTAGAGAAGCTATTGAAATTATTATCCTTGCTATAGAAAAGGCAGGATATAATACTAATAATGTGAAACTTTGTCTTGATGTTGCAGCTTCTGAACTTTATGAAGAAGGCGAATGTTCAAATGGAGTTTGTTCACTCAGCAGATATTTTTTGAAGGGCGAAAATCGAAAATTAACATCAGAAGATATTATTGAATATTTAGATGAATTAGTTAGAGATTATCCGATTATATCTATAGAAGACGGCTTAGCGCAAGATGACTGGTTAGGATGGCAAAATTTAACAGAGAAATTGGGTAAGAAATGCCAATTAGTAGGTGATGATTTATTTGTAACAAATACTTCCCGCCTAAAAGATGGTATTGAAAAGCATGTAGCAAATTCAATATTGATTAAACCGAACCAAATAGGAACATTAACAGAAACATTGGATGCAATTTATATGGCACAGAAAAATGGTTATACTGCCATAGTTTCTCACCGTTCAGGGGAAACTGAGGATAGTTTTATAGCTGATTTAGCGGTTGCAACAAATTGCGGACTAATTAAGACAGGCTCTATTTCGAGAACTGACAGGCTGGCAAAATATAACCAACTTTTAAGAATTGAAGAAGAACTTGGTACAAGTGCAAAATATTTGGGCAAAAAAGCGTTTGCTGTTTATTAAACATTATAAAAGGTGCGTTTTATTACGCACCTTTCTTGTAAATAGTTCGCAAATTATCTTGAAGTGTTATAATAGCCATGTTTTAAGGAGGGTTTTATGAGTAACTTAAAAATATACATGGATAATGACATTAACCAGGATTTAATCAAAACAAAGAAAATCGCAGTTATTGGTTTTGGCTCACAAGGTTACGGACAATCTTTAAATCTTAAAGATTCAGGCTGTGATGTTATTTTAGGTTTAAGACAAGGCGGTGCGTCTGATATTAAAGCTAAAGATTATGGTTTAACGACAATGAGTATTGCAGATGCAGTAAAACAGGCTGATATCATTCAAATTCTAATTCCTGACGAAATTCAGGCAAAGGTGTATAAGGAAGAAATCGAGCCAAACTTGAGAGCAGGGCAATATTTGATGTTCTCTCACGGTTTTAATATTCACTACGGATTTATTAAACCGCCAAAAGATGTAAATGTAATTATGGTTGCGCCAAAAGCTCCTGGACATACTGTAAGAAGCGAATATAAAGATGGGCGCGGTGTACCATCTCTTGTTGCCGTTTATCAAGATTATGACGGGAATTCTATTGAGATTGCTTTATCTTATGCTTCTGCAATCGGTTCCGGCAGGACAGGTATTATTGAAACAACCTTCAAAGAAGAAACCGAAACTGATTTATTCGGCGAACAAGCTGTTCTTTGTGGCGGATGTTCCGCATTAATTAAAACAGCTTTTGAAACTCTTGTAGAAGCTGGTTATTCCCCTTATATGGCATATTTTGAAGTTTGCCACGAACTAAAATTAATCGTTGATTTGATTTATCAAGGCGGAATTGAAGACATGCACTATTCTATCTCTAATAACGCTGAATACGGCGATTTAACAAGAGGTTCTAAACTTATTAATCCACAAGTTAAAGAAGAAATGAAAAAAATCTTGGCTGATATTCAGAGTGGTGAATACGCAAAAGAATTTATGGACGAAATGGCAAACGGCGGTAAAAAATTTAACGAACTAAGAAACGCTTCTAAAGGTCATTTGATTGAAAAAATCGGTTCTGAAATTCGTTCTTCTTTTAAATGGAATAGAGAAAATCGTTTGATAGATAAAACAAGAAATTAGCCTAATCGGCAATCACTTGTTTGTCCTTGTGGCTTATGGTAATTCTTTTCTAATTTCTTACAATAATTATGTATTTAAAATACAGTTCAAATTATTAGAAAAAGGAGTAAGAGATGAAAAAAACATTATCTGTATTAGCCGTTTTAGGTCTTGTATCTATTATCGGTTCTCAAAGCGCAAATGCTTTTGAGTGGTCAAGCTTAAATCCTGCTTATTGGGGACATTGTCCAAAATGTGAAAAGAAAAAAGCAGATTGTGGCTGTAAAAAGGTTAAAAAATGTGACCCATGTCAAAAAGTTGAAACACCATGCCCTACTGGTGCAGCTGCACCTTGTGTAAAGAAAGAACCTTGCAATCCTTGCCAAAAGGCAATACCTCAACAAAAACCTTGTGATACTTGCGATAGATTACAAGAAATGAATAAATAAAGTTATAAATAGGATGGTTTAGAACCATCCTATTTTTTCTGTAGAAAGTGCTTGCAAAAAAAAAATCAGCAAGGTATACTATAAATGTGATCAGGGAGCTGGTCATGATGATAAAAGAATATGGGAGCGTAGCTCAGTCTGGTTAGAGCGCATGCCTGTCACGCATGAGGTCGCGAGTTCGAGCCTCGTCGTTCCCGCCATTTTAAGAGGGTTTCAGACCCTCTTTTTTAATGCAATAAAAAACGTTCCAAAAACATTCTATTTTGGTATTTGTTTAATATAGTTAATAATAACAAAGTTGATGTAGTTCTACATCGAACTTCCCATCGTTATAACTAATGTCAGATATTACAGTTTGTGTAATGAAACGTTATTTATTTTAAGATTCCGTTGATATTATACTTCAAGCCATTTTGTGTTATAACAATAACTTTACCATTTTCAATTTTCTTGATGGTTTTTCTTGTCAAAGGCTTTACAATTAAATCATTAATACCATTCGGTTTATTTTCTGAAAAATTTTTCTTTAAAACGTCTTTAAATGAGTTAATTACAATGCCACTTTTTAATTTTGTCCAACTATCATCGTTTATACCATCTAATTCAAAAGTGGTAATAATACTTAAATCGTCCGAGGTCTTGTTTGTTTCGTCTAAAAGTCTTTCGCCATAATTAAACCTTGTATTTCTCGCTTCATTAATTGTGGTTTTTAGCATTTCTTTTGCATACGCTTTTGCTTTTCCATAGACAAAGGTTTGCCTTTCACTCATAGAATTGAAATCTGCATAAGTAACGGTTTTACAAAATTCTAATTCGTCATGATATTCTTTATCAAAATCTGCATAACTCATGCCAAGATGTTTTTGAGCTAATTCTTCAATATCGTAAAGAGTTGTAGTTGGATTGTTATGCTCTTTTTCTCCATTAGCATCTTCGATAGAATATTCAATTTTATCTTTTAAATTTTGCAATGACTTCATGTCTGCATCAGTTCTTGTTCTGATTTCTTGAACATCGAAATTGATAAGTTTTTCTTGCATGTATGGATAATATCTGTAGTGCCATTTTGGAATTATACATATATCTTGGTAAGCTCTGCAATTTGCAAATGCGTCATCAATTCTACGTTCCATCTTATATAGCTTGCTTTGTACGCTATCGGAAGTTTCATAAGTAAGTTTGGAGCGATTATAGTAATCAAGTTTATTATAATTATTTATAGCGTTTTTTAGGTCATTGTCACTATCTTTTTGAGAAGTTTTATCAGCTTGCTCTGATTTAATATTACTTTTTTCAAAAACATCCTCTTTTATTAAGTTATTAGAAAATGTTGGTAATGACATTAGACCAGCCATTGCTGCTGGAACAACAAGTTTTCTTGGAATCGCATTAACAAGATTTAAGCTGCATTTCATAAAACAATTTCCTTATATTTCTTTTTTATATTATATATAAAAATCATAAATAATTTTTTTGATAGTAATTATAAAAAAACATAGAAAAATTATGTATATTAACTTGAAATACAAAAAGTTATAGTTCTTTTATAGGTATAATGTTTTTCAATGATGAATTCTGTTTACTAAGATTAAAGCGCATACTTTTGATTTTATTAAATAAGATTATTTAAAAGCTTTTTCGTTGATTTTTATTGTCGTAAAATTTTGTAACGAATTTTGTCTATCTTTACTATATATATTGACAAATGTTGAAAATTTTTATATATTATCCCATGTAGAATAAAAAGGAGTTATATGAAAAAGTTAGTTATTCTTTTGGGAGCTTTGATGTTACTTAGCACTCAAGCTTTTGCAGTATCAGATTCTTTGTTTGTAGAAACAAATGTTTCAATGAAAAATTATTGGGAAAAAACAAACAAGTTGAATCAAAAGGTTATGCTTGTGGCACAACAATTGTACACGTCTAATAAAATCACTAAGCGTACACCTATTGCGATTGTAAGAAAGCCTAATATTATTAATGCAAATGCTAATACATATACAAGACAAATTACAATTTATACAGGCATACTATCCAGCGTGGATTGTGATGACGAGTTAGCTTATATTTTAGCACACGAAATTGCTCACGATTTAGAATCATACGGCGGTTACTTTAAGTATGTTGCGATGAATTTTAACTCTAAAAAATACGAGTTGAAAGCTGATACTGATGCCATTGATTTGATGGTTTCTGCAGGATATAATCCGATAGCTGCTATTACTATGGGGAACAAAATATTTGATGAGCCAATATTCGACTGGGGAATTTCTTACACACATCCAAAAGGCAGCAAACGACTTTTGACAATGTACAAGTATATTTTGGTTAAATATCCTCAATATTTAACAAGTTCTATGACACAAAATGCTTACTATAAGAATTTTGAGCAAACTTTGGAAAAAGAAATCAAAATAATTAATCAAGAATACAGTAGTCGCAAACTTAAACAAGAAAGAGTTTCTTTGTAATGCGAAAACATTTATTTGTGATATTATTTTTATCATCGTTTTTGTGTTCTGTTTTGGGTGGTTATGCTCAAGACAGAACTATTCTAGTTACTCCTGCGCAAGTAATTTCTACCTGCAAAAAAGGTTCCTTACAGGAAGGCGATTATGTAAAATTTAAAGTTGTAGATGGCAAAGGTGCAATCCCTAATGATACAGTTATTCAAGGTATTGTTAGAACTATAGAGGACAATGGTTTTTATGGAAAGGAAGCACAAGCTGTTATACAAAACTTTAAATGTGATGGTCATAAAATTGCAGGCGAAATTTATTTGCAAGGAAGTTTACACAAAACCGCAAATGAATTTGCCAACGGATTTTCTTCTGATTTTCCATTTTGGGTACGTGGCGGAGAAATTAACATTAAACCAAATGAAAAACAGTTTGTACTATATGTGAGAGAATAAAGATGAAAAAAAAGATTTTAATATTAATGTTATTGATAGTTGGAAGTTCTGTATTAGCTTCAGAGCAAATTCCGGTAAGAATTGTGCCTGCTGAACCTATTTCTACTGTGCATGATGAGGTTCAACTTGGTGATAATATAATGTTTAAAGTGCAAAATGATGTTTATTTAAATGACAAACTGATTTTTACAAAAGATGCACTTGTTTTTGGTACAGTTGATAAAATAGAAGATAATGGTTGGGCAAATGATAATGCAGAAATTCGAGTAGAAAAATTTAAATTACGAAATGCAAAAAATGAAATTGTAACAATTAAATCTAGCGTAAAAATAGATGGGTTTGAGTTGTTGAAAACAAAAGAAAATAGATTTGCTCAATTTTTTAATTATATAGGTGTTATTTTTAGAGGTAAAGAAATTGATATAAAATACCCAAAAGAAATGCCAATTTTTACAATTTGGTATGATTTATAAATTTATTGAACTAATCCTCTCGGCAGAATAAGAACAATTCTTTAATATTAAAAACGTATTAAAAAACTAGCACCTTTCTTTCCATATTTTTAATAAAATAAAAAGCCCTAAAATAACGTATAAACGTCGGTTTTAGGGCTTTACTACTTAAATATAAAACTACTTTTTATAATTTTATTGAATTTTATTACACGAGCAGAATTTAAGCGTTCTCCCTTGCTTGGAGCAATATCGGCATCGCAGGCAACACGTCTGCTTACGTATTCGTTTTATATATTTTTATTATTCAATTAATGTCGTTTGTTCAGTAACATTATCATCTGCAGGACATCCGTCTTCTGATACTCCATTAGAAGAATTGTCTGTATTTACAATTTTGTTCACTGAAACAACCGTATCATTATCTGTCAAGTTTTGTGCTCTAACACCTGTTGCAGGACGTCCTTGACAAGAAATATCACCGGCTTTAATTCTTGTTACAATACCGTTTGCTGTAACCATCATGATTTCGTCTTTTTCTTCAACAATCGTCAATGCTACAAGTCTTGACATATTTGACTTAAATTTAGTCGCAATTAAGCCGATACCGCCTCTATTTTGAGAACGGAATTCTGAAAGTTTTGTACGTTTTCCGAAACCGTCTGATGTTACAACAAGTAAATCTGCATCATAATTTCTCGGTACAATATCACAACCAATAATTGTATCAGCGCTTCTCAATTTCATTGAGTTTACACCTCTTGCGCTTCTACCTAAAGGTCTTAAATCTTCGATTGGGAATCTGATTGCCATACCGCAAGATGTACCGATAATGATTTCATCATTAGGATTTGCAAGTTTAACCCAATTCAATTTATCGCCTTCTTCAAGAGAAATTGCAATAATACCGCTTCTTCTGATATTTACAAAGTTATCAAGTTCAATTCTCTTAATATAACCTTTTTGAGTCAACATAATTAAGTTCAAATCATGTGAGAAGTTGCTTACAGGAACAACCGCAGTAATTCTTTCGCCTTGTTCAATCGGAAGAACGTTTACAATAGGAAGTCCTTTAGATTGTCTGCCACCTTCAGGGAAATCATAAACATTCAAGCTGTAAACAATACCCTTAGAAGAGAAGAACAATACTTTATCGTGCATCATCGCAGTAAAGAAGTGTTGAATATCATCATCTTCCTTAGTCTTGATACCTGCTTTTCCGCGAGTTGCACGGTTTTGGCGTTCAAATGTATCCAAAGAAATTCTCTTCAAATAACCTTGATGAGTAATAAATACAGCCATTGGAGTGTTTGGTGTCAAATCTTCAATTGTAACTTCACCTTGTTCAGGTACGATTTGAGTCTTTCTATCATCGCCATATTTTTCTCTATCTTCAAGAAGTTCACCCTTAATAATATCAAGAACTTTTTGTCTGTCAGCCAAAATTCCTTCGTATTCTTGAATTTTCTTTAATAACTCATCGTATTCATTTTTGATTTTATCTTGTTCCAAACCCGTCAATCTTCTTAATTGCATTTCTAAGATTGCGTTAGCTTGGTCAATATCCAAACCAAATCTGCTCATTAAACCAACACGAGCATCTTCGGTTGTTTTTGATTTTTTAATAAGTTCAATAACTTCATCCAAAGAACCCAAAGCAATTAATAAACCGGCCAAAATATGCGCTCTGATTTTTGCTTTTTTCAAGAAATAAATAGTTCTTCTTGTAACAATTTCAACCCTATGTTCTACAAATTCATTAAGAACTTCATACAAATTCAACAGTCTTGGTTGTTTACCGCAAAGTGTAACCATGTTTACACCAAACGTTGTCGCAAGTTGAGTGAATTTAAATAAGTTATTCTTAACAACTTCAGGCTTAGCATCACGCTTAAGTTCAATAACAATACGCATGCCTTCTCTATCAGATTCATCTCTTAAATCAGAAATGCCTGTAATTCTTTGTTCTTTAACTAAATCTGCAATTTTTTCAATTAATTGCGCTTTGTTAACCTGATATGGGATTTCAGTAACAATAATTGCTGTTCTTGTTTGACGTCCGCCACCACCAGGGATTTCTTCAATTGTAGCAACTGCAGACATTTTAATTGAACCACGACCAGTTTCGTAAGCTTGTTTGATATCATTCAAACCGACTATTGTAGCAGCAGTCGGGAAGTCAGGTCCTTTAATATGCTCCATCAAACCTTGAACGGTAATTTGCGGATTATCTATCAACGCAATTGTACCATCTACAACTTCTCTCAAGTTGTGAGGAGGAATGTTTGTCGCCATACCAACCGCAATGCCTGAAACACCGTTTAATAAAAGCATAGGCAGTCTTACAGGTAATACAGACGGTTCTTCTAGGGAACCGTCAAAGTTTGGTACAAAATCAACTGTTTCACAATCAATATCAGCCAACATTGATTGTGTAATTTTGTGCATACGTGCTTCTGTATAACGCATTGCAGCCGCGCTGTCACCATCGACTGAACCGAAGTTACCATGACCATCTACTACAAGATATCTTGTATTGAAGTCTTGAGCCAAACGAACAAGTGCTTCATATACAGAGCTATCGCCGTGTGGGTGGTATTTACCAAGAACTTCCCCTACAATACGAGCGCATTTCTTAAATGGCTTATCAGGAGTCATTCCTAATTCATTCATTGCGTACAAAATACGTCTGTGAACAGGTTTTAAACCGTCCCTTACATCAGGAAGCGCACGACCAACAATTACACTCATCGCGTAATCAATATAGCACTTCTTCATTTCTTCTCTAATATTAACAGGTACGATTTTACCGTCCGAAAACATATTTTGCTGAGCCAAAATCCTTCTCCTCTATCCATTTTCCCTAAAGTGGAACTCTATCTAAACAAGCTTCACTTAGCCTGATACATCCCATTTATACTATATATAGTAACATAAAAAAGGTTTGTGTAAAGTAAAGGTAAAATAAAATTTTACATGCAGATGCAAGGTTTATTTACATAATATATACTCTTTAAATCCAGTGTTTATACAGTTTTAAGGTTTGTAACAAGTTTAATAAAAAAGAGCAATTTTTAAAAACAAAAAAGGTACGATATGCATTAATGTTAATAATAATACCAATAATAATTGCCAATGTTCATTCTGCAGTATGGCCTTTTTACTTTATTTTATATTTACCATATATAGCAGAGCAATTAATATATGCTATTATAACTGTCGACTATAAATATTTATATAAAAGAGTACATTTATTTTTTAGAAGAAAAAAATTAAATAATGTAATTTTTATGATAAAATATGGGAAATGGTGGTGTGTTTTATGCAATATAACTTAGCTTCATTGTTTATTCTGTTTATTTTATATTCTTTCTTTGGTTGGTGTATGGAAGTTCTTGTAACGTTATATACAACTAAAAAATTGGTTAATAGAGGTTTTTTAATAGGACCGTATTGTCCTATTTATGGTTATGGAGCTTTA